>CAVZID010000038.1:0-144760 GCA_963775245.1 uncultured Bacteroidota bacterium
CTTGCACCGGTAGCAATTATAATTTTATCTGCCGTTATTGAATCAATTTTCTTTTTTGATTCATCATAAATATCAATTTGATTTCTTGAAAACAATTTTCCATAACCCTTTATTCTATCCACTTTATTTTTTTTAACCAGCATTTCTACATTCTTAGTAATTCTTTCGGAAATATCTCGACTGCGTTTTATTATTCTATTAAAATCAAATGATAATTCTTTTGCAGTTATACCGAAGTCTTCTCCGTGATTTTTTATGGTGTCGTAAATTTCAGCATTCTTTAATAATGATTTGGTTGGAATACAGCCCCAGTTTAAACATATTCCTCCAAGTGGTTGAGTGTCAATCACAACAGTTTTAAATCCTAACTGACCAGCACGTATTGCTGCAACATAACCGCCTGGCCCGCCGCCAAGAATTGCAATTTCATATTTATTTGACATGAATAGTGATTTCCTTTTATACCAGATTTAGTAGAAAATAGAAAAATAACTCAACTTATATTAAAAAATTCTTATTTTGGAATTGAATTTAAGAGAATTATTTTGACTGTTTACTACTGTGTAAGTTTTTTATAGTGATTTGGAAATATAAAAAAGTAGTGCCTAAAATAAAAATGAGTTTAGCTTAAAATATGACTTGCTGGTCAGTAATTTGTATTTTTTATTTGAAATAATTGATACCAGTTTATAATGAACTTAGAATCAATAATAACTAAAAGCAAAACGAATAATTCCATTGTAATTTGGCGGATTACCGCACTATGGGGCTTTAGTGAATCAGCTTTAGGCGGTATACTTCATGCATTTAAAATACCCGTCACAGGATTATTTGTCGGCAGTGCTGCTGTAATTTTCATCACGCTAATTGCATACTTTTCTCACGAGACTTCAGATACTTTTTCAAGAAGAGGGATAATATTAAAAGCAACTTTTACAGTTTTAATTATTAAAGGTTTTGTTAGCCCATATACACCGGTTACAGCTTACTTTGCAGTTTTACTTCAAGGATTTATGGGAGAAATTTTATTCTCATCCTCAAAACACTTTAAGCTTTCCACAATTTCGCTTGGAATTTTAACTCTTGTTACTTCAGCATTACAAAAGATAATAATTCTTACTATTGTATTCGGCAATTCTCTTTGGGAATCAATTGATGAATTCTCAAAATTTGTTTTCAGTCAATTTGGAATGAGTTTTTATAGCCATAGTTTATATTTAAGCTACACAATAATATGTTTATATTTATTCATACATTTAATCGCCGGAATTTATATCGGTTTCTTTGCTGCGAGATTGCCGGGAAGAATTATAAATTTATCATTGAATGAATCAGAAAAAATTCAATCATTGTTCGTTATAAATAATAATAGATTTAGTATTCCAAGATATTCAGAAACAAAAAAATCAAAAGTTTGGTGGAAGAAGAAATCCGGGGTCTTAATTTTTATTTTTTCTCTGATGATGATTGCGCTTTCTTATTTTCATCCTGAAGTTGACGAAAATATATCACTTAAAATTTTTATAATGCTTATCAGGTCAGCTTTTATAATTTTTGTTTGGTTTAAATTTTTATCTCCCTTCTTATTAAAAGTATTTAAAAAATTATTGAGTAAAAAGACTTCCGTTTCTTCATTTCAAGTTGAAGACATGATTAACTTCTTTCCACAATTCAGAACTATTATCTCAAATTCATGGAGTCAATCATCAAATATAAAAGGGATTAAAAAAATAAATGTATTTTTAAGTTATTCAATAGCTGCAATTTTATTTTTTCAACTTGAAGAAGCATGAAAAAGATTTATATTTTATCCGGTAAAACCGGGATTGGCAAAACAACTTTTTTAGCAAACTGGATAAAAGAAAATAATGCTGATGGGATATTAGCACCGGTATTAAATAGCAAACGCCATTTACACCACATTTCTTCTAATCAAATTAAAAAATTAGAAGTAGCTTATAAAGCTGAAAATAAAAAGACAATTTCTGTTGGGAAATATCTTTTCGATGAGAATATTTTTGAGTGGGCAAGAGAAAAATTATTTGAATCCTTTAAATCAAATCCGGAATGGCTTGTCATCGATGAAATAGGCCCGCTCGAATTAAATGGGAAAGGATTGGAACCAGCAATTTCTCAAATATTAAAAAGCATTGACAATCAAAGTAAAATTAAAATTATATTTGTGGTGAGAGAAAATTTAATTGATAAATTCTTTAAACATTATAAATTAAATTTAAATAACATTGAATTTTTGAAAATGTAATTCAGATTTACCAAAGTGAAACCAAACCTCCGAGGTTTCACTATTATTAGTTAATATATTTACTTATCGGCAGCAATGCTAAAAAACATCGGAGGTTTTTAAAATATAAAAGGACTCATAAATATGTATAAGGATGTAACAGGAATAATTTTAGGTGGCGGTGAAAACTCGCTTGTGGTTAATAAAAATAAAAATGTAAAGATTAAAGAGAATAATATAATTGAACATATAAAAAATTTAATGACAAATATTTTTGAACGTGTCATTTTAATTACAAATAATCCTAAAGAGTACAAATTTCTTGAACTTGAAATGTTTGAAGATTTTTTCAAAAGTAAAGGGCCATTAGCAGGAATTCATGCCGGTCTTTTTCATACTGAAACTAAAAAGAATTTTATTTTATCAACTGAATATCCTTTAATCTCAGAAGAGATGATTAAATTTATTGTTGATTATAAAACTGATAAGCAAATTACTCTAGCAAAAGCAGATGGTAATGTATTTGAATTGGCCGGGGCTTATAATAGAAAGTGTTTTTTAACTGCAGAAGATTTATTAAAGAAACAAGTTGAACAAGAAAAGCTCGGTAAGAAAAAGGAAATTGTTAAAGTTGTAAGATTAATTGATAAAGTGGGCGCTCAATTAATAGCAGCAGAATCACTTCCCTTTTATTCTCCAAATCTTTTTTATAACATTAAACAAGAAGATGATTTTTCTTTAAGAAAAGGTTGAACTTAATTCAGCAAAAAATCTCATGAAATTATATTTGTGTGCTGAATATAACAACATTTCATCCCTTCATCTTTCCCATCAAAAAGAATAAAAGCCTTTAAAATTTCTCAGACATGGCAGTCTTGCTGTTATTACTCATTTAATTTTACAAGAAAATCAATAATTATAAATGGCAGAGAAGTTGATATTTATAGATATCAAGTATTGATATAAACTTTGAAAATTTGATGGAAACAACAGTAAATTATGATACGCCGCTATATTCTATAAGTGTGGCAGCAAAAATATTGGGGATTTCAGTTCACACCCTTCGCATGTATGAAAAAGAAGGATTGATTCTCCCCTTCAAAAAGAAAACTAGTCATCGCTTGTATTCACAGTATGATATAGATCGTATTAGATGCATTCGAAAAGCAATTAATGAATATAAAATTAGTATTAACGGAATAAAAACAATTTATTCATTTATCCCTTGCTGGGAAATTATTGGATGTAGTGAAATTGAGAAAAATAATTGTGATTCATATACTACTGAATCAGCCCCCTGTTGGACCCATCATCATATCAACAATCCGTGCTCATTATTGGAGTGCCGTAGCTGCGAAGTCTACAGAAACTTTTCAGAATGCAAATCTGTAAAATCCAGTATAATTCAATTATTGAAGGATAAATAACTAATCTCTTAACCAGTAAAATCTCATGAAAAAAATAATAATAACATTAGCCTTACTAGGTCTAGTGCTCGTATCTACAGTTACGCTTCTTAAAACAAAAAGTTATGAGCCAACCTTAGAATCAAAACTAAAGGAAAAGTATTCAGAGAAAACTTCTCCTTCAGTTGATCACACTAAATTTGCAGTGCTTCAAAAGAAATTTTCTACTCCTCAAGAAGTAACTGCAGCATGCATTTCCTGCCATAACGGTAGAGCAGCAGAAATAATGAAATCTAATCACTGGAATTGGGAACGAGCCGAATACATCCAGGGAAAAGGAATTGTTTACTTAGGGAAAAAGAATGCTTTAAATAATTTTTGTATCGGTGTACAAAGCAATGAACAAAGCTGTGCTAAATGCCATATCGGATATGGAATGACAAGCAAAGATTTTAGTTTCAATAACCCTAAAGAAGTTGATTGCCTTGTTTGTCACGATAATACAGAGACTTATGCAAAGGGTGCTGAGATGGCTGGCCTCCCTGATCCATCAGTTGATTTATCCAATATAGCCCAGCATGTTGGTGAGCCAAAAAGATCTAACTGCGGTGTTTGTCATTTTTTTGGCGGCGGCGGAAATAACGTTAAGCATGGCGACCTTGAAAAATCAATGTTCGAACCGACAAAAGATGTTGATGTCCACATGGCTGTAGGTGAAGCAAATTTACAATGCATCGATTGTCATAAAACTGAAAAACATAACATCAAAGGAAAAATGTATTCAGTTTCTTCTATGAATTACAATAGAGTTTATTGTGAAGACTGTCATACAGAGAACCCTCATAAAGAAAATATTTTAAATGAGCACACTGTTAAAGTTGCCTGTCAGACTTGCCACATACCAATGTATGCAAAAGTAAATGCTACAAAAACTTTTTGGGATTGGTCAACTGCCGGAAAACTTAAAAATGGAAAGCCTTATGAGGTTGATGATAAGAACGGCGATCATACTTACTTATCAATCAAAGGCAGTTTTAAATATGAAAAGAATCTTAAGCCTGATTATGTATGGTTCAATGGAACTGCCGAACATTATCTTTTAGGAGACGTAGTTACTGATACTACAAAACCACTTGAGATAAATACGTTAAATGGTTCTTATACTGATAGGGATTCTAAAATTATTCCTGTAAAAATTATGAGAACAATTCAGCCTTATGATCCTATTAATAAAATGTTATTACAACCAAAACTTTATGCTGATAAAAAAGGCGAAGGCGCTTTCTGGAAAGATTTCAATTGGGAAAAAGCTGCTGAAGTAGGAATGAAAGATGTAGGTCTTCCTTTCAGCGGAAAAGTTGGATTTATAAAAACCAAAATGTACTGGCCATTAAATCACATGGTATCAACAAAAGATTTAACTGTGCAATGTACAGAATGCCATACAAGAGAAAACAGCAGGCTTGCTTCATTAACTGATTTTTACATGCCTGCAAGAGATTATTCATCTTTTATTGAAACAGCAGGTTATTTAATAATACTGTTAACATTAATTGGTGTTTTGTTTCATGGAGCTGTTAGAATTTTCTCCTCAAAAAAAATGAAAACAAGAGGTTAAAATGGAAATGAAAACTAAATCAAAAAGTATAACAAAAAGACAAATTTATATTTACAAATCTTTTGAACGTTTTTGGCACTGGATGCAGGCAATATTGATTTTCTTTTTGGCGTTCACCGGATTTGAAGTTCATGGCACAATAAAATTCTTTGGTTATCAAAATGCAGTTCAATATCATATTATTGCTGCTTATGCTTTCATAATATTAATTGTGTTTGCAATATTTTGGCATTTTACAACCGGGGAATGGAAACAATATCTTCCAACTTTAGATAATCTTAAATCACAGATAAATTTTTATTTGATTGGAATATTTAAGAACACTCCTCATCCAACAAAGAAAACAGCAGTTAGCAAATTAAACCCCTTACAAAGATTGGTTTATCTTGGATTAAAATTATTAGTAATACCAATCATGGTTCTTTCAGGATTATTATACATGTTTTATAGGTATCCTCAAAGCAATGAAATCAAAGTTTTAAATCTAAAAACTGTTGAACCAATAGCTTTACTTCATACTTTAGGTGCATTTCTACTTGTTGCATTTATCATAGCTCATGTTTACCTAATTACAACCGGAAGCACCATCACATCAAATTTAAAAGCAATGATTACCGGATATGAAGAAATTGAAGATGAAGAAGAAATGGAAATAGGTCAACCGGAAAAAATTAAAGAAGAAATTAAATTAGCTGAAGAGGAAGTTTTATGAACACTACAAAATATATGAATCCGTACTTAGCGGGATTTTTTCTCGGTATACTTTTACTCGCAACAATTTATATCACGGGCAGAGGCCTTGGAGCTAGCGGAGCAATCAAAAGCGGTGTTGTTTCGGTAGTTCAAACTGTAGCTCCATCACATACTGAGAACACTGAATTTTATAAAGGATATTTAGCCGAACACAATAACAATCCATTAAAAAACTGGTTGGTGTTCGAAATGATTGGAGTTTTAATCGGAGCTTTTGCATCAGGTTTAATTTCAAACAGGCTAAACTTCACTTTAGAAAAATCGCCAAAGATAAAATCACAGACAAGAATTGTGGGAGCTCTATTCGGCGGACTGTTGTTTGGTTTTGGCGCACAGCTTGGAAGAGGCTGCACAAGCGGTGCTGCATTGAGCGGAATGGCTGTGCTATCCACTGGAGGCATTATTACAATGATGGCAATATTTGGCGGAGCTTATATGTTCGCCTATTTCTTTAGAAAACTTTGGATTTAACAAGTAAGAATTTGAGTTATCAAATTCCAAAAAATTTTGAAAGGATAATTAAATGGGACCGTTAGTTCCTGATATAATTGGAAATGAACTTAACTTTGTAGTTGCATTCTTTATTGGAATTGCATTCGGATTTATATTAGAACAAGCAGGCTTTTCAACCTCCAAAAAATTAGTCGGACTTTTTTACGGCTATGATTTTACGGTTCTTCGAGTGTTCTTTACTGCTGGAGTAACAGCAATGCTTGGAGTAGTTGCGCTAACACATTTTGGTCTGTTAGATATAAATCTTATTTACATAAATCCTACATTTTTATCATCGGCTATAGTAGGTGGCCTAATAATGGGACTTGGCTTTGTGCTCGGTGGTTTCTGCCCTGGCACAAGTTTCTGTGCAGCAGCAATTGGAAAAATAGATGCTATGGTATTTATCGTCGGCTCGTTCCTGGGCATCTTTATTTTTGCCGAGGGCTATCCTTTATTTGAAAGTTTATACAAAGCACAGCCATGGGGATTTGTCAGAGTGTTTGATTCATTAGGTATGTCTCAAGGCTTATTCGCTTTCTTATTAACCGTAGTTGCAGTTGGTGCATTTTGGTTCACTCAAATAATTGAAAACAAAGTTAATGGCAAACCTAATCCGGAATTCAAAATTGGTAGATTGTATCTTGGTTTAACCAGCATTGCAATTATTTTTGGATTCACAGCGTTCTTCATGCCTGATGTAAGAGACAGTTACAAAAGAGATGTTGAAAATGTCGCGTATGTAAATTCATTCAATATAAAAGTTATGACCCCTGATGAACTGGCATTTAGGATTATGAATGATAATGACAAAATCCAAATAATTGACTTTAGAAGTGCAGCGGAATTTAAAAAATTAAATCTTCCCAAATCAATATCATTTACCGTTAATAATTTGTTTGAAAAGTTTGCCGAGAAAATAATAGCTATTAAAGATAAAGAAGATGTTTTTATTGCAGATGATGAATTAACAGCTAAAAAAGCTGCTGTAATTGCATCCAAATTAGGATATGATAATGTTTCGGTTCTTAAAGGCGGATTTAATAATTTCAAAAAAGAAATTTTAGATTTCAAAAATCCCGGGGATGCAAAAACAAAACTTGAAGATGATGACTACAGATTTAGAGAAGAAGCAAGCAAGCAAATTCCTATATTGATTGAAAAGAGTAAAACAGTTGCTGCCCCTGTTAAAAAAGCAAAAAGAATAATTGGCGGTTGTTAATTCTTGTTTGATTAAAACTTATTCTTAATTTTAGAATAAGAATAGACAAATTATAGTTTCAAGAATAAAACTATAATACTTATTTAATATGACTTCCAAAGAAAGAATGAACGCTGCCATGTCACTTGGTACCCCGGATAGAGTTCCGGTGATGTGCCAGCTTTCAATCGGACATTATTTTTTGTATTCGGGTATTGACCCGATAGATATCTGGCTTACTTCTGAAGGTTTTGCAGAAGCATTAGTACAGCTTCAAAAAAAATATTCATTTGACGGAATATTAGTTAATCTACCTGGCAGGCCACCCAACATCAAAAACTATATTAAAAAAATTGAATCGAATGAATCCGGCAAAAAAATAACTTGGAAGAACGGTTGCTTTTCAATTATTCCAAATGATGATAACCCTCACTATAATCAGGTGGATGGTTCCCGGTATTATCCAAAGTTTAACGAATTAATACCTGATAAATTATTTTACGTTGAGCCCTGGGAGATTAAAGAAATATCATATCCTTTTAAATGGGGATTTGAAAATGATGAAACACAAATTGATAACTCTTTCCCTGACTACATATCTGATACAATCAAGCTAGTAAAAGAAAAAGTAGGGAGTGAAATTTCAGTACATGCAGAAATATTCTCTCCCTGGTCGCAATTTTTAGAACTGCTTAATTATGAAAATGCTTTAATGGCTATAATGGATGACCCGGGAAAAGTAAAAGATATTTTGGAAAGATTAACAGATGGTGCTGCGGCAATTGCCAAAATTCATCTTAAAGAAGGAGTCGATGCGTTATTGATTTCATCTGCTTTTGCCGGAGGCGGATTAATTTCTAGAAATCACTACTCTGAATTCGTTCTTCCTTTTGAGCGCAAATTAATAAACAAAATAAGACAAGAGTATGACGTTCCAATTTATACTCATACTTGTGGAAGCATTGGTGATAGGTTAGATTTAATGCTTGAAACAGGTACTAATGGAATTGACACACTTGACCCACCTCCATTAGGTAATATTGAAATTGAAGAAGCAACAAATTTTTTAAATGGTAAAGCATTTATTAAGGGGAACATTGACCCGGTAAACACAATGCTTTATGGTTCAAAAAAAGAAGTTGAAAAGGATGTTAAAAGACGAATTGAAGCTGGGAAACCAAATGGGGGATATATCTTAAGTACCGCTTGTTCTATTGCTCCATCAACACCATCAGAAAATATTGAATTGTTAGTTCAACTCGCTGAAAAATTTGGGAAATATTAATTTAAGAAATGTCTTATACAAACTATGAAGTCTCTAAAAAGCTATTGATTGCTTCTTCCCTATTTTCATAAAGACTGAATACACGATTTGCTCTTGTATGTTCAAGCATTTTACTTGCATCGGATATTGAACTACAAATTTTAATTTCCCCTTCAATTTTTACAATATCTTTTAACCCGGAAACTAAAGAACCAAAAAAAACACTATCCATAAATTCACAGACGTTCAAATCAACAATAATTTTTTTCCAGCCTTTATTTATATCTTCATTAAGAATTATTCTAAATTCATCAGCATTAGATATGGTAGCACGTTTTAAATTAACGGTAATTATTCTAATATCATCCTGCGTTTCGGATATAAAGTTCATTGCCTGCCTTAAATAATGGAATAAATATAATTACAAAAAATCAATAATAAAATATTCACTGAGGCTTTAATGTTATTTATAGAGACCTACTAAATTATGTTTGCATATTTATTTTCGAATATTCCTAATTATTATTTAGTTCTTCAATATTTTCAAATTGTGCTAATGATTTTGGGTTAGCTAATGCATCTTTATTCTTTGCAGTTTCTCCATGAATAATTCTGGTCACAGCGATTTCAACTTTTTTTCCGTTAATAGTTCTCGGTACTTCTTTTATTTGTATAATTTTATTCGGAACGTGCCTGGAAGATGCTAATCTCTTTATTTCTTTACGAATATTATCTTTTAATTCATCATTTATAACAAGATCTTTTTTTAAAACAACAAATAAAATTATCCTAACATCATTTTTCCATTCTTGGCCAATAACCATGCTGTCTAAAATCTCTTCCATATTTTCAACTATTCTATAAATTTCTGCTGTTCCTATTCTTACTCCACCTGGATTTAAAGTTGCATCTGACCTTCCATAAACAATTATTCCATTGTGTTCTGTTATTTCGATAAAATCTCCATGATGCCATACACCGGGATATTTTCTAAAATATGCATTCAAATATTTTTCATTAGTAGAGTCATTCCAAAAATAAACCGGCATTGAAGGGAACGGTTCTGTACAAACTAACTCCCCTTTTTTTTGTTTAATTGAATTTCCTACTTCATCATAGGCTTCTACTTTCATTCCCAAACCTCTGCATTGAATTTCTCCACTATAAACAGGAAGAATAGGATTCCCCAGCATGAAACAAGATATTATATCTGTCCCGCCTGAAATTGAAGAAAGCTGTAAATCTTTTTTAACATTAGAATATACCCATTCAAAATTTTCTTTTGATAAAGGTGAACCTGTTGAAAGAATTGTTTTCAGAGAAGACAAATTAAATTTTTCTTTTGGAATCAAATTTGATTTTTGTGATATACTTAAAAACTTTGGACTTGTCCCGAAGATATTAATTTTTTCTTCTTCTATTAATTTCCATAAAGTTTCAACATTGGGATATGCAGGGCTTCCATCGTATAAAAATACCGTAGCTCCGATATTAAGTGAGCTGACAAGCCAGTTCCACATCATCCATCCGCAAGTGGTATAGAAAGTAATGATATCATTTCGCTTTAAGTTTGTATGAAGTGATAATTCCTTGAAATGCTGCAGTAACGTTCCACCAGCACTATGCACAATACATTTTGGCTTTCCGGTTGTGCCTGATGAATACATAATATAAACAGGATGATTAAAAGGAAGCTGCTCAAACTCGATTTCTGCTGAAGGATTTTTTAATACATCTAAAAATGAAATTGAATTTTTAATTTCATCATTTTTTGCGATTGTAATTTGTTCGTACTTAAAATCATTAAACTTAGGAACTAAAATTATTTTTTCGATAGAAGGAATTTTTTCACTTATCTGTTTAATCTTTTCTATGCAATTATTTTCTTTCCCATTGTATTGATAAGACTCAATGGCAAATAAAACTTTAGGTTCAATTTGAGAGAAACGGTCGAGCACGCCTTGTAACCCAAAATCCGGCGAGCATGAAGACCAAACAGCACCAATGCTTGTAGCTGCTAGCATTGCAATTATTGCTTCGGGAATATTGGTAATAAATCCTGCTACTCTATCTCCCTTTTTTACTCCAATGTTTTTTAACGCTGTAACACAAGATGAAACATTTTGATAAAGTTCTTCATAAGTCAGTGTGGCTTTTGGGAAGTCCTCTCTATAACTTATTACTGCAATTTTGTTGTCTCTGAACTTCAGTAAATTCTCGGCGAAATTAAATTCAGCACCTTCAAACCATTTTGCACCTGGCATTTTTCTTTCAGATAAAATTTTATCGTATTGCTTTGAATGAATATCCCCAGCTATTACCCAAATAGATTTCCAGAACTCTTCAATATCTGAAATAGACCATTTGTACAATTCATCATAATTTGAGATAGGTTTGCCTATTAGTTTCTCTACATATTTCATGAATGAAAACATGTTTGAGTTTTCTATTAATTCTATGGTAGGCTTCCAGAGTGGTTCAATCAAAGTATACTCACAATTCTATTATCACGAAATTAGTTTTATAGTATTTAAAAATCTAATCAGAATGTAGAGTAACTTAAAAATCTATTTTAAATTTGTCCAGCTTGAAATGCTGCTTTCCAGGCAAATTCAATGTTATCAGCTTCCAAAGCACATTTGGCCGTGAGTTCAAAAAATAATTTTGCTTTAACTTTATCATCTGAAAAAATATTAAGAGCTACCTTGAACATTTTAATATATTCATTGTGACGCTGATATCTATAGAAAGCTTCTTCGGAAATTTCAAAATCATTTATTATTAATTCATTTATTTCATCTACTATTTTTACAACTTCTTCTTTTGATGGTAAAACCTCTATGTTTGCAAACTTAGCAAGATTATTTGCTGAATAAATATTTGATACTTTCATAAATTCAGGAAGCTCATCATATCCGACTCCAATTTTAGTAGTCGGCTGAACAACCGTGAATACGGCATTTCCGCTCGCCCTTGCATAAAAATTTCCAGACATCCTTGCTACAGGGTCAAGCAAATCCGGCTGTATAATTCCATCTTTAATTATGTCTTCGGAAATGTGAAATTTTAATACTTCACAAATTGCAATATTAGCTGAAGAACCGCCTTCTCCATAACTTTTCATTTCAAGTAATTTGCATTCCATTTGAAACGGCGATTCTTTAACTCGATATGGTTTAACAATATCCGATTCAATCGGAGTTAAGCCGCCTTTTTCAAACTCGTTCACTTCCGATTTGTATTGAGTCGAAGCTAAACTTACTTGCTCTACCATTGGATATGTAACTGTTTGAATTACACATTCTTTTGTTGCAACAATATTATGATATGTATCTTTTAAAGATGAATCTCTTCCTCTTCTTGATGGGGAAAAAGCTACAACCGGAGGATTAGCACCGAACACATTAAAAAAAGAAAATGGAGATAAATTTGGAATTCCGTCTTTTGATAAAGTTGATACTAAAGCAATCGGACGAGGTGCAACCCCTCCAATTAAAAATTGATGAACCTTAGGTACCGGTAATTCTTTTGGAATAAAATGTAACATGATTATTTATTTTCTTTAGAAAATATTGAATAACTTATCTGTGCTCTTTTGATTGTATTTGAAAGCTTCCCTAAACAGCTAATTTCCAATTCAATCGTATCTCCAGCCTGGAGCCAGGTTGGGATAAAATTTTCTCCTCTTTCTTTTGCTTTGATAGCTGCCGTTCCATTTAATTCAAGATAGCAACCTGTTCCAACGGTACCTGAACCAATTACATCTCCTGGCAGCAGTTCTACTCCATAGGAGGCACGTTCAATAATTTCAGCAAAAGTCCAGTTCATATCTTTTAAATTTCCTTCTGATATTTTCTTACCGTTATGATATGCATACATTGACAAATCAAATTTATTTCCTGTAGGAGTTTTAATTTTAAATTCTTCCAACTCGTCAGGTGTGACCAGCCATGGACCGATAACAGTAGCAAAATCCTTCCCTTTGGCTGGGCCAAGATTTAATTTCATTTCTTCTCTTTGAAGCTTTCTAGCAGATAAATCATTCATAATCATATAGCCGGCAACATATTTATCAGCTTCAAGTGCATCAATATTTTTTCCTTTCTTACCAATTACAATTGCTGCTTCAAGCTCAAAGTCAAGATATTGAAGATGATCTTCTTCAACAAAAATATCTCCTTCGCCAAAAATTGCATTATGATTCGTAAAATAAAAAACCGGGAACTTATCAAACTCAGGTATCATTGCAACTCCGCGATTTCTTCTGGCTGTTAAAACATGCTGCCTAAATGCATATCCGTCTCTGCAAGAAGTTGGCCGTGGGACAGGAGCTATAAGTTTTATTCCCTTTTGATCTAAAGTTGATATTATTTTACCTGCTTTAATTTGTTCGGAAACTTTCTTTGCTTCATCCATAAAAGCATCTTCGCCGCGTAAAAAATTTCGCATGTTTGATGGAAGTTCAATATTCAATTCAGATGCACTTTGCCTTAAATCATAAACAATACCATCGTTATAAATTCCAAGTCTTTCTTTAAATTGATCGAGATAAGAAACTAATTTCATCTAAGCTCCGAATTAAATAATAATTTTAAAAAAAAACTAGCAAGAATGTAAAACATTTCAAATGTAATTAGTAATTAATTTTTGATAGGAAAAATTATAATCTTTTTAAACCAATAAACCAAAAAATATATTAAAAATAACATGACTTGAGCAGCAATTTATATGCATAAGCAAGTGATATGTTAAAAAAGTAATGACAATTTATAAACCCAATTTCTTTTAAAGAAATTGGGTTTATTTAACAGGTTCACACCTCAAACTATGATTGACACAACGCTTGTTTATATTTTTCTGATATTTTAATATAAACATATTCAATAATATTCAAAGCGAAATCGGTTTCTTTTTCAGTCCCCGAATTAATTCTAATTCCATTTGGAATTCCAAATGTATCTACATGTCTTAATATTAATCCACAATTCAGACATTCGTTATTAAATTCAATTGCTTCTTCTTCAGAAGAAAAAAGTAATAAATAAAAATTTGCTGAAGTTGGAATATATTGAATACCTAACTCATCAAATTTATTTTTCATTTTAATTAGTGAAACTTTATTTAATTCTTTTGTCATCACTAAAAATTCATCATCTTCCAAAGCAGCAATAGCAGCTTCTTGTGCTAATAAGTTTGGTTCAAAAGGCAGTCTTACTTTATACAATTCTTTTATTAGATAAGAAGGCCCGATGGCAAATCCAATTCTTATTCCTGCCAATCCATAAGCTTTTGAAAGTGTTCTAACCGTAATTAAATTTTCCAAATCATAATTAAAACCATTAGGATATTCAGGATTATTTTCTGCATAAATAGTATAGGCCTCATCAAGCACAATCAAAACATTTTTTGGAACTTTATTTACAAACGCTTCAAACTCTCTTTTAGTAAACATTGTCCCGGTTGGATTATTTGGATTAGCAAGATAAATAATCTTTGTTTTATGGTTAATTCGATTAGCAATTCCATCAAGATCATAATGATAATTTTTTAGCGGAACCAAATTTAATTTCCTACCATACTTATTTGAATTAACATACCAGCCGATAAAAGTTCCTTCCGAAGTTAAAAGTTCATCATGTTCATCTGTAAATGCAGTAATAATAAATTGAAGAATTGAATCGGAACCGCTGCTGCAGACTATCTGTGAAGGATCCTTCTTATATTTTTCTGCAATTGCATGTACCAGCTTGTAGCTTGATGGATTCGTGTATCTATGGAGATTATTTAAATTATTTTTAATTGCTTCAACAGCCATTGGCGATGGGCCCAAGGGATTTTCATTGGAAGCCAACTTTACTATTTTGTTTAAACCTTTTTCCCTTACTAGTTCTTCAATTGGCTTGCCTGCTTTGTAAGGTTTCAAATTTTTAATATGTTCAGGAATTTTTATCATGATTTTTCTCTATAATTTATTTTCTTAATTTGCTTCAAGCCATGAATGATGATAATCTTCAACCATGGTTTCTTTTACATTTTTTGTTACCTCAAGGTGATGAAACGTATCAACCATAATCGCGTACTCATCTGTTTCTTTCTTTCCTATTGAAGCTTCTGTTTTACCAGGCTGCGGGCCATGCGGAATTCCCATTGGATGAAGTGTAATTGAACCTTCCACCTACCCCGCTTCTCGACATAAAATCTCCATATACATAATAAAGGATTTCATCACTGTCAACATTCGAATGATAGTAAGGTGCTGGAATTGAATCCGGATGAAAATCAAACAGCCGCGGTACAAAATTACAAACAACAAAATGCTGGGTCGTAAACATCAAGTGAACCGGAGGCGGCAGGTGAATCTTACCAACTTTCGGTGCATATTCTTTAATATTAAATGTATATGGATATAAAAACCCATCCCAGCCGACAACATCAAAAGGATGATGAGGTAATACATATTCGAAAGTTCTATTGGAAACTTTTAATATTAATTTAAAATCTTTTTTCTCATCAATAGGTTCTGTTAATTGAGGAACTTTAAAATCTCTTTCATAATAAGGAGCATCTTCTTTTAGCTGGCCGTATTCATTTCTAAAATGCTGAGGGATTTCAAAAGGAGTATCGGATTCAATTATAAACAGCTTATTATCTTTGTAGTCATCAAATTTAATTTGATAAGTAGTCCCTTTTGGCACAACAATATAGTCCCATTGTTCAAACTGAAGCACTCCAAATTCAGAATAAAATTTTCCTGTGCCATGATGAGCAAATAATATTTCATGCCTATCGCTATTCCGATAAAATATATCTGTATCTTCAGAAACATGTGCAGTTGAAATTATACAATGTTCATTCTTAAGAAAAATATTTCTTGAAGTAATAAAATCTCCGTTAGTTTTTTTACCATCAGTTTTGAAATGATAGTACTGTAAAGGGGCATCTTTCCAATCAACTGAATTATTATTTTTTATTTCTCCGATACTTTCAACTTGAGGCGGCATATAAAGGTGATATTTGTTCGAATATATTCCTGAGAATCCTTTAGAAGCAAATAGTTCTTCCCGGTATAAGCCTCCATCTTCTTTATAAAAAGTGGTATGTCGTTTAGGAGGAACTTTACCTGCTCTTACATAAAAAGGCATTTCAAATCTCCTTTCTTAAATCTATTGTCATTAAGTAGTTAATCAACGATAACTCAATTGTCATTTAATAGTCATTCAATTGTTATTCTATTGTCATTAGATTTTAGTCATAACGGCTGAATGACATGAAGTAAATGACAATAAATGACCACTGTTTTTATCATCTTTCCAAATTTCCACGCAAATCTTGATCTCTTTCTATTGATTCGAACAGCGCCTGGAAATTTCCTTGTCCAAAACCTTCTGCACCTTTTCTTCTTTGAATAATTTCATAAAAGAAAGTAGGCCTGTCGCCAATTGGTTTTGTAAATAACTGAAGCAAATATCCTTTCCCTTCAGTATCGCAAAGTATTCCGTACTTTTTTAACATCTCAATATCTTCAGTCACATCTTTACTTCTATCTTTTTTAAGAATATCATAATAAGTATCCGGAACAGACAAAAACTCAACCCCATTTTCTCTTAATGCTTTTATAGTTGTAATAATATCATTTGTAGTAATTGCCACATGCTGAATACCGGAACCTAAATACTCATCAATAAATTCTTCTATCTGCGATTTCTTTAATCCTTCATAACGGTTCGTTAATGGGATTCTTAACCGGCACACCTTCTTTTGATCTTACTACTTTTGAAAGCAAAGCTGAATACTGAGTTGAAATATCACCTGGGCCAAATTCAATAAAAGTTTCGAAGTTTAGACTTTTATTTAAGTAATTTGACCAAAGCTCCATTTCATTTGTTCTAACATTTCCGACGACATGGTCTACTTCCTGCAAGCCTGAATCTTCAGCTTTGATTGTTATCTTTTGTTTTGGTTCAGCAAAACCAGGCTTAAATATTCCTTTGTAATTGTCTCTATTTATAAAAACTATTTCCGCATCGTCATAAAGTTTAATAGCGGCTTCTTCAATAAATCCATTTTCATCTTCAACTTTTATTGGCGGCCTCGATGGAATTCCCCCATTCTTTAATGAATTTTCATAAGCTGTTTTAACATCTTCTACTTTTAAAGCCCATCTTTTAACACCATCGCCATGTTTTAATATAAAAGATGATACTTCATAATTATCCGGTTTAAGAAATGAAGTGAGTACTATTTTCAAATTATTTTTCTCAAGAAAGTAAGAGGTATGATTTCTAATTCCAGTCTCCGGTCCTAAGTATCCTTTAATATTCATTCCAAAAGCTTTTGCATGCCAGTATGCCCACATTTTTGCAGAGCCAACATAAAATTCAACATAGTCGTAACCAATTATTCCAAGTGAATTTGACATCTATCTTTCTCCTTATACTTTTCTTAACTTATTAATTAATTTCATTTCCATTTAAAAACTTATTTCTGAACTTTCTTTCACAGTTTCTAAAACAATCGTTGTACTGGTTGAGCTAATAGATTTAATTTTTGCAATTTTGGTTCTAAGCAGAGTTGATAACTCTTCCGTATTTTCAGCTCTAATCTTTACTAAAAAACAATCTTCGCCTGCTACCATATGAACTTCTTGTATCTCTTCAACTTTTGCCAATTCCTTCGCTGTTTTATTATCTACAATTGGCCCATTTGCTTTTACCAAAACAAAAGCAAGTAGATTTTTTTTGATCTCATGCGGATTGATAATTGCGCTATATTTTTGAATTACATTTTTCTTTTCAAGCCTTCGTATTCTTTCCAAAACTGCGGAAGGTGCCATATTTATTTGCCTGGCAATTTCTACGTTAGTTGTTCTGGCGTTGTTTTGAAGTATCTTCAGTATTTTTTTATCAATATCATTCATTATTTGGTATTTCTATAGTTATTCCGAATATTGTTCGGTATAATATGATATTTAAGAATATAAATCAATACCTATTTTTACTAATTTTAAGAAGTTTTTAATTAATTGAACAGAAGTGTGATATGAAGTAAATTAAACGCTGTCAAGCAGCATGAAAGAATTCTTTTTGTATGGTTTTACTTTATCTAAGTTTTTGTTATCAAACTTACACAAGTTTTTCAGCGGGCAAATTGAACAAACCGGTTTTTGTGACTTGCAAATCTCCCTACCCAATCTAATTAAGTTTGTATGAAATGAATGAGCTGTATCTTCTGGCATAAAATCTTTTATTGCAAGAAATGTTTTATCCGGTGTTGAAGTTTTTACTATTCCAATTCTATTTAATGTTCTATGAACATGTGTATCAACAGGGCAAACATTTCGCCTTAAAGAAAATTGAAGAACACAACTTGCAGTTTTAATTCCAACTCCTGGATATTGAGTTAATTCTTCCAGAACTTCATCGTCATTCATTTTTTTCATATAGTCTAAATTAATCTTACCATTCTTATTTAATAAAGATGAAAGCACATTTTTAATTGCCATTGATTTTTGTTTTCCCAAACCGGCAACTTTTATATGACTCTCAATTTGTTTAGCAGTTAACTTCTCAACTTCATCCCAGTTTTTAAATTTAGTCTTTAAATTATTAAACGCTTTATAAGAATTATTATCGTTAGTGTTTTGGGATAGGATTGTGGCAATAAGCATATCTAATGGAGAAGGGATCTTTTTATTCTTTTCAGGAACTCCGAAAAAATCAATTAAGATTTTATTTATTTTTTTTATGTTTGATTTAATTTGCATAGATAAAAAAAAGACTTACTGGATAAGTAAGTCTTTTAATAATTAATCTTAAATATACATTAGAATTTTAATCCTAAATCAAAAAATTGTACATTCTTTAATCTTCCGTAATCAGCCCACCCGTAATTAACTTGAAGTGAAAGCTGATTATCAAAATCGTAATTAAAACCACCGCCAAAGGTTAAACCTTCTTCGGTGTTTTTCATAAATAATGATTTATATCCAACTCTTGCAAAAAACATTTCATCAAATCCTAACTCAAGGCCGCTGTTTACATATTCTGTATTATCATTTGGATGAGTTGCGTCAACTGCAGCGGTTGCTCTAAGATATCTTGTTTTCAATACATCCATAGCTAAACCGATTCTAAATGTCAATGGAATATCATAACTATCCATTTTATACTGAGAAACTATATTATTCGGGCCTGTTGTTGAATTGCCATCGGGATCCGTGTTAAATAAAATATCACGTCCATCCATTTGCATCTTTGAACCGAAATTAGATATGCTAGCCCCAATGATTAATCCGTTAAAAGGAGTTACATAGTAGGTACCTAAATCAATAGCAAATCCATTGGCACTGGAATTCCATATAGCTTCACGAATATATTTAGCTTGAATACCAATTGAAAAATCTTCGGTTAATTTTTTTGCGAACCCTAAACCTATTGCCAGTGAACTTGCGCTCCATACTTGCCCATTACCATCCGGGTAATCAAATGTTCTAACTTTATCTTCAGGTACAGACAAGTCAGTTACACTTAAAAATATTACACCAAGATCAGGAATATTTAATGATGCGGCAGCAAAATCATAACTTATATCTGCAAGCCAGTTTGCGTGATTAAAAGCCACCTGCCCTGTTTCATTTGAATTTGCTATTCCAGCAGGGTTATAATAAATAGAATAAATGTCATTACTTACTGCTGTGTAAGCCCCTCCCATTCCTATTGCTCTAGCGCCTGCACCTATTTTCAGAAATTGAGCAACAGTAGTTCCAACTTTAGAAGTACCGCCTTCTGATTGTGCTAATATATCAACATTAAAAAATACAGTTAAAAATAAAATTAAGGAGTAGAGTAAAAACTTTTTCATAGTACTGATTTTCCTATAGTTTATTATTTCTATTAGCTAAAGACTTCTTCAATATTAAAGAAGCCTAAGAAATTATTATTATTTAATAATAGCTATTCTTCCAATCTTTTCACCAATGCCAGGAGCATCAACGTGATATATATATATACCGTATGCAATTCTCTGAGATTCAAAGCTAAGTAAATCCCAGTGAGCAATACTAGTCATATCATCTTTTTCAATTGTTTTAACTAACTCGCCGACCAATGTATAAATTCGAATAGTACATTTAGGTGGTAAGTTTCTAAACTGTAAATCCCTGTCCCCTCTTTGATCAGGATTTCTACCCGGATTTTCGGAAGGGCTGTAAGCCACATAAGGATTAGGAACAACAAAAATGTTACTTAAAGAAGTATCCGCAGCCTGATTATCAAATTTTATTGCTTCAGTATTAAACAGGTATGAATCACCAGATTGAAATGGCTTCTTAGTGATCAATTGAAAAACATCACCAGATTTTGGTAAAATTTGAGCTTTACCGGAATCCGGCAAGTTAAATATTATGTCATAGGTAGTTTGAAATCCCGTTGCTCCTGTAGGCCGAAAAATTATACCTTCTCCCCAATCCCACTTCTGATTCCTGGTTGAAACATTTGTTTCATCAATTAAATAATTTGCAGGAACTTCCTGATTATTAGTAATATCAAATATTTTGAATGGACATATCGTTGGTTTCAGCAAATGATTAATAGTTGTATCACCAGGTTCAGCCCAAGCTCCATTAGCAGTAGTATCTAAATTATTCCATTCAATTTTCCAATCAGCTCTCACTAAAATTGGGCTACCGATTTTAGACTTAGTTGATAAAGTTGTATTTACATTAATTTTTTTATTTGTTGTAAAATGACTTTTTGATGTATCAATACCCAATGAATCATTAGTAACATAAACTTTTACACCATTGAAAGCCGGGTTATCATCTTGTCCTTCAATAAACTGACTACCCAATACAGGATAATATCTATATTTAGCTGTAAATAGTTCACCTTCAGGGAGATCATTATGGTTTATTCCCCTAAGCTTCCCACTTTCTGTATTTATAAAATATTTTGAGGAAGGAACCAAATTGCTGCCTGCATCAAACAATTGAAAACTTCCCGGTTCAATATTACCATTACTTACATTTACAAAAACTGTATCCTTTGAAGTAACTGATTCGGATACTCCGGTTGAATCCAAGATATCAAAAGTGTGATCGTCTGTAAAATTAATTTTATATCTCTTTGGCTCAACTACTAAGTCGTTTAAAACTTTCACGTTTATTTTCCCTGTCGAATTACCAGTTAAAGGCTGCGGTGCTCCATTAACTCCGGCAGATGCATTTTCAATACCGGTAGGCAAAGGGCCTGGTGTAACACCTACAGTATTAACATCATATTTTAATTCACCAGTTACAGCATCTTTTTTAATAACTGCCTGACATTCTGAAGGAGCTAATTCTTTACCTGTTTCAAGATTCCCACCATCATAAGAAACAACAGCATAATAATAAGTAATTCCATTTTTTGCAGTTTTATCTACATATTCATGAACCAATCCAGTATTATCGCCTATGTAATATTTAATTGCTCTACCGGAATATTCTACAGGGAAATAACCACTCAATGAATCTACATAATCAAACTGAGCTCTTTTCCCATTAACGTCCAAAAGTGGTTGTCCTAAAAATGGAACTCCATTTCCATCGGTAATCTTATAAATATCTGAAAATTTGTAATCTCTGCTTCTGTATATTTTATAACCCTGGAAATCTTTTTTACCACTTAAGGGATCAATTGAGCCTTCCGCACGAGAATCCCAATATAAAGTAACTTGATTATTTCCAGGAACTGCAGTAACAATCGGTTTGAGTGGAGGTTGAGCAAATCGATAATCTGCTTCCAAAACTCTTGTTGATGTTTCAGCATTTAAAACTAAATCACTTAAATTATCACCAAATAAAATTGCCATTGAAAACCTTTGTGATTCGCCTCTTTCAAGGCTAAGCGGCCCGGTTCCGAAATTAAATATGTTATCACCGGGGTTCTGTAATAGAGCTTGATTCGGATTAATCGAATCGGAAGAAAGCCATTCCCACATTAATGGGTCATTCTTAGGAACATTAGGTAAAGTATTTGTATAAGCAGCGGCATGAAAACTTGTTAAACCAAGCTGATCAGATTCGGAAATATCTCTTAAACCAAAACTCGGCTCCGAACCAGCCCACTTGTAACCAGGTATCCTCTCAGTAGAAATTGGTTCGCCAACATCATATTTATTATTATTATTAACATCTTGATACCAGCCTTGTGAAGGAATTCCGTCACCTTCACCAAAATCAGGACCTGGATAATTTGGAGAATCAGGCCCAATACCGTCAATTCCAATATCATCCTTCGCTGGATTCCAATCACCGTCTTCATCTCCCTGATAACGAGGTTTTGGGTCTCCATAAATAGCTTTGAATTTTGCTAAATCAGAAATACCATATGTTAACGGAATATTAACACCATCAACATAATTGCCTGCCGAATTGAAGGGGCTTTCATCAAGCATTCCATCATCATCATTATCAATTCCATCAGTTGAATTAGAAGGTGATTCCAAAAATTTCCACCCGAAATATCCTGTAGCATGTCCACCCTCACCGACAGGAGGATTGTCAAATGCATAAACCATGCTTCTAGACCTTTGAGAGTAACCTTCAGATAAAGGTCCTGTTGAAGGAATAAAAAATGCACGATCATCACTAAAATCATTATGCCCACCTACATGCGGATCACCCTGCATTCCGAAATATAACCTACCGAGTTTTTTTTCACTTGCATTTGTAATTCTATAAACTAGAAATAATATATCCTCAGCTAATGGATTATTAAACTGAAGAACTCTGACTTCTGCATCAAGGCCTAAACCTCTTTTAGAAGTATCACTTGGAAATGGGTAATAAGGAAATTCAGCATTTGTATAATCATCCATTACATAATAAACTTCTTCATCAGGTGCAGTGGCTTGATCACCTAAAAATGCAGGCCAAACATATTTACCTGCACCGGCTGAATAAAAACTCTCCGGCCATGAATCAGGTTTACCGTCACCATTTAAATCAGGCGCATTTAATGTTGCAATATCATCCTGATTAGGATCTGCATAACCAGGTTTCGGAAGCCAACCCCATTTTAATGTTCCATCCGGTGAATAATCACCTTGCCCAGATAAAACAAAAGAATCATCAACTATATGCAGTAGTGAATCTATCCCTGGTTGAGAAACTTCACCAGCAGCGAGAGGCCCAAATTCAAATCCATATCCCAAGCCTTGCCAAACCAAATCAGCAATATTTGAAAGTGTATTAGGTTTACAAATAGAACCATAATTATATAATATTGTTGTTATTTTATTTCCGCTAATAATAACAGATTTTATAGATCTAGGATCCCCATTTACTTTATATAGTTTTCTATTGTATTCAGGGAAAAGCCTTTCCATATCAGCTTGAGATAGGCCTTTAATATTTATGTTTCCATATTTGTCCCGTGTCTGCCCATAATTGGATACAACAGCTAGACACACAATAATTATTGTAAAAAAGAAGTATTTTTTGTTTAACATTTATTCTTCCTCAAATTCTTTTTCATTAATTGAATAAAAGTGAAAATCCTAAACGAATTTCTCTTGGCCTGTTAACTCTTTCCGGCCGGTCGGAATAGTAATTATTTAATACATCAATACCGAATAAACCCGGATCACCTCTCTCAATTCTCATTCTCGTATCGCTAAATTCAAAGCTGCTGTTTAGTACCTGCTCAACATTAGACAGTGCTCTGCCGGAACTAGCCCAAACGCTAAGCTCATTTTGTGTATCGAATAGATTTTGAATTTGTAAGAATAAAGAGGTTTTAAAAGGACCAATATCGAAATATCTCTCTACTTTTAGATCTACATTCCATTGCGTTTCTTTATTGCCTGAATTTTGAATATAAGTAATTGAACTTAATTGAGAGGGTAAACTAGGGGTATATGGTGTACCGGTCTGCAAATTAAAAATTACTCCAATATTCCAATCATCATTTGGTATTAAAGCAAATGTTCCATTAATTACATGTGACCTATCAAAGCTGAGAGGGACTAAATAAGTTTCTGCAGCTTTTCCAGAAATTTCACTCAAGAAAATTTGTGCAGCCGGTTCGGTTCTATTACCTTCAGCTACCTGAAATGTATAATCTAACGATGCCTGAAAAATTCCGCCAGGAGATCTTCTTTTAAAGAATGACAAAGTAATTCCGCGAGTGTTTGCATAAGATAAATTTGTTAAGGAATTATATTCTCTTCCTTTTGCAGTATAAATAGTTTGACTATATATATAATTTGTAACATCCTTATAATAGCCTGTTAGATCAAATTTAAAATCATCAGTTAACTGCTGCTGTAAACCAATCTCATATTGAACTGATCTTTGCGGCTTAACATTCGCGTTTCCAAATGTTGGAGTTGTTCCAGCATTAGTTACATAATAATTTAGATTTCTATAAAGGCTTTGAAGAGATCCAATCTGATAGAAATGCCCATAAGAAAACCTGATTATGCCTCTATCGGTAATTGGATAACTAACACTGATCCTAGGGCTAAGCATATTTTGTTTATCTGCTGGAACATTATAAGCTGAAATATTTCCACTTATTGAATCAGTTAGGTTCTTGGATATATTAGGATTGTATGTTGTAGCCGGATCAAAATATTCATAACGTAATCCTGCATTAAGTATAAATGATGAAGCTAATTCAATTTTGTCTTGAAGATATGCAGAGAATTGCGTTGGCTTAACTTCATATTTTGTACGCAATGATTGAGCCGTTGGAATTCTTCTAGCTAGTACAAGTGAACTATCATAAAGTAAATCATTATTAACTATGTTAGTGTTAAAAACACCGTTATCTATTTTTCCAAATTCAATTGAATAGCTATCAAAGTTTAAATCGTGTTTTCTATATTCAAATCCAAACTTGAATTCATGTGTATCAAATAATTGTGCAACAAGGTCACCTTTAATTCCAAAAGTTTTGGTTTTTCTAAATTCACGATAATTGTCTGTACCACCGGCGTAAAAACCTGTTGTCCCAATTTCACGCCTAAAAAGATCGGGCAAATATCGAGAATCATTTATATCTTTATATAAATAATATTGATTCTGATCATAACCATATGAAGCAGTTAATGTATAAAATATGCTGCTTGATAAAGTATGAGTTAAATCCAATGTCTGTATTAATCCATTCGAATGAGTTTGTCCCCTTCCATCCGGATTAAAAAGGTATGCCCTTTCATTATCTGTATATCCAAATGTTAGCCCACTTCTTCCATTGCCTACACCCTTATTATATACAGCTTCATATTTTAATTTAATAAGTGAACCGAATTTATAACTAAGATTACCCTGTAAATTAAAATTCTCTGAAGCATTCATAGGCACCATAGCGCCGTTACCAGTAGGCAAGCCTTTAGAATTATTATAATATGGGTTGAAATATAATGTATCGGTTGACATCCCATTTCTTGGATCGCTGGAACTAAAATTATCCCGGCTTAAATATGAATCTGTAGTATTATAAAGTCTAGTTCCGTACCTCGATCCTTTAAAATTTTCATAGATACTGGAGACATAAAATTTCGCTTTATTTAAAAACGGGAATGGCCCTCCAAAAGTCGCTTCCGTTCTGCCTCTATTTAAAGGATCAATTTCATTTAAACCTAATTTGTTTGTAAATAAACCCGTCCTGTTAGTTGCATAATCACCGCCATAACCTCGTAAGCTGAAGGAATAATTATCTCCACCTTCCTTTGTAACGTAATTAACAACTCCGCTTAAAGCATTTCCATATTGAGCAGCAAATGTTCCGGTTGAAACAGAAACTTCTTTAACAGCATTTGTTGCAAGTCCAATAGACCTAGTATTATCATATGGATCGTTTAAAGCAATTCCGTTTAAAGTATAAGACACTTCATTACTGTACCCCCCACGCACGTGCAGTGTACCATCATCTCCTTTCACCACACCAGCCTGTAAACCAATTACATCTGAAATTTGATCAACAGGCAGTTCATGAATTGACTCGTCGGTAATAGCAACTGTTGGGTTTGTTAAATCCTGTCGTATTAGTGGGTTTCGTTCTCCTTGAACAATAACCGGGGGAAGATCAATTGTGCCGCTGGAAAGTTCAAAATTTTGGCGTGTGGTAAAATCCACATTCACCCTAATGTTCTCAACGGTTACTTTTTGGTAACCAACAACTGATGCAGTAATATTATATACACCGGGCGGAACATTAACGATAGTATAAATACCATCAATATCTGCAGCAGCCCCTAATGTAGTTCCTTCTACAAAAACATTTGCAAAAGGTATTGCCTCCCCGGTATTTTTATCCGTTATTTTTCCAGCGATTTTACCGGTGGATTGTGAAAATATTGGAGAGGAAAATAATACTAAGGTTGAGTAAACAAAAAATAGTAAGCGAAACTTACTCATCAAGAACCTCTTAAATTATTATTTATTAATGAAATGCATTCGGAAGATTTTAACTTCAAAAAATTACTTCTTGAATATATAACACCTAAATATTTAAGTCAACCAATATATCTTTATAATTTGTAACAAATTTTTCAATCAAAAAATATATATACAAGAACACGAATAAATCATCCTCAATATGATTTATGTTTCAAAGATTAATTGAAATAAGTTATCTTTGTTTTACCTATTTATATAAAGAATTTAATCACATTGGAGGTTTTAAATGCCAACTTTAATGGTTAGCGTTTCTGGAATAAGAGGAGTAATTGGTGACGGACTTGAGCCTCAAACTTTAATTAAATATGCGTCTGCTTTTGCTGATTTTATTGGTAAAGGTAAAGTTGTTATAGGACGTGATGCGAGAATTTCAGGCGATATGGTTCAGTCTATTGTTACCGGAACCCTACTCTCTAAAGGATTAGATGTAATTGA
Source organism: uncultured Bacteroidota bacterium (assembly GCA_963775245.1). Classification (GTDB taxonomy): domain Bacteria; phylum Bacteroidota; class Ignavibacteria; order Ignavibacteriales; family Ignavibacteriaceae; genus CAVSWT01. The sequence continues at coordinate 26,858 of CAVZID010000038.1, forward strand.
AATTGGAATTTGTCCTACCCCCACTGTCCAATATACTGTTAAGAATCTTAATGCCGATGGAGGCATTGCAATTTCAGCTTCACATAATCCAAATCAATGGAACGCTTTGAAGCTGTTAAATAATACCGGACAGTTCATGACCCCTGAACAAAATAAAGAAATGCTGGCGCTATTAGGCAATAGTGAAAAGATATATTCAACATGGGATAAGCTTGGAACAAAGACTAATTTTGCTGAAGGTTTAAGAAAACATATGAATGATGTTCTTAATCTTGAATTTATTGAAAAAGAAAAAATTAAAGATAGAAAATTTAAAGTGCTTGTTGATTGTGTAAATGGAGCAGGTGTTTATTGTATACCTGATCTGCTAAGAGAGTTCGGATGTGAAGTTGTTGAAATGAATTGTGAAAGAACCGGGATTTTCCCTAGGCTTCCTGAGCCACTTCCCGAAAACTTAATAGAAACTATGGATAGAATTAAAGAAACAAATTGCGATCTCGGTGTGGTTGTAGACCCAGATGTTGATAGATTAGTTTTAATTACAGACAAAGGTGAGCCTTTCAGTGAAGAAAATACAATTACTAGCTGCGTTAAATTTATTCTTTCAAAAAAGAAAGGAAATGTTGTTGTTAACCTTTCAACAACAAGAGCAGTTGATGATGTTGCAAAAGAATTTGGGTGCAGCATGTTTCGTTCACCGGTTGGAGAAGCAAATGTTGTTTTAAAGATGAAAGAAGTTGATGCTGTAATTGGAGGCGAAGGCAGCGGTGGAGTTATATATCCAGCTTTGCATTATGGAAGGGATGCTTTAGTGGGAATTGCTTTAACTCTTCAGCATCTTCTTGAATTTGGCGGTTCCATTTCAGAATTGAAAAATTCGCTCCCCTCTTATTTTATTGCAAAGAAGAAAATTGATCTCGGCAAAAATAACCCTGACGATATTGTAAATTCCTTAAAAGATAAATTTAAAAACGAAAAAATAAATACAGATGACGGTTTAAGAATTGATTTTGATGATCATTGGGTTCATTTCAGAAAATCAAATACTGAGCCGATTATAAGAAGTATTGTTGAAGCTAAAGATAAAACTAAAGCAGAAGAACTTTCAGATAAATATTTTGATGAGATTAAAAATTTGATGAAGGACTAATGGCTAAATTGTTTAATTGTCAAATTGCTTTATTGCTTTTTGACCTTTGAATTAGTACAGCTTTGACCTTTTACGAATATAGTTGATAAGCGCTTTATCATAAGGCTGTGAAGTGTCAATCAAGTTATAATCAATTTTTGAGTTTAGGCATACACTTTTTATTTTATGAACAAACTCATTCATTGCTTCTCGATATGCTTTTTGAATTTGATATGGCTGAGTTGTTAATTCGTCTTCATTTTCAATATCTTTAAAAACAGCGTCGCTTGTGAAGTTAAAATTTCTTTCAACCGGATCAAGAATCTGAAAAACTATTACTTCATTATTATTATATCTAAAATGTTTCAATGCACTTAAAACAGAGTCCACTTCGTCAAATAAATCCGAGACAATAATTACAAGCCCTCTTCTTTTAATTTTTTCTGCAATTGAATTTAATGATGCCGCGGTGTTAGTCTTATTTGATGGCTTTACTTCAGCAAGAGTTTTTAATATCTGCTGTAAGTACGCTCTAGAAGATTTAGGAGGAAGATATTTATCAATCTTTTCAGAATAAAGTGAAATGCCAACGGCATCCTGCTGCTTAATCATTAAGTAGCTTAAACCGGCAATCAAAGTTGATGCGTACTCAAGTTTAGAAATATTTCCTTCAGATGCATAGCTCATTGATTTGCTTGTATCCAAAAGGATATAACTTTTTAAATTAGTTTCTTCTTCATATTGCTTTATAAAATATCGGTTGGTCTTACCGTATACTTTCCAATCTACATCTTTTAAATTATCCCCTTGCATATAAGGACGATGTTCAGTGAACTCAACACTAAAACCATGGTAAGGGCTTTTATGAAGCCCTACCATAAAACCTTCTACAACTAATCTTGCTCTTAATTCAAGAGAATTTAATTTTGAAACATAAGCGGGCGATAAATATTTTCTGTAATCATCATTCGCATCCGGCATTAAATACCTGCTGCCTTTTTCTTTGCTAATATTTGTTCCGGAGACAAACCCATGTGTTCCAATTCTTCTTTCGCAGATAATGCTAAATCATTTTTGGGGAATTTTTGTAAAAACAAATTATATGTTTCTGTGGCTTTATCATAATCATGCAAATCATTAGCCTGAATGTAGCCTGACATAAATAATGCCTCCGGTGCATTTTTACTTTGTGGATAGTCATCATATATCTTACGATAAAGCTCAACAGATTTTTGAAAACTTTCTTTTTCAGATAATGATTTGTCCATCCTATTTTGATAAATTACAGCAAGTTTTGACAATGCTTCCGGAGCTAAATCACTTTGGGGATATTCTTTAATTAAAGATTCATAAGAACTTACCGCATCAGTAACGCTGCTGTCTTTCATTTCCTTTGCAGCTTGGTCCATGAAACCTTTATCGGTCTCTTTACTGCAACCGAATAAAATTAAAAATAAAATTAGAACAGAGTATTTGATAATTTTCATTTATTAACCATTATTATTGATAATAACTAAACTTGCCTCTCAAAAGGCAGGTAAATTTATAGAAATAGAATAGAAGTCGCAATGTGAATAAATTGACAATTATGAAGTATTAGAGCCAATTTCATAATATTTCAAAACTCTCAATGCTCTTAAAGTATTCCATCTGCTTGGTTCGCCAGCTTTTTCCATTTGAAAATGAGTTTGCCCTGGATGATTTGCTTGCAGCAGCCATTTGTTATCCGGTTTTCTTTTTTTTAATATGAAATTGATCGCATCATGCATTCTTTCATCATATTTAACTTTTGCTAATTGGAAATAATCCAAAGCTCGAAGAATATCGTAATACCATCTTGCAGGATAAGATAATCTTAAAAATTGATCTTTAATTATTTCACCGGTTTTATCAGATTTATACAATCTGTGCATGAGTACAAATTCTCTTGATTCAAGTTCGGCTTTTTGTAATTCTTTTAATCTGAATTTGTAATTATTTTTTTTGTATTCTAAAATTCCTTCAAGTACACATAAAGTTGTATGGAGTGAGCTATGAATTGCTCCGACTCGGTTTAAATGACAATTGAAGCCCCCGTCTTTCATTTGCTGCGATAAAATAAAATCAACCACAGATTTTAATTTTTCTTCATCCGTTTTAAAATATGATGCATAATTTAAAAACATTCCGTTTATGCAAACATCACTAACTTTTATTGTGCAAATTGGCATTATTCCACCATCATCACTTTTATTTTCATTTAGTATCATATTTATAGTTTGTTTGATTTCCTTGATGTTTGGTTGGATGGATAAATTTTTTAAATCAAGTAAAGTGTAATGAGTTGAAGTCCATTTGGGTTGATAAAAAGCTCTTCCCCAATGTCCGTTTTCATTTCGTTTGGATAAAAATATAAATCCCCATCCTTCTTTTGAAATTCTTTTTCTTAAATCATTTCGTTCTTTATCTAGCAAGTCTCGGTAAACTTGATATTGAATTGAAACATCACCATTAAGCAGCCAGTTTAATGTTTTATTATCTCTTAAAGTTTTCAAAATTAATAGAAGGAATAAATTATTTTAAAATGATTTTTATAAGTCTGATAATTTCTAAACCCCGTATTTTTCATGCAAAGGTGAATTGATAATATCACGCAATTTTATTTGCAGCGCGTCTGTATCATCTTTTGTTAACCCTCTGGTTGGAATTAATGGATGAATAATAACTTCAGATATTCCTGGACTGGCTTTACCTTTCAACAATCCATTGCGCTGCAGCCTTATCCAATTTGTTGTAAAAGTTATAGGTAAAATTGGAATTTGTTTGTTAATGGCTAATGAAACAGATCCTTGTTTAAACTCCGTTAGCTTTGGAGCGACTTTGGAAATTGTGCCTTCGGGAAGAATCACCAATGGATGCCCTTCATCAATTACTCCCATCATTCTTTTGAATGCTTTTATTAATCCCATTTTATTATGCCTGTCAACTAATATGTTCATCCCTGACGTATAAAAAATATGGAACAATGGCCACTTTTCAACTTCCTTTTTCCCGGTAAACACAAAGTATTGTTCAAAGATTGAGTACAAGCACGGAATATCTAAATATGAACTGTGGTTAGAGCATATTAAAAAAGGTTGATCTTTTAAAATATTTTCTCTGCCTTTAATTTTCATAAACACACCGGCAAAAAACAAAAACGATTTCCCGTAGAATTTCATAATTTTAAATGCCGAAGGGAATCGCTCCTTTTTAGATAAAAAATAACGAAGGAATGGATAGGACAAAACCAATATTAGCACAAAACATGTAAGGAGATATATCTTGTAAATGAACCTGAATGGATATAAAATAATTGACTTCATTAATTGTATTTCTATAAATCTAAATACTTAATCAAACAAATTAGTTTGTTAACTTATGATTTTCTCAGCTAACTTTTTGCAATACTAATTCACAAAATTCTTTACCCGATTTTAATTTGGTTTTACTTTTAGAAATCAAATCGAATCCACATTGCTTGCATGCTTCAATAAATTTATCAAACTTAACAAACGCAAACGTCTCACTCAATATTTCTAAACTTTTATATGGACTTGGAGATACTTCAGGAATATTTTTATTCGGCAGTTGCAGCACAACGATTAATTTCCCATTGGATTTTATAAGTCTTGAAAGATTTTTAACTGCCAAATTAATATCAACATATTCGAAAACCAATCCGGCATAAATTAAATCAACCGGCTTAAACGTACATTCTTCAGTAATAATATCACTACAAATGAATTCAATTTCCTTAAATGAATTCTTAAATCTTTTTTTAGCAGCATCAAGAAATTTTTGGTTAATATCAATGCAAACTATTCTTTTATCTGTTTCATGTTTTAATTTTTCTAAACCATTTCCCCCGGCACATCCAATTATTGCTAACGAATTTGGATTATATTTCCTCGTTATTTCTTTTAAATAATTAGAAAGATATTGAGATTGCTCTATGCCTGGTAAAGACATATGGCTTTCATAATCTTCTAATTTTATTTTTAGCCAGGGATTATTAACATTGTTATTTTTTCCCATTTGATTATTTCATCCCCTTGGTCATCATATTAAATATATCTCCGGGAATATTTGTTTTTTTCATTTCTTCCAATATAGCTTTCTTCTGCTCAGGGCTTAATAATGATGATACTTTCCATAATGCATCACTAAATGAATCCAAAACAGAATTAATATTTTCAACTATTTTATTATGGTATTTTTCCTTAAGCTTCATATCCGGATTTGCTGAAAGCATATTGTTCATTGCACTTTTTAATATCCCCAAAATGTTCTTTAACCTACTATCTAGTTTTGATTGCATATCATCTTTTAACTTTGCAATCTCATTCATTTGCTCTTTATTCAAAAATTGTGCTGTATCCATTTGTTGGGCGGCAGGTGGCTGCTTCCAATTTAAAACTGTATCTTCTATAATAAGGCCATCTTTCGAAATCATTTTTCTGTTTTTAATATCATGGCCATTTAAATCTACTTCAACAGAATTCCAATTATCCTTTACATATTTATATTCATACTTCACTCCATCAAATACCGGGATAATTATAGAATACAAATCATCTTCAATCTTTTTCATCATGTAAAGCGAATCTTGCGGATTCCAGCAATTGAATGAACCCGCAAGGAAAATTGAAGCATTTTTATTTAAACCTTCGGAAGGGATTTTTACTTCGAACTTTACAGCAGCAGTTTGTCCGGAGGTAAAATTAAAACCAAAAATTATAAATAAAAAAGGAAGTATTTTTGATTTGAATTTCATTTTGCACCCCGTGGCTTATTGTCAAACTAATTTTTGAAAGACTTAGGAAAGATAAAGAATATTTTTCTAATTATTATGATATTAAAAAAATTACCGTGCAGGCGATGGTATCGGCGGCCAGGTTTTTCGTTCTTCATCAATTGGACTCATAAGTCCAACATCATTGCCATCCGGATCTTTTACAATCGCATATCTCGCTCCCCAGAAAGCATCGAACGGAGGTTGTATTCCTTCAAATCCTTCTTTGACAAGTTCATTATATCGCTTATCCACTTCTTCACTAGTTGGAAGGGAAAATCCTATTAATGTTCTGACACTACCTTTAGGCTTACGCCATGCTGCATTATAAAGCTCGGCGAGTTTATTATTATCAAATTCGATTCTAAATCCGTTGGGAAATGTAATTGCTGCATGTTGTATCCCATTCTGAGGATTCACTTCATTTGAAATATCAACACCAAGCTTGCGGTAAAATTCTAATGTCTTTTCAAAATCTTTTGCGACAATATTTAGTTGATTTAATACGGGTTTAGCTTTCGACATAATTGAAATCTCCTTTACATAAACAATCTATATATTCTTAGTGTAAGCATAAAATAATTACTTCCATATATCAATTGGAGTTAATTTTATTTTCAATACCTTCATTCTTCTTCATCGCTGCTTCTTCCATTTTCTTTTTGTAAGCAATCATCTTATCCAACATTTTTTCATCGCTCGCTGCAATAATTTGTACTGCAAGCAAACCGGCATTTTTGGCCATGTTTATCCCAACAGTTGCAACCGGAACTCCGCCCGGCATTTGCACCATTGATAGTAAAGAATCAAGCCCGTCTAAAGATTTAGATTTAATCGGCACAGCGATTATCGGCAAAGGAGAATAAGCAGCGGCTGCACCAGCAAGGTGTGCCGCACCGCCTGCGCCGGCGATTATAGTTTTCAAACCACGTGTGTGTGCAGTCGAACAATAATCCGAAGTATATTTTGGAGTGCGGTGAGCCGATGCAATTTTTATTTCATATCCTATTTCAAATTCGTCAAGAATTTTTGCCGCTTCTGTCATAATTGGTAAATCCGAATCACTTCCCATTATTATTCCAACTTCAATTTTGTTTTTTGCCATTATGTTTTCCTTATTTTATGAATTTATTTTTTGTCTTAATATAATAACTGTTTTTTTATTAACTGCAAATTTTTATTGTAGAGACGCTCCGGTTGAGCGTCTTCTATTTCAAAATTGCGCTTTAAATTTATTTTTTTGTTTAATTATATAGTCGCCTCACCCACATAGTGGCAGGCGAGGCGTCTCTACTATTATTAAAAGAAATAAAACTTTAAAATTAATTAGTCAATTATCTTTCCAATCAACAACTTTAACAGAATCACCATCGGATGTTAAATAAATAGCGCCTTCAATATCTGTTCTATGAATTCGAGATTTAATAGCTCGCAATCTGTTAATAATTAATGATGATGGATGTCCAAATTTATTTTGTATTCCAACAGAAACCAAACTTATTTCAGGTTTTGTTTTTAATAGAAATTGCGGGGAAGAGCTTGAGTTGCTTCCATGATGCCCAACTTTTAAAACATCTGTTTTCAAAAAATTATTATATCGTTTTACATAGTAATGTTCGACAGTAGTTTCGGCATCCCCAGTAAATAAAAAACTTGTTTTTCCGTAAACAATTTTTAATTCTCCGCTCATGTTGTTTGTGGTGTTAGCTGGAAAACTATTATCACTATAATCGTTTAAAGTATAAATATTAACATTGCCAATTTTCATCTCCCCCCTTTTATAATAATGAAACGGCACTTTCATTTTTCTTAAATATTTTTCAAAACGAATATCTTTATCATAAGAAGAATCGATAGGCGGCTTGTATATCTGTTTTATCTTTCCATCATGAATTAATGAAACAAATCCTCCGTAATGGTCAGCATCAATATGAGATACAAAACCGTATTCAACTTGTTTTATACCAAGATAATTTAATAATGGAAGAATCACTCTTTCCCCATTGTCAAAATAATAGTCAGCATTACCGGCATCAATTAAAGCAGTTTGTCCATTTGGAAATTTTATCAATATTCCATCACCCTGCCCAACATCAATCATCAAAACATTTAATTCATTCTTCTTGAAGAAATCTTTGTCATCAATGGAAGCATACAAAAATATGTTGCAAGTAATCAATACAAGTAAAATTATTTTTGCTAAAGAATGCTTGAACATAACCAGATAATAAATTAGAACAGTAAGAAATAAGTAAAATATTATTCCATCGAAAATTGAAAAATGCCTAATGTTGACAAAAGAAAAATCAAGATTACCTGAAATACTAACAAACCAAAATAATAAATTGGAAAATAAATCATTGACAGCAGCGTAATACACTGCTATTGATGGTAAAAATAAATTAAGTGCCAAAGTAAAAATCCCGGTACCAACTATTAATCCAATTAAGGGGATAACTATTAAATTGGTAAACAAAGCAATCACAGAAAGCTTCCCGAAATAATATATTGTGAAAGGTAAAGTGCCAAGCTGTGCACTCAATGAAACTGCCGCAAAAATCAAAACATATTTCAATAATTTATTCTGAATATCAAATGAATTTATTTTTGTTTGAATAATCGGAAATATGGCAGCAATTGCAAACACGGCAGAAAATGAAAGTTGAAATCCAGGATTAAATAGATCGTACGGCTTAATGATAAGCAAAATTAAAGCTGCAATTGCAAGCGCATTAAATAAATTTGTCGAACGGTTAGTAAGCAAAGCGATTATAAAAACAATCGCCATAATTGAAGCACGAAAAACAGAAGGCGGCATTCCTGTAATGATCAGAAAAAATATTAACCCTGTAATTGTTAAAAATGATTTAATGTAAATGTTAAATCGTCCAAAGAAAATTAAGAATATTAAAATGATGTAGCCAGTATGAAGCCCTGACACCGCTAGTACATGAACAACACCTGAATTTATGAATTCAACTCTTACTGCATAATCAATCCCGCTTCTGTCAGCTAAAATCAAACCCCTCAACAATGCTGCAGTTTGCTTATCATGCAGCTTGGTTATTTGTTCGCTTAAATATTTCCTTACATTGTTTACAAAGTTCCCAAACCAATAAACATCTTTATTGAGAATTTTAACATCGCCGACATAATAAGTCGTAAACAATCCGCTGATACCTATTGAGTTCAAATAATGGTTGTAGTCAAACTCGCCCGGATTAAGAGTATCACCGCCTTTCATATAAGTTCCGATTACAGAAATTTTATACCCTGGTTTAAGTACATCGAATAATGAATCTAATTTTTCTTTCCTGTCATCTCTAATTCTTGTTAGCAAAGTCAAATTCATTTTGATTATAGTATTTGAGACTTTAAATGAATCAACATCTAAAATAAATCTAGATTCATCTTTTCGTGGTAATTCGATTTTTTTTATTGTTCCGAACACTTCCATATTCTTTTGTTTGTACAAGTTTGTTGGAAGCAGTTGAACTTCATTTTTATTTACTTCGGCTAAGAAACTGCCTAAGAGAATTATTGAAGCAAAGGATAAAATGATCAATATGTAATTGAACTTTTCGTTTTTCAATTTGAATGATATGGCGGTGTATAAAAGAAATGCAGCAAGTATAATAAAAAATATTACAGAGCTAATCTCAAAATACCTGTGCAGCAAAATTCCAATTATAAATAATATGGTAAATTTTATCGCAGGATATTTTTTCATTTGCAGTATTTTATAATTGCCGGTTTAATTTGAGATAAATCTTTAATTTTTTCCGAAAGAATATTCCCATACTTCCCGGCTGTAATTGTTAATGCAGGGTTTAATGTATGAGTCTTAATTGATAAATCCTCCAGGTTTCCATGATCGGAACAAATAATTAAAGTCATATTTTCTTTATCCAGTTTCACTAAAATAGAAAATAGAAATTCATCAAATATTTTTAATGTACTTTCAATTTCAGAAATTCCTCTTCCATGCCCTAAATGATCTGTTATAAAATATTCATACAAAGTAAAAGAGTTTTCTGAGGCAATTTTTAATAATCTTTTTGCTGCTGTTTCAGGTTTTAATTCCGGCAGCTTGTATCCTAATTTTTTATTCCACCTTTCCCCGGTTATTTCTGCTGTCAACGCTTTTCCATTTCTAACATCAGTAGAATTATTTAATCGCATACCACTTAGCCTACAGCTTAATGAAGTAGCGCTCAATCTTGATTTGCCTGATTTAAGATAATCGAAAAATACTTTTGGATAAGCATTCGCAAAAAAGGCTTTCTCTCCAAGATTTAAATAATGCTTGAATATATTTTTTTCATTAATAATAGGAATCAAAGTTGAATACGGATAAGGCCCAAAATGTTTTCCAACAATTTGAGAAGCATTGACTCCGCAGAAAATAGACGTCTGCCCAGTCCCGCTTTGAGGTAACCCTTCAACACCAAGAAGTGCATCCGTTGGGAATAAATAATAACCATCATTTTGAAAACTTTGATTTTCTAACGAGGGAATCTTTCCAAAAATATTTTTTATGAATTTAAATTGATATATGAAGAAGGGATTATTTTCATAATCTTCTTTTCCGATTCCAATACCATCGACAAATATCATTAAGACTGGGGATTTCATTTTAAGTCAAAAATCATAATTAATAGTTCAAAAAAGTTTAAAGACTTTAATTTTAATATTTCGAATCAATAATAATTGTAACCGGGCCGTCATTAATAATTTTCACTTCCATCATTTCACCAAACATCCCGGTTTTAATTTTTGTTTCACATAACAATTCTTTTAAATATGAAATAAATTTTTCATATAAAGGAATCGCTTCTTCCGGCCTTGCTGAGTCTATAAAGCTGGGCCGATTTCCTTTTGATGCATTTCCATATAAAGTGAATTGAGAAATTAAAAGTATTTCTCCATCAACATCTTTAATTGATAAATTCATTTTTTTATTTTCATCTTCAAACACTCTTAGATTAACACATTTATCAGCAAGAAATTTCACATCTTTTTCTTCATCACCAACTTTTATTCCCAATAAAATCACAAATCCTTTTTTGATTTCTGCTCTATAATTTTTTGAAGGAATAAACACCCCTCCTTCCAAAACCCGCTGAACAACAACTCTCATTTCAATTCTCCGTAAACAACTCTTTCAATATTAGAATAATCTTTTTTTAATTTAATATTTATAAAATTATTTCTTTCAAGAATATTTTTTACTTCAGTATGCTGGCCTTGACCTACTTCAAAAAATATTTTTCCTCCGGACTTCAATAATTTATTTGCTTTGATAGAGATTTCTTTATAAAAAGTTAGTCCATTTTTTTCATCCGTTAAAGCTGAAACAGGCTCATAATTCTTTAACTCAGGCAATAAATCATTATAATCATTTTTAGAAATGTACGGTGGATTTGAAACAATAATGTCAAAATCGGATTCTTCTATTTCAAATCTGTTTAAAATATCCTTTTGAAAATAAATTGTCCTCTCGTCAACCAAATTAATTTTAGAATTTTCTTTAGCTACATTTATTGCTTCATTGCTTGAATCAATTCCCCAAACTTTTGAATTAACCAAATGCTTTGAAATACTGACAGCAATATTTCCGCTGCCTGTTCCAATATCTAAAATTTTTAATTCCTCATCTTTATTAGAATTTTCAATAACTGTTTCAACCAATATTTCTGTTTCAGGGCGTGGAATTAAAACAGATGGATTTACTTTAAATTCTAACCCATAAAATTCTACATCTCCAACAATGTATTGAAGCGGTTCTCTCCTCCCTCTTCTTTTTAATAGCTCCCGGTAAATAGCAAGCTCTTCTTCTTTCAAAGGCTGATCGAATTTTAAATATAAGTCCAGTCTTTTACAATTAAGAACATAAGCAAGCAGCAGCTCTACATTAATTCTGGGAGATTCAACTCCTTTGTTATTTAAAAAATCAGTCGAGAGATTTATGATTTCTAAAATAGTATGCATGAAAAATAATTTTTGAAAAGAAAATAATTCTACTTATCAAACAAAAAATGATACATTAAAATACCAAAATTTATTTGAACAAGCCCAAAAGTTATTCCGCTTATCAAATCATATTTGTGAGTTTGATCCAAATAGTCCCCATTACCTGTGAATTGATATTCTTCGAATTTGTTGTCTGCTTTTAATTTGAAATAAGCTGTAGTGCCGCCTAAAACAATTAAGCTGCCTAACAACAATTTAAATTCTGTCCCATTAAAAAAGCTTCCATGATTATCATTATTATACAATCTTACTAAAGAAATTACTTTATTTTTGTTTAACCGATCACTCGAAATATATTTATCTTCAAACCCGATTTTTTTCAACAATAGATTTTCATTATTAAGGCTTAATCTTAACGGTGTATGTCCAATTAAATCGCTGTCGTGATAAACATAAACATCTGCCGGATCTGTCTGCAGATATACTGTTCCATTAAATGAATAATTACGGTTTATATCTTCACAATTTTTAACTTCAATAGTATCATAAAAAGTTTTAGCGTCCCATCTCATTAAACTTTCTGTAGCTTTAATATAATAGGTGCCTTTTGGTGCTTCAACTGTAACATTTCCTTTTCCAAGAAAAGCATCATTCAAAAATATTAATGAACTGTCTTCATCGGTTTTGATTGAAATTGTTGCTTTACAATTCTGTGAAAAAGAAAAATCGACAACAACAACAGCAATTATTAAAATAGATAATATTTTATTTTTGAAATTCATAAGCTTCTAAAATTCCGTTATCATATCCGATGAACAAAGTATTTCTAAAATAAACAGGTGTTAGTTTCACTCTTCCATCAAATGACATTGTTTTAACAATGTCTCCATTTTTTTTATCAATAAACAGCAAGTTTCTATCAATACCTGGCTGCAAAATTAAATTTTTTGAAACTAAAGGAGTTGTATTAAACGCACCATCATATTTTATTTTCCAATTAAGCTGATGAGATTTTATATTGATCGAAAAAAAATCTCCTTTCAAATTTCCAATAAAAATATTTTCCCCGTCACTTGCGGGCGTCATTATTATTCTTCCACCGGTTTCAAAGGACCAAATTGATTTCCCGTTTGATAAATCAAGAGCATACAATTTTCCATCATCATTACCAATGAAAATAGTTTTATTAATTATTGAAGGTGAGGCGAAAAAAGGTTTGCTAATCTTAACTCTGTATAATAACTTTCCTTTTATTGCATCAAGCCCAATAATTTTACCGTTATCATTTCCAAATACAATTATGTTATCTTTCAAAGCGGGTGACGAATGAGTGAATTCATGTGTTTCACATTTCCATTCTTCATAACCATTGAAATTATATTTGTACACAATTCCTTTATCAGTGTTAAAAATTATTCCATCATCTACTTTAATTAACTCCGAGATAACCCTTCCTTTTACAGTAACTTCTTTTTCCAGTTCTGCTTGTTTGTAATTATAGTATTGTAAAGTAGATTCATTATCTTTTCTTTCAGCGGAAACAGCAATGACAACAAAGTTGTTAAGAACCGGTGTAGTATATACTCCATTGCCCAATTTTAACTGCCCTACTTTTTTACCGTTGTCAATATTAAAGCAGTAAACTCTTCCGGAAAGATCGTTCGCAAAAACTAAATTACTGTAAATACTAACAGATGAATTTGGAAAGCTGCCGTTGATATCTGCTTCCCATTTTTTAATTAATGAATCACTAAATTCTTCAGGTACATAAAAGTTTCTTGATGGAACTGCACCGTACATGACATACGGGTTATTATCTTGTTTAACATCATATTTAATTTTTGATGTAGCACAGCCGTCAATTAATATTAGAATTATTAATAAAATAATTGTCGTATAAATTTTATTATTTAAATAATTCTTTGTTCTCAAAAATCCCATCCAAAGAAAAATTGGTAAAACAGTTTGGGCTGAAATTGCTTAAAATTATTTTCAATTTTTTTACCGATATCATACCTTAATACTATTGCTCCAAAGAGATTCATTCTTAGTCCTCCGCCTATGCTGCCGAGCGTGCTGTTATACTTTGTATCCCATGCGCCACCGGCATCAAAAAAAGCGGCACCGCGAATCCCAAAAAATCCTATCCCAAGGAATGGAAATTTAATGCTTATCTGATCAACTAATGGAAATCTAAATTCCATGGATGATATCCAAAGCTTTTCACCACGGATAGACCATCGCGGCCAGCCGCGTAAATCCCAGCTTCCTCCCATAAAATATCTTCTTGCTTCTTTCCCTTGATTATAAAATATTGATGTGCGAACTGCTAATGCTGATCTCAAGCTTAATCTAAAATAATGTCTCAAGTCAGCAATAAAAGAGAAATAATTTACATTGCTGTATTTAATATCGCCGGTATAGCCAAACAATATGCGTGCTCTTGTTCCGTCTAAAGGCCCGGTTGGCCCCCACAAAGAATTATCCATCACATAAGAAATTGAATTACTTAGCAGCAAAGCTTTCCTCTGCAATACACCTTCAATTACCTGCTTGTCTGAGTTGGCTATTGTGACACTAGCTTCAATTCTTTGAAACTTTGTCAACGGGTAATCAAGAATAAAATTTCCACCAAAGCTTCTTTCAAAATAGTATTCATCCGAGTCACGAATGTCATATCTTCTTCCGCTGAAATGAAAAACTCCATAACCAAAATTAGCACGCTTGCTTAAATCAATCCGTTCTATTGCAACATTGAAACTTTTTAAAATATCACTTTGGACTTCTGCGGTATTATATATTAAAAAGAAAAAATTATCATCACTTAATAAATCGCTTAGAGCTAATATTGCTCCGCCCCGTGTACCGTAAACAGGATCGTAAGAGGTTGAAACTTGTCCGGCTGCGTAGTCAAGGGTATATTGTCGTTCGTATTTTAATTTTTGAATTTTCTTTTCAGTAAAATATGTTTCGACCTCCCACTTTCCATAAGCGGAATCTAAATTCATTGTTACAGTAAAATTCGAATCGGGAATTACTTTATTTAAATCGTATTGATAAAGATTGAATGCGAAATTTTCAAAGCCGGCAAAGTTTAATGTAGAATCATTGCTGAATGAAGGATTATAAACACTGGTTAAGTAGCTTGTAATTTTTTCGGAAGTTCTTCCAAATAATCCGTTATGTAATTTTATTCTCCAAACATTTCTAACTTTGTCATAATCAGAAGTGTAATAAAGATATTTTTTGTCAGGCGAAACGATTGGAGTGTGATTATTACAATCTTGATAAGTAATATAATTTATTTCATGAGTGTTCAAGTTATATGAAAATATATTTTGTGTATGATTTATTTTTCCGGCAGTACGATCCGATGAAAATAAAATTTGATTATCAGTTACCCCAAAAGACGGATCCTGATCATTATAATAATCGTTTGTCAGCCGGGTTAGCTTATCTGTTTCAATATTTAAAATAAATAAATCTTTAAAACCTTTTTGATCAACAGCAGAGAAAACAACTTTCTTTCCATCAGAAGAATATTTAGGAGATGAAATACTTATTAAATAATCTTCTTGAAAATCTTTTACTATTTCATCTGATTTAACCGAGAAAAAATGAATTGCATCTGTCTTCCCTGAACGAGTTACAAAAGCCAAAAGCCCGTCTTTATTTATATCTATTGAAGCATCAAATAAATGAAATGATTCAAGCTCTTCAGTTTTTTCACCCCTTAAAACAAGCTCAGGGTTAGAATCCTTATAGTCTCTTTCTTTATTTAGCTTAACTCTGTAAAGAGATGAATAGCCGTCTCTGTTGGCAGCAAAATATAAATATTCTTCATCCCCAATTTTATAATAAACAGGAGAAAAATTAAATCCGAAATGAGTAATTTGTTTTGCATCATTAGCTATTGGAATACTGCCGATGAGCAGCGGATAATATTTTTGCTTTAAGTAAAATGTCCATTCGTCATCAATCTCTTCGATAGGTTTACCTAAAGTATATTCAATAACTTTTGTAAAGCTGCTGTACATCCAGAGGTTATCAATCATTAAAGGAATTTTTTCTCTGCCATATCTTTTTTCAATGAACTCAAGAAAATTTTGTCCTTCCTTATACATTAAAAAAGTACCGTAAATTTGATTCATGTTTTCAAGATTGACAAAGTAACCATTTATAACAGCATCACGCATTACCATTTCTGCCTGGTCATCCGGTTCAGTAGACATATATTCTGCAATGCCTTCTGTAAACCAGAGCGGCGGGCCATAATCCTGACTGATACGATGATCTTTTAAGATGTGAAATATTTTACCGGTCGTAAAAACGTGAACCAATTCATGCCTAATTACATGTTTAAAATCATGAAGAGAACCGTTTGATGGGATTACAACTCTTCCTTTTATAAATTCAAAAAATCCTCCAACGCCTTCGGGAATAAATCCTGGAGTAGTATTTGTCTGCTGAAAATGGAGCTGGGTATTATAAAATATAAGCGGTATTCTTCCGGTGACGGTATAGTTTAATCTTTCAGTTAATTCATCAAAAGCATTCTCTGCATAAGTTCCGCCAATTTCCGCAACTTCTTCAGTTTCATTGTAATAATAAATATCGAAGTGTTTTGTCTTTAATACTTTCCAATCAAAATCGGCGTATTGAACTTTGTTTCTACCAAAAAAATACAACTGGCTGAAGGATAATTCGGCGAGGCAAAAAAACATCAGCAGAAAAAAGGTAAAAAATCTTTTCAAACTTTAATTCCATCTCTAATGAAGAAGTTGATTAATCCCATGCAAAGAAAATAAGTTAACTCAACCAATCAGTCAAGATATTTATAATTTCTGTCTTTTTTGTTGCTTGATAATAGATTACTAATAAAAACCTTAACGCGTAAAGATATATTGGTATTGAGTTCTCGCGGTTTACTGTATAATCAATATTAAAATTTTCATTTAAAATTATTTCTTTTACTTCCTGTTCAGAGGAATTAAACAAGGGCAGTAAATTTGAATGTACTTCGCATAGGATTATTTTTAAATCAGGATTCTTTAATAGTTTTTTCATTCCCCTTAAAACCAAAATCTCAGCACCTTCTACATCTATCTTAATTACATTTGGAATATCATGCCTTCATCTCTTCAATTAACGAATCAGCAGTTTTAATTTTAATTTCAGTCCCTTGTTTCTTTAATAAAAAGTCGTTTCTTTGGACAAAGCTGTGAGCACCGAAATTTGGAGTGTCGGAAGAATAAATTATTTGCTTTCCGTTTGTATTTCCCAAAGCAAATTCAAAAGCAGAAATATTTTGTGCCTGATTTAATTCAATATTTTTTTTAAGAATATTAAAGGTATTAGGTTCTGGTTCGAAGGCAAAGATTTTACATTTTGGGTTCATTTCTTTTGCAGCTAAAATAGAATAGAAACCTATATTAGCACCAATATCCCAAAAGGTGTTTTTATCTTTTAGTTTTGGAAGAAAATTTTCAAGAAGTTCTTTTTCACCGGCAAAATCTTTAACGTAATCATCAAGATAAAAAGTTGGTGTCCAAAATTTAATTTTTTGACTGCCGACTTTTATCTCAGTCTGCTTGTTATATCTAAAAATTGAATTATAAATTTTGCGGATTGGTTTATACAATCCAAACTTTTTAAGAATCTCAGAAATAAATTTCTTATTCAATTTATCCCCATTTGATTTCAATGAGAATGATTTCAAAAAATATAAATAACAGGTTTTATAATTATAATTAATGTGAATAACTGTTTAAACAGTTTCGTGATGTTTAATCTTTTATGTTAAGCCACGAATTACACCAATTTCACGAATTAAAATAATTAGTAGTATTAGTGAAATTAGTGGCTAAAAATGTAGCTAATTATTTTGCCAATCTTTCTTTAAGAATATTTATGTTTTCAATTTCTGTTGGGTCAAATCCTCTTAGCACTGCTACATAGTAAGTTATCCAATCCCCAAGGTAAATTAAATCCATCAATCTTACTTTGAAATTTTCTTCATTACTTTCAAGATTTATTATTTCAGAACCATTTTTTGAAGCTAACTCTGAAGTAATTTCAAATCGCCTTTTAGTTTGTGTGTGATAACTTCTGTCAATGATATTTATAACTTTAGTTTGAAATTGTTTTTCATTAAATGATTCCCAGCCGATTATTTCGTTATGATTCATTTCCGGGATGTAGTTGCTAAAAGCGTGCAGCTTGCTGTTTTCATTGAACTGGCATTTAAATCTGTAACCTACCGCCGAAGTTGAATCCGCTGCTGAATAGATTACGGGAATAAACCCTACTAATTGTTTTGCATATTCATAAGCAGCATTATCTTCTTTTGAATACTCAACTCCCTTCTCTTTCCATAACGAAATAATTTGCTTCACTACAGAATCCTGATTTTGGATTAAACCTATTTCCTGTAAAATTTTAAGTAAAGAAAAGAAACTTAAACCAAGTGCATATCTTGGCTGATAGCCTGGAATAACTTTTACCAAAGGAATATTTTTTTCAGAAGCAATTTTTTCAACCTTGCCTCCTGTACTGATACAAACAATTGAACATTTAGAATTTAATGCATCATTAAAAACTGAAATTGATTCTTCTGTATTTCCCGAATAAGAGGAAACAACTAATAAAGTATTTTCATTAACAAACGATGGAAGGAAATAATTTCTATTTACAACAAAAGGTATTTTAATTTCATTGCCTAAAAAATTCTGCATTAAGTCAGCACTTATTGCCGAGCCGCCAAGACCGGTAACAACTATTGAATTAAATTTTTTGTTTTTTAATGAATCAACATTAATTTTATTATTCCAGGCAGATTCAATTAAGGTATATGAATTCATTAAAACGTCAAATTGATTTTGAAGATCATATTTTTCTACATATTCTAAAATTTTCATTTGTTTCCTATATTATATTTCTAGTTCTAGTAATTGAATTATCTTTGAAAAACTTTTCAATCTCTTTTATAATTTCACTTTCCAAAGGACAGGATAAACATTTGTCTGCAAGTTTCTTTGCGCTTTCAAATGTTATGCTTCTGATAATTCTTTTTGCATAAGCTATTGTTGAAGGAGACATACTAAGTGAATCTAATTCCAATCCGACAAGCAACGGAATAGCAAGTGTATCAGCAGCCATTTCACCACAAAGACTAACATGTTTGTTTAGCTTCTTTGATTCTTTCACAATATATCTAATAGTTTTTATAACTGCCGGGCTAAATTCCTGGTACAAAGAAGAAACCAAATCATTGCCTCTATCAACTGCCATTAAATATTGTATAAGGTCATTAGTACCTATGCTCAAGAAATCAACTTCTGCAGCAAATATTTCTGCCATCACTGCTGTTGAAGGGACTTCAACCATAATCCCGATTTTTATGTTCTTATCAAATAGAATTTTTTCTTCTTTTAATTCCAGCTTACACAAATCAATTATTTTTTTTGCTTTTCTTACTTCATCAATAGTACTAACCATAGGAAGCATTAATTGAATATTTTTGTGTTTGCTAGCTCTTAGCACTGCTCTAATTTGAGTCCTAAATAGTTTCACATTTTCAAGCAGCAATCTAATTCCACGAAGCCCCAAAAATGGGTTTGGCTCATCATAATCAAAAAGCCTGAATTTATCTCCCCCGATATCAAAAGCTCTAATAGTGATTGTCTCCGGGTAAATTCTTGAGGACAAATTTGTATAGATTCTTGCTTGTTCATCTTCAGTAGGAAATTCATTCAATTCTTCCAATATTTGTTCAGTCCTATATAAGCCAATCCCCTTTGCGCCGCTGGTCATTACAATATCTATTTCACCAGACACATCTACATTGGCACTTAATTGAATTTCTTTACCGTCTTTAGTTACAGCAGGTAAATCTTTTAATTCTTCCAGCCCTTTTTGAAGCTTGACTAAATGCTCATACTTCTCTTTAAAGAATGATTTTTGGTCTTCATTCGGATTTATAATTACGTAACCATGAAAACCATCAACTATAATTTCGTCGCTGTCTTTAATTATTTCGGAAGCGTTATGTGTCCCAACCACAGCAGGAATATTTAACGACCTTGAAATAATTGCTGCATGAGAAGTTATTCCACCATGGTCTGTAACAAAGCCGCGAACCTCGCAGCGAGAAAGTAAAATAGTATCTGCTGGAGTAAGAGTATCGCTAACCACAATAGCATTGTGAGGAATTTTTGAAACCCATCTTTTCTTTTGAAGATTCCTTATAATTCTATTTTTAATATCTTCAATATCATGGGCTCTCTCTTTCATATAATGTTCTTTTGAGCCAACCATCAATTGTTGATATTTGTTTATCTCGTCATTAACAATAAACTCAGGCAGCTTTTTTTCTTTTTCAATTCTCTCTTTAATTCTATTTATCAAAACAGGGTCATCAAGGATCATCATGTGAGCTTCGAAAATTGCAGCACGTTCTTCTTCCATTTTTTCTTTTGCGATAGAAAAAATTTTATTCAGCTCTTTTTTAGATTTGGCAAGAGCCTCTTCAAGATTGGTAAGCCCTTGTTCAATATCTTCTATATCGCCATCGTCTACCTGGACTATTTCTTTTGTAAAAAGATAAACAGGTGCAATGATAATGCCCGGTGCAGCGGCAATACCAACAATTTTATTTTGAGCTTCCTGGAATATTTGTTTAAAAGTTTTCACATCTCGTCAAAGCCTCTGTTAAAGTAATCAGTTATTTCTTCGGCAGCTTCTTTTTCATCCGGGCCGTCAAAAGTTAAAGTAACTTCCGAACCCATTTCGGCAGCTAAGGTCATAACACCAATAATACTTTTAGCGTTAATATTTAATCCATCTTTTGAAATGAAAAAATCACATTTATATTTTGACGCCATTTTAACAATTGTTGCTGCTGGCCTGGTATGCATGCCTGCTTTATTTTTTATTTTAACTTTGTTTTCAATCATCATCTAATTCTTTTTATTAGTGAATCTGCAAGCCAATAGAAAATATCTCTGTCGCTTTTATTCTTCAAATATTTAATTGAGCTCAAAGCTTGGGCAGTATATTTAGCTATTTCAGCTTTAGATTCTTCTATAACATTTAATCTTTCGTAAATTAATTTATATTTTTTTATTTGATTTTTTTTGATGCCTTTATTTTTAATTACGCTTAATAAATCTTTTTTATCGTTTCCTTTAGCTTTATCCAAAGCATTTAAAAATAAATAAGTTTTTTTACCTTCGATTAAGTCGCCGCCTACAAATTTACCAAATTCATTTTCATTTCCCACAATATCTAATAAATCATCCTGGATTTGAAAAGCTATACCAATGTTTTTACCAAAGTTTCTTAATGCATTAATTTCTTTTTTACTGCCTCCGCCAATTAATGAGCCAATATTACAGCACATTTCTATCATTGCAGCAGTTTTCTTTTGAATCATTATAAGATAATCATTGATAGTGACATTTGCTTTCAATTCAAATTCCTTATCAAGGCTTTGGCCTTCGCAAACTTCAATCAATCCTTTATTAAAAGAATTTATAATAGCTTTAGAATTATTGCCGTTGTGCAAATTACCATTTGGTAAATCTTTTAATAAACTTTCGAAAGCAATTGAAAGTAAGCTGTCGCCGGAAAGTATCGCTGTACTCAAATCATATTTATTGTGGAGTGTAGGCAAGTTTCTTCTTTTATCCGCATTGTCCATAATATCATCATGTACAAGAGTAAAATTATGAAGAAGCTCAACAGCGACAGCAGCATTATACGCCTGTGAAAATTTTCCTCCAGCTGCTTTAGCTGAAAACAAAACAAGCAAAGGGCGAAGTCTTTTCCCGCCGCCTTTAATAACATAATATGACGGTGAGTATAAAGATTTCGGCTCTCTATCTTTTAATGATTGTGCAAGTTTTAATTCAATTTTTTTTCTTTCTCTTTCATAAAGAGAAATATATTTATTTTGATTTTTTGATATCAATAAAGGTCTTTCTTCAGAAATAATTTTTTTCGTTTAAATTCTTTTAAATTATTTGAACCAGTAAGAAACATTATTTTTTTAATTGTATCAAACCAGCTCTCAATTAATTTAATTACACCATCGGTTCCGTTTTTATTTAACTCTTGAAGAATAATTCTTGCAGAAGCAACCATGTCGGAACCAAGAGCGAATGCTTTTGCCGCTTCTATGGAACTGTTTATTCCACCTGAACCTATTAAAACAAAATCATATTTCTTTTTCAGCTTTTCAATTTCTTTAATGCAATACGAAGTCGGCAAACCCCAATCCCAAAATTCATCGGGAACATCTTTATATTTTGCTCTTAATATTTCAATGGCAGTCCAGCTTGTGCCGCCGGCACCGGCAACATCAATACCTTTTACCCCGGCATTTAATAATTTTACAGCAGCTTCTTTTGAAATTCCGGAACCAACCTCTTTTGCAATCACAGGAACATTCAACACCTTAACTAACTTTTCTATACTTTTTAGAAGTCCTTTGAAGTTTGGTTCACCGCCAGGCTGCAATAATTCTTGCGCCGGATTTATATGAACAACCATAGCATCTGCTTCAACCAAATCAATTAAAAAATTTAATGGTTTAAAATCCTTCATCAAAGCTATTTGCGCTGCGCCGATGTTTCCAAGAATTGGAATTTTAGGAGCGTTCTGTCTTATAACTTTGTAGGAATGATGATAAATGTTATTTTCAAGTGCCTGCCTTTGACTGCCAACTCCCAATGGAATATTTAATTGATTCGCTGCAACGGCAAGCTGTGCATTTATATTTTCAGCTTCACTTGTCCCGCCGGTCATGCATGAGATTAAGAAAGGATAATTTATCTTCTTTCCAATAAACTTTTGAGAGAATTTAATTTTAGAAATTTCAACTTCTGTTATAGCATAGTGTTTGAAATCATAATGCTCAAAGCCATTGGTTTTTTCTTTGAATGTGACTTTATCAGTTAAAGAAAGTTCAATGTGCTCTTTTTTCCTATTCGAAGTTGAATTTGGATTTTCCGGCATTGATTGGGAATAAAAGTAAAATTGATAATTTTATTTCTTACGAAGATATTAAAATTTAGGGAAAATTCCTTTCGATTTTAAAAGCGTTTTTAAATCTGGACAATTATTGAATCAACTTTACACATTTTAACTGGAATTAATTTATTTTGAACGCAATGAATTTTAATAAATAGGGTAACTCAATAATGAAAAAACCAAAACTTTCCTTCTGGCAAATCTGGAATATGAGTTTCGGATTTCTTGGTATTCAATTCGGTTTCGCTCTTCAAAATGCAAATGTTAGCAGAATATTTGAAACACTAGGAGCAAAGATTGATGATATCCCGATTTTGTGGATTGCCGCTCCAGTTACCGGTTTAATCATTCAACCTATAATCGGGCACATGAGTGATAAAACATGGGGGAAACTTGGAAGAAGACGGCCTTACTTTTTATCAGGTGCAATACTTGCTTCAATCGCTTTGTTGATAATGCCTAACTCACCAGTACTTTGGGTTGCTGCCGGAATGCTTTGGATAATGGATGCATCAATTAATATATCGATGGAACCGTTCAGAGCTTTTGTCGGCGATATGCTACCTTCCGAACAACGGACAATTGGATTTTCGATGCAGAGTTTTTTCATTGGAACCGGGGCAGTAATCGCTTCAGCACTTCCATACATTATGACCAATTGGTTTCACATCAGCAATACCGCACCGGAAGGAATGATTCCACAGTCAGTTAAATTATCTTTTTATATTGGAGGAACAATTTTCTTTCTTGCTGTTTTATGGACAGTGCTAAAAACAAAAGAATATTCGCCGGAAGAATTAAAAAGTTTTTCGGAAGATAGTGAAAGTCATGCTGCTTCAATTCGTTTAGACGAAGATTTTATTCCATTTTCAAAATTCCTTAAGAATGGAATTTATTGGATTATTACCGGGATTGCACTCTTTCTGATTTTTTATTTTTTCATTTATATGGATTACGGGCTTGGGGTTTTCTTCACGTGTATAACTGTATTTGGCATACTTCAATTAATTGTTTCTGTTTTTACAAAACAAAACAAAACCTACATGGGTTTAGTAATTGTATTGAACGATTTATTTAAAATGCCCAAAGCAATGGTGCAGCTTTCTTATGTTCAGTTCTTTTCATGGTTTGCTTTATTTGCCATGTGGATTTATACAACTCCAGCTGTTACTCATCATATTTATGGAGCAGTTGATACTAAGACCGCATTATATAATGAAGGTGCAGATTGGGTTGGTGTTTTGATGTCTGTATACAATGGATTTGCTGCTGTAATGGCATTTTTATTAGTTTGGATTGCAAAAAAGACAAGTAGAAAAACAGTACATGCAATCAGCTTAGTTTGCGGCGGAATTGGATTGGCTTCATTCTTTGTGATAAAAAATCCGGATCTGCTTTTAATTTCCGAACTTGGAATTGGTTTAGCATGGGCATCAATTTTAGCAATGCCTTATGCAATTTTAACAGGCTCACTTCCTGCAAATAAAATGGGAGTTTATATGGGGATATTTAATTTCTTCATTGTAATTCCACAAATAACTGCTGCAGCCATTTTGGGTTTTTTTGTGAAAAGTCTTTTTGGTGGAGAAGCTATTTATGCTTTGCTGCTTGGAGGAATATCAATGTTTGCTGCGGCTGCATTAGTAATGTTTGTTAAAGATGAAAACTAAAATAATATTTTAAGAGAGGCTCACCTTAAAGGTGAACCTCACTTAAGAACCTCAATTTTTATATCTCACAAAGCATATTTCGAAATCAATAAATCAATAACTTGAATTGCAGAATCTGAAAAAGCAGGATACTGTCCCGAGCTTTTCTTAGCAGCTTGATTATACAACTCAATAAATTTAAAGGGATTCCCTACACATTTTACAAGTTCGCTCTTCCCTATATTTTGTAAAATTAAGCTTGCCATATAATAACCGGTTGAATGTCCCTTTTCAGGTAGTGTTTGTGAAATTTGCATTCCAATTTGACGAGCTAATTTTGGATTTGTATTTAACTGGCTTAACAGCTTATCCATCCGATTTATTACTGCAGCAGTCCTGCTTACATCATAAATATATTGACGTGCATAATCTGAAATAGCATTACTCGACTTAGTAAACCAATCTCTTTTATCCACCATATCTGCAATACCTTCTGCTTCAATTTTTGAAAGTGCATCTACTAAATATGCATCGTTGCTGCTTACTTTATTTATATCATATTGAAGCTCTCTATTTCTATACCAATGATGAAATTCATGAGAAAGGAAACTCATAAAATCCCAATTGATTGAAGCTGCTAAATCAACTACGATTGGCGATGAACCGCGCCCATTGTTTTCAAAAATTACAAATGCAACCGGCGGATATTGTGAAACAGATGATTGTGGTAAAAATTCTAAAGTCCGCTTCGCAGCATCAGAAGAATAATTATGGCTCTGAAGCTTTCTTAATTGTTCGTCCATTAATTTTTTATTATCTCTCACTTTAATGAAGTGATTTAAATGTGCCAAATCTTTACCTGAAGCAAGTGCTTTTTGCAGCTCATCTTTTTTAGAAGGCATAAATACAAGTGTGAATTCATTTTCAAAAAACTGTCTTGTAAACTCGCCGCTTGTTAAAACTTTGTAACCAGGAGTGTTAAATAATTTATCCCAATCTGATGAGCTTGGCTGTTGGTTTGATTTAAGTATACCTACAATATTCCAAAATTGATTTATACCTGAAAAATCAAAATTGGAACTTTCATTTTGAGGTAAAACAATTTGAGCCGTGAGAATAAGTGTTAAAAGAATTTTAATCATCAACAATTGAAGTAATATTTTTAATAATGTTTATTAAATTAAAAGTAAAATTCTTGAAGTGTCAAATTGAACATTTGTAGAGACGCTCCGGTGGAGCGTCTTAAATGTTAACAACATATTAATTAAATTCATATATGTAAGGCTATTCAATTCTTAACACAACATGCTTGATATTTTTTCTGTTAAATGTATATGTAATATGAACAAGTCTATCGCTTGTTTGAATAACTGCCGGATAACTAAACTCACCTCTCTTCTGATTTTCTAAAGTATAAACATCCTTCCAATCTTCTCCGTCTTTAGAAACGGCAACATTCAAAACATTCCTTCCTTCAACCCAATCTTTACCATGATACAATGGATTAAAGACCAATACTTGTAATCCATCTGATAATGTCACTGCATCAATCCCGGAATTTGGATTTGGTAAATTTGTATCTGTTAGTTTACTCCAGCTTTTCCCAATGTCGTTTGACCAGGTTTCAACAATGATATTTTCTTGACTGCGACAAAGCATCTGCAATCTTCTATCAGCATACTGTAAAATTGTCGGTTGAATAACATTGAATTCAGATGAAGTATCAATTAAAATTTTTCTCCAGGTATCAAGATTTTCATTTGTAATTTCAAGATGAATAGTCCATCTATATCCTTTACCAACACTTTGTTCTACACTTGAGGGACAAAGTATTTCACCGGATTTTAATTGAATTGGTTTATCTTTAATGGGACCAAGAAAACCATCCGGCAGCCTCATTCCACCTGACCATGTTTGCCCATTGTCATTAGAAGTTTTAACTACTCCCCACCATTCTCTTGGATTCTATCCCCACTTTATAAAATAAAAACAATTTTCCGCTTTTTGTTTTAAATAAAACCGGATTCCAGCATGGATACTGAACAACCGAATCAATTATTCCATTAGCGGCTTTAATAGGTTTTCCCCAAACTTCGTCATTACAAATTGATGTCCAGATACAAACATCATTTGCGCCTTCATGCGAGCCGCCAAACCATGCTGCCATCAATTTATTATTATCTAATTCAACTATAGTAGATGCATGACAAGATTTAAAGGGAGGATTATGAAAAATGAATTCGCTTTTTAGGGGTTCTGCTTTTTGGGCAAGAGTGATTGAACTTAACATAACACTTACTAAAATAATATTTTTATAAAACAGCATAAATAGATTATGATTTTTAGGAAAGTAAAAATTATTTAAAAATCAATTAAGTAAAATCGTTTTAACGGAAAAATATTTCATCAACTCAATTCCTTCAACTTTAATTTCTCGACATTTGCTTTTTTCTTATTGCCAATCACTCCATAAAACTTAATCAACTTTGCCCTAACTTCTGCAGATATATTATCTTCAAGTTTATCAGTTAATTCTTCGACATCCTTATAATAAGCTTCAAGAGGGAAATCTTCATCTTTATTGTTCAAATATCCTTCAAGGAAAAGTGATAATGCTTTTTGATATTCAAATTGTAAATTAAAATCTTCTGAATTGTCTAACGATTTTATATCCGCTTTTTCTTTTATCAACTTTGCAGCTATAATATACTTTATGTTTAGGGCAGTGTTATCACCGGGTAATTTTAATAATGAAATTATATTTTCTGCAGACGAAATATCAATTAACTTACTATCCAAACCGATTATTCCGTTGAACGCTTTGTCAATATTTTGAAGTGTTTCCCCATAATTCCCGGCTCTTTTATCAAGTAGTATTTTAGCAAGTGCTTTAACGAACTGTTCGATAAGCCGCATTATAAAATCTTGTTTTATCATCTATATTTTGAATTCAACAATTCATGAATTTATTTATTCTAACTTAAATACTCTCCAACCATATCCATCAATATTAACTTTCGCATTATTATTATTTTCATTTATTATTTCATTTGAAATTACATCCGTTAATTTTGTGGAATTGTAAACTGCTGGAATAGGTAATTCAACAGTCTGCTTAACATCACTTTTATTTAATACAATAATTAATTTCTCATTTACGTCTGCACGCATGTAAGCATAAACATTATCATCAACATAAATAGTTTTAAAATCACCATAACGAAGTGCAGAATGGTCATTCCGCATATGAACAATTGAGCTGGTTACTTTCAGCATTCCTTTTTCCAATTCATCAAGCTGATTTCCAAATCTCATCATTCTCCTATTATCAGGGTCATCTGCGCCTGTCATTCCAAATTCAGAACCGTAATAAATAACAGGAATACCTGGGATTGTAAAAATAAACGAATAATATAACTCAGCTTTTTTGTAGCTTGAAGCATGGTCAACTTTAGGAGGATTGGTCCAAGCCATCTCCCGCATATCAACACCCTGCTTTGGAACATCGCCATCTGCATAAGCCATAAAGCGTACTTTATCATGGCTGTCCATTATATTTCCCATTAAGTGATGATAACCGAAAGCAGATATTGCCTTGTGTAAGTCAACATCCAGCTCAGTGAAAGATTTGTCTTTATCTAATATGATTGGAATAGCAGAATACGATAGATTAAAATCGAATTGTGCTGATAGCTGCCCGTTATTTACATAAGAACCAATCAAATTATAATCGCCAAAGGTCTCACCAATTTGATAAACTTTTTTTCCAGTTGGAACTTCTATTTCTTCTTCTAACTTTTTAGTTAAAGCGCGCCAAAATCTATTGGGTACATGTTTAACCGCATCATGCCTAAAGCCGTCTGCACCGGTTTGCTTTAACCACCAGATACAATTATCTGTCATAAAGTTTATTGGAGCATAAGATTTTGTATAATCAAATGAAGGCATGTATGGTTCGAACCAGGTTGTTAAGCGATGTTCATCCCAAAGTCTTAAATTTCGTCTTCCATCCGGTAGCATTAAAGTTCCAAACCAATCTCGATGCTCTTTATACAATGGATTTTCAATATGAACATGATGAGCAACTATATCCAAAAGTACTTTAATACCATGTTGATGAGCAGTATTAACCAATTCCTTTAATGTAGCCAATGTTCCAAACTTTTCTTCAACTTTATTTTCACTAATTGGCCAGTATCCATGATAGCCGGAATACCAGCGGTATGGTTTTGTTGATTCCCGGTACGCATCATTTGGATTATCATAAACCGGGGAAATCCATAGTACATTTATTCCGATTGAATTAAAATAACCGTCATTTATTTTATTTATGATTCCTTGAAGATCTCCGCCTTCATAATTCGCTTGTTTAAAAAGTGAATCATGCTGTACCGGCTTATCTAAACTTGAATCACCATCATTAAATCTATCAATCATAATTGAATAAATTGAACCGTCATGCCAGGTAGTATGCTCTTTCTCATTGCCATCGGGTTTCCCATTAAAGAAATAAACAGATTGCATATTACTTCTGTGCTTTCCTTCAACTACAAGCAGTCTCAGAACTTTTTTTCCAGATAGTTCATCATTTGATAAGGTAACTTCTATTTTGTTTCCATTTATTTTTATTGATGGCCCTGCAACTACTTGATTATTTAATAATGCAATTACATCATTGTAACCTATTGAAAAATCACTATCACCTTTATCATAAATAAAATTTAAAATCGTATTGTCATTATTTTTCTTCTCATTTAGCACATATAAATAATCTGTTGATTTTTTAGTTTGCCTAATTTTCAAAACAGAATTAAAACCGTCAAATCCAGTTGGTTCTGTTTCACTATTGGAAGGATCAAGAATATCTTTTCCATCAACATTAAATTTATAAACGTAATTTCCCGGTTCTAAAGGAACAACTGCTTCATAAATACCGTCGCCATTTTCATCAGTTAAAGGATTGCTGCTCCGGTTCCAATTATTAAAGCTGCCTGCCACAGAAACCTGCTTAACTTTCTTCCCTGGTTTATAGCGAAATTTATAGTTGATTGTTTTATTCACGTCTTCAAGAAAAATAGGGATTGAGTATATTTGGTCATCCAACACAAATTCCAGTACAGTTGCGCCTTGCATATTTTCAGTGGGTTTTAAAATAAGCTTGTTATCTTTTTTAACTTCTACATCTAACTGGCCATTATCAAAAGGAGTTATGTCATAATCTTTAGAGTAAAACATATCACTAAGTAACAGCGTATCTTTAATTCCAGGTTTTAATTTTACCGGTTTAATTATATCAGTTAATTTCGGAGAACTGCATCCAATAAAAAAAAGGAATAGTATGATTGCAAAAGCATTTTTTGAAAAATTTAATCTCATAAGTCTTTCCAAATTTTTAATACCATATATTTAGTAAATGATTTATCAATGCCCGCCACTTAATTGAGGTTCTGCAGCAGGTTCATGAATTTTTTCTTCTTTAACTAACATCCACAGGAAAGCAGATATTGCTAAAGTAACAGTACAAATAATAAAAATTAAATCCTTATCCAGAGCTTGTTTTATAGCTAATCCAACACCAAAGCTTGCCACCAATTGAGGGAGCACAACTGATAAATTGAATAATCCCATAAACAATCCCATTTTAGACTGATCAACTTGCTGGGACATAATTGCAAACGGCAAGCTGATGGTTGAAGCCCATCCAATTCCTAATACAGCCATAATTACATAAATAATAACTGGTGTAAATCCAAATAATAATAGCAATCCATACCCTATTGCCATTGAAGCAATACATATAAAATGTGTTTTAATCTTACCAATCTTTTTTGCTATTGGTAATAAAACGAAAGCAGGAAGAATTGCTCCCACTGCATTTAATATTAAAAAACTAATTGTAACAACCTTTCCCATTTGAACAGAAACATCAGCAGGAATCACAGAACTATCTGTAAAATTAAACACTTTGAATTGCACATAAGTGAACATGTATATGAACATGGTTTGTATTCCTATCCATGTAAATGAGTGTGCTGCCAAAACTTTTTTAAATCCAATAATTCCAATTTCAGCTTTTGATTTACCTTCTGTTTTTCTAAGTAAAACTTTAAAAATGAAAATCAACGTTATAATAAAACAAATAATTTCAGCATAATAATTATCAAAACTAAAATCTAATAATTTTGTTGTGATAGCATAAACCGCATATAATAAAAATCCCCATAAAGGTTGAATAGAAAAAAGAATTTCTTTGAATGATGATTTACTTTTTTCCTGATTTGTATCCTCGCTGGTATTTTTCAGAATTTCAGGTTCCTCAATAAAAAAAGTAGGAATAATTGAAAGAGCTAAAACTAAAAATACACCTGTGTATATTAAAACATAATTATCCCAAATCGCCCCGATAACATAAGCAAGAACGCCGAACGTTCCTGAAATTGTCTGCATCCAGGTATAACCCTTTGTACGTTCAACTCCTTCGGGTGTTACATCTGCAATTACGGAACGGGTTGGATTAAAGCTTACATTTATTGCAAGGTCTAAAGTCAGTGCAACAACAATTGCTACTCCAAGTATTCCTCCAATACCAAGCTCTGAAGAAATAACACCAATATTAGGCAAGGCTAAAAGCATCATCGATGCTAAAAATCCACCAATTAATATAAAGGGCCTTCTTCTCCCCTTCCACAACCAAACTTTGTCACTTATGATTCCAATAATAACCTGTCCCAAAATTCCTGCAATTGGACCGGCAGCCCAAACTAATCCTATTTTATCAATATCTAATTTATATTGAGTGCTAAGTATCCAGCTTAGTGCAGAAATTTGAATTGAAAGAGCGAAACCCATAGCCGTTGCAGGCAGACTTAGAAGCGCATAAAAAGAGTTAGTAAGTTTTTTTTGAATTTCTAACATTAAGAACCTCGTTCTTTTAATTTACGGATGAGGTTAAGTTTGACCCCGTTAAAATATACAGTAGTATTCAAATTTACTATTATTAGTTTAGGAAATATTCTTTGAAAACATTGTTTGTTAAAAATTTGTTGGAGAATAGAAAATTAAATACTTTTCAGTTCTCAAATACTAATTTTGAAAAAAATGACTGAACAAACAAACGAAAAAAATATTACGGTTAACCGAAAAGCAAGGCATGAATACACAATTATCCAAACTTATGAAGCCGGGATTGTGTTGCAAGGAACTGAGGTTAAAGCTTTAAGGCAAGGAAAAGCAAACTTAGTAGACAGTTACGCAATGTTAAAGGAAAATGAAGTTTGGCTGGTAAGCGCTCATATAAGCCCTTATGAACAAGGGAATATTAATAATCATGAACCAACCAGAACTCGAAAGCTGTTATTAAACAGAAGTGAAATTAGAAAACTTATTGGAAAGACTAAAGAAAAAGGACTAACACTTGTTCCTTTAAGACTATATTTCAAAAATGGTAAAGTAAAAGTTGAATTGGCACTTGCAAAAGGCAAAAAAGTTTACGACAAACGTGAAGCTATTGCCAAAAAAGATATGCAAAGAAATCAGGAAAGAAGGATTAAATATTAAATTTATTTTATTATTTTTAGCTTCTATTTTTTCACAAATAATTTAATAGATTCCGATAGATGACCAAAATAAAATTTGCGCCGATTAATGAACAGATGAATCTTATTAAAAGAGGTGCATTTGAAATTATACCCGAAGACGAATTAGTAAAGAAATTAGAAAAATCGTCACAAACCGGAAAACCACTAAATATTAAACTTGGATGCGATCCCAGTCGTCCAGACCTGCACATCGGGCATTCTGTTGTATTAAGAAAGCTTGCACAATTTCAATCGCTTGGGCATCAAGCAATATTAATTATCGGTGACTTTACCGGGATGATAGGCGACCCTTCAGGTAGAAATGTCACTCGCCCCGCTCTTACGCTTGAAGAGACAAGAATGAATGGCGAGTCTTATTTTGAACAAGCTTCTAAAATTTTAAACAAAGAGAAGACAAAAATTGTCTATAACTCCGAATGGCTTGGCAAAATGAGCTTTGAAGATGTAATTAAGTTAGCTTCAAAATATACTGTAGCTCGAATGATTGAACGCGATGATTTTACAAAACGGTTTAAATCCGGTGAACCGATTAGTGTTCATGAATTTCTTTATCCACTTGCTCAAGCAATGGACTCGGTTGCCATTGAAAGTGATGTTGAACTTGGTGGAACAGACCAAAAATTTAATTTACTTGTTGGCAGAGATATTCAAAGAGAATATGGGAAGGAACCACAAGTTATTTTAACAATGCCGTTGATTGTTGGAACAGATGGAGTTGAAAAGATGAGTAAGTCTTATAACAACTACATTGGTATTTCGGATACTCCTCAAGATATTTTTGGAAAGACTTTATCAATACCGGATAGTTTAATTTATAACTATTACGAATTAGCAACTGACATATCAAATAATGAACTGCTTGATATAAAAAATAAATTAAAAGATTCGTCTGTAAATCCAAGAGATTTAAAAAGATCATTAGCAAAGACTTTAGTTAAAATGTATCACAGCCAAAAAGCTGCAGATGAAGCTGAGTCAGAGTTTGACAAAATTTTTATTAATAAAGAAGTGCCTGATGATATTCCCGAATTCAATATTGAAAACGGTGCAGAAGAAATAGGAATTTTAGATTTAATAGTAAAAGTAAATTTTGCTCCGTCTAAAGGTGAAGCAAGAAGGCTTGTTGCACAAGGCGGCGTTACTGTAGACGGAGAAAAAGTAGAAGACATAGCCGCAAAAATTAATTTAACGAAAGAATCAATCCTCAAAGTAGGAAAGAGAAAATTTATAAAAATTAAAAAAGTATCTTGAAAGGAGATGAGAATTTGTATGTTCCATCTAAAATATTTTTTACAAAAGGGGTAGGACGTCACAAAGAATATTTAAGTTCTTTTGAATTGGCATTAAGAAATGCCGGAATCGAAATTTGTAATCTCGTTACAGTTAGCAGTATCTTCCCCGCTAACTGTAAAAGAATCACAAAAGAGGAAGGACTGAAAGAATTGACCGCTGGACAGATTACTTTTTCTGTTATGGCAAGAAATTCAACTAATGAACCAAATAGATTAATTGCTTCTTCAATTGGTGTAGCTCTGCCTGCAGATTCCAGCCAGTATGGATATTTGTCAGAGCATCATCCTTTTGGACAAACGGAAAAGGTTGCCGGAGAATATGCAGAAGATTTAGCAGCAACGATGCTTGCTACAACGCTGGGCGTTGATTTTAATCCAGATATAGATTGGAGTGAAAGAGAAAATATCTATAAAATGTCCGGCAAAATTGTGCGTTCATTTAATATAACTCAATCTGCGGAAGGTGATAAAAACGGGTTGTGGACTACGGTGATTGCAGTTGGAGTGCTACTACCATAAAAAAGGTTATGAAATTTGTTAAACGAATTTGCGTTTTGGATTATATTTATAATTATAGCAGCAGCTATAATAATAGTCGATTTGTATGTTACAGGAAATAGAGAAGGTGTTTTAGATTTAAAGCATAGTTTAATTTGGAGCGGTATATGGATTTCTACCGCTCTACTTTTTTGTATTGGGATTTATTTTTTTCTAGAAAAAGGACATAATAGAAGTTTAGAATTTATTACAGGTTATCTTATTGAATATTCACTTTCAATAGATAACCTTTTTGTTTTTCTATTAATATTTAAAGTGATGGATGTTCCTAAAGAACATCAGCCTCATGTGCTTAAATGGGGGATACTAAGTGCAATTGTATTTAGAATTATTTTTATTCTAATCGGAGTCAGTTTAATTAAATTATTCCATCCTATCATTTATATTTTCGGGATAATTCTTCTTTTCGCTGCATATAAAATGGCTTTCGGTGGTGAGCAAAAAATAGACTATGAGAAAAATCCTTTAATTAAAATCGCAAAAAAATATTTCAAGTTTTTACCTGAGTATAAGGGCAGAAATTTTTTTACAAAGAAAGAAGGAAAGATTTTTGCTACTTCAATATTTCTGACTCTGCTGTTAATTGAATCTTCCGATATAGTATTTGCTGTTGATTCTATTCCAGCTGTTATAGCCATCACCAGGGATGAGTTTATAATTATTACTTCAAATATTTTTGCAATTTTAGGTTTACGTGCTTTGTATTTTGCTCTTTCAGGAATAGTTGATTTGTTTGTTTATTTGAAATATGGTGTGGCTATTATACTATTTTTCGTAGGAGTTAAAATGCTGCTATCAGAAATAGTTCATATTCCAACAACAATTTCATTAGGAATAATAATTTTTCTTCTTGCCGGCTCGATTATCTTATCTTTAATTCATATAAAGCTTACGCAAAAACAATCTTAAATTATTTAGTCTATAATTTATTTCTTCAGTATACCAATAAAGTGAATACTAATGGCAACAGAAAGCCCTACAAGCATTGGTTCAATTTCATAGAAAAAACTATTCGTAAATAATTCATCACGAATAAAATACCAAATAATACTTGTTGCCACTGCGGCAATTATTTCAATTAGGATAATTCTTTGTGAGATTTTTAATTTTGGATAATATGCGCTAACAATTGGAAGTATAATTCCTGGAATACAAAATGAACCAACTGTGTACCATATTCCAATTACAGATGGAATCAAGTAT
Source organism: uncultured Bacteroidota bacterium (assembly GCA_963775245.1). Lineage (GTDB taxonomy): Bacteria > Bacteroidota > Ignavibacteria > Ignavibacteriales > Ignavibacteriaceae > CAVSWT01. The sequence continues at coordinate 62,104 of CAVZID010000038.1, forward strand.
GCTAAAATAATTGAAACTACTCCGGAAATTACTAATCCGTATACGGTATATTTTTTTAGTTTATTTTCATTTTGATTTTTATTTAATCTAAAAATAAAATCTCTGCCTATTGTTGTTGCACTTAAAAATAAGAAGCTGTTAAATGTCGACATAATTGTTGCGAATAAAGCAGCATAAAAAATTCCTTTTACCCCTGAAGGAAGAATATTTTCGGCTAATAAAGGAAACGAAAGAACGGGTTGATTTAAATTAGGTAAAAGTGCACGGGCATATAACCCTGTTGAAGTAGTTAAAAAATCAAATAAAGCCCAAAAGAAAATTGAAATAATAATTCCTTTGACTGCTATATTACCTGTTTTAGCTGCGTAACACCTTTGATGAAAACCAGGATCAGCAAAAGTCCAGAGTGCAATGAAAAACCAAACAATAATAAAAGTTGGAGAAGCCCCGCCCGTTAATGTTAAATGTTCAGCGGGTAAATTATTTTGAAGAAAAGAAAAATCTCCCAACTTATTAAAAGCAAAAAATAAAACCAGGAAAAATCCAATAAACATTATGAAAAATTGCAGCGCATCAGCATATATATTGGAGCGAAACCCTCCTTTAAACAGATAAACGATTGATAACATTAGAGCTAAAATTAGGCTTACTATTGTTCCAAGATGAAATATAATCGATAAAAGATTTGCAGTCATCAAAAGATATGGTGCCGGAGAAACTAAAATGAATACAAGAACAGCAGCAATCAATCCAACATTCTTATTATAAGTTTCAGTCAGCTTATCGGGAATTGTAAAAAGAGATGCCGCTCTAATTTTCTTAGCAAAAAATATTGCAAACAAAAAAGCAAAAACATAATAAGGGAACCCTTGAGTAAACCAGCTTGCGACGCCGTATTTGTAAGTAAACTCCCCTACTCCAAGTATTCCGCCGTACCAGGTAGAAACATTTGTAAGAATAAAAAGGAACAATCCGACTTTTCTTCCCGATAATAAATAGTCATCAGCAGAAGTTTCATTTTTTCTTCCTGCCCAAAATCCTATCGCTAGTACAGAAAGAAAAAACAAAATTATAATCAGAATATCAAGAGCACTGAATGAAACCATTTTTCTCAAATAATTAACAATTAAAAATGAAAAATTAACAATGAATTACCAAATAGACTAAATTGTTATTTGTTTAAGATATTTATGATTAGAAGTTTTACTTGTCTTTATATTTTGGTATCGTTAATTATTATAAGATGAGATTGAGTTGGGAATATTAATTTTAAATATTACAAATTTAATTTGATATAATATCTAAAGATTGTTTAAAGAAGATTATTTTTTCGAACAAGATTAAAATCTCTTATAAGAAATATTATTCCACCTTTAATGTTCAATTTAATTTTATCTGATAAGGCAACGTTGCTGGTGCTTTCTTTTTCGCCGAATGGCAGCGGAATATTATTCAACCTATATTTTAATCCATGTGATGTTATTTTTGTTTTTGAATCAAATCCGTAAATAGAGATAGTTTCACCCGGTATTGTTTTTAATTGAACAGAACCTTTGTAAGGAAATAACACAGAATTTTCAGCTGCAATTTTTAATTTAACTATATCAAAAAACTTTATAACAATACCAAGGTTGCAAAAAGTATGGTCTAATCTATCTCCGGTAACGCCGCATAAAATTGCTTCTGTGAATCCACGTTTCCTAACTGTCTTTATGCACTTTTCAACATCAGTATCATTTTGTCTTTTGAGTTGAATTATTTCAGATTTGCCAGTAAAGTATTTTTTTGTAGAAGTTGATATTGAATCTAAATCACCAACAATTAAATCAGGAATCAAATTCATCTTTTTTGCTGAATTAGCTCCTCCATCAGCACAGACCAAATAATTGTAATTATTTTTTTGAAGAAAACTTATTACAGATTTTCCCGGCGGTTTACCGTTGGCAAGTATTATACATTTTTTCATAAATTTTTAAAAAGTCAAAAGTAAAAATTCAAAAGTCAAAACTAATAAATTTTAGGACTAACTTATTATTGAAACAGCGTTAATCTAAAATGCTTTTGAATTTTGACACCTTTTTGCAGGTTTGACCTTTGAACTTTGGCTTTTGATTTTTGACTTATCTCTCAGTCTACGTTCTTTATAATATTATAAAACTCATCAGCACTTACAAAACCGGTTATGCGCTTTGCTTCATTTCCTTTTGAATCTAAAATTAAAACTGTCGGTACTCCACGGATTTTATATTTTTCTCTCAATGCTTCTACATCAGGCGAAAGTGATTTTGTCATATCAGCTTTTAAGGTGTGAAAATTTTTTGCTTCGGCAATAACTTTTTGGTCTGAAAAAGTTGCTGCATCAAGCTCATGACAAGGGATGCACCAGTCAGCATAAAAATCTATTATAACTCCTCTCTTCTCTCCTATACCGGCAGCTAATATTTTATTGTCATAGTGCTGCCAGGCTATTGAGGCAGTTTCCTTTGGTATTAAAGTATAAGCTGCGACAGCAATTAAAATAATTGAAAAACTAATCTTAAATATTTTAAATCCTTTAACATTGGCAGCAAGCTTTTCAATAAACAAAAGATATGTTGCTGTAATTACCATGAAAATTGGAAGTATGTATCCTCTAATTTCTTTTGGCAAAAGAGGCAGTAAAAAATATAAAGCCATCCCAATTAAAAGAAATCCGAACACATGCTTTACTGCATCCATCCATTCACCTGAACGCGGCAGCTTTTTAATCTTACCTGAAAAGATTGCCAGCACTAAATAAGGTGTTCCTAAACCAACGGCAAGAACAAAGAACATTAAGAATCCATAATATGGGTCCGCTTTAGCTGCAACATAAGTAACCAACCCTAAAACAAAAGGGCCGATACAAGGTGCAGCAACAATACCCATTGTTAATCCCATAAAGAATGCGCCGTAATATCCGCTCTTTGCTCCACCCGCTTTTGCTACCCAAGAGTCAGGTAATTTAAATTCATAAACACCAAACATACTCAAGGAAAGGACAACAAAAATTAACGCAATAAAAATTATAACAATTGAATTTTGGAGTAGTGAGCCGAACACTGCACCGCTTAAAGCTGTAACTACACCTATCACAGAATATGTCAAAGCCAATCCAACAACAAACAGAATTCCCATCATAACTAATTTTTTTGTACTACCTTCACTTTGTCCACCGAAATAACCAATAGTTATCGGAATGAGAGGATAAACACATGGAGTTAAATTCAAAGCTAATCCGCCGAGGAATACAAACAACAAACTAAAAAACAATCCGCTGCTTGCCAGTACAGATGAAATTGAACTATCATCACTTTTGGGTTGGACAACAATAGGTGTATAACTTAAATCTATTTTATTAAAAATATCTTCGTTGATAGAATTAATAGCTGCTTGATTATCGACAACTTCAATATTTAATGTATCATTAGCTGATGCAGGAGGCATACATGAGCTATTGTTGCAGCCCTGGTAATCTAAAGTAACAACTAATTTATAATTACCAGGTTTAATATTATCTGTAACTTTAACCAAAGCTCCAATATAATTTTCACCCTGCCAGACTGCTAACGGTTTATCTGAAAAACTTAATTTAATGTCATGTGCTTTTGGATAAGAAATTTTTTGAACTATAAAATTTGTAGTGTCATCAACACTTAATTTGGATGGTATTAAAAATTCATCGTAAGGTTTGTTGGAATTTATATGCCAGGGTTCATTTATATTTACTTTTAATGCAATTTTAAATTCACCGTTTGGTGTAACTTTATCTAATGACTTAAAAGCTTTTACTTTTAATATATCATTTGTAGCTCCAAATTGTGCAAATAGATTTGAAGTAAGAATAGCAAAAACAAAAATAGCAGCTGATAATTTTTTATAGTTCATTTATTAATCTCATTTAATTTTTTAGATTGGTAAATAAATTTTTGTCAATCTGAGCCTGTCGAAGATTGACATAAAGTATACAATTCACACTTCGACAAGCTTGGTGTGACAAGTAAATTAATGTTATAAAAATTTTTGAATTTTGACCTTTGATATTTGACTTTGTATTTCACCTTCTCCAACCCTGTACAATCGGATATCTTCTTCCATAACCAAAAGCTTTTCTCGACACTCTTAAAGCCGGAGCTGCTTGCTTTCTTTTAAACTCGTTTAAATCAACTAATCGTAAAATCTTTTTTATAGTATCTTTGTCGCCTAACAAATGTACAATTTCACGTTCTTCTTTGTTTTCTTCAAGGTACATTTTTAAGACCGTATCAAGAAATGCATAAGGTGGAAGTGAGTCTTCATCTTTTTGGCCTTCCCGTAATTCGGCAGAAGGCGCCTTATTAATTATTTCTTCAGGAATTATTTCCCTATCTTTATTTATATACCTTGCTAATTCATAAACTTCTGTCTTGTACAAATCAGCTATCACCGCAAGCCCGCCAGCCATATCACCATAAAGTGTGCAATATCCAACTGCTAATTCAGATTTATTTCCTGTAGTCAGCAACAAAGAATTATAGTTATTCGAAACTGCCATTAAATAAATGCCACGGATTCTTGCCTGAATATTTTCTTCTGTAATATTTTTCGGATTTTCACCTAAAGCGGGAGCTAAACTTTCGGTAATAGCATCAAACACAGGCTGTATAGAAACATTCTCCCATTTGATGCTGAGATTTTCAATTAGTTTCTTCGCATCGTCAACACTTCCTTTACTGGAATATTTTGAAGGCATAAGAAAGACTTGTACGTTTTCATTACCTAAAGCTTGTACAGCGATGTAAGCAACCAAAGCAGAATCTATTCCGCCGCTTAATCCTACTAATAATTTTTTGAAATGAAGCTTCTCACAATATTCTTTTACTCCATAAATTAATGCTTTCAAAATTTCTTCCGGAAAACTTGCTTCGGTTTTTTGAATTGGTTTGTAATTTTCTTTTGTGTCGAAAATAAAAAAATCTTCCTCATAATTTTTACCAAGTTTAACAAGTTCGCCTTCTTTATTGAAGCACATGCTTGCGCCATCAAAAATTAAATCTGTTTGAGTGCCTGAACAGCAAACGTAAGCTAAAGGAATTTTGTCGTCCTTAGTTAAAACAGAAAGCATTTCTTTTCTGTCTTCACGCTTGCCGTAAGAATATGGACTCGCGGAAATATTAATTAAAACCGTAGCTCCTTTTTGTAATAATTCTTTTACCGGATCGCGGCTGTATCTTCTTTTGTACCAGTAATCAGCATCATTCCAAATGTCTTCACAAATTGATATGCCTAATTTCTCTCCTTTAAATTCATAGACATAAATTTCCTTTGCGGGATCAAAGTAGCGCATCTCATCAAAAACATCATAGTTAGGAATCAACGATTTATGCTGGACGAATTGAATCTTTTTATTGTAACAAAGTATTGCTGAATTATGAATATCAGTTCCGACATTATCATCATCTTCTGTGATTGAGCCGAAAATTAATCCAACTTCCCCTGTCTGTTCCGCAATTTCTAAATCAATTCTTTTTACCTCTTGACGAAATTCTTTCTTCTCTACAAGGTCTAATGGCGGATAACCAACCAGAGATAATTCAGGACAAATTACTAAATCAGCACCCTCAGAGATTCCCTGATTGTATCCATCAAGTATTTTTTTTTTATTATACTCAATATCACCAATTATTGTGTTTATCTGGCAAAGTGCAATTTTCATATTAATCCGTTTTTTGTAGTTAAAAATAAAAAAGCGTTAAAGGTTTTACAATTGCATTTATAATACTAATTTATGTGTACCGTTAATTTATACATAACCACAACTTAAAGATTAAAATTACCGATAAAAAAATTAAAAAGACTTTTCCTCCTTTTTTATTAATATTTGTACCAGCGGTTGCAAATATTGCGGGATTAAGTTCCCGATGGAAAGGAGAAAAATAAAATGGATAGAAAATTATATCGCTCAAATAAAGATAAAATGCTTGGCGGTGTTTGCGGAGGACTTGCTGAATATTTTGATGTTGATGCAACTATCGTCCGGGTTGTTTTTGTCATCTCATTATTTTTAGGAGGTGCCGGAGTACTTGCCTATATACTATTGTGGATAATTGTTCCTGAAGAACCGTTTTACTTTAATATGCCGAAAGATAAAACTCAGCAGGAAACAGCAGGACAAAGTGATAGCTCAACTCAAGGTGAAAATTCATCACAGCAAAGTTATTCAAATACACAAAGTGATTTTGCCAAGGCCTGGGATGAGCAGAAACATGCACAGCGGAAAAAACGTTCGACAGTCTTTGGTGTAGCGTTAGTTATTCTGGGTTTTATTTTTCTTGCTGACACCTGGATACCTCATATTCATTTTACACATTTCTTCCCAATCATATTGATAGCTTTAGGGATTGGATTATTAATTAAAAGCAAATAAAAGGCGGGCTGATAAAATGAAAACAAAACAACTTTTCTGGGGGGTTCTGTTAATTGCTTTAGGAGTATTAATTTTCTTAAATAATATTGACCAACTCAATTGGGATTGGGATGAAATTATAAAATTATGGCCTTTGTTTTTTATCCTTTGGGGAATTTCGTTTATGATAAAAAACATTCCGGTTAAACGAATTTTTATTGCATTGACTTCTATTGCTCTTGCTTTAAGTATTTTTGCTACTTTTAAAACTGCATCTGGTTTTACTAAAGATGTTGTTTGGGATAATGGGCATGTATTTATCGAAGACAGCGCTTCAGTTAATGAATATTCAGAACTTTATTTCAGTAAATATAAAACTGCAAAATTAAAATTCCATGCCGGTGCCGGTGCAATAGCAATTATGGATACAACTTCAAAATTGATTTATGCAAAAACCAAAGGTTATAACGATGACTATGATTTGAACGTTTCAAAATTTAATGATGAAGCAGATGTTGATTTTGAAATGTCAAAGACAAGATTCTCTTTTAACACTTTAAATTCTAAAAATAAGGTTGAAATAGATTTAAACCCTAATCCTGTTTGGAATTTAGATATTGATGTAGGTGCTGCATCTCTTAATTTGGATTTAACTAAGTTCATTACTAATGAAATAAAAATTGAAATGGGTGCTGCATCGCTGCATGCAAGGTTAGGAGATTTGTCAAAAGAAACTCATTTTGTAGTAGATGCCGGAGCCTCTTCAATTAATATTTCTGTACCAGAAAGTTCAGGCTGTGAAATTGATGCTGATGTTACCTTGTCATCGAAAAAATTTGATGGATTTAGAAATATTACATCCTCTGTTTATAGAACAGATAATTTTGATACAGCAAAAAAGAAAATTTATATAAAAATAAAATCGGGAGTGTCTTCTGTTAAGGTTAGCAGGTACAATGAGAAAGATACCTGGTAGGTTAATAATGAATGATGGAAAGTTGGAATACTCATGCATCCTATAATTCCAATTTTCCATTTTTCCAATATTCCATAGATCCTATATTACGACAATAAAATAGCCATGATTTAAAATTTCACTTCTTAACAGATTTTGGTTTCCATAAATGTTTTTCAAGATTTACGCAGCCATCATCTTTAAATTCAATTCCTTCAGAACGTAATAAGTCTTCCATTAAATGGGGATCGCCAAAATGAATTTTCCCGGACAATGCACCAAATCTATTTACAACTCTATGACAGGGTAATCCCATTTCCTTCATTCCATTCAATGCCCAACCGACTGTCCGCGCACCAGCTCTTGTACCGCAAGCTTCTGCGATATCGCCATAAGTTGTAACTTTTCCATAAGGGATTATTTTTACGATTGCTGTTACTTTGTCAAAAAAGTTTTTCTTGGTTTTAGTTTTGCTTTTACTTTTACTCATTAACTTAACAAGCATCATCAATTCTGACTGAACTTCAACAAAAATGCTTTTATAAATTTATTAATATCACCATCCATCACACCTTGTGTATCAGAAGTTTCAACATCAGTACGGTGGTCTTTTACCATATTATAAGGATGAAAAACATAAGAACGGATTTGACTTCCCCATTCAATTTTCATTTTACTTTTTTCAACTTCATCTAATTCTGCTTCCTGCTTTTCTTTTTCTATTTGATACAGCTTTGATTTCAATAGCTTCATTGCATTAGTTCTGTTCTGCAATTGCGAACGCTCACTTTGACATGCAGCAACAGTATTTGTGGGAATGTGAGTAATTCTGACTGCAGTTTCAACCTTGTTAACATTCTGTCCGCCTTTGCCGCCTGAACGGTAAGTATCAATTCTTAAATCAGCCGGGTTAATTTCTATTTCAATTGTATCATCAATTTCAGGAATAACAAATACTGAAGCAAAAGAAGTGTGCCTTCTTTTATTTGAATCAAAAGGTGATATTCTGACCAAGCGATGAACCCCATTTTCAGCTTTCATATAGCCGTAAGCAAATTCTCCTTCAACTTCAATGGTCACACTTTTAATACCTGCTCCATCTCCTTCAAGCATATCTACAATGGTCATTTTAAAATTATTCTGTTCACTCCATCTTAAATACATTCTCATCAGCATTTCAGCCCAATCCTGCGCTTCTGTCCCACCAGCACCGGAATGAATTGTTAAGATGCAATTATTAGCATCCTCTTTCCCGCTAAGCATATTTCTGAATTCTGCATCTTCAACCGCGTCATCTAAAGATTTTAATTCACTGCTAATATCATCATAAAAAGATTCATCTTCTTCCATCTGTGCAAGTTGAATAAATTCTTCAAGTGATTTTGCTTTATTATTTACATTGCTCCAGAGCTTTACCCATCCTTCAAGAGTTTTAATTTCCTGAAGAGTTTTTTGTGCAGCTATTTGGTCATCCCAGAATTTGGGTTCTGTGGTTTGGTTTTGAAGATCTTTGATTTTCGCATCTTTGTTAGCGACGTCAAAGATAACTCCGCAGATTATCAATTCTAATTTTATATTCTTTAAGCTGTTTCATTTCTTCTTCGTACATGGGATTCCTTTTTTTATTATTTATTTTTGATTAAGTAAAATCAGTTTTATAAAGTTTAATTTTAAATTAGATGGTTAAAGTTCATGTTTAAGTTCAAGTCTATTCAATCATTCATCCATACAAATCCAAACTTTCTATATAGCTGCTAAACTAATCTCAGCTATACAACAATCTTTTAATTTTGCAATCTTTTAATCTTGCAATCTTTTAATCTTGTAATTTTGCAATTAATCGAAATCAACTTCCATTCTCAATAAAGCAGCCGCCAAAGTCTTTCCTTGTGCATCAAGTTTGAGCGAAACTGTTCCACCGCCGCCAAGTGTATTGTGAAGTAAAAAATTTAAGGCTCTAAGATTTGGCAATTCATATCTTTCAACTTCACCAAAGCATATTCCTTCAAAATGTTTTTTTACTTTTTCAGTATTCACTTGCTTTTTTATTATTTCCCAGGCTTTGTCGTCATTTGCGATTAAGCCTATATTAGCCGCATCGCCCTTGTCACCGCTTCTTCCATGGGCAATGTTTTTTAACTGTGTTTTCATAAATCTTTATGCTGAACTTGTTTCAGCATCTCCTTGTTTAATTAATATTTTTTTCACATATACAAAACAAGCTTTGTTGACTCCATCTTTATTTTAAGCTGACAAGAAGATAATTACAAAGTTAATTCTACCTACAAGCCCTTCCATTTTCAAGGGAAGGGTTGGGATGGGTTCTTTTTGAATTCTTTGAACCCTCTCTAATCTCTCCCTTGTACAGGGAGAGACTTATTTTCAATAAAAACTTAAAATTATTAACCCTGCCATTAAACCTTATCCTTATTCAATTTATCCAAAAAAAATTTTTAATTTCTTCAATTTAATTTTATACTTATCCTAGATAAATTCGGGATTTTCAAATTATCTTTACTTCCGGTTTAACCAAACTCTTTGGTATTAACGCCGGCCAATATGCAACAACTTCACTCGGCTTCGGCCTGCCGCCTGCAAATCCCGTTACACTTGGTGGTCCGGTTAAAATTAATGGTGCCAGTTCTTTCCCAAATCTTTCCACTGAATCAAAATCATGAGAGCGAACAGAAAACCTCAGCATAATTTCATTTATTTTGTCTTCATCAATTTTAGGAGCTAATGTTTCATGAGTTGCATTATAGCCAATAAACTCAGTTCTGATTTCGTCGAATTTTAATTCTAAATTTTCTAAACGTTTTCTTAAAATTTTATCTGCAGCTTTTGCCTTTGACAATGCATCCGGCCATGAATAAGTTAAATTTCCCGAAGTAGAATAACCATCAGAATAAGAACACGAAACTTTGTAAAACTCTGTTTCTTTTTTTCCTTTAACATCAAAGACTTTTACGCAGTCATTTCCTAAATCCTCTAATTTTATTGATGTGAAATCAGCAACACAATCCGGAGTAATATAATTTACCGGATCACCTATTTCATAAACCAACTGTTCCGCAACTGTTTCAAAAGAAATTTTGCCTCCTGTATTTTCATGTTTGGTAATTATCACTTCACCATTTGGGAATGCTTCTGCAATAGGAAATCCAACTTCAGCCAAATTTTCAATCGACTGCCAATCACCTAAAAAATTTCCACCAGTAGATTGTGCCCCGCATTCTAAAATATGCCCGGCAACTGTTCCGGCTGATAATAAATTATAATCATTTCCCTTCCAACCAAATTCATAAATCATAGGTGCGAGAGTTAATCCGGTATCAGTTGTTCTTCCAGTAATAACAATATCGGCGCCTTTTCCCAATGCTTCAACAATTGGGAAGGCGCCAAAATAAACATTGGCACTTAAAATTTTATCTTTTACATTTTTTATTGGTTTACCGGTTTCCATATTTTTTAGCTCAGTGCCTGATGCTATAATTTCATTCAATTTATCTTTAATATTATCTCCAAGCACAACCCCAATCTTTAAATTTTTAATTCCTAAATCTTCAGCAACATTTTTAATAGCATTTGCACAAGCGATTGGATTAACTCCTCCGCCGTTTGTAATAATTTTTATTTTTTTCTCTTTGCATATTGGAAGAATTCTTTTCATCAATTCAGGGATATCTCTTGCATAACCAAGTTCAGGATTTTTGTTTTTTTGCTTTTGAAGAATAGACATAGTTACTTCTGCAAGATAATCCATTACCAGGTAATCAATATCGCCTTTAGTAACTTGATGATATGGAGCATCAATTAAATCACCCCAGAATCCTTGTCCTGAAGCAATCCTAATGTTTTCTTTTCGCACTGCGATCAATTTTGACATTCAGTTCCTCTCTGCGAATTATTTCATCCGCTATTTTATTGATATCCTTTTGAGACTCAATTTTATGCCAAATGATTCTGTCATCGGCATTAAACCAGGTTAACTGTCTTTTTGCATACCTGCGTGTATTTCTTTTAATCAGTTCAATTGCTCTTTCCAAACTGATTTCATTTTTTAAAAAGGAAATAATTTCTTTATAGCCAACAGTGTTTAAAGAGTTAAGATTTTTATCATAACCCTTAGAAAGAATTTTTTTTACTTCTTCAACCAATCCATCTTCAATCATTTTATCTACACGCTCTTCAATATTTTCATAAAGAATTTTCCTTTCAAGCATTAAACCATGCTGAACAAATTCAAAATCAGTTTCTCTCTTTTGCTCTTCATAATGCTGCCAGATAGGTTTGCCGGTCAAATTATAAACTTCAAGTGCACGCAATACTCTTTTCCAAAAATTATGATGAATTTTTTCCGCACTAACTTCATCAACTTTTTTTAATTCATCATGAAGAAATTCATTTCCATATTTTTCTTTTAAATCAAGCAGCTGCTTTCTATATTCTTCATTTGTTTCAACTGTATCAATAATGCCGTCAATTAAAGCTTTAATATATAATCCGGAACCTCCGACAACAATAGGAATTTTATTTTTATCTAAAAGCTTTTTAGAAATTTTCAAAGCATCATGTTCAAACCTACTTACGTTGTAATCTTCATCCGGTTCAAACAAACTAATAAAATGATGCTTTACTTTTTTTAATTGTTCATCAGTTGGTTTAGCTGTTCCAATATTTAAATATTTATAAATCTGTCTGCTGTCTGCCGAAATTATTTCTGTCTTTAATTTTTCTGCAAGCAAAATTCCCAGAGAAGTTTTTCCTGAGCAAGTTGGGCCAACAATAACAATTATTAATTTTCCTTCCAACCTTCTCTGCCTATCAAAGGAACAAATGAAAACTGAGGAATATCTTCTTCTAAAAAATCATTTTCATCTTTTTTAGTAATAACCTTCAAAGTTTGGGAATATTTATTGCCAACCGGAATTACTAATCTTCCGCCAACAGTAAGCTGTTTTTTATATGCCGGAGGAACTGATGGTGAACCCGCTGTAACAATGATACCATCAAAAGGGGCATATTCATCCCAGCCAATTGTTCCGTCGCCATATTTTAACTGAGCACGTATTCCCATTTTATCAAAAAGCTTTTGAGTTGCAGAATAAATTTCAAATTGCCGTTCAATGCTGTAAACTTTCATCCCCATATTTTCTAAAATCGCTGCCTGGTAACCTGAGCCGGTTCCAATCTCTAAAACGATCGAACCTTTTATCAATCTTAATTCCTGGGTCATAAATGCTACAGTGTATGGCTGAGAAATAGTCTGGCCATAACCAATCGGCAAAGCAACATCCTTATATGCATGATGTTTCATCGCATCGCTTAAAAACTTATGCCTTTCAACTTCACGAATAGCTTTGATTACAGCTTCGTCGCGTATTCCTTTTTCAACAAGTTTATCAGCTAGCTCTTCGCGTTCAGTTCTATGCATTTTTAATTTTAAGTTATATTTGAATATCTAAGATAAAAATAATAATTATTAATTATTTTAAGTTCTGGTAAAAATAAAATTATTTTCGGAGAAAAAATGTTTGTAACATTTCTTGGGCCTGTTCTGATTATGTTAATGAGAATTGGCGATGTTTCTATAGGAACCTTCAGGACAATTCTTGTGGTTCAGGGCAGAAAATATTTGGCAGGAATTGCAGGATTTTTTGAAGTTTTAATTTGGGTTTTTGCCATGAGATTTATTATACAGCATTTAGATTTTGTACCTAATCTGATTGGATACGCAGCCGGTTTTGCATTAGGTAATGTAATAGGCATTTCAATTGAGCAGAAAATCGGATTAGGCTTTGTACAATTAAATATTATATCACGGCATTTTACAGATAAAATAGCTGATATGTTAAGGAAGTCGCGTTATGGTTTAACAATACTGCCTGGAGAAGGCGGTTCAGGCGGTGTCGCAATTATAGTTTTAATTGCGCCGCGAAAGCATCAAAAAAATCTTATAAAAAAAATTGAAGAGATTGACTCAAATGCTTTTATTACTGTGAATCACGCATTGCCTTACCGTGGATTTCGTCATGGGGCAAGGAAATAGATTGTCTGAAAATTAATATTTAATTATTATCATTTTGGTTTTTGCGTTTTTTACGTTAGTTAATATGAATTTAACACAAATACTCTTTTAATAGAAAGTTATATGAATAAAATTAATCACTTCATTCTTATTATTTTAATTGCATTATCTTTTAATCCCTCAATATTAGGCTCGAATAAAAATGTTAAGGTTAAAAAAGCAAACATTAATAACACACAGTCACCTCTTTCAATTAAAGATAACACATATTTTTTTAATGAAGACTGGGAAAACGGTTTTAATAAATATAACTGGACTGCGAAAGATGAAGCTGATATTGGAACTAAATGGCATTTGACAACCTGGGATGCATACGGCAGTACTGGACAAAGCTGGCACATGGCAGATACTTCGCTTGGGACAAATGGGGGTTATGACAATGGCTGGTATCAAGTGCTTGATACTGATCCTATCACTTTAAGCGGCAGTGGACAGAAATTAACTTTTTATCATCGATACAGTGTTGAACCTCCTGGCAGCAATGAACCCGGTTATGATGGATGGGATGGAATGAATGTAAGGATTTCTACCGATAATGGTGCGACATGGGATGTTTTAACAAATCCAACTCCTGCATATTCAGATACAAGTCTTTACAGTTTTGGCTTTGAACATCATGAAGGAGCAGGTGTTCCCGGATGGACCGGATTATTAGAAACATGGACTCAAGTTACTTTTGATCTTTCAGCTTACTCAGGGAAAACAGTAATGATTAGATTTGCTTTTGCATCAGATCCGGAATATTCAACACCGGACAATGCCAGCTTATTTGGATGGGAAATTGATGATATTGAGGTTACAAATAATTCTCCTTCAACATTATTTAGTAATGATGGAACATTAACAGGATTAACTCCAAAAAATAATGCGGCTTTAGGCCCTAATCTTTGGCGGATTGCAAGTATTGATACTGTTGACAGCTCAAACTATGCTAGCTGTAATACTGATTCAAATACTTATTTACCGAATATGAAAAACTCGCTTACATCCGAATATATTACACTGCCAAGATTTGCAACTGATATTTACTTAGATTTTGAATTGAGGGGAACATTCAGTGATTTAAATTCTTTCCCTAATATTGATTTCTTTGGAGTCTACATTCAAGTCCAAGGTGAATCAACAAGGAGATTTATCAGTAACATTAATAATGATTCCTCCGGTACTAATTATATTTATAGTGATGCCCCTCCAGATTGGACATTATTTTCAAATGCTTATAACACAGGTTTGGTTAAATTGGATTCGTTAAAAGGTAAGAAAATTAGAATTATATTTGAGTTTGATTCAGATTCAGATAAGACAATTGGCTCAGGACTGCAAATTGATAATGTAGAAATTTATTCTCAAAATCCTGTATCTGTAAAAGATAAAAATTCAAATAAAATACCAGTGAGTTTTAAATTAGAACAAAATTACCCAAATCCGTTTAACCCAAGTACAATTATTAAATATGAAATCACAGCCTCTCCAAACCTCCCCTTCCAAAGGAATCCCTATGGGAAAAGTGAGGCTTTTGTGCAACTTAAAGTTTATGACATTTTGGGGAGAGAAGTTGCAACTCTTGTTAACGAAACAAAGCGGTCTGGTAATTATGAAGTTAAATTTGATGCCGGGAAATATGGATTATCAAGCGGGATTTATTTCTATCAATTGTCCGTAAAATCCTCTGGAAAAGCGGGTAATTTTGTACAAACTAAAAAATTAATTTTACTCAAGTAATTTTTAGTAGTTCTACTTGATATTTTTATATAATGTTTACAAAAGCAATAGTCAAAATTCCATGTAAAAGCCTTATCCAAGGTTTAACTTCTGCCAATCTTGGTATTCCTGATTATAAATCAGCCATTACACAACATCAAAATTATATTACTGCACTAAAGAAATGTGGGTTAGATGTTACTATACTGGAAGCAGATGAAAATTATCCTGACTCCACATTTGTTGAAGACACTGCCCTTCTCACTCCTTATTGTGCTATTATTACTAATCCAGGAGCAATGTCCCGCAAAGGTGAAATTACAGAGATGAAAAAAATATTGTCAGATATTTTTAAAAATATTGAAAAGATTAAAGCTCCGGGAACTGTTGAAGCTGGTGATATAATGAAGGTTGGAACACATTATTATATTGGATTATCTGAAAGGACCAATCAAAATGGTGCTAACCAATTACTAGAAATACTTTCTGGATACGGATTGAAAGGAAATAAAATTCCTCTAAAGAAAATGTTACACTTAAAATCAGGTGTATCTTACTTGGGAAATAATAAACTACTTGTAACGCATGAACTCAAAAATGAACCAGAGTTTCAAAAGTTTAATTTAATTTTAGTTGATGATGATGAAAGTTATGCTGCCAATAGTCTTTGGATAAATAACAATATTCTAATACCTAAAGGATTCCCAAAAACTAAAAGTAAAATTGAAATGTTAGGATATAATATAATAGAAGTTGATGTTTCTGAATTCAGAAAACTTGATGGTGGGCTTAGCTGTCTATCATTAAGATTTTAATAACCTTTAAAATTAAAAAGAGTTTCAATTTTTGAAACTCTTTTTTTTGAGGCGCCGGTCGGATTCGAACCGACGAATAAAGGTTTTGCAGACCTTCGCCTTAAACCACTTGGCTACAGCGCCTTTTCAAAATTTTATTAAAAAGATATTATAACAAATTCAAAGGTATCTTTTTAAAAAGTTAAAATCCACTTTCGTGGACTTTTCACATCGTGATCGAATCCGATGAGCGGGAAACGGGACTCGAACCCGCGACATCAACCTTGGCAAGGTTGCGCTCTACCAACTGAGCTATTCCCGCGTTCTGTAACAAAATCTCAAAATTTTAGTGGCAAAATTTACTAATATTCTAAAAAAAAACAAACTAATGTTCGGGGGAATTCAATCGAAGTTTATCAAATTATGAATTAGTTTACCGACAGCCCGATCTTTCCTTATCAAACCTCCTTCACAACCGCATTTATAACAATTATTCTATTTTTTTATTTTAACACTCAGTACTATAGTAAATTAAACATTAAATAAAAATAGTTTTTACCAGGCAATTTATTTTTGTTAAATTTGAGTAATTAAAATCAAAAAATTATCACAATGGAATATTTAATAAGCTCTATTTTTGGGTATTTATTTGGTTCACTTCCAACCGCGTATTTAGTTTTAAAGAAATCTAAAAACGTCGACATAACCCAGACTGGTACTGGTAATGTTGGTGCCATGAACTCTTATGAAATCACAAATTCTAAAATGATTGGAATATTAGTATTTCTTATTGATGCCTTAAAAGGGATTTTAAGCGTTGAGATAATGAAATTAATTTATCCGGGAGAATTTGTATTCCCTGCTATTGCTTTAGTATTTGCTGTTTTTAGCCATTGTTTTAATCCCTGGCTAAAGCTTAAAGGTGGCCGGGGACTTGCAACTGCTGCAGGCGGAATTGCATTTTTATTTCCGTTCGTGCTGGTTGTCTGGGTGCTATTATGGGTAATTATTTATCTTAAAACAAAAGATATTTTAGTAGCAAATATTTGGGCAAACTTTATGTCGCTGTTTATTATTTTTACTTCATTAAAAATAGCAATCAAATATACATTCCCATTAGCAGAATCAACTTCAATTGTGGCTCTATTTTCGACCGCTTTGTTATTAGTAATTTTTATTAAACACATTGATCCATTAAAAGAAATAATTGATAGAAAAAGTATAATTGGTAAAGGAAAAAATCATGAATAAAAAATCTCTCATTTTAACCGGTATTTTAATCGTCCTCATTACTATTGTTGGGGGTGTTTTTATATTCAAGGATAATAAATCAGGACCTGCTTACTTTGATTCTAGCGGAGATAATCTTTCATTAACCGCCTCTCAAGAAAAACAAGTATTAAATAATGATATTACAAAATCTAGAGATAATGTAATTACAGAAACTGTTAAGTTAGTAAGCCCTGCCGTAGTAGGGATAAACGTTACACAGATAAGGCAATACCAGGAGCCTGTAAATCCTTTCTTTGATGATCCATTCTTCAGACAGTTTTTTGGCGGAAGAACTTATAATCAAAAAGTTAAAAGCCTTGGCTCTGGTTATATAATTTCTCCCGACGGATATATTGTCACAAATGATCACGTTGCTGGAAATGCATCTGAAATTACTGTCACTATGACCAATGGGAAACATTATCAAGCAAAAGTAGTAGGAGATGATAGAACCTCGGATATATGTTTATTGAAAATTGATGCATCAGATCTTCCCTATGTTAAGCTTGGCAATTCAGATGATATAATGATTGGAGAATGGGTTATTGCTTTTGGAAATCCATTTGGACTGTTTGAGGTTAATGATCATCCTACCGTTACTGTAGGAGTTGTTAGCGCAAACGGAATGAACCTTGAACCAATCGATGATCGCTATTATTTAAATATGATTCAAACCGATGCTGCTATAAACGGCGGCAACAGCGGAGGACCTTTGGTTAACAGTCTTGGCGATGTAATTGGAATGAATACTTTAATTTATACTGCTAATGGCGTACAGGGAAACATCGGTTTAGGATTTGCCATTCCAGTAAATAAAATTAAAAGGATAGTAGCTGAACTGAAAAAAAATGGTAAGATTAATAGAGATTTTAGTATCGGCTTACGCATTCAATCTATTGATGAAGGAATAGCAAAATATTATGATCTGGATGACACAAGAGGTGTAATAATAACTCAAGTGCTGCCAAATTCTCCTGCAAAAAAAGCAGGATTCAAAACCGGTGATATCATAACCAAAATTGACAATTTTGTAATTAATAATGAACAAACTTTATTGGGAGTCTTTCAGGAGTTTAGGACAGGACAAACAATCTCGGTTGATATAATTCGTGATGGAAAAACTTTAACAAAACAAATGACTCTGGAGAAAACAAATGATTGAAAGATACACTCTTCCTGAAATGGGAAGAATTTTCGAAGATGAATTTAAATTTAAAACATGGTTAAAGATTGAAATTTTAGCATGCGAAGCAAGAGTTGAAATGGGCGAAATACCAAAAGCAGATGTTGACGTAATAAAAGAAAAAGCCAATTTTGATATTAAAAGAATTTTAGAGATTGAAGAAACTACAAAGCATGACGTTATTGCTTTCTTAACTAATGTTGCCGAATATGTTGGGACTGAATCACGGCATATTCATTATGGAATGACTTCTTCTGATATTCTAGATACTACTCTTTCTTACCAAATGAAAGCAGCAGCCGAATTGCTTTTAAAAAGATTAAATGATTTAAAAGAAATTCTCAAACGAAAAGCGATAGAGAATAAAAATACTATTTGTGTTGGAAGATCTCACGGCATTCATGCCGAACCAACAACAATGGGATTAAAATTTGCTCTCTGGTTTGAAGAATGTAAAAGAAATATTACCAGGCTTCAAAATGCAATTGAGACAATTAGTGTTGGACAAATTTCCGGCGCAGTTGGAACATTTGAACATCTCTCTCCTAAAGTTGAAGAATACGTTTGTGAAAAAATGGGATTAAAACCTGCGCCGGTTTCAACTCAAGTAATTCAGCGCGACCGCCATGCAGAATATTTAACAACATTAGCAGTAATTGGTGCTTCACTTGAAAAAATTGCAATTGAGGTTCGCCATCTGCAACGTACAGAAGTTTTGGAAGCTGAAGAATATTTTTCAAAAGGGCAAAAAGGCTCTTCAGCAATGCCGCATAAAAGGAATCCAATTGTAAGCGAAAGAATTGCCGGACTTGCAAGAGTGCTTAGAGGCAATGCTGTAGCAGCTATTGAAGACGTTGCTCTTTGGCATGAAAGAGATATTTCACATTCTTCTGTTGAAAGAATTATTGTTCCTGATAGCTGTATAGCTATGGATTATATGCTAGACCTTGTGACCAAACTCATGGAAAAATTAATAATTTATCCCGAAAATATGATTAAGAATTTAAACATTACTCGCGGATTGGTTTTTTCACAAACAGTTTTATTAAAGCTTGTAAATAAAGGTATCTCAAGAGAAGATGCATATAAGATTGTTCAGACTTCTGCGATGGATGTTTGGGCAGATCAAAATAAAAATTTAAAAGACGAATTAAAGAAATCCGAAGAAGTAAAGAAATATTTATCAACCCAAGAAATCGACGATATTTTTGATAACAAAAAGATGCTGAAGAATGTTGATTATATTTTTAGCAGGACTGTTGAGAAGGATTAAAATACAAATTTCAAAGACAAATAAACTCAGTCGCTGTTTAAAATAGAAACAAGAATATTTTTCCACATACTTCGGACTTTTCACTTGGTGGTGGATTATAAAAAGTCAAACATCGAAGGCTTTAAATTATTATGGTAAACAAAGAAAAATAAATGACCAAAATCCCTAAGGAATGATTCAGAGAAAAGAATAGTTCGAATTGAAATTGATCCGTTATGTCTTCATAAAAATTAATTTTTAGAGAAAGAAAATTATGAATAAAAGAATCAGTTTTTTTGTGTTAGTGTTCAGCTTTCTATTTATGTATTCAATTTCATTGCTCGCTGCTGATGGATTAAAAGAGGGAATGAAAGCTCCGGATTTTACATTGAAAGATGCTTTCGGAAATTCTTATACTCTGTCAAACTATAAAGATAAATCACCTGTAGTAATTTATTTCTACCCCAAAGCTGGAACACCCGGCTGTACAAAAGAAGCCTGTGGAATCAGAGATGGATTGCAAAGCTTTAAAGCAAACGGAATTAAAGTTTTTGGAATCTCTGTAGATTCAACTGCAGCTATTGACAAATTTATTTCAGATTATCATCTGGACTTCCCGCTGCTTTCTGATGCTAATAAAAAAGTAACAAGCGAATATGGAGTTTTAGGTGATAACGGAAAAGCAAAAAGGTTTACTTTTATTATAGATAAAAAAGGAAATATTGCCAAGATTATTGAAGTACAAAATATTAGCACTCACGCAGATGAAGTGCTTGAAATAGCTTCACAGCTAAAATAGAATTCCAACTTTTTTAAATTATTTTATTTGAATAATCTGAGTGTTCCACTGTATTCTTAATGACTTAGTAGTAAAACTTTTTTCTAAATATAAAGATGTCTCATACGATATCCCGCGGACTTTTAAATAAAATTGATTAACTTTTAAAGAGTCTATGTAAACCCGAACAATTTTTTTATTAAAGCTACAGTATCTACTGGAAAATCTCTTGTGAGCATCCATTTAGCATAATCCGCATTATCAATTACCCTCTCGCCTTTATGAGAACCAAAATTAAAAATCAGTTCATTGTTTTTATTATAAAGAAACTTGCCGTTTATATCTGCTGGACGGCTGTCATTGAATGAAGAGAAAGCTGCAATTTCTTCCAGGCTGTTTCCAATATCATTGTACATTTCAGCTTGAGCTAAAAAGACCTCCATTGTAGCGCGGATATCAGCTTCGGCATTATGTGCATTTTCCAAATCTTTATGGCAATAAAATTTATATGCTGCAGTTAAGTCACGCCGTTCCTTTTTCTTGTAAATGACCATAGAATCGATAATTGAAATTCCTTCTATTTCATAATTAATTCCAGCACGGATAAATTCGTTTCTTAACAACGGCAAATCAAAATTAATAATATTATAACCGCCAATGTCGCAGCCATGTAAAAAATCGGAAATTTCCTTTGAGCGAATTTTGAAATTTGGTTCATCTTTGACATCCGCATTGCTTATACCGTGAATAGCAGTAGCAGCCGCCGGTATTGGCATTTCAGGATTAACTAAATATGAAAGTGTTTCTTCTTTTTTATCAGGATAAAGCTTGATTAATGATATTTGTACAATCTTATCTTTTTGTACATCTGTACCGGTGGTTTCAAGATCAAAAAAGACTATGGGACTGGTGAGGTTTAAACGCATAACGTAAAAAAATTAATTTAAATATTTTTATTTAAAATATAATCAAATGGTAGAAGTTTTACTTAATTATAATTCCCTTTTTTATAATTTCTATAATCAATATCCAACGTTAAATTTTAAGTTATACCATAAAAAGATAACATCTTTTGTAAATAACCAATGAAGCAATAAAATTTTATTGTAGAAATAAGCAGGTTTATCAAATTCTTATTATAATAGATTACTATTTTAAATACAGTTTTCAAAATACTAAATAGAGGGAATCATGCTTAAAAAACCTGAATTGCTTTCTTTAACACCTTCTGACTTTATTGACTTCCTAAAAAAAGAGAATATCCGCAAATTTTATTTCGTCTATGATGATGTGAAAAAAAGTCTCATCACTTCACATCCCAAATTACAATCCATCGCAGATTATTTTACAAGCGATAAAAGAGATTTTATACAACATGAAGGATGGTTCTGTAAAGTTTCTGAAAATTATGATATGCTTCTTGGCGCTTTTATTCATAGAACAAACAGAGGACAGGCTGCAGGTGGTGTTAGATACTGGGATTACGATTCCGTTGAATCTTATTTCCGGGATGGATTAAGGCTTGGTGCCGGAATGACTTTTAAAAATGCTCTTGCCGGTATATGGTGGGGCGGCGGAAAAGGAGTTATTGCTCACAATCCAAAAGTTGATAGAATGAACCTGGAAGTAAGAGAAAAAATTTATAAGGAATATGGTTCTTTTATGTCCACTTTGAACGGATGTTATGTAACAGCAGAAGATGTTGGGACAAGTGTTGAAGATATGGCAAATGTTTTTTCGGGAACCAGGTTCACTACCTGTATACCTCCTGAGTTTGGCGGCAGCGGCAATCCTTCAATTCCTACAGCAAGAGGAATAATATCCGGAATGGAAGCAGCTTTAGAATTTTTAGGGTTAGGAACTCTTGAAGGAAAAACAGTTGCAGTTCAGGGACTAGGACATGTTGGAGAACCTTTGGTCCGGTTTTTATTTGATAAAAATGTTAAAAAAGTAGTTGCTGTAGATATAAATCCCGAACATATTAGTTCAGCAAAGAAAAAATTTGCCGACAGGAATTTTGAATGTAAATTTATTGAAAAAAATGCTCTTAGCATCTTTAGTGAAGATTGTGTTA
Organism: uncultured Bacteroidota bacterium; assembly: GCA_963775245.1. Taxonomy (GTDB): domain Bacteria; phylum Bacteroidota; class Ignavibacteria; order Ignavibacteriales; family Ignavibacteriaceae; genus CAVSWT01. The sequence goes on from CAVZID010000038.1 coordinate 84,604, forward strand.
TCTTTTCACCAAATGCAACCGGTGCTATACTGAATCCACAAACTATCCCAATGTTAAAAGCTAAAATAGTATGCGGAGCTGCTAATAATCAGCTTGAAGACATGCAAAGAGATGGAAAGACATTACACGACAAAGGAATTTATTACGTGCCGGATTTCCTAACAAACAGAATGGGAATTGTAACTTGTGCAAATGAACAATATGGGTATATAAATAATGATCCGATGATTGAAAATCATTTCAGAAGAAATTGGGAACATTCGATATTTAATAGGACATTACAGATTTTGAAAGAATCTAAAGAAAAAAATATTCCGACCGCAGATATTGCCCTGAAGCTGGCAGACAAACTCTCCCTGGAAAATCATCCAATATTTGGTCATAGGGGAAAGCAGATTATCCAATCGTTGGTTGAGAATGAGTGGCATTTAAAATAAGTAAAATAATATTCTTGGAATAACAAGGAACTGTAATAAAGTAAAACCAAAGATGACATCTTATTAAAAGATGTCATCTATAAAAACCTTGGTATTTAATCTAATCTTCATCCTCAATTATAAAATGATCTGCCTACCTCTATGTGAATTGAGTTAAATTTATTCTAGGCTGTCATGAACCATTTCATGACAGGACATGATTTTTAATGCTTGGACACGAAGTGGTTCGTAGCCACCAGAAAAATTTAATCATCCTTCCCTTTTAACATTTTATACAATCCATATCCAAGAACTGATAACCCAATAATTCCTCCGGTGGTCTTCAATACTTTGGAGTTGGCGATGCTTTCAAGACTCATTCCCCCGCCTATCTGTTTTAAATCATTGTCACTATAAATTGAACTCATAAATTCAACTCTATCCTTATGAGTTTTAAATGTTACAGTAATATTTGAATTATCACGAACAGGAGTAAATTTCACTGCACATTTTTCTTCATCGTTTTCATCCATGTTTTCAATATTTTCAAATTCCCATCTTCCGTTAAAGACTGAGTATGTTACAGTGCTTCTTCTTTCTCTTGAAAATAATGGATCTTTAAAAACCAGAACTTCTTTGCCTTTTTCATTTATTATGGTTTTAGATTTTGCTTCTTCTTGTGTTATTTCAGAGGATTCGTTTTCAAGTGAATCTTTTAGCTTCTGAACTTCTTTTGCTTTTTGACTTAAAATTTCTCTTGTCTTTGACATTTATTTTCTCCTATTACATTTCAATAATTATCGTAAAATATCTAATGAAATATCAATAAAATAAATCATTTATTTAAATGGCTTAATTGATCAAAACTCAAATCAAGCAGCTCGTAATTTTTCCATCCGTTAAAATCAAAATGCCACCATTCGTATTGGTAATTTTTAAAACCATGTTTTTCCATAACTGTTTTTAATATGCGTCTATTCTTGATTACATCTGCCGGTAAATTATTATAAGTTGAATATGCTTTCTCTGTAAAATCATCAAAAGGAGTCGGCATATTCAACTCTTTCCCTGTTGTCAGGTCAATCAAAGTTAAATCAACCGCACATCCTCTATTGTGACGGCTGCCTCTCCATGCCGAAGCAACATAAGTAGTATCCTTATAATTTTCATAAAATTCTACTGTTACACTGTATGGACGGTAAGCATCAAAAATTTTCAAGCCCAGGCTATCTTTCACCAATTCCTTTTGAACTTGTAGTAAAGCATAAGCTGCCGGTTGTCTTAAATAAGCCACTGCAGAATCATAAACATTTTTTCCCAAAAAATTATTAGTAGTTGCATATCTAATATCAAGCTTTATCCCGGGAATTAACTCTTCAAGGTTAATTAGCTTATTCGTGCTGTCTTCTTCAATCAGATTTTTATAATCAGATATATTATTAATAACACTTAATCCATATTTATTTTTTTCTGAGTTTTGTGAATAGACAGAAATGGAATAGATAAATAAAAAAACAAATAGTGATTGAAATATAAGTTTGACAAACTTCATAATTTTCTCTTTACATTGAAAATAACTTTGATAAATATATTAAAATTTAAGAAACATCATATTATCATATCTAATAATTCAGTCCGTCTGCCTAGTTCTCGTATTTGGTTTCACAAACACTTTTAAATAAAAAGAATTTTACTATATTGCAGCTTCATTTAGAGTCTTTAACCTGGTGATTTCGTTCAATTTAGTACCATATAATTATATTTATTTATGACGAAACATTTTATAGGTTTGCAGAGTCTGAAATGACAATAATTACTCTCATAAAACAAAAGAATGTATGAAAAAAATCATTTTATTAAGCGCTATTTTCATAGTGGCAGGCCTATTTGTAACACATACAAACAGCATTTCTGATAAAAATATTTCAAATAAGGATACTCTTTCACTTGTTGAACCGGCAAAATATTATTCAACTGTTGACGAATGGATTTCAACAATATTGTCCCGTTACCATTATAGAAAACTTCCTTTGAATGATTCCCTATCTTCAGTTATACTTGATAGATATATAAAAACATTAGACTATAACAAAGTTTATTTTTTACAATCTGATATAGATGAGTTTAACAAGTACCGGTTTAAACTTGATGATGATATTAAATCCGGAGATGTGCATCCGGCTTATGATATTTTTAATAGGTTCAAGCAAAGAATTATTGAGCGGACGGAATATGCTGACAAGTTATTAGATAAAGAATTCGATTTTAAAAAAGATGAAAAATTACTAATTAAAAGAGATGATGCACCATGGCCTAAAAGTATAGATGAGCAAAATGAAATTTGGAGAAAGAGAATAAAGAATGATGCATTGACGTACATTTTAACAGGCAAAGATTGGAAAACTGCTTCAAGCAATCTAAAAAAACGTTATGATAATTTTCAGAAAAATGTACTTCAATATAAAAGTGAAGACGTTTTTCAATTATATATGAATTCATATACCGAAGCTTTAGATCCACATACAAATTATTTATCACCTATTACTTCTGATAATTTTAAAATTGATATGAGCCTTTCATTGGAAGGTATAGGTGCCCAGCTTCAGCAAGATGACGATTACACAAAAGTGCATGAAATTATTCCCGGCGGGCCTGCTTATAAAAGCAAGCTGCTACACCAGGACGATAAGATAATCGGTGTTGCTCAAGGTGATACCGGTGAAATGGTTGATGTTATCGGCTGGAGAATTACAGATGTTGTTCAGTTAATCCGCGGACCAAAAGGTTCAACAGTAAGGCTTCAAATTTTAGAAGCAGAAGATGGAGCAAATGCACTTCCAAAAGAAATAAAAATTGTGCGCGACAAGGTTAAGCTTGAAGAACAATCTGCTAAGAGTGATATTATCGATATAAAAAATAATAATAAAAATTATAAGCTTGGCGTAATTAACATTCCAAAATTTTATGTCGATTTTGACGCTGAACAAAAAGGAGTTAAAGATTACAAAAGCACAACTCGCGATGTTAAAAAATTAATTGCAGGGTTAGAAAAAGAAAAGGTGGATGGAATTATAATTGACCTTCGCAACAACGGAGGCGGCGCTTTGAATGAAGCAATTGATTTGACAGGCTTATTCATTAAAGATGGGCCTGTTGTTCAGGTTAAAAATGCTGATGGAAAAATAGATGAAGGTGATGATCCTGACCCGAACATCTTTTATAACGGGCCTTTGGCTGTATTGGTTAATAGGTTCAGCGCTTCAGCTTCAGAAATTTTCACTGGTGCAATTCAGGATTACGGAAGAGGAATAATTGTAGGCGAAAATACATATGGTAAAGGGACAGTTCAAAATTTAATTGATTTGAATAGAGTTATACCAGGCCAAAAAGAAAAGCTTGGACAACTAAAATTGACAATTGCAAAATATTATAGGATAACTGGCGGCAGCACACAAAACAAAGGCATAATCCCGGATATTGAATTTCCTTCTGCATTTAGCGCAAAAGAATATGGAGAAAGTTCAGAACCAAGTGCATTGCCGTGGGACCATATCCAACCTACTTCTTATAATAAATATCAAGACCTCTCAGGTATAATTCCGGAATTGTTAAAGAAGCATAAAGAAAGGTTTAATAAAAGTCCGGAATATGATTATTTGATGGAAGGCATTGAAGAATATAAAGAAGCTCATGACAAAAAATATGTTTCATTAAATGAAGCAGAAAGAAAAAAAGAAAAAGAAGATCTTGACGAAAAAAGATTCCAAAGAGAAAATGAAAGAAGAAAAATTCAAGGATTAACATTATTAAAAAAAGGTGAAAAGCCTGCAGCAGATGATTCCAAATACGATCCGATTTTAGATGAGACCGGACAAATTTTAGCTAACCTTATTCAATCAACTGTCGGCTGATTGGGAAATATTCAGGAGAATGTACAATGCTGTCTCAAAAGTAATTTATAATGTTACACTTAGTTTATTGAAGTGTAAATTTCATTTAACGAAATCAGTCTTCAACAAGCTTAGACTGACAAGTTCTAATTTTTGAGACAGTATTCATTCTTATATCAATCAAATCTTCAATGTTACGATAATTAAGTTTTAAGCCGCTAATTGAGCCATCAATTTTCTTTTTGCAATTGGAAAAATTGTTTCTGAAAAAGGAAAATCAAGTTCAGTGTTGCAAATGTATGTAGCCGGGTTTGGAAAGTTATCAAATTCTTTTATCAACTCTATTTTAATTGACTCAGGAGATTTTTCAATCAAAGCATTTTCCAATGCCTTAATAAATTTAGTTTTTAATGCGCGGTATCTTTCTTTATCTGAAGATAACAGAGAACATTCAAATTGATGAATTTGTAATATTGATTCGATGTTATCAGGTATTAAAAAATAACCTTCACTTTTATATATTGGAATAACGCCGACTTGTTTTACTTCCAAATTATTTTCAACAAATTCATGAATCGCTAATCCTTCTTCAATGACTTCTTTTATTTTAGGAAGCGACCACTCAATAAGTTTAAATAAGAATTCGATATTTGTATCTATTGTTTCAGTCTTTTCAAAAATGACATGCTTGCTTTTTAGATCGTATTCTTTAATCTTTTTTGGGAAAGATACTTCAAGATTATTTTTCTGCTTTAGAATGTCTTGAAGCTGGTTTACAAGGTTGATAATATCAGTTAGTGATGGGTATAATCTTTTCTTATTAAATTCTAATTGATATGCTTTTAATCCGCTAAGAACCTTATATTGATTGATTTCGAAATCAATATCGCTTGAAATAAAATTTTCTAAACTTAACCCGTTCATATTTACCTCGTTTTATATTAACAAGTATTTCTATAAGAAATTGGCAACTATTATACCAACGAGAATATTTAATTATTTAGTTAAATATTAGCTATAGGAAAGTTTTTTAATTTAATGTGAGTGGAATTTATTAGATTTCTTAAGTCATAACTACTCCCAACTAAAGTTAGGAGTAGTTTAAAGTAATTTTAATGTAATAAGAGTGTGATATAAATTTTAAATCTCAAACTTAATCCCTTGCGCAAGAGGAAGCTCTGTTCCAAAATTAATTGTATTGGTTTGTCTTCTCATATATGTTTTCCAGGCATCAGAACCAGATTCTCTTCCACCGCCGGTTTCCTTCTCGCCTCCAAAGGCACCGCCAATTTCAGCACCGGAGGTTCCGATATTTACATTCGCTATTCCGCAATCTGAACCTTCAGCAGATAAAAACTTTTCTGCTTCTCTTAAATTACTTGTGAAGATTGCAGAAGACAATCCTTGTACAACTCCGTTGTGAAGTTTTATAGCATTATCTACTTCACCTTTATATTTTATTAAATAAAGTATAGGAGCGAAAGTTTCTTCCTGTACAATTTCATAATGATTTTCTGCTTCTGCAATCACGGGTTTTACATAAGTACCGGATTCATAATTTCTACCTTTAAGAACTTCTCCACCGTATAAAACTTTTCCGCCTTCTTTTTCAAGTCTGACCAGAGCATCTTTGAACATTTCAACTGCATCTTTATCAATCAAAGGCCCAACATGATTTTTTTCATCCAACGGATCGCCTATTTTCAATCCTTTGTAGGCTTTGATAAGCGAATCTTTCACTTTATTATAAATTGATTCATGAATAATTAATCTTCTTGTTGATGTACACCTTTGGCCGCATGTTCCAACTGCACCAAAAACAATAGCGGGCATTGCCATTTTTAAATCAGCATCGGGTGTAATTATGATTGCGTTGTTTCCTCCAAGTTCAAGAATAGATTTACCGAATCTTTTTGCAATCATTTCACCGGCATGTTTTCCTACCTTCGTAGATCCGGTTACCGAGATCAATTGAATTCTTTTATCATTTAACATTAGTTCGCCAATAGTTGAACCACGTCCAATTACTAAAGAGAAAACACCTTCTGGAATTTTATTTTCTTTTAATACTTCAGCAATAATTTTTTGAGTTGCTATCCCGGACAACGGAACTTTTGAAGAAGGTTTCCAGAGATTTACATTTCCGCAAACTGCAGCAATCATTGCATTCCATGACCACACAGCAACTGGAAAATTAAAAGCAGAAATTGTAGCTACTATTCCTAATGGATGATATTGATCATACATTCTGTGATTCGGCCTTTCTGAGTGCATAGTAAAACCATAAAGCTGGCGGCTTTGCCCCACAGCAAAGTCACAGATATCAATCATTTCCTGAACTTCACCTAAACCCTCCTGCAAAGATTTTCCCATTTCATAAGAAACTAGTCTGCCTAAATAAGGTTTATATTCCCTCAATCTTAATCCTATTTGCCTAACTATCTCTCCTCTTTTGGGAGCAGGTATTTTCCTCCAGACTAAAAATGCTTCTTCGGCCTTCTTAATGATTTTTTCATAATCTTTTTCTGACGCTTGAAAAACTTTTGCAATCAATTTCCCATCTGTTGGAGACACTATTTTTAGCTCACCTTGGTCTTTTGATTCATTCCATTTTGTTCCAGTGGAAGAACCATAATTTTCCTTTTCAATACCTAATTTTTTCAAGAAATCCATAGAGTTAACTCCTTATATATTTTATTTTATAGATAATTGCTCAATAATATTTTTAAGTTTTATTTTACTCATTTTATTTTCAATATCAACTTGAATATCAGCAAAAAGATCAAGAAAAAAATCATTTAGTTTTGTTATATCATTTTCAGTTTTATGATTTTTATGAACATCCAAATAAAAAGCTTTTCTATCTTCGATAGAACAATAAATTTCTTGAAGATGTAACCGGTTGGGATCTTTTTTAAGCATGAATCCACCTGTGCTCCCGCTAATGCTTTGAACAATATCACTTTTAACCAGCAAAGACAATATCTTTCTAAGCTTGGAAGCATTTACACCAGTAAAATTTGCTATTTCGCTGCTGCTTTTTAGTTCAGGATAAACTTTTGAAAGAAAGCATAAAGCCTTAACAGCAGTAGATAATTTTGTTGACGCAGACATAAATATTTCAAATTGTTACGGTAAGTGTAACATATTATAAATTGAAAATCAAATACTGATTTATTGATTGTAAATCTTTATTAAAAATACTATCTTGTATTCAGGAATTACGAATTATAAAAAAATGCAAAGATATATTTCATTCAAAAAAGTAACAGGTCTATCAATGCTGCGGAGTTATTTTATCTCCCGCTTCGAAAACGTATTTTAATCTTCTCCCTACTCTCTTTTAATCTTATTAAAATAATCATTTTCAAAATTTACAGTTAATCATGGGAGAATTACATGGAAAACAAATTTTATGCTAGCGAGGAATTAATGGAAGATTATGCTTCTGTTCAACCTGAGCAAGTACATTCAATACTAAAAAAACATATGCTTGCCGATGGCTTCAGTATAGTCCTTGATTTGCAAAGAAGTCACGGCTCTAGAATAGTAGATGAAATCAGCGGTGATACATATTTGGATTTATTCACCTTCTTTGCTTCATCTGCTTTAGGGATGAATCATGAAAGGTTAAATTCTGATGAGGTTAAAAATGAATTAACCTTAGCAGCAATTAATAAACCTTCCAATTCAGATATTTATACTACTTTAATGGCTGATTTTGTAGATACTTTTGCAAATATTGCTAAACCGGACTTTATGAAATATTTATTCTTTGTTTCAGGCGGTGCACTTGCAGTTGAGAATGCCTTAAAAGTTGCTTTCGATTGGAAAGTTCAAAAGAATTTTATGAAAGGTATTAAAGAAGAAAGGGGACACCAGGTAATTCATTTTAAGGAAGCTTTTCACGGACGCAGTGGTTATACAATGTCTTTAACCAACACTGATCCTAATAAAGTAAAATATTTCCCTAAATTTAATTGGCCAAGAATCACAAATCCAAAGATTACCTTCCCTCTTGATACTAATTTAGATAAAGTAATTCAGCTTGAAAAAACTGCTATTGCAGAAATTCATCAAGCAATCAAAAATAATCCAGATGATATAGCAGCAATCATTATTGAGCCTATTCAAGGAGAAGGCGGAGATAATTTCTTCCGAAAAGAATTCTTTACGCAGCTTCGGGAAATAGCTGACCAGAACGAAATCTTATTAATATTTGATGAAGTTCAAACCGGGTTTGGTTTAACAGGAAAATTCTGGGCATCCGAATATTATGTAAAGCCAGACATTATTGCATTCGGGAAAAAAGCACAGGTATGCGGTATAATGGTTTCAGATAGAATTGATGATATTCAGGAACACTGCTTTAGAAAATCAAGTAGAATCAATTCAACCTGGGGTGCAAATCTTACAGATATGGTAAGATCAAAAAACATTATGAGAATTATACTGGAGGAGCATTTAGTAAATAATTCATATGAGATGGGTAAATATTTATTGGATGAATTATTAAATATACAAAGTGAATATCCTCAACTTATTTCGAGTGTTAGAGGATTAGGCTTAATGTGCTCATTTGATTTACCAAATGGTGAGATTAGAAATAAATTTACTTCGGAATGCTTCAAGAATAAATTAATTATTTTGGGATGCGGTCAGAGATCTATCAGGTTCAGGCCCGCTTTGAATATAACCCAAAATGATTTAGATGAAGGCTTGCAAATTATCAGAAATGTTTTAAATTTATTGTCGTCAAATAAATAAAATATTTATTAAACTACTTGCATGATGTCCCGCCTTTTGGCGGGATTATCATTTTAAATTTATAGTTAAAGCTTTGAACAATAATTTATTCATTGTAAGCACACCAATCGGGAATCTCAAAGATATTACGCTTAGAGCAATAGATACTTTAAAAGAAGTTGATTTTATTGCTTGTGAGGATACGCGAGTCACTGCCTTCCTCTTAAATCATTTCGAAATTAAAAAAGAAATGATTTCATTTAATGCTGCCAATGAAACAAACAAAATTGAATATGTGATAAATAGAATTAATTCCGGAGAAAGCTGTGCCTTGGTTTCAGATGCAGGCACACCTGGGATTTCAAATCCTGGAGTAAGATTAATTTCTGCTTCAATAAAAAATGGAATAATGATTATTCCAATTCCTGGTGTAACCGCTGCAATTACAGCCTTATCCATCAGTGGACTGCCAACGGATTCATTCGTGTTTGAGGGGTTTCTTCCGCTAAAAAAAGGAAGACAAAAAAAACTAAAAGAGTTATCAGAAGAAAAACGTTCTATTATTCTTTATGAATCAACTTACAGAATTGAAAAATTGTTGAATGAACTATCCGAATACATGCCCGAAAGAATAATTGTAATTGCGCGTGAGCTTACAAAAAAATTTGAAGAAGTTTGGAGAGGCACCCCTCAAGAAATTCTAAGTTCTCTCAAAGACAGAACTATAAAAGGTGAATTTGTTGTTGTTATCTCCCCGCTTAATTGGAAAGAAATTTCCTGAAATTATGGGATAAATAAAATCTTCTTCCAATATTCAAAAACTCAAATTCCCTCTACTTTAACTTTTGATGTTTTATACAAAAATATGAGGTTCTTCCTCCAATAGTTTTGTGCCTAATGGAGCCGTTACATTTAGGACAGTTTTCTTCATCATCTCTAAACAAAACTAACCAATTTTCAGGATAGCTGTTGAAATCTGCTTTAAGTTTAACTGCATTTTTCAAAATATCTCTCATTGATTTATAGACCGCTTCCAAATCTTTTTCTTTAAAATGTTTTACTACAGACAAAGGATGAATATTTGCTTGAAAAAGAATTTCATCAGAATATAAATTCCCAATACCGGCAAAAGTTTTCTGATCCAACAATGCTGCTTTAATATTTCCGGATTTCTTTCTTAATATTTCTTTGAATTTATTATAACTCAATTTGCTGCTTATCGGATCTGCACCCAGCTTTTTCTTTTTAAGAAATTCATCAATGCTTTCTATCAGGCTTACTTTCCCAAATTTTCTTTGACAATCATAAGCAAGGTTATAGCCATTTGAAAAACTAAATAGAATTCTTATATGATTATGGGAACCATCCTTCGGAGAAGCTTCGTCTTCATTTTTATAATATTTCAAAAACCCAGTCATGCCGAAATGCATAACAACAATTTTATTTTCGCTTATTTGAGCAAATAAATATTTTCCATGCCTATATGTAGTTTTGAACTTCTCCCCTTTTATTTTCGACACAAAACTTTTAATCGAAATACTTGACAAAATACTTCTGTCAAGCACTTTAACGTCTTTAATTGTTTTGTTCAATGAAGTAGAATCAAAATATTTTCTATAGCTTTCGACTTCTGGTAATTCAGGCATAACTTTATTAATGATTAATTAATGGTTGATACGAATTAAAATACTTATAATCCCACCTGCAAACCTAATAAATAATTTCTTTCAGCAGCCGGGAAAAATTCTGCTCCGATTGCATTTGCAGAATAGAGATTATCAAATATATTATTTATTTGAAAAATTATTTTAGAATTTGTTAAAGAATTAAATACATTAAATTCGTAGCTGCCTGTAAAATTAGCTGTGAAATATGCATCGTTTTTATTATCATTATAGCTAACAAATCCTGGATATTTCTTTAAATAACTGTTTAGTTTATCAGCATAAATATCTGAATAAAATTCTCCAACATATTTGCCGTTAAGCTGCAATAACAATCCGTATTTATAAAATGAAATTCCGAAGTTAGTTAAGAAATCGGGGAAGCCGCTAATTTTACTTCCATTCAAATCCAAGGCAGCAACTTCAGATGAGTCATCATTTACGTAGTAATCAATGAATGTTTGACCTTTATTAATTTCATTTTTACTATAAGATGCGTTAGCAAAAATTTCAAACGAGTTTAATAATTTATAATTTGCAGACAGTTCAATTCCCTGATGGATTGTACTTTCGACATTCCCTGTAATAGGCTGGCCAAAACGATCAAGTTTCCCATTTTTAACTATTTCATTATTGAAAAGCATATAAAACAAATTAATTGAAAAAGTAAAATCCCTATTATTAAATGAGGAACCAAGTTCAAAGTCATTCATGGTTTCCGGCTTAACAAGAGGATTACTAAAATTATAAGTTCCATTAGGATTAACTTCGAATTGAGGAGTTGCTCCTCCACTTGATTCTGCAGCATCGTAATAATTATTCAGGCGAGGTTCTCTTGAAACTCTTGCGTATGAAACATAAATATTTTGAAGTTCGTTGAATTTATAATTAATACCTATTCTTGGATTAAAAAATAAATTACTAATTTCAAAATTGGTTCCCACATATTTTTCATTATATAATTTGTACCTGTGAAAGGCTAATTGTAATTCTCCAAGCAAATTTACTTTATCCGATAAGTTGTATGTTTCGTGTACAAATCCATTTATAATATCATTTCCACCATTGAAGAAATAATACCTAAAATATTTTGTAAGTCCAATTGGAAGATTTTCTCCATAATTTAAACTTCCCCAATGAGTACTTCTATGAATCCTAAATTCGCCACCAAGAATTAATTCCCCGTTATTATGTCTTATACTAACTCTTGGAATCCATCCGTATTGTCTATTTTCAACTTGAGCACGAATTAAAACATTTGTCGGGCCGTAAGCAGAATCCGGTAAAAACCCATTTTCTTTTAAGCGGAAATAATCATTGTAACCATAATCAGGAATTGCCCAGCTTCCGTCATAATCAAAAAATCCATTTCCCAGCACTAAAAATAGAGCAGAATTGAAAGTTATGTTATCATTCAAATCATATTCATTTAAAAGTTCAAAATGAGGCTGTGAAAAGTTTTCTATTTCATCAGGCCTTCTTTGTACAGTATAACTATATGTATTTGTTTGGGCATCCTCACCCCAATCAGAAAAGTTTTCTCTCCTTAATTTCTTATCTTTAATTGCAAATTTGGGGAGTCCTGTATAAGCAAGTCCATCTGCAATTGGTCCTCCATAAAAATTAATTTGAGAAGTAAGTTTATTGTCGAATCGAATTGCAGAAACATGATAAGAACTAAATTTAACCCAAGAATTATTTCTATATCCGCTGCTTAATATTTGTGAAAGGTTCGCATATATAGAATATTTATTATCAATTAATCCGCTTGAAAAAGAAGTGGAATATTTTCTGACATTGTAACTTCCAAGTGATGCTGACACATCAACTTTTGGTTCATTGGAAAATGTTGATGTGATAATATTTATTGAACCACCAATTGCCGGATAGCCAAAAACTCCAGAACCAGCTCCACGCTGAACTTGAATTACTTCAGTACTAGCTAACAAGTCCGGAAAATCCAGCCAATAAACATTATGATCTTCAGGATCATTTTGCGTTATACCATTGATTGAAACCGAAATTCTCCTTTGATCAAAACCTCTTATGCTTAAATAATTGTAGCCGATTCCATTACCATTTTCAGAATAAAATGTTGTGGAAGGAAGATTGCTTAAAAATTCCGGAATGTCTTGAACTGTATAATCTTTTTCAATTTCGTCTCTTTTTATTTTGCTGAACGCTAGAGGAGTAACTCCTTCTTTACCCAAGCTTCCTTTAACTAATACTGATTGAGAAGGAATAACTTTAGGTGTAAGCTCAATAATTAAATTTTTGTCTGATGGATATGATTTTAATGAAACTACATTTGTATCATAACCAATGTAAGTGATAACTAAATGTGAATATGATGCAAAATTTCCCTTAAGAATAAAACTGCCGTCTTCATTTGAAGTAGTGCCAATTGTTTTGTTTTCTTGAATAAAGATATTTGCTTTAGGTAATGGAGATTTGGTGTTTGAGTCTAAAATTTTTCCCGTGATAGTTGTCATTTGCGGAAAGATTATTAAGGGGAAAAACAGAAAAAGAATAATTAAGTATTTCATCTTAACCTCTTTAAAATAAAAATGCCGTTTGGTAAAACGGCTAACACTAATTATTCTTTAACTCGTTTTCCTACGCTGGTATTATCCAGATCAGGTTCAAGGGTATCATCTCAGCTATCCCAAATGTGTTGGAATAACACCCCTAACGGCATTCAAAATTTCAAATAAACATTTATATTTTTAGAACCAACACAAAAATTATAAATTAAAAACTATTATTCAACTCTTAGTTTTTGGCCGACAACAATTTTATTGCTGCTTAATTCATTTAATGATTTTAATCTGCCGACACTCATTCCATATTGATGTGCAATCGAATATAATGACTCGCCTCTTTCAACTCTATGAATTTGTGCTCCTTTAATTCGAGAGGTAGAATTATTTGATTCGGATTCATTAGCCTGGGCTACCTTTAAAGTTTGTCCGGGCATAATTTTGTTTCCATCAAGATTATTCAAATCTTTAATATCACTAACACTCATTCTATAATCATGTGCAATCGAATATAACGACTCACCGCTTCTAACTGTATGAATACCGCTTCCATCATTATTTGCTTCCGGCAGATCATTTATTCCATTGTCAGATAAAACTTTTAAAGACTGTCCTGTATAAATTCTATTGCTTCTAAGGTTATTCCATCTTCTTATGCTTGATGAAGATACTTTGAATAATTCTGCAATCTCGCCAATTGTGTCGCCTTTTTTAACTTTGTAATAATTTACATTTGCAGAAGTTTTTGTTGTATTATCTCCAAGTGAAGATGCGTCAGAGCCGCCATAAATTTTTAGTGTTTTTCCAGCAATTAATGTGTTCCCGTCTATATTATTCCATTTTCTTATCTGATTTGTAGAGACACCAAATTTCTCGGATAGTTCACCAATAGTATCGCCTCTTTTAATTTTATATCTATAAACATCGCTTGAGGAAGTGCTTGCTACATTCTCATCTGCAGATTCATAATTTGTATACCTGTGTGTAAATATTTTTAATTTTTTCCCGGCATAAATTCTATTACTTCTAAGATTATTCCAACGCCTTATTGAACTGGCATATACATGATATCTTTCAGCAATTGTTGAAAGAGTTTCACCTCTTCTTATTCTATGATAAACGTAAGTAGTGTTATTCCTTTTAGCAATATTTTTCGCTACTGTTTTTTCTATTGCTGTTTGAGTATCAATGCTAGAATAAAATTCTTTTTTATCTTCAGGAACATAAATAACAAGCTTTTGGCCGACGTTTATTGTTTGTGTATAAGGAATATTATTCCAGTTTCTAATATCACTTACTCTTGAATTAAATAAGTCTGCAATTCCTAGTAAGCTGTCATTCTTCTTCACATGATAATCAACGGCAACTTTTCCTTCGGGAATAATTGTCTCTGATGTATCATCTGATTGTTCTTCGTCCGGAGTATTATCATCTGAGTTTTCAGCTATTACTAACTCGTCGCTTAAAGGCACTGTAGAACCCGAATCATTATCACTTACAGTTGCAAAACCTTCTTCATTATTTTCTGGCGTATCTGGTGTTTTATTTAAATTTAAGTATGGAGAAACATATTCTCCATTATCATCATCATTTGCTGTTTCAGTGTTAGTATTAAAAGCATAATCAGAATTAGAAATGTTGGATGCTACAGGTATTTTTAAATTAACTCCCGGATATAATCTAGATTTGATTGATATATTATTTGCATCGGCAAGATCATATTTAGAGACGTCATATTTAGCAGCAATTCTCGAAAGAGTTTCACCTCTTTTAACTGTATGAACCAAGTAATTTCTTTTAGCACTTTCAGGAATATTTTTTACATTTGAAGCAAATAAATCATATTTATCTTTAGGAACCTTCAGTTCATAACCACCAGGGTAAGAAGACGGAGTTGATAATTGTGTTAACTCTGGATTTAAATTCATCAAATCGTCCAATGAAACACTTGCACAACTTGCAAGAAATCCTAAATCAACTGCATCATTTATTTTATAGGTTTCATATTGTTCAGGCTTTTCATAAGTAATACTATTAAACCCATACTTCTCCGGATTCATTGCAATTAAACATACAGCTATGTATTGCGGAACATAGCTTCTTGTTTCTTTAGGAAGATATCTTCTGATTGACCAAAAATCATTATTGCGTGCCCTTCTCTCTGCTCTTTTAATTCTGCCTTCTCCGGCATTGTAGCCAGCTAAAGCAAGATACCAATCACCAAGCGAAGCATGCAAATCTCTCAAGTGTTTAGCTGCTGCTCTTGTTGATTTTTCAGGATCCCTTCTTTCATCATAATAAAAATCAGACTGTAAACCATATAATTTCCCAGTTGATTTAATAAACTGCCACATTCCAACTGCACTAGCCCATGATCTTGCAGTAGGATTCAATCCGCTTTCCACCATGCTTAAATAAACCAATTGCTGTGGAATACCTTCCTGGGCAAAAATCTTTGTCATCATCGGGAAATATTTACCGGAACGTTCAAGCCAAAGGGTCATATAATTACGGCCTTTTCCGGTAAAATAATCTGTCCATTGTTCAACTGTAGAATTAACTTCCAAAGGAACATCAGCAGGAACAATAAATTTGGTTTCTTCTTTTACATTTTCATTGGATGGAATTTCTGGCATATTTTTACTTGTCCACTCTTCATAAGCGGCAAATGATACATCTGAAGGTAGTTCGGTTAATCCATCTACATATTTTCCATAATCATCAGTTATAGATTTTTCTAATTCCACATAAGCTTCATTTTGGTCAATTCCAGGATAATAACTTAAATTATTTATAATTCTTAATGCAGATTCATAATTTTCAATTGTTTCTTTAGTACTGTTTAATTCCTGTTTTGCTAAAGCCGCAACATAATATTGCCTCGCCTGTTCAAGCATTTCTGAAACTATGGAAGTACCTTTAGGAGTAACTTTAGGCGTGGTTTGAGTATCTTTTGCAATTTCTTTATTTCCGCTGCAGGAAACAAAAATTAGTGAAAATAAAGAAATTGAAAAGATAAGTAATAGATTCTTGATCATGAAATCTCCACGTATTTAATTAAGTGTTTAAAATAATCTTTATATAATGCATTATCAAGGAAATAATGAGACAAATATAATTATCTATTATAAAATAAGGACTTAAATTGGTTTTTGAGTATGTCCATTTATTTAATTAGGAAATTAGAGCTTTGTTTATATAAAAAACATCAGGAATTTCCTTAAATTTATTAGCAAATTATATACCATTGTTATAATGGAATATTCCCATGTTTCTTCTGAGGGTTTTTATCTACTTTTGTCTTTAACAGATTAAATGCGTTAACTAACCTCTGTTTAGTATCTCCTGGTTTTATTACATCATCAATAAATCCTCTTTCAGCAGCAATGTAAGGGCTAGTAAATTTTCCAATATATTCAGATAATTTTTTTTCTAATTCTTTCTCCGGATTTTTTGAATTTGCAATTTCTTTTTTAAAAATAATTTCGACCGCACCTTTAGGCCCCATCACTGCAATCTCTGCAGATGGCCATGCAAAATTAAAATCTCCACGAATGTGCTTTGAATTCATTACATCATAAGCACCGCCATAAGCTTTACGAGTAATAACTGTTACTTTAGGAACTGTAGCTTCACAAAAAGCATAAAGCAATTTTGAACCGTGACGAATTATTCCATTCCATTCTTGTTCTGTGCCGGGTAAAAACCCAGGAACATCAACGAGAACTAATAAAGGAATATTAAATGCATCACAGAAACGAATAAATCTTGCACCTTTAATTGAAGCATTAATATCTAAAACTCCTGCTAATACTTCCGGCTGATTAGCTACTACACCAACTGCAATACCACCGATTCTGCAGAAACCGGTTATAATATTTTCAGCAAAGTTTTCATGAACTTCAAAGAACTCATCATCCACAAGCCTTGAAATAATTTCTTTCATGTCATAAGGTTTGTTCGGGTTATCCGGCACAATAGAGTTTAAGCTTTCATCATGAATTAATTTTGAGTTATCAAATTCTAATTCAATTGATCTGTCCATAAAATTCGATGGAAGATAACTCATCAATTTTCTAACATTCATGAGAGTTTCAATTTCATTATCAAAGATGAAATGAGCTACTCCGCTTTTACTTGCGTGAGTTTCAGCACCGCCTAAATCTTCGAAAGTAACATCTTCATGTGTAACAGTCTTCACCACATTTGGCCCTGTAACAAACATGTAGCTTGAATTCTTTACCATAAAAATAAAGTCTGTAATTGCAGGAGAATAAACAGCACCACCAGCACATGGGCCAAGCACTACAGAAATTTGCGGGACAACACCGGAAGCTAAAGTATTTTGTAAAAAGATATCTGCATAACCACCAAGACTAACAACGCCCTCTTGAATTCTTGCACCACCGGAATCATTTAAGCCAATTATTGGAATCCCAACCTTCATGGCAGTCTTCATTATTTTTACAATTTTTTCTGCGTGAGTTTCGGAAAGAGAACCGCCAAAGACAGTAAAGTCCTGGCTGTAAAGAGCGATAGGCCTTCCTTCAATTTTTGCAAAACCGGTTACAACACCATCACCTGGGTATTGCTTTTTATCCAAACCAAAATCATTAGATCTATGTTTAACAAAAATATCTATTTCCTCAAAACTTCCTTCATCAACTAAGATATCAATTCGTTCGCGTGCGGTTAATTTACCTTTATCGTGCTGAGTTTTAATTTTTTCGGAACCACCGCCAAGTTCTGCATCTTTTTTCTTTTTTTCTAATTCCCTTAACTTTTCTTCCATGCGGTTCCTTAAAAATTAAGTTGTAAACTTTATGAATTATATAAATAAATTAAATGGAAAAATTTATAACGTCTAATTCATTTTTTGATTTGGAATAACTTTCAATTTCATTTCTAACAGATTCATAAACACTAACTTTGTAATCTTTTGCTTCGCTTGATAGTTGGGGGACATCAATTTTTTTAACAATCGTTCCTGGCTTACCCTTCATTAAAAATATTTTATCAGATATTAGTATGACTTCTTTAATGTTTGTTGTAGCAAAAAGAAAATTCATGCTTAATTCTTTAGCAACATTTTTAATAAGAAGATTCATTTCATTTCTTAATTCAGTTTTCATCTTCTTAAACGAATCATCAATTAAAATTAATTTCGGCTGACAGGCAATTGCTCTTGCTAAGGAAATCCTAAATCTGAATCCCAAACTTGATTCATGTGGAAAATGATTTTCATAACCGGTTAATCCTACTAAAGAAATAATTTTTTTCAAATCATCATCACTAATTTTTATGTTAATAACTTTTTCAGCAAAAAGGATATTATCTTTAACATTCAGCCACGGAAAAGATGATGATTCTTCCGGAATTATAACTATATCACTTGGTTTAATATTTTTAATATCATTATTTTCAAAAAGTATCTCTCCATCGTATTTACTCTCAACTCCCGCAATAATTTTAAGTAATGTTGATTTTCCTGAACCAAGCGGTGCCAATATACTGCTTAAACTTCCATGCTCAGAATCTTTTTCAATTGAAAAAGAGACCTTATCCAGCACATGAATTTTAGAACCATAAAGTCCTTCAAAATACTTTGTGAGATTATTTATTCTTAATAGATTTTTTTCTTGACTCAATTTTAATCCCAGAAAAAATGTTTTGTTTTAAAGTGCTTAATTGCTAAGTGTCCAAGACAAATAGAAATCCCGGTAACAATGAACAAAGCTATTAAAGCTGATAAATCTTTAAACTCCAATACGTGCCTAAAAATTTGTCCAAGCCCTAAACTGTTTCTAGCATATTCAAAGAAAAGAACTAATGTCCAGAGATAAATATGAAAATCAATAATATATTTCATTAATCCTGGCTGCAAAGCTTTCCATTTAACTTCATTTAAAATAATTTTTTCATTAGCTCCTAAGCCTTTAGCAGCGTCGGAATATTCTTTTTTAATTAACAAGGATTCATTTTGAACTTTGATAGCAAAAGAAAATAATGATAAAAGTATTGCAAAAATAAATTCAGAAATAACTGTATTTGGAAGCCAGTAAATCAATAAAAAAGCAAATAAGATTGGGGAAAGAATATTTGAGACATACCTTGACGAAGAAAGTAAAATTTTTAATTGATATTCTTCAGTAAGTAAAAATCCTTTTAACAAACTAACTAAAAAATACGCTGCAGCAATTGAAAAATATATTACAGCTAATGTTGACAGATAATTAATTAAAAGCTTATAGTCTTTAAATAAATCCCCAAAAGAATCCCAAACAATTGAAGGTTTCGGCAAAAAATTATTTGTAGGTAAAATGAACTCGAAGAGAATTATCCAAAGGATGAAAATTAAAGCGAAGAAGTAAATTATAGTTTTCTGTACCCGCGGGTTATCAGACATTTATTAAAATTTATTTTAATATTTATTTATGTTTTGATGAACTAAAATATTCATAAGTAGCATATATATCAATAAACAATCTTACCTTAAATCTTTTAAGAATGGGTTATTAATTTTCTCTTCGCCGATAGTAGTGTTTTCACCGTGCCCGCTATAGACAATAACATCGTCTGGAAGGGTAAATAATTTTTCTTTTATTGATTTGATTAGTGCATCGTAATTACCATTCCATAAATCCGTTCTGCCGATATTTTTTTGAAACAAAACATCACCGGTAATACAAAACTCTTCCTCCTCAAAATACAAACTATATTCACCTGGCGAATGTCCGGGAGTAAAAAGTAATTTGATAAAACTATTTCCTAATGAAAGTTGCTTCCTTTCTGATAAGTAATCATCCGGACCAGGAGGAGCCTTCATTTCAATTCCAAACATTGATGCCTGGCCTTCAGCATTTTGTAACAATGGGAAATCATTTTCAGGGACTAAATAAACCGGGTTATATTTTTCCTTAACAAACCGGCATCCTAAAAAATGGTCAATATGACAATGAGTGTTTATCATATATTTTAAATTTAGATGCCTCTCTTCAATAAATGAAGAAAGCGTTAATTCTTCTTCATCATTTGAACAGCCAGGGTCAACTATCATCGCTTCTTTTGTTTCTTCATCCCAAACTGCATATGTATTTTCCATGAATGGATTGAAAATAAATTTTTTAACTACTATCATATTTAGAAAATTTGTTTAATGGTTTAATGGCTAAAATGTTAACCGGCTAAAAAAACAATCATACTGTAATATTCAATTCAGCAATTTAACAGTGCAACAATTTAGTAATTTTTTAGGACTTAAAATTTTTAGTGATCCTTTTTATCAATTTCGAATTATAGGTTTTAAAATTATCTTTTGTTTCTTCAATAGAATCTCCGCCAAATTTAAGAAGGAAATATTTGGCTAAGCTCCAGGCAAGCATTGATTCAGCTATTACTGCACATGCCGGCACCGCAACAAAATCACTTCTCTCTCTTCTTGCATCAACTTTTTTCATGGTTGACAAATCAACGCTTTCAATTGGACTCATTAAAGTTGCAATAGGCTTCATTGCAGCTTTTACAATTATAGGAAGCCCTGTTGAGATTCCGCCTTCAATTCCGCCGGCTCTGTTTGTTTTCCTAATTATTTGCTCTCCATATTTTATAATTTCATCGTGAGATTCCGAACCAAATTTTTCCGCAGATTCATACCCGGTTCCAATAGAAACTGCTTTTACAGCATTGATAGACATTATCGAATGAGCAATCTCTGCATCAAGCTTCGTATCATATTGAATAAAGCTTCCAAGTCCTAAGGGAACTCCTGTAGCAACTGCATAAAAAGTTCCGCCGAGTGTATCGCCTTTCTTTTTTGCCAGCTTAATTTTATTAATAATTTTTCCTTCATGTGCTTTATCTAAAACTCTAACATCACTTTTATCGGCATCCTCAGATAATTTCCAGGCTTTAAAATTTTTAGGCAAATCATTTGCAAAAAGCTTATCAGCAAAATTTTCTTTTGGATAAATGCCGCCAATACTCTCAACAAAGCTGCCGATTGAAATACCAAATTCTTTTAAAAATCTTCTTGCTACTGAACATGCTGCAACTCTTGCTGCAGTTTCTCTCGCGCTTGAACGTTCAATTGAATTTCTAATATCATTAAAATTATATTTTGAAACACCAACTAAATCAGCATGGCCGGGACGGGGAATAGTTATCTTCTCAACTTTAGCAGTTCTTTTACCAGATGTCATTTTCTCTACCCAGTTTTCCCAATCCTTATTTTTAATAATCAGAGAAATTGGTGAGCCCAATGTTTTTTGAAATCTTATACCTGAAAGGATCTCGGCAGTGTCCGTTTCAATTTTCATTCTATGCCCTCTTCCATATCCAGCTTGACGGCGTTTCAAATGAAAATTTAAATATTCATTTTCAATTTTTAAATTTGATGGAAAGCCTTCAATAATAGTAGTTAACGCTTTACCGTGCGACTCTCCGGCGGTTAAAAATCTTATCATTTAATCTCCGAGTGATTGAATGTGCAAATATAAAAAAAACGCCCGAATAATTCGGGCGCTATTAAGAAAAGTTGTGGTTTAATTTATTCTGGTATTTCAAGTCCGACAAACCGGCTATTGCCCTTTCCATCTTCAACTTTGAGCAGCACTGCCGAACCTTTCTTATCTTTAACTATATCCTTAAACTGGTCAACATCTTTTATTTTCTTTTTATCAGCTTCTGTAATAACCAAACCTTGATATAACTTTTGGTCCTCTGCACTGCTGAATGGTTTTACTCCGGCAATTAAAATACCATTATCAATCTTCATATCGTCTTTTTGTTTAGTAGTTAAATTCTGAACAGATAATCCGATTGAAGATATATCTACTGTTGTAGTTTTGGGTTCACTATTATTATCATTATTATTTTCATTCACAACAGGTTTAGCTTTTGTATCTTCATCGCGTGCTTTTAAGGTTACAGATTTCTCGATTTCATTTCCATCTCTAAATATAGTTAGAGTAACTTGAGAACCAGCAGTTTTTGAAGCAATATAACTCTGCAAAGCATTAGGCTCATTAACATCTTTGCCATCTACTTTTAGAATTACATCACCTGGTTTTATACCAGCTTTTTTAGCTGCTCCATCATCAAGCACACCTTGAACCATAATTCCTTTCGGCCTGTCTAATCCGATTGATTTTGCCATAGCATCATCAACTTCGCCAATGCTTACACCGATATAACCACGGCTTACCTTTCCATGAGCAATCAAATCTTTTGCAACTGCTTTAGCCATGTTAATAGGAATTGCAAACCCGTATCCTATATATGTTCCTCCGTTAGAAGATGCTATCGCAGAGTTAACACCAACCACTGCACCTGAAAGATCAACTAAAGCGCCACCGCTATTGCCAGGATTTATAGCAGCATCTGTTTGAATAAAGTTTTCAACGCCATATCTATCTTTAATTAAACCTAATCCTCCACGGCCAACTGCACTAACAATTCCTGCTGTAACTGTAGAAGTTAAGGATAACGGGTTACCTATTGCCATTACCCATTGGCCAACTTTTAAGTTATCCGAATCACCAAGATAAGCGGTTGGCAAATTTTTAGCATCGATTTTTATAACTGCAAGGTCGGTTAAAGGATCTGTCCCCACAACTGTTGCATCAAATGTTCTCTTATCATGCAGGCCAACTTTTACTGATTTTGCATTTTCAACAACGTGATTATTTGTAATTATATATCCGTCATCCGAAATTATAATTCCGCTGCCAGTACCTCGTTCATCTTTAGGCATATCTTTAAATGGGAAAAAGAAAAATCCGTCATGAGGGTTATCTTTCATTTCCGAAACAACAGAAATTTCTACGATGGCAGGAGTAACTTTATTTGCAACTTCAATGAACGCTTTACTAAATGAAGTTGCATCCGCATCAAGGCTCACTGGCGGATTGTTTGCACCTAAGCTAATATCGGCAAGGCTCGGCCTAACCAAACCAAAACCGGACACTAATACAACCCCTAAAATTATACCTACAACTATTAATGATATTGCCCCCCACATACTTTTAGATTTCATTTATCTGTCCTCCAATTATTTTCATATTTTAATTAATATGCATTACTGCATTAGTATCAATAAACTTTTATATTACCTCTTTATTTTTATTTATAAAATTGGAAAGACTTTATGCCTTTGAAATCCGGAACATGATGCTTTAAAAACTTTTCCAAAAATGTAATCGCATTCTTCAAAGTGTCTTGTTTAATAAATTTCGTATCTGCCTTTTTATTGTTCTTTAGACATAGCAAGTAATAAAAAAGTTCCGAACTAAATGAAAATGATTCTATAAAATTTTTTCTGCAGTCATTGCATAATGTACCCATTTCAAAATTATATGACAAATCCTTATTTAATTCGTTTGCTTTACCGCAAGAAGCACAATCATCTAACTGCACTTCATATCCGATTTCTGTAAGCATGAAGATAAAAAATCTGCCAAAAATAATTTCGGGTTGCTCATTTGATGTATTAAATAGATAGAAGATTCGCTCAATACCTTTAAATAATTTACTATAAACTTCATGTTCGGCAGTTAAATTTTTTACCAGCTCCAAAATTGCATAACAGTATTTTAATTTTTCGAAATCTTCTTTGATATGTGAATAATGATTTATTAAAGATGCACTGCTGATAATTTGTATTTCACGTGTATCTTTGCTGTAAAACACAACCTCAATTTGATTTAGAGGATCAATTATCAGGCTGATTTTTGATTTTGGATTTCTTCCACCTTTAACTATTGCAGACAACTTTCCGAAATCTTGAGTGAAGAGAGATGCAATGCTGCTGGTATCGCCGTAATCAAGCTTGCTTAAAACAAAAGCATTTGATTTATTAATCTGGCTCATTTAAAAAATTATAAGGGAAGGAATACACATCTTTATCTGTTATTATCCCGGTAATCAAATGAGACGGTGTAACATCAAAAGCCGGGGTAAAAGCATCATAATTATCGGGAGTAATTTTAACTCCATTTACTTTTAATAATTCTTCTTTATTTCTTATTTCTATTTTTATGTCTTCGCCTGAAACTAATTTTTTATCGATAGTTGTTGTGGGAGCTGCTATGTAAAATGGGACACCATGATGATAGCAAAGAACTGCTAAACTGTAAGTTCCTATTTTATTAGCTGTATCTCCATTTAAAGCAATTCTGTCCGCCCCGGTAATCACAAAATCAATTTTCTTTTGCTGAAGAAGAACTGCTGCAGAAGAATCACTTTGAATAGCAAAAGGGATTCCACTTCTTTCCAATTCAAAAGCAGTTAAGCGGGAACCTTGAAGCAACGGACGCGTTTCGTCAGCATATACAAACTTAACAAGTCCATTTTCAAAACCGGTTTTAATTACATTGAATGCAGTACCGTCACCAGCTGTAGCAAGCTTACCGGTATTGCAATGAGTAAGAACAGTAGATTTTACTTTGAATATTTTTAAACCGTTCTCCCCCATCTTCCTGCATTTTTCAATATCTTCTTGATGAATTTCCTTTGCTTTGTTTAAAAGTATTTCATACAAATTTTCTTTTGTTGAATTTTCATCAAATACTTTTTTCATTACTTCAAGAGCCATAAATAAATTTACAGCGGTTGGACGTGTTCTTTCAATTCGTTCATAAGCTTTCTGAAATACACTATTAAAAGATGAAGATTCAACATTCTTTAAAGAGAGAGCTATTGCATACGCAGCACAAACTCCAATTAAAGGTGCCCCTCGAACTTCCAATCTCTCTATTGCTTCAGCGATACGATTGTAATCATCGGTTTCAATATAATTTTCTACCAATGGAAGTTTTGTTTGATCAAGATAGACAAGCTTATTGTCTCTAAAATCTATCGAGAAATAATTATTCTTTTTCACCAAACCTCGAAAGATTCATAAATTCTCTAAAGCGGTCTTGAACTCTTAAATATTCTAAATCTTCCAAACCTTGCGTACTAAATTTCTCAACGCAGAATGAAGCCATTGCACTTCCATATATCACTGCACATTTCATGTTTTCCGGGCTTAAATCTTGAGTCTTGTGAAGATAGCCAATAAACCCGCCGGCAAAAGAATCACCGGCACCAGTCGGATCATATATCATTTCCATTGGATAAGCCGGGGCAGAGAAAATTATATCATCTGCAAACAGCAAAGCACCATGTTCTCCTTTTTTAATTATTAATATTTCGGGACCCATCTCACGGATTTTTTTAGAAGCCTTAATTAGATTTGGCTCATTAGCAAGCAGCCGGGCTTCAGAATCATTTATAATTAATACATTTGCTTTTTTTAGAACCTTTAATAAATCATCCAGCTTTCCTTCTATCCAGTAGTTCATTGTATCGCAAACAACAAAATGAGGATTTTCAAGCTGCTCCAAAACTTTTAGCTGCAGGGTGGGATCGATATTACCAAGACAAACAAATTTGGATTTACTGTATTTCTCTGGAATTATAGGATTAAAATCCTGGAATACATTCAATTCTGTTAAAAGTGTATCCCTGACATTTAAATCGTAATGATATTTCCCCGACCATCTGAAAGTTTTTCCACCTTTAATGATCTGAAGCCCATCAAGATCAACATTATGTTCTTCTAACAGGTCAATATATCTTTGTGGAAAATCTTCTCCTACAACCCCAACAAGATAAACAGGGCCGCTGAAATAGCTTGCTGAAAGTGAAATATAAGTTGCTGATCCTCCAAGTGCATTTGTAACTTTGTCAAATGGTGTTGCTACATCATCTAAACCGAGTGAACCAACTACTAATAAACCCAAATTGTACTCCCGTTTTTAATGATTAAAAAGTGAATAGTAAAAATATGAAAATCGGTTTTTAATACATAATTTTTTTTTGCATCAAAGCCGAATTTCAATGAAGTTAAGAAAATTAATTTCTTTAGTAAAATATTGAGTGATAATATCAACCGAATTTCTTTGTCCAACCCAGGCTAAAAGTTTTTTTGCTTCTTCGGGATTCACCCATTTATAATCACAATGCTCATCTGAAATTTGCACTGAAGAATTATTATCAACCAAAGCTGCAAAAACCGGCATCATAGATATGTAATTATTTTCATGAGAATAAAATGAATCAACATTGGGAACAACCCAAAATTTTTCCGGTTTTAATGTTGTCTCTTCTTTTATTTCTCTTAGCGCAGTTTGATATGCTGTTTCTCCTTCTTTCATTTTTCCAGTAACCATCTGCCATAAACCAGCATAAATTTGATTTTCATTTCTTTTGAGTAGCAAAAATTCTATTCCCCTTTTCACTTCTCTAAAAATGTGAGCTTCAATCATATTTGAAATAATATTCAATTTCGCTCCTAAAATATTTTATTAAAATTTAAATAATGATTAATTCAAAACAAGATTTCTTTAAAACCAATAGACCACGGATTTAAATCCGCGAAAATCAGTTGCATTCGTGTTCTTCAGTATCCTATTGCTTTTGCTCCTTCAGAATCTAGGAATAACTTCGAATAACAACTATTGACAATGAATGACTATTGTCTAAAAATATGCTCTAACCTCTGCACGTGCAGTATGAACTACTGGAAGCTTTCCTTGAACTCTTCCATTATAGCTGATTGTTGACTGCAAGTTTGAAGATATTCTGTAATCAAAATTGAACCGCCAATAAAAATTCTTTCCAATTGAATTTGATCCGACTAACTCAAAAGGTAAATAATTATCAGTTGTGTTTGCTGATAATTCATCTCTTTCAATTTCTATTCTTAGCCTTCCGGTTCCGGCAAAAGATAAATTAAATCTAAGAGTTTGAGAATTAAGATCAATAACAGTTGGAACTGTTGGATAAGTATCTGTACTTCTACCCGCTTCTACTTTAAAACCAACCTCAATATTCCTTTCAGGACGATAAGAAAAATCTGTATTTATTGTATTGCCAGTAATCGCTCTGCTGCGGTTTGAAGAAGAATTTGTAAGTGCATTATCGTTATTGTTTGTATATTCAGTTTGATTCGTCATTTCTTTAACCATTCTAAATTTAATTCTCATACTTCTTTCACGTTTATATCCACCTTCACTTCCGCCGCTGTATTGGTCCAAGCTTTTGCTTTGATCATACCGTAGCCGAATTGAAAGATCCTCATCATTTTCAAATAAATAAACATCCTGCTGAATGTAATTTGAACCTCTAATTGTTTTATCCGGATTTTGAAAATCAGAGAAATGTAATAAATAAATTTTCTTATAATCCTCCTCCCTGCTGTTTTCTTCAACCCGCCAGAATGTTTCTGTAGAAATTGGCCTTAATAAATTTGAAATCAAATTTTTATCTTCCAAAGCGTCTTTAAAATTAAATTTCCATCTTGTACTCGTCTTTAAATCTATTACAGGATAAAGCTGATCAGTTGGAACAGTAATCTGAATGTAATCACCATCGTAAACTGTGGATTGAAATTCATCGTCATCTGCAATCCCGTTTTTATTCAAATCTCCAAGGTACTTAAAATTGCCTGTCCCTTGTGTTACTCTAATATAAACTTTTTGAAGTTTTGCAGATCGCTGCGTTGAGACTTCGTAATAAAGATCACCATTTAGTGGTTTCCACAAATTAAATTTTGATTGAGAGCGAATTAAAACCGATTGATTATCCAATTGTCCTTGTTTTTTATATACATCAGTATACTTTTTATTTCTTAAGGTAAAATTTAAAGTTGAATTTACCTGTCTGATGCCGCTGTATCTTAATTCATAATATTGAGTAATTGAATTTGATTCTTTATACATCACTCCTTTAATTGGAAGATAATCATCGCGGTTTGAATACTTTGCTGTAAGACTTAATCCGCCCAAATCAACTAGTTCAAGATATGGATCGACTTCAAGGTATTTTAAACTTCCATCCAAAAGAGAATCACTTTGAAAACGATCTTTTTTATCTTCAGCCAAAAACTCGACTCCGGGTTTTAACTTCCATATTAAATAGGAAGCATCTCCTTTTTGTCTAAGCCAATTACTTTTTAATAAATTATTTTTTGAACTGACATAATCAAAATTATAATTAACGTTAATATTTTCATTATCTGAATAGCTTAAAGTATTATTATAACGGTTCGAACTAAAGCTGCTTCCTTGTTTCAATAAACCGTAAGTAGAATTTATATTTAACTGATTAACAGGGATTAAAGTTAAGCTTGCTTCTCTTAATGTTTCATCTTCCTGCTGGTCGGTAGTAGAAATATTATAATCCCGGTTAAATTCAATTTCATTTATTCTGTCCGCCGAAGTGAATTTGCTTTGTGTAAATCTATCCTTATAAGAAAATCCAATTTTGCCGAGACTAATATTCCCAATATTTATTTTTTTAGGGTTCATGCTTAAAAATATATTTCTTGCATATCCAAAATTATCATTGTCATCTTTGGTTGAGAATCTATTCTTATCCCATGAACTCCCGGCAAGTTCAAGGGAAAGAGAAATATCTTTTATGAAATTCAAATCCACAACTAAGTTCCCAACTTGTTTTAACTCCGGAAGCGGCAGATAAATTATCGGTAGGTAATTTCCGTTTTTAATGCCGACAAAAGTATAATTGCCCAAACTCTGACGAGTATAATCACCTAAGCCATCACCAACATAGCTGAATGCAACATTGTACAGCGCCAATGAATCTCCCGGCGAATAAACATAATATGAAAAAGCCTGGTTATTAATTAATGTATCAACTTTTTGATAAGTACCATGTATGTTGCCAAGTGAATCCGGGGCAGCTAAACTAACACCGGTTTTTGTAGCGGCATTTCGATTATCTCCCGCAGCAGCAAGAATTTTCTTGTCCGAATCACTTAAAGAAATATCAATCGGGGCATCCTGGTTATCACCCTCTCTTATATACTGAAATTGAACTCCAAGTTTTTTATCAAATAATTTTGACTGCACTCCGGTTCCAAAAAAATTTCTTGCGTATCGTCTGTCCGTATATTCGAAATCAACTGTAATCCTGCTTGCAGAAGTAATTAATTTATTTGGCGTAAAAGTAATTCTTGAATTTGAATATTCAATTATGTAATCGTTTCTTTCGCCGCGCTTCATTTCAACACCGTCAACATAGACTTTTTCACTTCCGGCAATTATTATAATATCTTTTTCATTATTAGTTCCCGAAAGCAAATAAGGCCCTTGGACACCATCCTGCCCATTAAAATTATTTGTTGTAAACTTACCGCGCGAACTGGCAATCGCTACATACCCGTTTTCATTTTCAAAATTAAATTCCCCCATTAAGCCTTGTAGCTTTCTATTAATGTATCCGAACTCACCCTGTTTTCTATTTAGTTCATAATCACCAAAAGTACCGGTTGCATTCTTATGTTTTATTTGAATAAAAACTTTATCAAGTTCATCCAGCCTTTCTGTGTTGCCTTCAGGCTGGATTGGAGTATTTTCGTCTGTTAATGCGGCTACGATTTCAATATCGTTAGAAAGTTTTCCTGAAAGCTGGAGCCTTAGCCCGCTGTTCAAGCTGAAGTCCTGTGTAGTACCCACTGTAAAACCTCGAACGATAGTCCCGCTCTTCTGTAAATTAGAACCGAATATTTCATCGGCACTAAAACCTGATGAAGTTTCTTCCACATATTTTAATGTATCTTTTGTATTTTCATCAACCTTTAAAGCAAGTTTCCTTTTTTGATATACTTTTTTTAACGCAAGATTAAGAGAACGGTAGGTTACAATTAAAGTATCAAATATTGAATAAGGTAAAGTATCTGAAAGCGTAAAATATCCTTCTATAAAATTAAAATTGTAATCACCTTTTTTTAACATTTTTTTTCTTAACTGAATAGTTTCCGAATTTGGAATAATAGAAACTTGAGAAATTGAATAATGATTATCAAAATTAATTTGAATTGTGTCGGAAACAATCCTGGATGGAAATTCTTGCTGTGCAAAATTGATTCCCTGCACAGCAAAAATGATTAAACAAATATTTATAAGTAATTGCTTAAATTTCAAAGAAGAAGCATGTTTTTTGAATTTGAAATCTAAATTTACATACTTCCATTATCAAGTCTATATTGCTTCGGATAAAAAGTAATGCTGAGGCAATGTTTTAAAATTTTAGTGTTTCAAGTGACCTCAATGACTAAGTGATAAAACCTTTTTTCACTACTAAGACACTAAGAACACAAAGTTACACTTAGAATATTCTATTTACATTCATTAAACTTTTAATCTGCAGGGGCAGGAGGAATTTTTTCGGCACCTTTCAGTTTACCGATTAATTTTTCCGGCTCGTGTATTAATACAGGCATACAATTAGAACATATGAATGCAGGTTTACCTGCATATACTAAATTCACCAAAGGAATCTCATCCTCGGATCTATTGCAGTTTAAGCAATGTTTTTTTTCTGAACTCATAAGATACTTTCTGTATTATATTTCTAAATCGTTTATAACAATTTAAACTTTTTGCTAAGTAAATGAATGCTGATTTATAACTTTTAACCTATTCATCTTTTTGCTTTTTAATCTTCCATTCAATCATTCAATCATATAATTTTAACTACAAATTACTACTCTTTAAATGGAGTTTGTAATTAATATCATAAATTGACACATATCGTTCATTGACGTATATTTGTATTGTGAAGATTATTGAAACAACAATGTTTACTAAAAAGATAAGCTCTTTGTTAACACAAGAAGAGTACCGTAGCCTGCAGAATGAATTAATTCTAAATCCTGAAAAAGGAAAAGTTATTAAAGGAAGCGGAGGACTTAGAAAAATAAGATGGGCAATTTCCGGCAGAGGGAAAAGTGGTGGTGTTAGGATAATTTATTATTGGATAAAAAGTAATGAAATAATATTATTGCTTTTGGTTTATCCTAAAAATGAACAGGATAATTTAACTCCATCACAACTGAAAATATTAAAATCACTAGTAGAAAAGGAATTACAATGAAAGATGAATTGTTTGAAGAATTGAAAAAAAGTATAAAACAAGGTGGTGAAATACTAAAAGGGAAAAAGAAAGCAAGTAGAGAATTTAATTTTAATAATCCCGACCCAAAACAGATCCGTGAAAGATTGGGTTTATCACAAAATAAATTTGCTCAGTTACTGGGTATTAGTACGTCAACACTTCAAAATTGGGAACAAGGCAGAAGAAAACCGGAAGGTCCGGCAAAAATATTATTAAATGTCGCTGCAAAATATCCGGATGCAGTTTTAAATACAGTTTATAACCAATAGCTGAAATTTCATGGACTACATATAAAACTTTTTGCCAAATAAATAAACGCTGATTTTTATCTTTTAATCTCTTCATCTTTTAGACTTTTAATCTTCCTTTCACTCATTCAGCAATCCACTCATTTACATTTTCTTATTGTGCCTTAATCATATTTATTTTAATTTAAGTTCGTCATTAAGATTCACGCCAAGCTTCTATAAATAAAAGTCGATTAAAATTATATTCAATTCAAAGACACTACTGTATTATTAATTGTTCTTTTATCAATCAATTTTTCGAGGAGGCTTCATGAAAAAATTTGCTGCCGAATTTATCGGTACGTTCTGGTTGGTTTTAGGTGGATGCGGAAGTGCTGTATTAGCCGCTGCATACCCTGGCTTAGGAATTGGCTTTGCCGGAGTAGCTCTTGCATTCGGGTTAACTGTGTTAACTATGGTTTATGCAATCGGACATATTTCCGGCGCACATTTAAATCCCGCTGTAACAATCGGGCTTTGGGCCGGCGGAAGATTCGATAAAAAAGAAATACTGCCTTACATTATTGCACAAGTTTTAGGCGGAATTTTGGCAGCTTGCATTCTTTACATTATTGCCAACGGAAAAGAAGGATTTGAAATCGGTGGATTTGCAGCTAATGGATACGGTGAACATTCTCCCGGAGGTTACGGATTACTAGCAGCATTAGTTACAGAAATTGTAATGACTTTTATGTTTTTATTTATCATCCTGGGCGCAACTCATCCAAAAGCACCAAAAGGTTTTGCAGGAATTGCAATTGGCTTGGGTTTAACTCTTATTCATTTAATAAGTATACCTGTAACAAATACTTCAGTTAACCCTGCAAGAAGCACAAGTCAAGCAATATTTGTCGGCGGCTGGGCACTTGGACAATTATGGCTTTTTTGGGTAGCTCCAATAATTGGAGGTTTAATCGCCGGGTTTGTTTACAAGTTTATTTCTCCAAATACAGAAAGCTGAAAAGTATCTAAACTTATTTCTCCATACTTAATTGTAAATAAAATTAAAGCGGTAATCACTCCAATAATTGCAGTTGTTGTAACCTTGAGGGTTTTTGAAAACTCTCAAGGTTTTTGCAAGAGTTAAATAAATATAAATTATAATCAAATCCATTTATAATAATTTCTGCACTTAACCCCAATCAATTATTTTTTATCATAAAATTCGTTTGAGTTTTTCCAAATCTAGTTAGATATTACACTTCGATTTAAATTATTGTTGGCTAAATATTAATTTATATTTTTTTATTTAGGAGAAAAGTTTTGAACTCCCAAGATTTACCAAAATACAAATACAACGGCGCACGAGCATTGGTCTTATTGCACGAAAGACATTTAAGATCATGTGTCCAAACCTGGAAAGAAGCAAAGAGATTAAATATCAAATTACCCAAGACCAATGATGAAAATTATAAATCATTAGAAACCTTGCTAAGGCATATTTTAAGAGCAGCAAGAAATTATATGATATGGATGTGCGATAAATTAAATCTTCCTGATCCTGAAATTAAAATTCAGCCAGACCCGGGAAACATAGAAAGTAAAGCAGATGAATTTGTAAATCATCTACTTGAAAAATGGCGGCTGCCTTTAGTTGATGTCCCCGAAGATAAATGCACAGATATTACATTCAAATCTAATTGGGGAGTGGATTATTGCATAGATGCAATGCTTGAACATGCTGTTATGCATCCTATTCGGCATGAGTTTCAATTAAGAAATTTAATTGATGAGCAAAAGAATTAATGTTACTGCAATTTAAAGTTAGTTGACTTCTGATGTTAAAAAAATTATCAACCACTATTTTTCTAATTCTTCTTTGTTCTTCATTTAGTTTTTCCCAATCAATCCAAATCAAAAACGGCTGGTATTACATTAACGGAGAAAAATTTTTTGTTAAAGGAATCGGTTACTCAACTCACTCCCGTCCTGGACAAGTTTCATGGATTTATTCTTTTGATCCGGATTTAATAAAATTCGATTTAGATCGGATAAAAAATGCCGGCTTTAACACAATACGAACCTGGGGTGAATTAAGTGAAGACGAGTTAAAATTAGTTGATGAATCAGGATTAAAAATTTTATTTGGAATTTGGATTGATCCCGCTGGAGATTTTGGCAATTCAACTTTTATAGCAAATACTGTTAATCAAGTTAACAATATTCTTAGTTATTCATCCAAGTATAATTGTATCATTGGCTATTTAATAATGAATGAGCCACAAGTGGAAAACATATACAGCGCGGGGGCTCAGTCTCTTTCCAACTTATGGCAGCTTGTGATTAATTTAATTCATCAAAAACATCCCGGCGTACCCGTTTCTTTTTCAAATACAATGATAGGTGATTATATAAATATGCGAAAGTTTGATTTTGCCGGATACAATGCTTACATCTACAACCCGGTTACAATTACTGCATCGCACGGTTACAGCGGCTTCCTTCATTTTTTAAAACAGAATAGATCAGCACAAATGCCATTAATTATAACCGAATATGGATTATCTGTTTCTCCACCTAATACAAACCAGGATTATGGATATGGAGGGAATACGCTTGAGCAGCAAACTTCGGGTGATTTGCTGATGTACCGCGATGTTCTTGATGCGGGAGTACAAGGCAATTGTGTTTTTCAATATCACGATGGTTGGCAGAAAGCCGGTAATGATTCCATTCATGATCCCAGCCCGGAAGAATGGTTTGGTTTAATTGAATTTTCAAATTTGAATGATAAATATGGAGAACCTCGCCCAGTTTGGAATGCTTATGAAAGATATAATAAGGCAATCATAACTGATCCAAAAAATGGAAACATTTATAATGATACAATCCCGCTTGAGTTTTTCACTACTGATGATGTTTCATATTGTAAAATATTTATGAGTGATAGTTTAATTTATTCAAAACCAATATCCTCAACTCATTACACAGATGAATTAAATTTATCATTCAATCAAAATATAAAAGACGTTATACTTAATTATTATTTTTTCAATACAAACAATGATACTCTTAAGTCCGAAAGTATTTCAGTGTTATGTAAAAAGAATGATATCGAACTTACTCAAGTTAAGATAGAAATATCACCAGGCACACTACAACCAGGCGGAAGAAATTTTGTGAATATGGAAGTAACAAAAGATACAATCTTTAATATTGAAGGCAATAAAATTGATTATGTTCTTCATCCACATTTAAGTTTTGCTCCAGGAATTGCAAAGTCGAAAATAATGACATTCAATAAAAACTACTGGTCATATCCTGGTTACTTTGATATACCATCAGATACAAAAGTTGCAACTTTTGGAGCAGGAATAACTATAACTTACGGAACATTTAAGAAACGAATTTATGATCAAAAAATTTTACTAGACGGTGGCTGGGCTAACTCAATAGCAGCACCAGAATTGATTTCTGCAATTAGGGATAAAAATAATTCTACTTCAGTTCAACCAAGTATTTATTTATATCAGAATTATCCGAATCCTTTTAATCCAACAACTATCATTAAATATTCTATCCCAAACACAGGAACTTCATTAATGAAATTCGTACAACTTAAAGTTTATGATATTCTTGGAAGAGAAGATGCAACACTAGTTAACGAAGAAAAATTACCAGGTATATATGAAGCTGAATTTAATACTGAGAAATTCAATCTTCCTAGTGGTATTTATTTTTATCAATTAAGAGTTGGTAATTATATAACAACAAAGAAAATGATTTTGCTGCATTAGTATTTTTATTTTTTTAATGGTTCAAAGCTAAAAATATATTCCAAACCCAATCTAATAATCTTAATTCTAAAATTATTTTTAAATATTTTATAAATGTATTTTGATTATATTGTTTAAAACAAAAAAACGAAAATTATATGGATTTAAAGCTCGCAGTATTAATTGACGGAGACAATATTCCTTCTGCTTATGTTAAGGAAATGATGGAAGAAATTGCAAAGTACGGCAATCCAACCATAAAAAGAATTTATGGTGATTGGACAAACCCTAAATTGTCAAAGTGGAAAAATGTTTTACTCGAAAATGCAATAACCCCTATTCAGCAGTATGGATACACAACCGGCAAAAATGCAACTGATTCTGCTATGATTATTGATGCAATGGATATTTTATATTCTGAAAAAGTAAATGGTTTTTGCTTAGCAACAAGTGACAGTGACTTTACTCGTTTGGCAACTAGACTTCGTGAAGCGGGTATGAACGTAATTGGAATTGGTGAAAAGAAAACCCCTGGGCCTTTTATTGCTGCCTGTGATAGATTCATTTACATTGAAATTCTTAAAAATCAGACTCAAGAAAATGAATTGGAACCGGATAAAAACAAGCCGGTTCAAAAAGCCAATTTCGATAAAATTACACCAAAGGTTGTTAGCCTCATTTCCTCAACTATTACTGATTTAGCTGACGATGACGGTTGGGCTTTTCTGGGAGATGTAGGAAATTTATTGCAGAAGAAGCAGCCGAATTTTGATTCGAGAAACTACGGCTTCCCAAAATTAACACCGTTAATCAAATCAATAAATAAATTTGAAGTAGAACTCCGTGAAAATCCTAACAGAGGAAGATTTAAATTAATCTATGTCCGGAATAAAGAATAGGGGTTAAAATTATAATTGTCTAAGTAGTTGGTAGATTATCGATACTTCAATCTCAGTTTATTTCAATTAGTTTTTTTATGCTTTCTTTAATACTATTCTTAACCCAAACCTTCAATATTAACAAATCTTACATAATGCCTAAATCTTGAAGTTCTTTTAATTTAATTCAGGAACCTGTATTTAATTCGTATTAAAATATTCGATAATATTATATAAAATAATAAATTTTTAATTGTAACTTAATTTTATACCGAGTATTTTATATACCGAAAGTGGTATTTAAGTATGATTGAGAGGGTAAGCATCTGAAAATTTTCTACAAACCTATTTTAAATACTTACCTATTTAACTATGTATTAAATAAGCTCAAACAAATTAGCTTTGATAAAATATATTTTCTTTTATCTCCCTATTTTATTCTGACTAAACAAAAGGAATTGGGAAAACATTCATGAAAGAAAATTTAAAAGCAATAATAATTGCTGGGTCTAAAAACAATTCTTCTCTTTATCTTAAAACCCTAGAGAAAGCCGGATATGATACTTCATACCTTCTTATAAAAACCAAACAAAAATTTAAACAAGCATTAAACGATAATAACTGGGATATAATAATATCGGAATATAAGCTGTCCAAATTTAACGCACTGTCGGCTCTTGAAATTTTAAATGAATCCGGTTTAAATATACCTTTTATAGTTGTTTCTTCTAAGAAAGATAATAAAACAATAATAGGACTTATTAAAAAAGGAGCTGCAAATTTTATTCTCAAAAAAGATATCGATTCACTTACTAAATTAATTAAAAGTGAAATAGCTGAAGCGAAATTAAAATCCAATGAAAACCCTATCAAAGTTGAAACACATCATCTAAGCCATAGTCATTTCAAAACATTATTTGATAACTCCCCTACCCCGTTATGGGAAGAAGAATTTAGTGAGCTGGATAAATATTTAAATAAGCTTAAAGAAAAAGGTGTAAAAGATTTTCGGAAATATTTTGATGATAAGCCTTCTGAGTTATTGAAATGTTTAAGTAAAATAAAAGTTGTTAACGTTAATAAATCAGCCTTAAAATTATATAAAGCAAAAAACAAAAATGAACTTATAAAAAGTCTTCATAAAATTTTCACTGAGAATTCATTTGACTTTTTTAAAGAAGAATTGATTGCTATCTCAAAAGGTAAACGCGAGTTTGAAGGTGAAGTTGAATTCACAACATTGAATGGAGAAAAAATTCATGTTTTGCTTAAATTGAAAATTGACAATTATGAAAAAGGACAAAAGCGTGCTTTGTTATCAACTATTGATATAGCTCACAGAAAAAAAATTGAAGAATCTCTCAAACTATATACAACAAGATTAGAGCAGGCAGAAATTGATGCAAGTTTAGGTAGCTGGGAATTTGATGTAGTTAATCAAAGAGGCTGGTGGTCTAAACAAATGTATGTAATGTTTGGCTTTGATGAATCTAAAGGCGTACCTCCCTATGATGATTATCTAAATCACATCCATCCTGCTGATAGAGAACTAGTTCTTAATGCAC
Source organism: uncultured Bacteroidota bacterium (assembly GCA_963775245.1). Taxonomy (GTDB): domain Bacteria; phylum Bacteroidota; class Ignavibacteria; order Ignavibacteriales; family Ignavibacteriaceae; genus CAVSWT01. The sequence goes on from CAVZID010000038.1 coordinate 122,267, forward strand.
TAAAAAAAATGGAAAAAGGTGAAGCGCCTGTAAGTGCAATTTTTAGGACCAATCCTGAACTTATTTCACTGCGTTACTTAGAACCAACATATAATGTTATTAGAGATCCCGATGCAAATGTATTAAAATTTACCGGGACATCACACGATATAACAAAGCGTAAAATGTCTGAAGAAGTTTTACAACGCCTTAACCGGGAGTTACGTGCAATTAGTAATTGTAACCAAACATTATTAAGAGCCAGTGACGAACAGACATTATTAAATGAAATTTGCCGTATCATTTATGAAGAAACAGATTATCCATTTGCCTGGGTTGGATATGCTTTAAATGATGAATCCAAAACGGTTAAGCCTGTTGCTTTTGCCGGTGCTGAATTTAAAGATCTTTTTTCAGGATTTATTAGCTGGTCAGAAGAAACAGAATTTGGTAATGGACCTGCTGGTAAAGCAATACGCAGCGGTGAAATACTTTACTCCCAAAATATTTCTAAAGATGAAAGGATGAAACCATGGCGGGAAGCCATATTAAAACGTGGATATCGCTCAAGTATAGTGCTACCGTTAAAAGACGAAAATAAAAAACCATTTGGAGTTTTGGCGATTTATTCTTCTGAAATAAATATTATTACTCCAAATGAAATCAGGCTAATGGAAGAATTAGCCGGTGATTTAGCATTTGGAATAACCAATTTACGTTTAAAGTCTGAACGTATAAAAGCTGAAGACGCCCTGCGCGAAAGTGAAGAACGATTTTCTAGCATATTTAAATTAAGTCCTATGGGGATTTCAATCTTTAGAGCAAGTGATGGATGCATTGTAAATGTTAATGATTATTTCGTTGAAAGGACTGGTTATTCACGTGAAGAAATTATTAACCACACTGCAATGGAGTTAAATCTATATGCAAATCCGGAAGAACGTGAACAAAATTTGAAAAAGCTTTTTGAAAATAATTTTGTAGAAAATTATGAATTTAAAATCAGGAGGAAAAATGGAGAAATAGGTTATGGATTAAGCTCAACTACTGCTATTAAACTTGGAGGTAAGTTGCATTTTATATCTATGGTAGTTGATATAACGCAACATAAGCTTGCCGAAGAAGCTCTCCGTTTAAGTGAAGAAAGATTTAGGCTAATTGCAGAAAACACAGCAGATACAATTGTAATACTAGACTTAAATCTTAAGCTAATTTACATTAGCCCGGCAATTGAAAGGCTGCGCGGCTATACTGTTGAAGAAGCTATGGCCATTCCGTTAAATGAGATATTAACACCGGAATCTTTCAAAAAAGCAAAAGAAGCTTTTAATGAACAAATAGCAATAGAACTAAGCGGAAATGCCGATCTGAACAGGGTAACTTTACTTGAACTTGAGGAAAATTGCAAAGATGGTTCTACGGTTTGGGTTGAACTTTCGGCATTATTTTTAAGAGATGAAAATCTTAAACCGACTGGCATTTTAACAGTTACCAGAGATATTACTGAACGCCGTCAAAATGAAGAATTACTGCGTGAAAGCGAAAGAAGATTTAAAGAACTTGCTAACCTGCTTCCTCAAACAATTTTTGAAACTGATATTAACGGCAAGCTTACATTTGCAAATGAAACGGCTTTAACTACATATGGATATTCACATGATGATATCGAAAAAGGAGTTTATATAATTAATACTGTTTCTGAAAAAGATAGAGACATCGCTGGTGATGATATACAGCGTGTACTTAAAGGAATACCAGCAAGCAAAAATGAATATGAAATGTTAAGAAAGGACGGAACAACATTCGCCGCTTTGACTTTTGTTGGCCCTATTGTTCAAGAAGGGAAAATTATTGGACTAAGGGGGACGACAGTAGATATTACCAAAAATAAAGAAACAGAAAATGAATTAAGAAAACTTTCTGAAGCAGTTGCACAAAGCCCGGCATCTATCGTAATTACCGATGTAAAAGGAAATATTGAATATGTAAACAAAACTTTTGAAGAAATTTCAGGTTACTCATTTATAGATGTAAAGAAAGAAAACCCAAGAGTTTTAAAATCGGGACAAATGCCGCAAGAAAAATATAAAGAACTTTGGTATACAATTTCTTCCGGTAAAACCTGGCGAGGTGAGCTGCTGAATAAAAAGAAAAATGGTGAACTATTCTGGGAGGACGTTGTTATTTCACCTCTTAAAGATAAAAACGGAACAACTGTGAACTTTTTAGCAGTAAAGCAAGATATTACTGAAAAGAAAAAGATAGTGCAGGAGTTAATCGTAGCGAAAGAAGAAGCAGAAGAAATGAATAGAGTTAAAACCATTTTCTTTGCAAACATGAGTCATGAGCTTCGTACACCTTTTGTCGGCATTATGGGCTTTGCTGAATTATTAACGGAAATTTTAACCGACCCTGAAACAAAAGAAATGGCTGAAGGGATTTTAAAAACCTCTGTTAGGATGAAAGATACTCTAACTAAAATTTTAAATCTTTCTAAGCTAGAAATAAATGAGATTCAAATCTTCCCCAAAAAGATAGATATACATAACTTAATTAATAATGTTTATAAGCAATTTTCAATTGCTGCAGTAAAGAAAAATCTTACATTTAATACTTATGTAAATGTTACCCATTCAGTTATCGTTACAGATGAAACTTCACTAATTGAAATATTAAATAACCTGGTAAGCAATGCTATCATTTATACAAATAAAGGCGGAATAAAATTATCTGCAGAAACTCAGATTAAAAATGAAAATGAAATGCTTGTAATAAAAGTTGCTGATACAGGCATCGGTATCCCGCCGGAGAAGCATGATTTGGTTTGGAAAGAGTTCAGGCAGGCAAGCGAAGGAACTACACGCAGCTATCAAGGTACAGGGCTGGGTTTATCAATTTCAAAGAAGTATGTTGAACTTCTTGGGGGGAATATTCATCTAAAAAGTGAGGAAGGTAAAGGTTCAACTTTCATAATCGAAATTCCTGTTGTTTCAAATGATAATTCCAACAAGTTGCCGGAGAAAAAATTGGATAACAAAATTAATATAGAACCTAGTGAAGTAGAAGTAAATAAAAAAATCTTATACGTAGAAGATGATGATACTTCAATTGCAGTTGTCACTCTTGCTCTTGCAAAATATTATTCAATAGATACAGCTAAAAATGCTGAAATTGCATTAATCAAAGTTAAGGATCAATCATTCGATGCAATTTTGATGGACATAAATTTAGGACGAGGAATGAATGGTGAAGAACTTACACAGGTTATTAAAAAGATACCCGGTTATGAAAATATTCCTATAATTGCTGTTACAGCTTATGCAAGTGAAGAAGATAAAAATGAATTTTTGTCAAAAGGAATGAGCCACTATATATCCAAGCCATTTTTGATTCAGGATTTGGTAAAATTGGTTAATGAAGTTTTACAAAAAAAATAAAATCGGTTTTTAACATTCAATTTGAAAACAGATTATTTTGTCTTATAATGAAAATAATTTTTGTTGGAATTTAATTATCTAACAAGTATTTTATATAACAAATCGATTATTAAAAATAATCAGGCAACAGGGAATGAGTTCGATTAATATAAACATATCGCTATTCTTCTACTCTTATCAATTAATTTTGATACTATAAAATTTCAAACTACATGCAAAAGTATTTTTATTAGGTTCTTGGTTTTGATATTTAATGTAACAAATGCATTCCATGAAAATGGAATGAAATATATTATTTAGTTGTAAATAATAAGTCTTAACTTTTTGTAATCTTGATAATATTTTTTTTCAGTTTTATACTTAACATAAACGGTATCCAAATTGAAACTTGGTATTCAAATAATCCCGAAATTAATTAATTATTATAGATCGAATAAAAAAAATAACGCAGTAAACCTGAATCAAAACATTTAGGAAGGATTAGTGTTATGAATAGTCTTGATACTTCAAACCTGAGAAGATTTATCGTCCCGGAATTTACTTACGGCCAAGGAGCAATAAATTTAATAACCCGCCATGTTAAAAGCTTTGGGGCAAAAAAAGTTTTACTTGTAACAGATCCAGGTATCATAAAAGCAGGCTGGATAAACAAAGTGGAAAAGAATCTAGTTAGTGAAGGTATACAGTATGTTATATATAAAGATATAACTTCAAATCCCAAGGATTATGAAGTAATGACTGGAGTAAAAGTTTACAAAGAAAACGGTTGTGATATAATAGTTTCGGTAGGTGGCGGAAGCCCGATGGATTGTGCAAAGGGAATTGGAATAGTATCTACTAATAACAAACACATTTTAGAATTTGAAGGGATTGATGAGGTCCCAACTCCAGGGCCTCCTTTAATTTGCATTCCAACTACTGCAGGTACCTCGGCTGATATTTCTCAATTTGCAATAATAAATGATTCTACAAGGAAGGTTAAAATTACAATAATCAGCAAAACAGTTATACCGGATGTTTCTTTAATCGATCCTGAAACTACCACCACTATGCCTACTGAACTTACTGCATCAACAGGGCTAGATGCGTTTGTGCATGCATTTGAAGCTTATGTGTCAAATATTAGCTCACCAATTATTAATTTAACTTCTTTGGAAGCTATTCGATTAATAAATGAAAACTTAATTCATGCATTAAATTATCCTAATGATATGAAGTATCGAAATAACATGATGATGGCAAGTTTACTTTCAGGGATGGCTTTTTCTAATGCAAGTTTAGGATTGGTTCATGGTATGGCGCATAGCCTTGGAGGTTTATTAGATTTACCTCATGGTATGTGTAATGCTGTATTGTTGGAATATATTATTGATTATAACTTTGAATCCTGCGTTGAAAAATATACTAACATTGGAGAAGCACTAAATCTTAATTTGAAAAATATTAACCCGGGTGAAAGAAAATCTATCTTGATAAAAAAAATTAAAGAATTTAAAAAGGAAGCTGGAATCAATATTACTCTTAAAGAATTAGGAGTAAACAAAAAGGATTTGGATAAATTAGCAAATAATGCAATTAAAGATCCTTGTTTAGCAACTAACCCAAGAAACCCAAAGTTGGAAGATATAAAGGATATTTATGAACGAGCACTCTGATTCGAAAGAAATTAAATATTCATTGCAGGAAAAATTAATCGGAATTGGTGAACACTCTTTCCGCAAAACTTATTATCCCCAGTTGCTCAAACAAATGGAACATCTGGAGGATAAATCGGCAGCACTTGTAAAAATGCTGGAAGACCTTGAAGAAGCGAGAAAACAAATAGAAGAAAGTGAATCCAAATACCGCACCATTTTTGAAAACTCCCCTATTTCATTATGGGAAGAAGATTTCTCAGACATCAAAATTCTTTTTGACCAATTAAAAGACGAAGGCATAACTGATATTGAAGCTTATTTTGAAAATAGCCATGAATTTATTAAGCAGTGTTTTAACTCAGCAAAGATAATTGATGTAAATAAAGCGGCTCTTATCTTACTTGAAGCAGCTAATAAGGAAGAGCTTCTTGGAAGCCTGATAGATACTTTCACTCCTGATTCTTTTCAAACTTTCAAACAAGAGCTCATTTGCCTTTGGAATGGCGGAACAGAGATGTCAATCGACACTAATTTAAAAACCCTGTCAGGCAAAGCTTTAAATATAAATGTAAATTTTTCGGTTTGCTCCGGCTACGAAAAATCTCTTTCAAAAATAATTGTTTCTCTTACAGATATTACTGAACGGCGGCGTAATGAAAATCTTCTTCGCGAAAGTGAAAGAAGATTTAAAGAACTTGCTAACCTGCTTCCTCAAACAATTTTTGAAACAGATATTGATGGTAAACTTACATTTGCAAATGAAACAGCTCTAACCACTTATGGGTATTCAAGTGAAGATGTTATTAAAGGTGTTTATATAATTGATACAGTTTCTAAAAAAGATAGAGAAATTGCTTTGAAAGATATACAACGCGTACTTAAAGGAATACCTGCAACCAAAAATGAATATGAAATGTTAAGAAAGGACGGAACAACATTCGCCGCTTTGACTTTTGTTGGGCCAATTATACATGATGGAAAAACAATCGGTCTAAGAGGAACAACAGTAGATATATCTAAAAACAAAGAAATAGAAAATGAGTTAAAAAAACTCTCAGAAGCTGTTTCGCAAAGTCCGGCCTCAATTGTTATTACAGATGTAAAAGGAAATATTGAATATGTAAATAAAACTTTCGAAGAAATTTCAGGATATACTTTTGAAGAAGCGATAAAAGAAAATCCAAGGATATTAAAATCAGGGCAAATGCCGCAAGAAAAATATAAAGAGCTTTGGCAAACAATTTCCTCCGGAAAAACATGGCGAGGAGAATTGCAGAACAAAAAGAAAAATGGGGAACTATTTTGGGAGGACGTTGTCATTTCACCTCTTAAAGATAAAGACGGAACAACTGTGAACTTTTTAGCAGTAAAACAGGATATTACAGAAAAGAAAAAGATAGTGCAGGAGTTAATCGTAGCGAAAGAAGAAGCAGAAGAAATGAATAGAGTTAAAACCATTTTCTTTGCAAACATGAGTCATGAACTTCGTACACCTTTTGTCGGCATTATGGGCTTTGCTGAATTATTAACGGAAATTTTAACCGACCCTGAAACAAAAGAAATGGCTGAAGGAATTTTAAAAACCTCCGTTAGGATGAAAGACACTCTAACTAAAATTTTAAATCTTTCTAAGCTAGAAATAAATGAGATTCAAATCTTCCCCAAAAAGATAGATATACATAACTTGATTAATAATGTTTATAAGCAATTTTCAATTGCTGCAGTAAAGAAAAATCTTACATTTAATACTTATGTAAATGTTACCCATTCAGTTATCGTTACAGATGAAACTTCACTAATTGAAATATTAAATAACCTGGTAAGCAATGCTATCATTTATACAAATAAAGGCGGAATAAAATTATCTGCAGAAACTCAGATTAAAAATGAAAATGAAATGCTTGTAATAAAAGTTGCTGATACAGGCATCGGTATCCCGCCGGAGAAGCATGATTTGGTTTGGAAAGAGTTCAGGCAGGCAAGCGAAGGAACTACACGCAGCTATCAAGGTACAGGGCTGGGTTTATCAATTTCAAAGAAGTATGTTGAACTTCTTGGGGGGAATATTCATCTAAAAAGTGAGGAAGGTAAAGGTTCAACTTTCATAATCGAAATTCCTGTTGTTTCGAATGATGATTCCGACAAGTCGCCAGAAAACAAATTGGGCAATAAAATTAATATAGAGCCTAGTAAAATGGGAGCAATTAAAAAAATTCTTTACGTAGAAGATGATGATACTTCAATTGCAGTTGTCACGCTTGCTCTTGCAAAATATTATTCAATAGATACAGCTAAAAATGCTGAAATTGCATTAACCAAAGTTAAGGAACAATCATTCGATGCTATTTTGATGGACATAAATTTAGGGCGAGGAATGAATGGTGAAGAACTTACACAGGTTATTAAAAAGATATCCGGTTATGAAAATATTCCAATAATTGCTGTAACAGCTTATGCAAGCGAAGAAGATAAAAATGAATTTTTGTCAAAAGGAATGAGCCATTATATTTCGAAGCCGTTTTTGATTCAGGATTTGATAAAATTAGTGGAAGGAGTTTTTAAAAAATGATGAAATTTATAAATACATTTTTCATTAAAACAACTTATGATATTTTAAAGACAAATCTAAGAACAAAAATACTCTATCCCTTCCCTTCTTTTTGCATATCATTTTTATTTTAAATTTTTTCTCTTTACATAAGGAAATCAACTAGAGCAAAAAAAATACTTATGAAACAAAATTAATTTAGTATTTGAATCAATCCTTAAAACTTAAATGAAGTATCATTTCATTAACCCAATTTCTTTAAAGAAATTGGGTTAATTTTTTTTAGAGGTTAAAGCTAATTACAAATTAAAGACTTGTTTTAGTGTAAACTTAAGTGAGTCATTAACAGGTATTAAAAGAAGTGAGGGCCGGTCAATATGGAATTCTGTTAAGCTGATATCAAAAGCACCAGTTACTACAAGCTTTCCATCCGACCATTCAGCAGCAGCATTAACAACAATATCCTTTGTTATTCCATGAAAGGTAAGCTTACCATGAACCTTTATGCTATCACCATTTTGTTCAACACTCGTACTTAAAAATTTTGCATAAGGAATTGAGATTGCATTTATTACTTCCATAGCATGTGAGTCCCTGTTTGAATTGCCGCTGTTAAAAGATGTAACACCTACTTCAACTAGAACATTCTTAATTTCTTTTGTTTTAGCATCTGCATAAATCAAACAAGCTGCATTATGACTAGTTCCTTCTACTTCGTGAAGAGGGTGAGTTAATTTATAAGTTATAAAAGATTCTTCTTTAACCGCTTCATATTTTTTCGGCTGAGCTATAATAGCAGTAAAAGGAATTAATATGCTTATTAAGAAATACATTTTTTTGGGATTCATTTATTTCACCTTTCAGAATGTTACTACAATCATTGAAGCAGCAAATATTGCTGTTGTTATATAACCGGATATTTGATGATAATGTGCTTTATCAATATTAAAGTGGCGTCTTCCTCCAATCATTGAACCAAGAATTGGAGTTAGTATCATTCCGGCTACATGAAACCAGGCCAAGGTTTTATGCAGCGTTGTAGTACTTTCTTCATCGCGTCGAATTAAAGGCGGCGGTGAAAGAATTGCAAGCAATGCAGTTGCCGAATAAGAAATTATTGTTGCAGCAATTAATGTTTGATGAATATCCCCAGCATTTATGTTTCCGTCAATTCTTTTTTGACCAAAATAATCTGCTGCCAGCATTAAGGCAAGTGTAGTAAAACCTCCTATCTGGTGAGTAGTCAGCATTGCACGGCGTATACTAAGTTCATGTTCCCTTTCATCAGGAGATAAATCATCAACTAATCCAATTTTCCTGGTTAACCCGTTTTCACCCCAAAGAAAACTTTCCATGATACTCATTTTATCAGGAAGAAGCTTTGGCTTTGTATCTTCAAATAAACTATCAACATTTCCAAATACAGATTCAGTGGTTGAGTCCAATGCAGACAACGATGTTGATGAATTGTTGTATTCAGTGTATTTATTATTCAGTTCTAATTTTAATGCAAAACTTTGAGCATTTATTGAAAATGCGGCTAACAAAATAATCATAATTAATAATCTCATGATTACTCCATTGTTCCCCTTTTGATGAAAAGATTTCATTATTAAATCTGACGATTTAGAACTGTATAAACCTTCACCAGAATTTTCTATCATTAGTACTCCATCATTTGTTTAAAATAAAAAAAGCAGCAATACAAAAATTTGTTAAAGACACAACTTCCCCATTTGAGTAAGTCAATAAGCTTTTAACAAATTTTTATAAACACTGCTTTCGTAAAGTTATTTGGAAAACTTAATATTTAATACTCTAATTTCAAATACTTATTTTATTGACCGTAAGTTTTGATAAGAGAAACCTAATCGCATGAACACCTGGAACTATGTCAGCTTTTATAAACTTTAAAAACTTGATTTGCTTAATTTTGTACATACGAGTCTATTTATTTTGCAAATTTGATGCACCAGTTCATTAAAAGGTTTCAAATATTTTAAAATGATTATTATTAATAAATGTCTTCCTGTTCCTGATTAAATCAGATCATGCTCATATTCACTCGCTTCAAATTAAAGATAAGATGAGTTGAATTGTCGAGATAAGGATAAGTTAATAAACTCCCACTCTTTGGCTGTATTATTTGAGTCAATGTAAATATAAAGTGTTCCTTTATTTTTGTTAATTTAATTTTATTTTTGTTATTTGTTTTATGGTAACTAAGCTAAATTTTTACGGAGAACAGAATGAAAAAAGTTAATTGGGGTGTATTAAGCACTGCCAAAATTGGAAGGTTAAAAGTTATTCCTGCAATGCAAACAGGAAATTATTGTAATATTGCTGCCATTGCTTCGCAGGATATTTACAAAGCAAAAGAAGCTGCAAAAGAATTAAATATCCCCAAAGCTTATGGTTCTTATGAAGAACTTTTATCTGATCCTGAAATTGAGGCTGTCTATATTCCTTTACCAAATCATCTACATGTTCCCTACACAATAAAATCATTACAAGCCGGTAAGCATGTTCTTTGTGAAAAGCCAATCAGTTTGAATGTTAAAGAAACTGAGTTATTATTATCTGAAGTAAAAAAATATCCAAAGCTTAAAGTAATGGAAGCCTTCATGTATAAGTTTCACCCTCAATGGCAAAAAGTCAAAGAGTTAGTTAATAACGGCGCAATTGGTAAGTTGAGAAATGTTCAATCTTTTTTCTCTTATTTGAATTTAGATCCATATAATATTCGGAACAAATCTGATATTGGAGGAGGCGGATTAATGGATATCGGATGTTATTGTATTTCCATTCCAAGATTTCTTTTTAACGATGAACCAATCAGAGTAGTGGGCAGCATCGATTTTGATCCGGTTATGAAAATAGACAGACTTACGTCAGGTATGCTTGAGTTTAAAGGAGGAAGTGCATCTTTTACTTGCTCAACGCAGCTCCACCCATTTCAAGGAGCAAATATATTAGGAACCGATGGAAGGATTGATGTTGAAATTCCAGTGAATGCCCCATCAGATAATGAAACAAAAATAATTATTTACGCTAATGAAAAAACAGAAACAATTACTTTTGAACCGTGCGATCAATATACTCTCCAAGGCGATGAATTTTCTAAAGTTATCATTAATGATACGCAAGTTCCCATCCCTATCGAGGATGCTTTGAATAATATGAAAGTGATTGAAGCAATCTTTAACAGCAAAAAAAATAATAACTGGGAGAAATGTTAAATTGTTTAACTGTTCAATTGACATATTGTTTAATTTTCCAGTTAACATATTGATATCTTGAACTTAGAATTCATAACAATAAAATATTTAAATTGAGAAATTGGTTTCAAAGTATATTAGTATGGAAAATATGCGTTATCATACCTTAAAATTTACCCAGTGAATATAAAATCTTCTAAAAAAAATTAATGCCTTTTTCTGAAAAAAATCTTATTCTTTTAATTTGAGATCAATTGTTTGTAGGATATTTCTACAATTTTAGACATATCTTTTATCCTTCCAGGTACTTAAAACTAAACTATTTCAGAAATATTCGATAATAATATAAATATTTCTTAGGAGGTTTCTCAAATGAAGTGGTTTTCGGACCTAAAATTATCAAAAAAAATGGGGATAATAATCCTCTTCTTTTTGGTTGGTATGGTTGTGTTTGGATTAATGTCATATCAGACAATTGAAAAGTTGAGAGTCAATGGAGACATGTATTTACAAATAGTCCAGGGAAAAGATCTAATTGCTGATATACTTCCCCCTCCGGATTATATAGTAGAATCATATCTTAATGCCTATCAAATGATAGATGAGACTAATAAAGAAAAACTAAATCAACTAATTGATAAAGCAAAATCTCTTAAAGAAGACTACATCAATAGACATAATTATTGGGCAAAAGCACTCCCCGATAATGAAATGAAGGATGATATGATTAATAAATCATATAACCCTGCAATGAAATTTTATGATTTAAGAGATAGTAAATTCATTCCTCTTATTTTAAACGGGAAAAGAGATGAAGCAAGAACTTTACTTTCTACAGTAATGAAAGAAGAATATGAGCAGCATAGGTCTTACATAGATAAAGTCGTAGATATGGCTTCAAAAAATAATAGCTTAATTGAGGATGACGCAAAGGATATTATACAATCGAGAACAATAAGTTTACTAATTGTTGGAATAGTTATAATACTATTATTGTTCTTTGTTGTTTCCAGGATCTTTAAAAATATCTTAGTTCCTATTAATAAAGTTTTGGAAATGGCAAAAGAAATTCAAAAAGGTCATATAAAAGCAAGAGCAAATGTAAATACAAATGATGAAGTTGGGATAATGGCTCAAACACTCGATAAGTTTGCTGCACAAGTTGATGAAAGTATTGTTGGAGCGATGAAGAAAATTGCTGATGGAGATATAACTTTTCAATCACAAATGTATGACGATAAAGATGAAATTGCTCCTGTTATAAATAAAATGACAAGTACAATTAAAGATGTCATCAACGAATCAAAGCTGCTCGTTGATTCCGCAACACAAGGAAAACTTAGTGCTCGCGGGAATGCAGATAAATTTAAAGGCGGTTATAAAGAAATTATTAATGGTTTAAATAATACTTTAAATGCAGTAGCTCATCCAATAGAACAGCAAAAAGTAGTTCTTGCTAAAATAGCTAATGGAGATTTGACAGCTCGAATGACAGGTAATTACCATGGTGATTTTGCCAAAATTAAAGAAAGTATAAATGGGCTGGCAGAATCATTTAATAATGCTCTCTCTGATGTTGTAGAAGCAGTACAGGCTACCGCAAGTGCAAGCACACAAATTTCAAGTAGTACAGAAGAAATGGCAGCAGGTTCACAAGAACAAAGCAGCCAGTCTTTTGAAGTTGCAAGTGCTATGGAAGAAATGACAAAAACAATTTTGGAGACAAGCAAAAACGTAACTATAGCTTCCGATTATGCTAAAAAAGCTGGCAGCATTGCACAAGAAGGAGGAAATGTTGTAAGTCAAACTGTTCAAGGCATGGAAGAAATAGCCCAAGTTGTAAAAGAATCAGCAAACACTATTCGTGCACTTGGCAAAAGCAGTAATCAAATTGGTGAAATTGTTCAGGTTATTGACGACATTGCTGACCAGACTAATTTACTCGCTTTGAATGCTGCAATTGAAGCTGCTCGTGCTGGAGAGCAAGGACGCGGATTTGCAGTTGTTGCTGATGAAGTTAGAAAATTGGCAGAACGAACTACAAAAGCAACTAAAGAAATTGCAACAATGATTAAACAGATACAGAAAGATACAGACAGTGCTGTAGTTTCAATAGAACAAGGGACAAAAGTAGTGGATAGTGGAAAAGTCTTGGCAGATAAAGCCGGCACTTCATTAAATGAAATTATAAAAGGCTCGGATGAAGTTGTAAATGTTATAGTTCAGGTTGCGGCTGCAAGTGAAGAGCAAGGTGCAACCGCAGAAGAGATTAGTAAAAATGTTGAAGCAATTAGTAATGTTACACAACAAAGTGCTGCAGGAATTCAACAGGTTGCTAGAGCAGCAGAAGATTTGAGCAGGCTTACCAGTAATCTTCAAAATCTTACTTCTAAATTCATATTAGATACAAAAAACTATAAAGGAAGTAATTTTGATTTGAATGAACAATATAATCAAATAGATGAAGATCTTGTTCATAATGAAGAAATGGATGCGAACTGGTAAATCGAAAAAGTTCAAATTTGTTAGTATGAAGATTTGAATTTAATTATAATATTTAAGTGTTAAGCAGTATATAAACTATGCAGTAAAATAAATCCAATCCGATTAATATCGGATTGGGTTTCCTTAAAACCTTTTCTAAAATTTAAGTATCCAGTCTCAATTTATTCCATCGCTGATTGTAAAGTATTATCCTGAAGTTTCCAAAAAGGTGCCCAGGATAATGCACAAAGATTAACCTTAATATCTGCTTTCTTAGGACGAATTTTAGTAGTTTCAAATTGTTCATTAGTCACATCATTTTTTTCAGTATATTCAATTATTTCCTGCTGTAATTCATTTTCCAGGTCTTGAAGCTGTTGTTTTAATACTTTCATGTTTTCAGTTGCTCTTTGAACATCCTGTTTCTCTTTTAAAATTTTACCGGCACTTTTTAATGTCGTTCCGGCTTTATTGACCGTTGAGCTGCTAAAAGTTTTCCTTCCAAGAAATGCCCCTAATAAAGTTGCACCAAGATTAATTGCGGCAGTCAAATTCTGCTGCTGTGACTGTGATTTTTCTCTTTCAATAGCTGCTTCTGCGTTCCTAAGTTTTGTTTCAATCGCAGCAGATTTTTTAGCATATTTTTCTCTTAACTTTTCAACCCATTCATCTCTTTCTTCCCTGGCAGTTTGATTTAATCTTACTCTAAAATTTCTTTCGCTTTCATTTGGTAATGAAGTTATTTTTAATGAAGGGCTGGTTAATAGATCAACACTATTATTCCGATAAATATAATCTTCAAAATCATTTTCCCATTTAGAATAATTTTTGTCGTTTGATGCCGCTGTCGGTAAGCTAACATAGGATGAATTCTTTTCAGAAGAGTTAAGCAAATCATCAATTGCTACATCAATTGATTTTCCATTTTGCCAATCAACAGGCACAGGGTCATCGTTTATAGGAAATATCATTGTTGAAGATTCTTGTTGATCAACTTTCAACTTGGGATTAATATAATTTGTTTCCGCATTACAAAGTAAATATGGCTTATAAATTAATTGTGCATCACTTTGTAATGGGCCTCGAACCGGAATAAAGTATTGTGTAATCCCTGATGATATAATCGGCTGCGGGGATACATTTTGAGAAATAGTTACATTCGGTTCATTTTGATTTGATGATGAAGGAATTTCTTCAATATTTTTTGCAGACATTAATTCTTTTACCTGCATACTAGAAAGCGGTCCGGCAAGATAAGATAATGCCCATCTTGTTTGAAATATTTCAGGCCGTTCTTCATGAACATTATGCAACAGAAAAACTCTTTTATCCAGGTTAGTAATTATTTTTCCGATCTCATTTCTGTTAAAGCTGCTTCCACCTTCATTTGTTGCACCTTCAAGTCCATCCAAAACTCTTTGCTTGTCTCTATCCGTTTGAAGCCTTCCAATAAACCAGGTGCCGATATTTGATAAGGCTTTATAATCAAGGTCAACCGGGTTTTGAGTTGCAAGAACAATTCCCAGTCCAAATGCTCTTGCTTGTTTTAACAATAACATCAAAGGACGCTTTGAAGGCGGATTAGCTACAGGCGGCATGTACCCAAAAATTTCATCGAAATATAAAATGGCCCTTAGGCTTCCTGTTCCGGTTTGTTTTCTCATCCAGCTTGTTACTTGATTAAAAAGCATGGTAACGAAAAACATTCTTTCATTATCATTTAAATGAGCAATGTAAAATATAGAAACTCGTGGCTTTCCTTGTGCAGTATGTAAATAGTTTTCGATATTAAGTGGTTCTCCTTCAAGCCAGCTTTTAAAGCTTGGGGCAGACAACAGACTATTTAAAGATATTGCTAATTCAAACCTTTCTTTTGAGGGATAGAAAGACTCTACATCAAAAGCACCAATTTGTTTAAAAGGTGGATTTTGAATTGCCTGAATTAATTTTATTAGCTCAAGGTTTGTTCCTTGTTCCCAATAATATTTTAGAATATTAGAAATTAATATATGCTCTCTGCTTTTTAACGGATCGGAATCTATTCCTAATAAACCAAGTATGCTTGTAGCAGTAGAAGAAATTTTCTCACTGAATAAATCATTATCTTCCAACAACTCTTTAGAAGGGGCATCAAACGACTTCAATATTGAAATTGGAGTCCCATAACTGCTTCCCGGAGTATAAATAGAAAATTCGGCACTCTCTTTAAACTTTTTAATTCTATCACCCGACTGTCCCCACTTCTCTAATCCATTTTTCCATAGTTCCCCCTGGCTTGCTGCAAATTGTTCGGGAGTTGTTCCTTTAATTGAAGCATCAGTTTTATTTATCCATGGCAAATAATCTTCCTGCTTAAATTCCGGGAAGGTGAGCAACAGATTTGTCATGTCACCTTTTGGATCAATAATAATTACTGGAATATTATCAATAGCTGCTTCTTCTAGTAATGTTATGCAAAGCCCGGTCTTCCCGCTGCCTGTCATGCCTACGCACATAGCATGCGTTGTTAAATCTTTTGAGTCATACATGACTAAAGAATCTTCTATCTTTTTTTCATTTGAATTATAAATTTTACCAAGATAAAAGGAACCAAGTTTTTCATAATCTTGCATAGCATACTCCTCTTTTGTTTTAAGCTGCTAAATGAATTTGGGATTGAGTATTATAATATTTTTATTAATTATTAGCTCAAGAATATATAATTATTTTAAATTGAGCAAAGAAATTTTACTTATAAAATTTTAACTCATAGAGAATTAGAAAACATGAAATCAAAATTATTATTAGTACTCAGCATTCTTATACCTTTTATAGCATTCAGCCAAACAATTGATTGTGATAAACTTGAAGAAAAATTTATTCGCTATGATGGAAATGAAAGAAGCTTTTGCATTCATGTTCCTGGAACAGATAACGCCCTCTCTGGTTATCCATTAGTTATTTTTCTCCATGGATTCAGTGGTAACGGAAAGAATGGATTAGAACAAGGCTATTGGGTTGAAAAATCAGAAAAAGAAAATTTTATTGTAGCAGGTTTTAATGGCGTATTGAAACATCCTTATAGAAGAGAAAGTTTCTTTTTCAACCAGAGATCATGGAACTGCGGAGGGGAAGAAACTCCAGCAGCAGAAAAAGGAATGATGATGTAGTTTTATTGATATAGTAATTACAATTATTGAATCGAGTTGTTACATAGATAAAAACAGAATTTATATTTCCGGATTTTCAAATGGTGCAAGAATGACTTTCAGGGCTGGAATGGAATAATAGAATAAGATTGCTGCCATTGCCCCTGTATCAAGTACTTTGCTTGTTGAACGAAAACCTCTTAAAGCACCGGTATCACTTATTTTAATTTTCAGGAATGTTGATCCAATTAATCCTTACGAAGGCGTAACTGTAAAAAAATTTGGAGAATATACACAACGAATGTCTGCCGAAGAAGCATGGTTAGAGTTATTCAGGAATTTCCTACAAGATTAAATTTATAAGGCGTTTAATTATTCCATCACTATGCAAAACCTGCTTTGAAGGATTCAGATTTAATTTATTTTTTATTGGTTTTGCCTGCATTAATTTTTCCACATTACCAGGAAATATTGTCAAGTCAAGCGGTTTAAGAAAAAATTCAGAGTTGGGAAACAATTTTAGTTTTTTTAATATTTCTGCAAAAAAGAGTGAGCTGACTATTGCTAGTGGTATTTCAGCATTGTAGTACTGCAGTTTATCAAGAATGTCGATTGCCATATGTTCATCCAGGAATGCAACATCCATTAAAATAAAGTCAGGTTCTAAAATCCTTAATGTAGAAATAATTTCTGTAGAATAATTTATATGATTTACAATTTCAAAATTAAGTTTTGAAAAAATATTTCTATAGTAAAGAGTTGTTAGCCTTTCTGCTTCAATTATAACTACACGGTGCCTATTCATATTATTTTTTAAATATTGTTTCGCTAAGTGAAATGAATATCGATAATAAAATTCAAATAACAAGTGACGTATTATACATTTTAATAGAAAATTAAAATACTCCCCTATCTCTTAGTAATTCAAAATTCATATCAGCTTGCAAATAAACTCTACTGTTTGCCTTGATAATTGATAAAATCCTTGTTTTGTAACTAACATTAATAAATTTATCTGCTTAATTGATTTTTCCACAATTGATTTATCATCATTGCAATCTTTAATTTCATCCAAAAGTTTTTCTTGATGCTATTATTAAATGTTAATTGACTCGAAAAAACTACTTCATTAATTATTAGGTTAACTAAATTAATCAAATTGAAACTAAAAAGTTTCTGAGGAAGCATTAAAGAGATGGTATTCAAAGATGTGGATCAAAAGAGTAATTTCTTTTCTTCTAAGAATGAACTATAATAATGTTAAAATAGTTGGAGAACAATTTTTCGTTAAACCTTTCCTGAAGCACTACGATATAGTCAAACTTGTTGCTTATTCAAGATAGACAGTAAATTATATTATTAAAAATTTAACTCTAGCCGAGATAGAAGAAAATATTAAATGTAATCATAGAGCAACTATTCTAATTTTTTTCAAAGTTCATCTAAAACAAAATGTTTTACTATATTTAAAATGTATAAGTAATTATTTAGAGGTTTCAGTGGCAGATAAAACTAAACTCTGGTATTTAGAAAATTTTAATCTTTTTAATGGTTTAAATGAAAATAGTAAGATGGAATTAAATAAAATTTCATCTATGAAAGAATTAGCTAAAGAACAGCCAATTTATTTTGCCGCCGAGCCTTCAAAATCCATATTCTTTCTTAAAACAGGCCGAGTAAAAATTGTAAAGTATTCTTCAGATGGTAAAGAAAATATTTTAACACTAATAAACCCAGGTGAAATTTTTGGTGAGATGGCTTATTTAGAAGAAGAACAAAGAACCGATTATGCAATTACAATAGAACCATCCTTAATTTGCGCTATAAATAAAAATGACCTTGCCGAATTTATAAATAAAAATCCGGGCTTGAATCTAAAGTTAACTAAACTAATAGGTTTAAAGTTAAGAAGTTACTCCGAACGAATTGAAGATCTTGTTTTCAAAGACGCAAACCAAAGAATCATTTCATTTATTCTCAGGTTGGCGCAGAAAAGCGGGAAAGAAATAGGAGGACAAATCTTTATAAAACCTTTCCTTAAACATCAAGATATTGGAGAAATTACGGCATGCTCCAGACAAACCGTTAACTATCTTTTGACTGAATTAAGGAACAAGCGTATAATAAATTTTGACCGAAATAAACTTATCATTTTGAAAAAATCTGAATTAGAAGAGTTAATTTCATAATATTTGTCAAGCATTTGACAGAATCAATTTTAAATTTCAGTTATTATTGAATAAAAAATATGAATCTAACTCTAATTACTACTCAAAACTGCAGCATTTGTTACAGGGTTGAAAATTTTTTAAAGAAGTTTGTATTTAATAATAACTCTCTTACTCTAACTATTATAGACTCTCAATATAATAATAAGAAAGAAATTGTTATTGTCCCTGCATTACTAGTTGATGATGAGTTATTTTCTTACGGTGATGTGGATGAACTAAGACTTAAGGATTACATTTCAAAAAGTTAAGATGCCATTCATAAATATAATTACTTATGAATTATTTTTTGATAAATCATTTAAAATTGTAATTTAGAAAATTCACTAAAAAATCTTTGAATGAGTTATTAAAACTGCTATTCTTTAACATTTCCTCATATTTTATTACAACTCCATTCCAGCCTTCAGTATGCCAATAAGCATATTCCGGTAGTTTGAAGTCAAATAATTTATCTTTAAAAGGATATGCTGTTATATAAAAATATGGTTGTTCATTTCCTTGATCTCCTGTTGAAATGCCAAAATTCATCTGTTCCCGCGAATAGTCCCAATTCTTCGGTTCCTGCCCATCAATTATTTTACCGGAGAAAATGAGAAGTGCTAAATCAAAATGATGCGGCCAAAAGTTAATACTGCTTGTTTCATACCATGTACTTCCCTTGAATTTAAGAAGGATAAAATAAAATTGTCTTAATAAATCCCAGATTTTATTTATTTCTTCATCATCATAATTCAATGGTTCATTTGAGTAAAAATTTCCTTCCGGCTGAAAATCTTTAATACCATATTTTATTAACTTTTCCGAAACTAATTGTGTAAAGGAAGCAATATTATTTTGATGTAGATCAATTGAATCATGATTTGTATCGGAAGATAATTCCAACTTCTTCTCACTTAAATTTATATTTATTTCAATTGCTTTAATTCCATTAGATGTTTCAATTGGTATAGGGCCGGTTGAAAAACCATTAGCATAAATTTTTAGACTATATTCTTCCCAGTTCTTTTGATGCGGCATAAAATTACTTTTAAAAACACTTAATAATTGTGCATACAATTGTAAAGTATTTCTCGTTTGTAAAAATTTCTTATACTCTATTTTGGGTAATATTATATTATACATTTTAAATATTTATTAAAATTTAAATTTACTTACGTTCTACTGATATTTTGTAATTTGAATTAATAATCTTTGCTATTAAACCTGTCCAACCTGTTTGATGTGATGCCCCGATTCCTCTTCCGGTATCACCATGAAAGTATTCATGGAATAATATGTAATCTTTAAAATTGGGATCCTTTTGAATTTTTTTATTATATCCGAAAACCGGCCGTAAACCATTTTCATCTTTCAAAAATATTTTCATCAATCTTAAAGCAAGTTCATTTGCTACTTCTTTAATTGTAAATAAATTGCCTGAATTTGTCGGATACTCTATTTTAAAATCATTTCCGTAATAATGATGGAAACGATTAAGAGATTCGATAATTAAAAAATTCATTTGAAACCAAATTGGTCCTCTCCAGTTTGAATTACCACCAAATAATCCGCTGTCAGATTCTGCCGGAATATATTTTACCTCAAATGTTTTACCATCAAAATTATATCTTACAGGATTATTTTCATGATATTTGGATAAAGATCTTATTCCGTATTCAGAAAGGAATTCTGTTTCATCTAACATTCTTTTTAAAAGCCGTTTCATTCTATGGCCGCGCAGTAGTGAAAGCAATCTTCTTTCACCGCTTCCCTTTTCATTCCAATGAGAAACCAGATTTGACATTTCTGGTTTGTTGTTTAGAAACCAATTAAGCCTGTTTTCAAATTTAGGGACTTCTTTCATTAATTCCGGCTCTAATACTTCTACTGCAAATAAAGGTATTAACCCAACCATGGAACGTATTTTAATACGTTGGATTTTATCACCAACATGAATTGCATCATAGTAAAATTCATCTTCATCATCCCAAAGTCCAAAATCCATGCACCCCATATTAGTCATTGATTGAGCTATATATAAAAAGTGTTCGAAGAATTTTGTTGATAGATCCTGGTAAATCGGTTTATCTTTTGCCAGCTCAAGAGAAATGCGCAGCATATTAAGTGAAAACATTGCCATCCAGCTTGTTCCATCAGCTTGATCTAAATGTTCACCTTCCGGGAGTTGAGAACTCCTATCAAAAAAGCCAATATTATCTAAACCTAAAAACCCGCCCTGGAAAATGTTATGTCCATCTTGATCTTTTTTATTAACCCACCAGGTAAAATTTAACAGCAGCTTATGAAATACTCTTTCAAGAAAATCAGTATCACCTTTCCCTTGTATTTTTTTATCAATTTTATAAACACGCCAAGTAGCCCACGCATGTACCGGAGGATTCACATCAGAGAAATTCCATTCATAGGCAGGCAACTGCCCATTGGGATGCATAAACCATTCGCGAGTAAATAGTATAAGCTGCTTCTTTGCAAATTCAGGATCAATCATCGAAAATGGGATACAGTGAAAAGCTAAATCCCATGTAGCGTACCAGGGGTATTCCCATTTATCCGGCATTGAAATAATATCAGCATTGTTAAGATGAAGCCAATCTTTATTTCGCCCTTCCTTTCGTTGATAAGGTGGGCCTGGCTGTCCTTTATCACCATTTATCCATTCGTTTATATCATAATAATAAAATTGTTTATTCCATAACATTCCGGCAAATGCTTGACGCTGCACATTTTTTGCATCGTCACTTTGCACCTCTTTCTGTATTCCCTTGTAAAATTCATCTGCTTCTTTTTTTCTAACTTTAAAAATGCTTTCAAAATCTTTAAAAGGATTCTGAACAGCTCTCTTAACAAGTCTTAGTTTAATTGATTTAAAAGAACCACCTTCAATTTCGAATAAATAATTTATCCCCGCTTTAGTACCGGTTTGTAATGGATTTATAGTATTACTTTTATTAACAATAAAATCATTTATGCCATCTTTAACATAGTCTGAAGAATTCTCAGAATTATATAAACGTTTATAATTGGTTTCATTATCGCAGAAAAGCACTTCGTCACTTTTATCAAAATATAAATAGTAATTCCCAATTTTTTTATTATTTATTTTTATTGATTTAGATTTAGTTAAACTCATTTCCGGCTTGTCATTATCCTTTTCCCAACTCCAGGTATTTCTAAACCATATTTGCGGAATAAGATAAATAGGGGCTTTATGTTTTGCACGATTAAAAGCAGTAATCTTTATGAATATATCTTCCTCATTATTTTTAGCATATTCAATGAAAACATCAAAGTATTCATCATTATTAAAAATGCCGGTATCTATTAGTTCAAACTCCGGGTCAGCTTTCGTCAATTTTTTATTTTCCTCAACCAATATTTGATATGGAAATTCTGCCTGCGGATATTTGTATAACATTTTCATATAAGAATGTGTAGGTGTGTTATCTAAATAATAATAATACTCTTTTACATCTTCACCATGATTCCCTTCATAGTTAGTCAAACCAAAATATCTTTCTTTTAAGATGGGGTCTTTTTTATTCCACAAAGCTAACGCAAAACAAAGCAATTGTTTATCATCACTAATTCCCCCAATACCCTCTTCACCCCAGCGGTAAGCCTTACTGCGCGCTTCATCATGAGAAATATAATTCCAGGCATCGCCATTAAAACTATAATCTTCACGTACCGTTCCCCATTGCCTATCGGTTAAATATGGCCCCCATTTACGCCATAACTCATTGCCATTTTTAATTGATAGTAATCTTTCTTTTTCAGAGTTCATGATTTTTCACCAAACAGATTAAATTATTTCTTCTCATTTAAATCCCAG
>CAVZID010000039.1:0-18502 GCA_963775245.1 uncultured Bacteroidota bacterium
ATTTCTTTATCGGAATGGAAAATTGAATAGTTGTTCCTTTATTTAATTCACTCATAATTTTTAAGCTGCCATTAATTCTCTTTGCCCGCCTTCGCATGCTGGTTAAACCGTTATTTTCTTGAACTGCATTACAATCAAATCCCACTCCAAAATCATTTATTAAAAGAGAAAATAAATTATTGCTTTCATTTAATAATATTTCACAAGATTTTGTTTTTGAATGACGGGAGATATTATTAAGTGTTTCTTTATAAATCAAGTAGATATTTCTTCTAACTTCAAGATTAAAATTTTCAAAATTGACTTGAGGTGCTGCAATAAATTTCCAATCAATCCCTACCAAAAGCTTTGACGCAACTTCACGCATTTTCATTAGTAAATTTTTATTGAAATCATTTTGTGGATTAATAAACCAGATAATATCTCTTACTGCTTCTATAGTTTCTTTAGCAGTATTTCTTATATAACCAGCCAGCTCTTGTTCCGTTTCTTCCAATATATTACTGCTCAATAACATTTCACTATCAAGGCTAATGCTGCTTAAATTGCTTCCTATTTCGTCGTGTAAATCGCTTGCTATATCCAGGCGTATTCTTTCAATTTTTAAAATTTGATTAATTCTAATTTTATAAATGAGGAAAATTAAACCTATAAAAATTGTTATAAGTAATAATTTAAACCACCATGTCATCCACCATGCCGGATTAATAATTATTGACATTGTTTTTACTTTGCTAAAATTTCCATCCGGGTTAATAGCTTTAACAAGGAATTTATATTTTCCGGATTTTATATCTGTATAAAAAGCTGTGGTTCTGTTCCCGGCATTTACCCACCCCGGGTCCAGGCCTTCAAGTTTATATTCAAAATTGTATTTGTCAGGGTTGGTGAAATCCAATACAGCAAATTCAATTGAGAAAAAGTTTTGATTATAATTTAAAATTATTTCTTTGGTTGTAGGAAGTGCACGGGGTAAATTAGCTTCTTTATCAAATACTTTAAAGGATTTAAAAGCTACATCAGGAACGTAATTGTTGGAATATATTGAATCA
This sequence comes from uncultured Bacteroidota bacterium, assembly GCA_963775245.1. GTDB lineage: Bacteria > Bacteroidota > Ignavibacteria > Ignavibacteriales > Ignavibacteriaceae > CAVSWT01. The sequence goes on from CAVZID010000039.1 coordinate 1,053, forward strand.
GGATTAAATGAAATAAATCCATCTAATCCTCCAAAATACATTATGCCTAATTTATTTTTATAGCTTGCATGCCAGTTAAATTGGTTGTGTAAAATTCCATCCGTTTTGTCATAAACTCTAAATTTTTCATTCATTGGATCAAACTTCGCAAGGCCTTTCATTGTGCTTATCCACAAATTTCCATTTTTATCTTCTTGTATTCCAAATACAACATCGTTAGGCAATCCATTTCCGGTGGAATAATTATGAAATGTTTTTTTTATCCTATCAAATTTGTCGATTCCGCCACTATGTGTTCCAATCCATATAAATCCTTTTGAGTCTTCCATTATACAAGTAATTTTACTTGAACTTATTTTTTCGGAATCAGATTTATGTGGCATATAATGAAAAAATTCTCTCTGCTTAGGATCATATTGATATAATCCGTCGAGCCAGGTTCCTATCCATAAATTATTTTTACTGTCTTCAAATAAAGCATTAACTGCAATGATTTTGGGAAGCTTAATTGAAGAAGATTTAATTTCAGGTAAATAATTGCTGAAGGATTCATCTTCCTTATTAAAAACTTCCAATGATTCATTTGTGCCTATTAAAAATTTTTTGTCATGTGTTTCAATTATTTGCTGAACCCAATTAGATTTTATTGATTTGGGATTTTTTGAATCAACCATATAATATTTAAAAGTTTTTGATATTGGATCAAACCTGTTCAATCCGCCACTGGAAGTTCCAATCCATAAAATATTTTCACTATCTTCAAATAATGTTACAACATCGTATGCGCTTAATTTATATTTATGAGGTTTATTTAAATCTATTCCTTCATTGTGATGTTCAATGCTGCTGGTTGTTAAATTAATTTTATCAAAACCGTCACCTGCGTATCCAACCCATAGAATATTGCTGCCCCCTTCGATAATGCTGCTTACAACTCTTCCCCCGATACTTGTTTCCCTGAATGGCAAATATTTAAATTGCATGAAAGGGTGTGTTGCCGGAAGTTTGTTCAAACCGTCTTCTGTTCCAATCCAAAGATTATTTTGTTTGTCTTCGTAGAGCCATCTGATTTTATCAGCAATAAGTGAATTGGGATTGTCAACTTCTTTTTTTATGTGTGTGAAGAAATTGATATTACCGTCTTCAAATTTATTTATAAACAAGCCCTTGTAATCATATGTGCCGAACCAGAATTTGTTGTTATGGTCTTTTATAATTTGGCTTATCATTGCAGAGGTAGGCTGAGAATTTTCATTTAATATTATTGGGATTTTTGTAAACGTTAAACTATTAAAATCCAATTTGGTAATTCCTGTAAAAGTTCCTATCCATAAATATTTTTTTGAATCATTATAATAAGACAATATTGAATTATCTTCGATTAAACCTTTTGTGTTTTCTTTTGTGTATTGGACTGATTTTTTTGTTTGAGGATTAAACTTAATCACTCCTTCATTAAAAGTTCCAATCCATAAGTTTTTAGAGCTGTCACTCGTTATCCAAATTATATTATTTGAGGGCAGTGAATTAGTTTTGTTATAAACTTTAATTTTTTTTGAATTAGGGGATAGACAATTTATTCCGTTATCAGTTGTTCCAAACCAAATATTATTATTGTCATCTTCCATTAAACATTGAATATAGTCATCATCTTTATTTTCCCTATTATCAAATCGTGTGAAAGTTTCAAAGTTAGGATCAAATTTACAAATGCCTCCACCCCAGGTTCCCACCCATAAATTTCCGTTCTTTGATTCAAGCAATGACATAACATAATTTTCAGGCAGTGAATTATTATCATTTGTAACAGATTTGAAAACTTTAAATGATTTTCCATCATATCTATTTAATCCATCTTTTGTAGCGATCCATAAATAACCGTCGGAAGTTTGTAAGATAGAATTAATTGAATTGTTAGAAAGGCCGTCATCAATAGTTATTTTATCGAATTGAAAACTATTTAGTTGAGAATAAATTAACGAAGCAAATATTATGAAAAAAAGAATAATTGACTTATTCATAAAAATTCAAATCAGCTGAACCCCTTATGAACATGAGGTGAATTATATTTTTAATTAACTTAATAAGAAACTTAGCAACAACAATAATTAGTTCAAACGAATTTTTTTCAATATACAGATTACTTTTTATTACTTATAAGAAGTCTATTGTTTTTAAGTGATAGTGTCCCAATTTTAAAATCGGAAAGAAAATCAAAACCTCTTAATAACGGATTATAGGAATCCGTTAAAATATTTATAATAGATGGATGAATAGGTATTGAGTTTATTTTTAATCCTTCAACTTCAAACTCAATATTTTCATTTTTAATAGTCCAAAGATTAACTCCAGCAGAAATGTTTAATTTAGATTTAGGAATTTCCAAGTCAAGCTTTATTTCACCATTTGTTAAAGATAAGTTCTTTACTATGGTATTGTGATTTGAGGAAGTTTCAATATAATTTTTCAAATCATCAGTTGATATTGACATGCTGTTGAAATGAACACCAGAGAGTGAAAGTAATTGAAGACTATCTTTTTCAATTAACAATAGTGAATTGAATACAACATTAACTAACTCTAAATTAATATTTCGAACCCGCAATCCGGTTTCTTTAAAAGCAAAATCCCCAAGGTCTGCTTCTTTGGTATTTAGAGAAATACTTTCTATGTGCCCGTGAATTGTTTCGTTAGAATCATACTCGTTAACAGTTAACGAAAAATCTTCAACTGGACGCACATATCTTTTAAAAAATTATTTATGTGTTCTTTAAATTTTTGAAGCACTAATTTGTTTGAGGCATTTTTAGAAATCGGCGGAGTTATCTTGAATAAAACAGCTTCAGTTCCATCAGGCAATGGGTAGCTATTTATTTTTGTGTAAAGCGGATTTGGCTGTAATGAATTTTCAAAAACTCGTTTTGAAATTGCGGCGCGTTGTACAGAGTCTTCGCCTAATTTACTTGTTTTAAGTAAAACATAATTTGAAAGAAAAGGAAAACCTGTTGTCCCAAACATTTTAATAGGAAAGCGTTCTCTTTTACTGATATATTCAAATGACTGTCTATTAAAATTCATATTGTCGGGAATTATACTTAATACGGCTTTATGTTTTTTAGATTGCTGTATATCTTCATTAATCGTTTTAAGAATTTCCAATTGTTTCCAATCAGAATTATTCGGCCCATCAACAGGAATAATTGCAGTAGAAAATATTTGTGACGAAAGTAAACTCCCGATTTTTGTTGAAGCAGGAATATAAGAGATAATTAAAAATTGTAACAATATTAATGCAATAATATTTTGATAGACAAAAGTTTTTCTTTCCGATTTTTTATAAATGAAATTAATCCACTCCAGGAAGCCTGCTGAAGATATAATTATTATTGGCGGCAGTAAGGAAATTGAAAACCGCGGTTCTTTAAAATTTATTATAGATATTATCACATAAGAACCAATAAACCATGAATAAAGAAGTCCGTTAGTTTTTATTTTGTTTCTATAATACCATATCAATCCAATAAATAAAACAATTGCAATTAACCACGAAACTTGCGAAGGAATGATGCTGATATAATATAATGCATTTTCAAATAAATTTCGGCTCCCCCGTTTAAATTCACCGAGTCTGCTTATAAATTGAATTAAATGTAGTGAATACCATGGTGCTGAAACTATTATTCCTGCAAAGATGCTTAAAAATACATTTGTAATTTGTTTACTTCTTGTTGGTGATTTCTTAGAAGTTTTAATAAATGAATATACAAAAGGAACGATAAGAAAGAAAATAAAGGTCCATCGTGTTAAAACTCCAAGACCTAAACTGACTCCGAACAAAATGGAATTCCTTGTACTTTTAAATTCATAAGAAGCAAGCAGCAAATAGATTGCTAAAGAAACCATTGCAGCCAGCGGAAGGTCAAGCATAAAGTCTCTTGAAAAATGAATTACAATGGAAGACATTGAAATTAAAAAAGCGCTAAGTATGGCTGTTTTTTTATTGTACAACCTTAGTGCGATTCCATAAACAGAGATTACAAGAACTAAAAGAAAAATACTCATCACAAAAAATGCTATGCCTTTTGACTCACCTAAAATTTTATAGAAAGGAACAGAAACATAAGACACAAAAGGCGGATAGTACCAGGAAACATTTAAGTATTCTTTAAATAATGATTCGTCTGAATTTTCTCCAACTCTATTTGCATTAAGGCTTTCAGTTAAATGAACAGATGAATCCCAGTGAAGGGGCCTGCCGCCTAATTGATACCAGGTGATATTATTAATTAAAAGAAAGAAAAGCAGTAAAATTAAAATGAAATGCTGGCGGAGTTTGTTCACCATTGAATAATCAAGGTTGTAAATATTATATTTTGATTTTTAGTGAATGAAAAGTAAATAAATTCATTTTAGAATAGAAATTAATTAAGATGAGGTTTTCAAAAAAAACGCAGCTAAAAATACACTTATATTATTAGCTGCATCAAAAATAAATTAGAAAATTTTTATTTAACTATCCCACTTCTTCAATCTCTTCAAAGTCCATATCAAATGATGTATCAGCTTCTGTTTCTTCATTGAAATATATTTGGCCGTTATTGGTTCGTATGATTTCATTCAATTGGTCTTGATAGAAAAATTTATCATGTCCCAAAGCCGGTTTCAATTGACTCAACCAGGTAGCATTTTCATCATACTTAGCAAAGAAAGGTTTCTTCACCCAATCTGGATTTCTTGCTTGAATCAAATTAAGCACAAAAACTTTTTCACCATTAACTTCTGTTACACCTTCAATTGCGGCTTTGCCCGGAAGCGCTGACATTGAAGGCCCGCGAACAGTTCTTCCCAATCCTGAAACCTGTACATAAGCTTCTCTAAAAATTTGATAAGCTTTTGCTAAAGGAATTTCAAAATAATTTTTTGCCCCGGTGTTTCTTTCTACAAAAAAGTAATAAGGAATTAAGCCCAAGTTCACCTGAGTTTGCCACATTCTAGCCCAAACATTTGAATCATCATTTATATGTTTGATAAGAGGAGATTGAGTTCTAATTTGTGCCCCGGTATTTCTGATTCTTTTAATTGCCTCTTGAGCAATGTCGGTTGATAATTCCTGCCAATGATTATAATGACCCATTACTGCAAGGTGTTTTCCTGAATGTACAATCTTTTCAAATAATTCAAGGATACCATCAGCTTCTTTATCAGTTACATATTTGTATGGCCAGTAAGCAACTGATTTAGTTCCGATTCTAATCGAACGAATGTGCTCAAATTCAGGTTCAAGAAATGGAAGCAGATATGCTTCTAGATTCTTTAAACCCATAATCATTGGGTCGCCACCGGTTACTAAAATATCCGTAACCTCTTTATGATTTCTGATATAATCTTGAAATCTATTTGATTCATCTGTAGCAAACTTTAAATCATTCATCCCGACAAACTGTGCCCACCTAAAACAGAAAGTACAATAAGCGTGACAAGTTTGTCCGCTTGAGGGAAAAACTAAAACTGTTTCTTTGTATTTATGCTGGATTCCCGGAACCGGGTCATCATCTATAGAAGGAACATTTGCCGTTAATTGCCCTGCGGGATGCGGGTTCAACTCTAGCCTGAGTGAATTTGCCAGTTCTTTAATTTCTTCATTTGAGGAGCCTCTTCTTAATGCCCATGCCATTCTATCAAATTGATTGTCATTGAGCATATCTTTTTGAAGAAATGTTAACTGGTAAATCGGGTCGTCTGGAATATTATCCCAATCAATTAATTCTTCAATTACATAGTTATTAGTTCGGAAGGGAAGTACATGCGAAACAACTTTTAAGTTAAATCTCTCCTCAAAGCTAAGCTTTTGTAATTGAGGGATTTTCTCAATGTCTTTAATTCCATAAAACTTCATTTTTTTGGGGGTAATCATCCTTTTCTCCTTCAATTTTGTGAGACTAAACCGTATCTGAATTCTGATATTTAGTACTTCCGAAGGATCCTTCGGATAAGTAATGTATCTAAGCAAGAATTTATGAAAGGCATTTGCCCGATTGTATTGTAAAAACAATATAAAAAAAATTGGGATTAAATCAAGGGATTTTGAAAAATAAGCGATGTGAAAACGCAAAGAAAAAGCGGAATTTATCCGCTTTTATTTAATATCTGTTACTTTACTTATATCGTCAATTTTGACAAATTTTTCATTGAACTTATAAGTTCCTTTATTTGATTTAACAGCTTTAATAAGCTTTACGTTAACACCTTCAGCTTTTTTCTTTGCTTTTGATTTATCAGCAAATGATTGTTGTTTAGCCATCTTTATCTCCTAAAAATTTGGGACGTAAATATATAAAGAAAGGGTTATAAATGAAAGACTATTTTAAAGCAAATCAACAAAATTTGCATTAACAATTTTAGCTAAATCTATCGGACTTATTCTAACTTGCATTCCTCTTATTCCTGCACTAATATAAATTTTATCAAACATCTGTGCAGTTTCTTCAATGTAAGTTGGAAAGTTTTTCTTCATCCCAATTGGAGAGCATCCTCCGCGAATATAACCGGTAAGCAGCTGCAATTCTTTAACTTTTATCATCTCTATTTTTTTATTGCCGCTTGCAGCTGCGGCTTTTTTAAATTTAATTCAGCAGTAACAGGAATGCAAAAAACATTCATCCCGGTTTTATCACCTTCAGTAACAAGAGTTTTAAAGACAGAATCCGGCTCAGCATTAATTTTGTTAGCAACAGTAATTCCTGATAAATCATCTTCATCAACTTCATAAGTGTGCAATGAGTGTGGGATGTTGTGAGCTTCTAAAATTCTAACGGCATTGGTTTTGGACATTAGTGATTAATATTTGATTATTACTAAATGATTTTAATTATTATGGCTTCTAATTTAACTCTTTATGTTCATAATTATTAATCTCGAATTTATTTTTGATTTAATAAATTTTAATACTATACAATTAAAAAGAATTTACGATTAACAAAAAACATATTTCAAATCTATAAAGAGATTTTCCGATAGCTTAAATAAAATTTCAAATGAATTAAATAAAGTTTCTAATGACTTAAAGAAAGATTCCAAAGGGTTAAGCAAAATTTCCAATCACTTAAAGAGTGTTTCCAAGGCTTAAAAGATTTTCTAATGACTTAAAAATTATTTCCGAGACTTAAAGAGATTTTCCCGATGACTCAAAGAGAACTTCAAGAGACTTAAAAAGAAGTGCCAATGGCTTAAAGAGATTTTCCAATGACTTAAAGATACTTTCCAATGGGTTAAATATTAGTTTTTCCGCTTTTTTAATATAAAATCGAGCTTTTGGCATAATTATGGCGCAATAATATATTGTTTTAGCCCTTATAGGGGAATTTTTAATAATAGGAGAGTAAAAATTACAAGTAAAGGGGGAATTGAAATTACTTAATTACAATTCCATCGATTTCATTTCACAAAATTGGTTCATAGCAAACCAATGATAAATTTGATCCGTTAGAAGCCGGATCGGATTCATTAAAAAAAAATTACAGTTATAAACCCAATTTCTATGGGTAAGAGCAATGTAAGAGAAATCGGGTTTATTAAGGTTCATAGTTCATTTAATTAATTTATTCACAAATAATATAAAGGGAGAAACGATGTCTCAAAAATCGATTATCAAATTCAAGACAACGACGCATTGCTGAAAGCAATAGACGGCAACCGCGATGCTATGACTGCCAAAGGCTTTACTGAAGCAAGATACACTGCATTTGTAAATGCATGCAACAATCTAATCCAAAAAGAAGCAGCACAGCAGAGAGCAGTAAAATTAGTTTCAGAAAAAACTACCGAGCAGGATGATGCAATAAAAGCAGTAGCATTGGTAGTGCAGCAGGTAAAGAATGCGGCAAAAAGTGCCTTTGGAAAAGACCCGGCAAAATCAAAGCTGTTTAAGGTAGGTGTAACAATTCCAAACTCAGTTAAGTCGCTGCGTTCGTTAACTGAGTATATAATACAGCTTGCAAATGAATACCATGATACATTACTGGAAAACGGATTAACACAGGAAGATATAGACGGGCTAAATTCATCTTACGGGTTATTAGTTGCAGCAGATGCAAGCCAGGAGAATGCAAAGAAGCTGCAGGCAACGGCAACAGTGGTGCGGGACGATTCTTCTGCAAAAACTAAAGACTTAGCATTTAAAGCTAGAAGCTTTGCAAAGACGTGCTTTGCAAAAAGCCCGGAAATACTTTTACAGTTTAAATCTATTCCTAAGGGAAGGACAAGCGGGAATGGAGAAGTAGAAACACCGGCAATAATAAAAGAATTTTAAATTGTTTATTTTGTTAAAAAACGTCTCAAGAGTTGAGGCGTTTTTTTATTTTTAAAATGACTTGAGTAGATTTTTAATAATTAGTGTTAATGATATGAACAAGATTAAGATTTTTTGTGAGAATTTTCACGTAACAAAAATATAATTTGACTTTTGATTCCATTTTCTGCTTATAAATTGCCGTAATTAAGTTGCTACTGCTAAGCTAACTTGGGGTAAACATGTGGGAGAATAAAAAATACCAATCAACCTTAATTCCATTTTTTATTTTAAAATTTCCAAAAAATTATGAACTCAAGAATGTGGATAATTAATGGTAATCATACTGATCTTTTTTTATAGAGGAAATATTTAAATTAAAAATAGAGTTGAAAAATTGGTTTTATTTTTTATTGTGTTTGGAAAAATTAAATAAAAAGGAATTAGATAAAAAAAGTGGGAACTATGAGAATGAGATAGGATGGAACAGATAGTAGAGGAGATAAAGTTTCAAACAGACTATACATTTACCAGCGCCAGATGAGAAAATATTATAAAGGAATAATAAAATGAAAACAAAAGCTTTACTTCTTTTATTTTTTGGTTTTATTTTTAATTCTTTTGCCCAGTATGCACCTATTAAATCAATACTTGAAGTGGAAGGCCCTGTAAATTCTGATATAGCATTAGGTACCGGAATAATAGGGTTGGGGGATGTAAATGGAGACGGCAATCCAGACTTTGCAGTAAGTGCCTGGAACGCAAAGAAAACTTATATCTATTATGGAGGGAAGGGTATACTTGATGGAATAGCAGACGATTCTATACCCGGAGGCGGGGCAATTGAAAAAGGGGATTTGAATGGGGATGGAATAATGGATTTGGTAATAAAATTAAATGGGGATACATCGTGGGTAGATCAGTTGGCAATATATTTGGGAAGGAAAAACACCGCACATAGATATGATACCACACCAAACGTGATATTAAGGGAAGAACCAGTAAATGGTTATCTGGGAAATAGTAAATTTGGAAGTACTTTTGCAATTGGCGATCTGAATAATGATGGATACGATGATTTAGTGGTTAGTGCTCTCAATTATAATGATAGGGGGAAAGTTTATATTTATTTAGGTGGGGTAACACTTAGTGGAGTTCCAAATTATACTGGAACTGGAGATACAGTTTGTACAAATTATGGAGCTAATTTGGCAATAGGGGATTTAAATGGTGATGGAATTGCTGATTTAACAATTAGCTCACAACAAATATTACATTGTTCAATTGATTCAGGATATGTCCGTCAATTAGATGTTTTCTACGGACATACAAATTGGTTTTTCGAAAGGAATAAATATGATCAACAATTTAATTATTCCAATAATGCCTTTCAAGGTATAGTTAATTTCAATTTAGTGGATATAAATGCAGATGGAATAAAGGATATAGCATTTCCAGACAGCGGGAAAATATATTTCATTTTAGGAAATAAAGATTCACTTTCTTCAATACCAGATTTCTATATGCAGCGAGATACGAATGATTATGATATGTATAGCTATAGTGGTTTAGCGGCAAATATAGGAGATATAAATAATGATGGAAATGAAGATTATGTATTAGGAGCATCGTCGAGTGGAGAGCCGTGTCTTCATTTACATCTTGGCAGTCATTATATTCAAACACAGCGCGTTGCGGTACGTTGTAAAAGTTTTGCTGGTTCTTTGGCTTACACTTATGTTGCTGCATTGGGTGATGTAAATGGCGATGGAGTAAATGATTTTGGTACAACAGCACCATACAATGCATTACCAGATAATTTACCTCAGGACGGATATTTTATAATCTTCAGTGGAGATTCAAATTATGTTACTTCAGTAAAAGATAATCCTCTCTTAAAACCACAAGATTTCAATCTTCAGCAAAACTACCCCAATCCCTTTAATCCTACCACTGCAATTGAGTATTCAGTCCAAAAAGAAGGAGAAGTAAACTTTAAAAATTTATGACTCGATAGGGAAAGAAATAAAAACATTAGTAAATAAAAACCAGCAAAGCGGTAATTACAAAGTAGTTTGGGATGGAACGGATAATAGAGGCGAAAAAATTTCTAGTGGAATATATTTTTACCGGCTTGAAATAGATAAAACTGCAATAACAAAAAAAGCAGTATATCTAAAGTAATCCGGAATAATTAAATCAAAAATCATAATATGTAGGGAGGTTATTGTGAAAAAAAAATGATGATGATTAAATAGATTGCAAATTATGCCAAAGACATGGCTATGCCACAAGATTTCAAAATTGAAAAATTATAAATAGCTTATTTGGTTTGATAATTATTAAATTGAGTTAGATATGAAACAAATAAATAAAGAGTTAGAAATAATTAAGGGGTTTGTATGAAAAAGTTATTTACAATAGCACTTCTTCTGTTATTAAGCAGCAACAAAAAGCCAAACCCCACCCCAGCCGTTTTACCCATACCGCTTTTTTTATATACAAGGATGATAAAGTGTTTAATATGGAAGGTGCCGATATAAACCGGGACGGCATATAGACATGGTAATTGGTAATGCAAACAGCACTTTTGTTTACTATGGGGGGGCTGGAGACTTGATACGGTAGCAGATGTAAAATATAAAGGCAGATGCCTTGCAGTATGCGATTATAACGGGGATGGAAATAAAGACTTAATAACAATGGATTTTGATAGTTTAGATACACTTAATGGCTTTTGGTATAATAATCTTTTGTTTTACTATGGAAGTGATACCGGTAAAATAGCAATAGACACTACAGTTGATTATACTGTTCCTTTTCCCAAATTAGTTCGGTCTGATTATTACCTTGGCAGTACACTTATTAAGCATGGTGATTTTAACGGAGATGGTAAATCCGATATTGTTATTAGCTCGCCATCTTATGAGAATTTTGATAACGGAAGCCAGGGGATCCTATATATATATATGGGTTCTAAAATTCCGCCTGATACCCCAACATTTAAAGTTTGAAGGTCGAAAAGCTATTCCCTTCAAAAGAACACTCATTAGGTTATGGATTATTTTTCCAGGTTGGAGATATAAATGGTGATAAATATGATGATTTATTTATAAGTGAACGTAGAGATACATTAGTATCAACTTCAACAGGGTCCTATGCAGAATATCCAATATTGTATATTTATTATGGCAAGCCAAATTTTACTTTTTTTGCAGATAGTGAATCTATGAAATATAAATCTGAGTTTGGTTCGGGGTGGTTCCAATATTATTTCTCCGTTGCTGATATAAACGATGATGGAATAAGTGACCTTATTGCCGGACAAGGAAACACGACAAGAATTCATTTTGGCAGCAGTAACGGAATAGATACAATACCTTCTTTTGTCCTGGTATACCTGGATACAGATAGGCATGACTTCGGGGGAAGTAACCACGCATTTAACATAGGAGATTTTAACAAGGATGGATATAATGATTTTATTTTGGAAGGACCTGATTTCACACTCCATCTTGGTGGTACTCATTTAAGCAATTATAATCCTTATGGAATACACGGGCTTCCGGGGGTATTTGGCTACCCGGATAAAGCTATCCCTGTAGGAGACCAAAATGAAGATGGAGTAGATGATTTTGCTGCCTGTACTTTACAATATTATTTTGATATAGATGCTTACGCTGGAGCTGTCGAAATTCTTTATGGACAAGATAACATACATACAGATGTTAAGGAAAAAACTACTTCCCCAATCAAAGAGTTTGAATTATACCAGAATTATCCGAATCCGTTTAACCCAAGTACAGTTATCAGTTATCAGTTATCAGTGGTCAGTGAGGTGAAATTCAAAATCTATGATTCTCTTGGCAGACAAATGGCAACTTTAATAAATCAAGAACAACAAGGAGGGGGAAAGTATGAAATAAAGTTTAACGCAGAACTGTATAACTTAAGCAGCGGTATCTACTTCTACCAGTTAATAGTTACAACAAGCAAGGGTGAGTATAAAAGTGAAAAAAAGATGATGATGATAAAATGAAATTGCAAAATTGAAGGATTAAAAAATTAAAAGATTATCCAGTCTTTTTAGTTCATTAAATAATTTATTCACTAAACATAAGGGGCTCGATATGAAAAAGTCGATTTTTTTCTTTGACATTTCTTTTTTCTTATTTAATCTATGCACAAATACCCGATAACCCGGGTGTGTTTATTATAAGTGCAGAACATTTAAGCTCTTTTGCAGATTATTCAGTTAATTCTAATGTCCCCCACAGTACGGCATACTGGGACACAGTAAAAAGCTTCGGCTTGAATTACGGCGGAATTTTATATCGGCAGAAGTACGGTACTGGCGGTTATATAGACGTTTCTAAAATCCAAACCGACCTTACAAGAGCAAATAATGAAGGCATCAAAACTTTTTTGTGGAATGGTTTTGATGGGGATATAGCTGCTGAGGAAAGAAAGAATAACGCCGGCCGGTGGGTTTACCAGGTGGAAGGTAATTACGATTGGTGTTGGTACTTTGCCACAAGATCCAGACCCAGATGCTGAAAGACATTGGACAGAAGCTTACAATGAAGGTGCTAAAAATTACCGTCAATTAAGACTGCCGCTTATTGGTAATCCTGTGGTTGTAGATTCAGTAAAACAAGATAACCTGCAGCCGGATAGTGCTACTTATTATGTAAAGGTACGATTAAGACTCCGACAAAACCAGCCTCCAATACTGCGGTTATAACAGTGTTAATAATAAATAAATACAATAACCTGTTATTTAGCAGCGGTACAATTTTTTCAAACCAAATTAGCCAGGGAAATGTATGGCTCGAAAGTCAAGCTTTAAGCTTTCATAAAACTGGTTCAGGCCCATACATGCCGGTTAAAGAAGAAGCCGCTACCCAATCGACAGTTCAGCAAGTCAAATTTATTCATGGTGCTCAAAACATGGCTTTGAATAATAATGTTGTATATACGCCTTATAATATAAAAATTTTGTGGAGTGGGTTTGTTAACTGTGGTATAGACTATCTTGCCATAGATAATGATAATGCAAATAATCTTTATAACAATGATTATGATGCCATGATGACAGACTTTGTAAACAATTATAAAAATTATTCTGCAATGCGTTATTATAAAGTATGGGACGAGCCCTATGAAGAAAATTACTACCCGGTAAGAAGGATGAGTAACTATATTACTCAAAGGTTATCAACTTTATATCCTACACAAAGTGCATTTACATACCAGTTTTTTTATAATGGAAATTCAAGCAGCGATTTGCCCAAGAGATATTTATATGAGACGCAGATGAATAAAACTATACCGGATGTATATCCCATTGATGTAAACACCCCGGTACCCGGCACCGGTAATTATTTAACTTCTATCCAAGGGAAATTTAGTAATGGACTAATTCCTTATTTAGCAAGCACAATTCAAGAGGTAAATCAGAAACAATTTCCGTTTTATTTTTGCGTCCAAGCTCATAAATGGCTACCACAATTAGTTACACCTTTACGTGAACCTTCTGCCTATGAAATTAAATCAATGGTTAACCTTGCAGTTTGCTATGGAGCCAAAGGAATTAAATATTATATTTATACAAATAATAGTGATCCCAACACAGATAATCGAATTGGTTTGCTTGATAGTAATGAAAATCAAACTACACCACCGAGTCCTAGATATACAGATGCATACGGTTATTCCAAATGGAATACACTTAAGCAGTTAAATCAAAAACTTGCTTCAATAGGAAATGAATTAATTTCATTAACCTGGCAGAATGGATATAGTATAAATCTTACTCAGGGTTATCCTGGCTATATTTCAAATATAAGATCTTATACAACCGGCGGCTCCCAGGATAGCTATCCATCTTCCACTTATGTAGAGCTTGGAACGTTTAAAAAAACAGATGAAAATAATGATAACCTGGAATACTTCTATGTTGTAAATAGAAGAACTGCTCCAACAGAACAAAGATATATAAGGGTTTACTTAAATAAGTCTTCTATATTCAGCAATTGGAAAATTACGGAAGTAGGTACACCAAATAGCTATATCATTTCAAAAACCGGGAACTTTATTACAACCTACCAACCCGGTGAAGGAAAATTATTTAAGATGGAACCGGTTATGATTGCAGGGGGAACATTATCAGCTGCAAATGAAAATATACCGGCAGGCACAAGCATTAATGTTAAAGGAACGGTTACAGTGCCTTCGGGGAAGACGTTGACAATTGGCGCTGGTTGTAATTTAACTTTTGACAACGATGTTTCGCTTATAGCGGATGGTTTATTAAATGCGCAAGGCACGTCAAGTCAAAGAATTACATTCACATTTCAGCCCGGTTCTCAATCGTACAGCATGGTTATATTAAAATGGAAAACTCGGGTGCTTCTAATTCAATTTTAAAATATGCAAATGTTAATACTGCTTATGATATTGAAGCCATTGGAACTTCTAATATTTCTATTCAACACTGTAATATTACAGACACTTATGCCGGTATAGATTTTTCCAGTGCATCTGGCAATATGCAATATAATGTAATAAGCAATGCAAGTATTGGGCATGGTATTATTGTTGAAAATTCTTCAACAGCAAAATGTTTCTATAATACCGTTACCAAAAATAGAGGAGATAATGATAGAAGAGGAGTTGGAATTTTATATCGTGGCGGTTCAAATGGTTATATGTACCAGAATGATGTTAAAGGCTGGGATTGGGGTATTGGTGCTATATACAGTTCTTCACCCCAATTTCGTTTATACCCCGACTGTGATATAAATACAAACAATCGAACCTGGCATTGCAATAATGGAATTATGATTTATAATAATAGCTGGCCTGTTATTGGGAATGCTTCCCCATGTACCTGGAACAATAGCATTTATCAAAATTCAAAGAATGTTAATTTTACTTCAGGCGGACAATTATCTGCAACCAATGTTTACTGGGGAGGAACCCCCGTATCTTCAATGTTTTATCTTGGTTCAGGATGCACTATCAATACTACTCCCTATCTTGGATATAATCCGTGGGACTATATGCAAATGACCGCTTCAAATGGAGGTCAATCTACAGTTAATAATCAAAGTTCAAAGCCAGACCCCGAATCTTTCTTTGATGGTATCACACTCCGAAATGAGAATAAATACAAAGAAGCAAAAGATTATTTTATTTCTTATCTCTCAAAACATCCGGATAAACAAGCAGCTTATGTAGAATTGTATAATTGTTATAATGATGAAACTGCACAAGACTTAATAAAGTATTTCGCTTCATTACCGAAAGAAGCTGCGAAAGAACAGAAGCTGCTGCTTTCATATTTATATATAAAGCAAGGTAATGCTGCAAGGGCAAAGAAGAATAATGATGCTATAATAAATGAAAACATAAATGATGATCTTACAACAGAAGCAAAGATTAATAATTTGTATATAGCACTTTATAATGAAGATAATTTTGAAGAAGCAAATAAAATTTATAATGAAATTTCTGTTAAATCCGGCATCTATACTGCATTTGATGGCACTCAGGCTTCTCTAGATATTTCATTGGTTTATAATGCTATGCTTTCTTATGCACAAGAACATGGAATAGAGTTTGGTATTAAAGGAAGTTCTACAATACAAAAGAAAATTACAACTACCACAAAGGCTGAAACACCGAAAGAATACAACTTGTTGGGTAATTATCCCAATCCCTTTAACCCAACAACAACAATTTCATATAATCTTCCGAGGATGTCCGATGTTGAGTTAAAGATATATGATATACTTGGAAATGAAGTGAAGTCATTCTTCGTCCCTTCACAATCTGTTGGAACTCAAAACATAGTTTGGAATGGATCAAACAATTATAATGAGCAAGTATCGAGCGGCATTTATATTTATAGGTTCAAAGCAGTGTCAAGGGAAGGAAAAAGTGAAGTATTTGAGAAGTCTGCTAAATTGATAATGCTGAAATAAAAGCCAAGCCCCTCTCCTAGCCTCTCCCCAAAGAGGAGAGGAATAGGAAAAGAAAGATAATAGTTTATAAAAACGGGATCTGGAATGGATCCCGTTTTTATTTAAGATATTGTTTTACTTATATTATTTTAAAACTATATTGCTCAATTCTTTTTGTCTTAATTCATTCAAAGTAAGATTATATTCTTCAGCTTTTAGAAGTAATTTTGTATAAGAATGCTGCGGATTCTGAAAAATATTTTTTGTCTCACCTCTCTCAACAATTTCACCTTTGTACATAATTATAATTTCATCAGCAAGCTTTTGCAAGATTTTTAAATTGTGTGCAACGCAAATCATTGTTAGGTTAAACTGTTCATTTATTTTTTTGAACAAATTTAAAAGATTTAATTGCGATTCGGGGTCCTGTGCAGAAAATGGTTCATCTAAAATTAAAAGTTCAGGCTGAGTGATTAATATTCTAGCTAGCGCTGCTCGCTGTTGTTCACCGCCACTTAATTCATATCCTTTCCGGTGCCGGAGTGATTCAGAAAAATTAAGCAGATTAAAAATTTGTTCTACATTCTTTGATGAATTTTGAGTTTCGCTAAATCTTATTGAATATGCTTCTTCAACAATTTTATAAATCTCTCTATATGGATTTAATATTTCGCCGTTGTTCTGAAATAAAATTTGTATTGGACTGGTTTTAATGTTTCCCCAGTTTTTTGATTTGTGAAAAATCATTGAGCCCTTAGTTGGATTATTTATCCCCGCAATTATTTTGGCAAGAGATGTTTTACCGCTTCCCGATTCGCCGGCGATACCAAGTATTTTCCCATGTTCAATCTCAAATGAAATATCTTTTAAAATTATTTTTTCAGAATGCTTGTCGGAACGATCCTTTGGATTTGAATTATTCTCATCCGGAACTGAATATGAAATTTTATTTAAAATTAATTGCGGCATTAGTTTGTCGGAACGATCCTTTGGAAAAGACTCTGATATGAAGAAATAAATGATTCAAATGAAGAACTGATTTTTTGATTGAAGAAATCCTCAGTGATATAAAATTCAGAAAGTGTTCCGTTATTTAAATAGGCAATTTTATCGCTTACATTTTTTGAAAATGTTAAATCCTGCGAGACAAGCAAAACCGAATTGTTTCCTTGTGAAGCAAATGCTTTCAGCTTGTG
>CAVZID010000040.1:0-845618 GCA_963775245.1 uncultured Bacteroidota bacterium
GATATGCATCGGAAAAATTTTGAAAGTTCATTGAGATAATAAAAATTCCCATAATACCATAAACCTTCACGTTTCAAATATTCCGCTTCGAAGTCAAAAAAATATTTTTCAGTTATAATCCAATTTTTGTTATTTAATTCGTTGAACTTGAAAATGAACTTAGCATTTATCTTTGCTTTGCTATTGAAATAAACAGGGTAAGAAAAGCTAATTAGATTCGGCTCACAATTAAAATATAAAGCCATTTCTTTTTTGATAGTTTCAAGATTATTTTGTAACTCGTTTCTTCTAAGTTCCAATCCAGCTTGCATAATTTCACCTCACAAGTTCTTTGAAGATGATATTTACAAATGGATAAGTTCACTTTAGATGCCAATATAAGTTTGATAACAAACTTATATTTTGTAATAATTAAAGTGATTTTAAAAAATATTTTAGTTAACAACCCTTTCATTTTGAACAAGTATATTTTTCAAAATGGAATGGATGGTATGATAAAAAAGTAGTTTGTTGAATGAAGAAATGCTTACTCTAATCCATAGCTCTGAAGTTTTCTATATAGAGTTGTAATTCCTATACCTAAAATTTCTGCTGCCCTGGTTTTATTCTGGTTAACCTGCTTTAGAATTTTTAGAATGTGTTCCCTTTCAACTTCATCAAGCTTGGTCAAATTACCCGGCTGGTTTTCATTCTCATAAAAAATTTCTTTGGGTAGATTTTCTATGGAAAGACATTCTGAATCCGTTAGAAGAACAATCCTTTCAATTAGATTTTTTAATTCACGCGTATTACCCGGGAAAGGATATTTTTTCAGTGCTTCGTAAAAAGAATCATCAATTGAAGTAATATTTTTTTTAATTTTATTCGAGTACAGTTTGATGAAATTTTCGGCTAATGGTGTAATGTCTTCTGGCCTTTCCCGAAGGGGAGGAAGTTCAATTTTAACTGCACTAATTCTGTAATAAAGGTCCGAGCGGAATTTTTGCGTTTTAATTTCATCTTCAAGTTTTTTATTTGTTGCGGCAATTATTCTAACATCAACATTTGTAGGCTTTGTATCCCCGGACTTTATAAAAGAATTTGATTCAAGAACTCTTAGTAATTTTGACTGCAGTCCGATTTCCATTTCACCAATTTCATCAAGGAATAAAGTCCCGCCGTCTGCTTCTTCAAACAACCCTTTTTTATTCTTTACGGCTCCTGTAAAGGCACCTGCTTTATATCCAAACATTTCGGATTCAAGCAAATCATGAGGAATGGCGCTGCAATTTACGGCCACAAAAGGAAATTTTTGTCTTGGGCTTTGGTAATGAATTGACTGAGCAAATATTTCTTTCCCTGTGCCCGTTTCACCAACTAACAAAATTGAAATATCGGAAGCTGAAACTTTTTTAGCTAAATTAATTGTGTCTTTTATCTTTTCGGAATTTCCAATAATATTTTCAAAGCTAAACCTATTTGAAATTTTTTGTTCAAGATGATTTATTCTTCTCGACAATTTAACTTTTTCCATTGCACGAGCTACAACCGGAACAATTTTATTATCTTCATCTCCTTTTGTAATGTAATCGAATGCACCTAGTTTAATTGATTTAACTCCGTCTTCGATAGTTCCGTAAGCCGTTAAGACTATAATTTCAGTAAATGGATTTATATCTTTTATTTTGGAAACAAGAGCAATACCATTTATATCCGGCAGACGTACATCAGTAATTACGACATGCACATCCTGTGATTTTAATAATTCAATCCCATCACCCCCATTTTTTGCCTGCAAGATTTCATAATTCTCCAAGCTTAGCAGCCTGGATAATAACTGCCTTAAAATTTCTTCGTCATCAATTATAAGTATGGTTCCGGTTGACACTTTAATTTAATGAATTTGGAAAACGTTAGATATTATTATTTAAAAAGATAAATTCTATAAATATCAACTTAATTAAAAATAAAATGAAAAGTTAAGGTTAGATTTTTACTTCAGACAAATCATTTTCATAGTTTTAGAATAACTACCTTTTATGCTGCCATCAGCTTGAACTACTAATCGATAAAAATAAATCCCGCTTGCGAGAGAATTTTTTGTTGTATCAAATGTGATGTTATATGCCCCAGCTAGCTGATATTGATTAACTAAAGTTGAAACTTTTTCACCAAGAACATCAAATATATCAAGTTGAACTTTTCCTGAAATTGGAAGCTGGTAGCTGATTGATGTTTGCGGGTTGAATGGGTTGGGATAATTCTGATTCAAAATAAATCCGTTTGGAATAGACGATTCTTTATTCTCCTTAGTTGAAGTAGTAGTTCCTGCATCGCGTACTAATCGAACATAATTATAAATACGAATTACATCACCTTGCGGGCCATGTCCATGAGGATAATCATCAGGATTACCGGTTTTGGGATCGCTCCTTTGAGCGCCGGCACCATGAACATCAAGCAGTTGAAAGTTCCCTTGCTGATCCTGCATCCATCCCAATGCTTCACCAAAAGCAACATAAGCCGCATTACTGCCATTTACCATATTTGCATGAGTTGTGCTGCTCCAATAAAAAGGATAATTAGTATCGCCGCCTTCATCAGTAATAGTTGAACAATTAAAAAGAGTATCAATTGCGGCAGAGTTTGTTGCTTGTAATGAACGTGAATAATCAACAATACTTTGCAGCTCTTTAACATTCGGCAGGCGCCAATCATTATAACCAAGATATTTTTCAGAATTTTTTTGCTGAACCCAGCTTAATGCGTCCTCCCAATTCAATCCTTCTTTGCTGTCATCTTGCTGCCACATTACTCCTGCTGCTTTATCTGTAATTGTTCCATTTCCATTATCGACAAAATCATTAATTCCATAATTTGAATTTCCTCTAACATACATAACATAAAACTTTTTAATATTTATTCCCGGCGCAATTTGTTCATAGGGGTAACCTTTTATTCTTCCATCTGCAAAATTAACACCAAACATAGTTGCATTGTTTACCATGGTTACGCCGTTATACAATGTAGAAGATGCTAGCTGTGCATCAATTATTCTTTCACCTGCATCAACATCACCATAACCAAAATCAAAATAACTTGTATCAATAAACGGGGTTAATAAAGATACATCACTACCATTCCATCCGCTGGGATCAATTCCATTAAAATTAATAAGAGAATACATTTCCTTGAGAGAAGGCAGACGCCAATCATTATATCCTGCTAAATTAAATGTATCAGCTCCAGCGAGAGCTTCAGCATAAGTTAATTTGTCGTTATAATTAATAACATTGTCCCCATTCAGATCCGGGCTTTTAGCCCACATTAACCCGGTTACATTATCAGTAATAGTTCCGTCACCATTATCTTTATATGACGGCTGATTGCCATTGTGCTGAGCATCTTCTCCATAAAAAGATTCACCAGTTGAAGGTTGAAATTTCATCATTATTATTATAAAAAGTTTTTTGCCCGGTATCTACAATAGGGTAAGTTTGATTAGACTGTGCTTGAAGTTGAGATGAAAATAAAAATAAAATAATTATAAGAGTAGAAGAAATAATTTTATAGTATAGGTTTCTTAAATCCGTCATATTTTTACCATAATAATTAGTAAGTCATACATTTATAAATTTATTCTTCGACAACCTATTATCATTGGTGGTTTAAAATTGTTCATAGATTTTTATCATTACTGTCCAAAATAAATTACTATCAAGAAAATTGTTTAACAAATAATCAGAAAACAAAATAATTCAGTATATGAATAATATCATCCCTTCGGGATTAAAAAATATAATAAGTTACAATCTAATTATAATAATATCAGCCCTATGGGCTTATAAATCAAACACCAAAGGTGTGAAATTGTTATAAAAACCATAAAATAGCAGGATAAAAAATCCCGAAGTGATGACATTAAAATATTATTATTTTTTAATTACAATAGCCGATCATTATTTATTTTGGACAGATATGATTTTTTTCATTATATCCGGGGAGTTAATAGATTATTATTTTTTATTATAATGGGTAATTGTAATATTAGGGCAAAGTGTTATTTTAAAATAGCAAACATTAAAAAATAAAAGGAGGTTCTATGGGATTATTAGATTCAGTAACAGGTGCACTTGGCGGGGGAACAGGCGGCTCACAAAATGATATCCTATCTTCAATAATGAATTTAATTGGAGGGCAGAGCGGTGGATTAAATGGATTAATCAGTCAATTCACTTCAAAAGGTTTAGGCGATATTATTTCATCCTGGGTTGGAACCGGGAAAAACCTTCCAATTTCTTCAGAACAAATTCAAAATGTTCTTGGCTCTGATACTATCAAAAATATTGCATCTAAACTAAATATAGACACTGGTTCTGTAGCAAATCAATTATCAAACTTACTTCCTCAAGTAGTTGACAAATTAACACCGGATGGAAAAGTTCCTGAAGGTGATATTTTAAGTAAAGGAATGAGTATGCTTGGCGGATTATTCGGTTAATTTATTGATTAAATTATTTCTATTAAGCCATGACTAAATATCATGGCTTTTTTATTTTATATTTCACTCCAAATTATGATGGATTATTCATTCACTTCTAATAAAACTCGAAACCCAAGGCTAAATCCTTTGTTGTTTGGATTATGAGTGTATCGCCAATCAGAACGAGTACACTTTGCAACAAAATACCAGCTTCCGCCACGAATTACTTTTAAATCAGTCTTACAATCTCCAATAGGATTAATGGTTTTTGTTTTGGGATACGGACAATACCAATCTATACACCATTCCCAAACATTTCCATGCATGTCATATAAGCCCCAATTATTAGGTTTGAAACTTCCAACAACAATAGTATGATTCCTATAAATACCTTTTGAATAATTTTTATATGGAAAGTCTCCATCATAGTTTGCTTGATTAGTTGTAATATTGTCTCCTGTGGAAAAAGGAGTTGTTGTTCCAGCACGGCAAGCATATTCCCATTCAGCTTCAGTCGGCAGCCTGAAATGTTTTCCTTTATTTATTTGATTTAATTTTTTAATAAAATTTTTTGCATCGTACCAGGTGACATTTTCAACCGGCAAAGAATCGTTCCCTGTAAAATGGCTGGGGTTGCTTCCCATTAATTTTTCCCATTCACCTTGGGTGACTTCACATTTCCCTAAATAAAAATCTTTTGTTATTTCAACTTCATGTTGAAAAGATTTAAGAGTATCTGCTAATCCTGGTTCAGGAGTTCCCATTAAAAATTTACCATGTTTAACTAATACAAACTGCATACCTGTTGAAGCCTCATGGTAAACATGAGTTGTTTTATGAATACATTCACATTCAAATAGAAGAATAATAAAAAGTAATATATATATGATTTTTATCATATTGTTATAGATGCATTACATTTAATTTTGTTGCCGTTGAAACTTTGATTCTATAATTGTTTCCTAACCGGATAACAAAGTAAACTAAACTATAATATTCATTCAAATAAACTATGAACATTAAATATGAATAGTAAAACTCCAACTGAAATTTTTTATGAACTGCATAAGTATGTAAAGAGATATGATGCAGATGGGCAAGCAGCACTTTTCGCTGAAAATGGTGTTTGGGAATTCCCTTTCGCCTCAGGTAACATACCGCGTAAATTAGAAGGTAGAGAAAAAGTTCAAACCTTTGGGAAAATGGGAATGGAAATGAGTAAAAAAGCAGGAAGAAGAATCGTTAAATATAACTCGATTAATATTTATAAAACCACTGAAGAAGACACAATAATAGCTGAGTTCGAATTGGAAGGTGAAGTAATTGATAAAAAGAGAAGATACAAAATTCCATATATTCAATTACTAAAAGTAAAAAATGGGAAAATAATTTTGCTTAGGGATTATTTTCCGTCTGACATTTTAAAGAATCTCTAAATAATGAAGCAAAACATAAATAAAATTTATTTGGTAGTCGATTTATAAATAGTTGAAACTTTTGAATTTTTATCTTTATTATAATCTTAAACATTCCTATTATAGCAGCTACAATTCAAATCTAAATCTAACGAGAGGGTACTATGAAAAAAATTAAACTTTTCAGTGGGGTTATTTTTGTTCTTATGTTCTTATTACTCGTATCTTTTACTACTCAAGCACAGCAAAGTAAAAAACCAAGAGCAAGCCTTAAAGCAGGCGTATCTCAAACAATTGGAATAGATACCGATATCTCAATTGTCTACTGTAGGCCAGGCGTTAAAGGAAGAAAAATTTGGGGCAGTTTGGTTCCTTATGGACTTGCACCTGGTGGTAAAGAATCAGATAATAAGCCTTATCCATGGCGCGGAGGCGCAAATGAGGCAACTACATTTGAAATTAGTAAAGATGTTATGATTGATGGGCATAAATTGCCGGCTGGAATATATAGTATGCATTTTATTCCATCAGAAAAAGATTGGACTGTAATATTCAACAAAGATGCAAAACAGTGGGGCAGCTTTCATTATGATAAAAGTAAAGACGCTTTAAGAATAACAGTAACTCCTGTGGAAGCACCCTTTACTGAATGGCTGACTTATGGTTTTGACAATCTAGCAGGGACTTCCTGTACTGCTTATCTTCAATGGGAAAAATTAAGAGTGCCATTTAAAGTTTCTACTGTTGAATAGAAATTAAAAATATTAATTGGTAGAGACGCTTCGGTGAAGCGTCTTAATCTGTAATTGTCTATATAATATAAAACGGCTTAAATAAATTTCTTAATTAGACGCTCCACCGGAGCGTCTCTACTTGCATTTTAAGATGTAAAATAATTTTTGAGGTAATAAAAAGATTGAAAAAGATTCTCCTTAAAATTTGTCTTCTATTATTATTTATTTTTTCCATAAATACAATTCTTTATTCACAGCCTGTTAAAATTGATAACACAGGAGAATTAAAACTAGCTTTAGAAAAATTAAATGTTCTTGGAAGCGTTCTCTATATTGCAGCTCATCCTGATGATGAGAACACAGGGCTAATGGCTTACTTTTCTAAAGGAAGAAAATATAGAACCGGGTATCTTTCACTTACAAGGGGAAGCGGCGGGCAAAATTTAATCGGGCCTGAAAAGGGTGTTGAGATTGGAATACTCCGCACACAAGAATTATTACAGGCAAGAAATATAGATGGAGGCGAGCAGTATTTTTCAAGAGCATTGGATTTCGGTTATTCAAAATCTGCGAAGGAAACTTTTCAATTCTGGGGAAAGGAAGATGTACTTAAAGATGTTGTTTGGGTGATAAGAAAATTCCGTCCGGATATTATAATCACTCGCTTTTTAGGAGATGGCTCCGGAGGGCATGGAAATCATACTGCTTCAGCATTACTTGCACAAGAGGCATTTAAAGATGCCGCTGATCCAAATAAGTTCCCTGAACAACTTAAATATGTTCAGCCCTGGCAAACGAAAAGAATTTTTTGGAATAGCTGGCGGCCTTCTGAATCTGAAAAAAATAATTTACTTAAAGTTGATGTTGGTGATTACAATCCTCTTCTTGCAAAATCATATACAGAGATTGCAGCATTAAGCCGTTCGATGCATAAAAGCCAAGGATTTGGCATTTCTGGATCGCGCGGTTCACGGTATGAATATTTTCAATTCATAAATGGTGAACAGGCAAGTAAAGATATTTTTGATGGAATTAATACAACCTGGGATAGAATAAAAGGCGGTAAAGTAATTGGAGAACATATTAATGGAATAATAAAATCTTTTAATGCAGATAAACCCGGTGCTTCAGTAAAAGCTTTGCTTCAAGTATTTGATGAGATGAATAAAATTAAAAATAACTCTTGGGTTGAGGTAAAGAAAAAAGAGCTTTTGAATATTATTCAATCATGCTGCGGCTTATGGATGGAAGCAATTACTGATGATTATTCTGCTGCACCTGGAGATAATGTTCAAATTAAATCTACATTTGTAAATCGCTCTGATCAAAATATTAAATTAGATAAAATTGAATTCCCAACTATTAAAACTGAAAAGGAAGTTAATTCATCTTTAAATAATAATGAACCGGTTTCAGTTGAAAATACAATTCAGATCCCAAGTGCATATCCAATTTCACAGCCATATTGGTTAGTTAAAGAACCGTCAAAAGGATTATTCAATGTTGATGATCAACAATTGATTGGATTACCAGAGAATCCACCTTCAATTCCGGTTAAATTTTATTTTGAATGTGAAGGAAGAATGCTCGAATATGAAGTCCCATTGCAATATCGATGGAATGATCATGCAGAAGGTGAAAAATATAGGCCGTTTGAAATTCGTCCGCCGGTTGTTGCCAATGTAATTAATAAAGTGATGATTTTCCCGGATAAAAGCCCGAAAGAAATTCAGGTTAAAATTATAAGCAATTCACCTGATGTTAATGGAAAAGTATCTATTAAAAGTACAGAAGGATGGAAAGTTGATCCTTCGGAAATTTCATTTTCACTTAAAAATAAATATGATGAGCAAACAATATCGTTTAAAATTACTCCCCCGGAAAATCAAAGTGAAGTGTCCGCAAAAGTTATTATAAACATAAATGGAAAAGATTACAGCAAAGGGCTTGTGGAAATTTCCTATCCTCATATACCGCATGAAGTGTATTTCCCGGAAAGTGAAGTTAAGCTTGTCAGGCTTGATATTAAAAAGTATGCGGAAAACATTGGATATTTAATGGGTTCAGGAGATGATATTCCTATCTGCCTTAGAGACATGGGATACAAAGTGACAATGCTGGATAACAGTTCACTTCAAGAATCAAACTTATCAAAGTTCGATGTTATAATTACCGGTATTCGTGCTTACAACACAGATGAGCAGTTAAAATATTTTCAACCTAATTTAATGGAGTATGTTAAGAATGGTGGAACGTTAATCGTTCAATATTGCCGTCCGCGTGATTTACAGGTTAATGAAATTGGGCCTTACCCAATTTCATTGAGTCGTGATCGAATTACTAATGAAGATGCAAAAATAAATTTCGTTGATCCCAACCAACAGCTTGTGAATTTTCCAAATAAAATTACAGAAAGTGATTTTAATGGATGGGTTCAGGAAAGGGGATTATATTTTGCAAATAAATGGGATGATAAATATCAACCGATTTTTTCAGGGCATGATCCTGGAGAGAACGATTTAAAAGGCAGCACTCTTTTTACTCATTTCGGAAAAGGAATATTTATTTATACAGCGCTTGCATGGTTTCGTCAGTTGCCTGCGGGTGTTTCCGGTGCTTACAGAATTTTTGCAAATTTAATTTCAGCAGGAAAATATAATGAGCATCCCGCAAATTAAGGGACAAAAAATTACTGAAGAGAAACCACCGTTCTTTTCAAGCTGGAAACAATTATATCTAATTGTGTTTTCGTTTTTAGTTTTGCAAGTAGTTCTATATTATCTGTTCACAATATTTTTTAGATAGAAGAGAACAACTGTTATATCAATTATCAAATGCCGGGTAAGCCTTCTCAATAAACCCAATTTCTTTAAGAAAGTGGGTTTATAATGTGTTTTATAGAAATGACATAAATTTATTCATTTGTTATTTAACTTTTTTTGAATAAACAACGGATTAAATGAGCCTGCTTGATTGGATAGTTCTTATTGGTTTTCTTTCCTTTGTTGTTATTTACGGCATCTTAAAAACAAGAGGGAAGAAGAACATTAAGGATTACCTTCTCGCCAATAAAAAAGCCCCGTGGTTTATGGTCACACTTTCGATAATGGCTACACAAGCAAGTGCTATTACTTTCCTATCAACACCCGGACAAGCTTATGCAGATGGGATGAGATTTCTTCAGTTCTATCTTGGACTTCCGATTGCAATGATAATTTTGTCCATTACTGCGGTACCAATTTTTCACAGATTAAATATCTATACTGCGTATGAATATCTTGAACATAGGTTTGATTTAAAGAATCGAGTTCTTGGTAGTGTTTTGTTTTTAATTCAGCGCGGGCTTGGGGCAGGTTTTACAATACTTGCTCCGTCGCTTATACTTTCGGTTATACTTGGTTGGAATATTGAATTAACGATTTTTGTCCAGGGGTTGCTGGTTATATTATACACTACTGTTGGCGGAACTGATGCTGTTAATAAAACCCATCTTCTGCAAATGATAATTATTACGTTCGGAATGTTCATAGCTTTCTTTATGATTATTCATTCATTGCCTTCGGATATTTCTTTTCTTGATGCGACAAAGATTGCCGGCAAGATGGGAAAATTAAATGTAATTGACTTCAGTTTTGATTTTAAAGACAAATATACTTTCTGGACCGGGATTATCGGAGGGACATTTCTTGCCTTATCATATTTTGGAACTGATCAATCCCAGGTACAAAGATATTTAACCGGCAGTTCTGTAACTCAAAGCCGTTTTGGATTGCTTGCAAACGGAATAGTAAAAATACCAATGCAGTTCAGCATTCTTTTTCTTGGAGCAATGGTTTTTGTATTCTATCAATTTGCAATGCCGCCTCTTAATTTTAATCCTGTACAAACTGCAAATATTAAAAACAGCATTTACTCAACTGATTATAAAAAGCTGGAAGATGAATTCGTCAAAGTTCATTCCGATAAAGAAAATAAATTAAGAGAATTACTTAAAGCAGATGATGAAAATAATAAAGAAAAATATGATGAAACTTTAAGTGAGATAAAAAAATCCGGTCAATCTGAGAAAGAAATAAAGAAAGAAGCTTCTGCTTTAATAATGAAATCTGATCCAAGTTCAGATACTAATGACGTTAATTACATTTTTCTAACTTTTGTAATCACAATTCTGCCAGCAGGGTTAATTGGACTTGTTCTTGCCGCAATTCTTTCAGCTTCAATGTCGTCATCATCTGCAGAGTTGAATGCGCTTGCTTCAACAACTGTTATTGATATTTACAAAAGAATGATTAATCCTAATGCTGGTGAAAAAAAATATTTATTAGTTTCCAAATTAGCCACTGTCTTTTGGGGATTTTACGCAATCGGCTTTGCGCTTTTCGCCAACAGGCTTGGGACGCTTATCGAAGCAGTAAATATTTTAGGATCACTTTTTTACGGAACTATCCTTGGAATATTTTTAATTGCATTCTACTTTAAAAAAATAAATGGAACTGCAACTTTTTATTCTGCTATCTTAGCTGAGCTAGTTGTTATTGCCTGCTATCTATTTACAGCTATTCCTTATTTATGGTTTAATGTGATTGGATGTGTGGTTACTATTATTCTTGCTTATTTATTTAATTCATTGTTTAAAGTAAAGTCTACCATTAGTGTTTAGACTATTTTTAATTAGAAACTCACGCTATACGTATTTATCATACACTAAAGATATATAGTTTTACATCATAGAAATAAAGCAAAATACTTAAAAATGTGAAGCTCACCTTAAATGCAAACCTCACTTGTTAAATTGAAAATAAATGATTTAGAGATAATATATGTCATTCATTGCCAGTCATTACCATTGCGTGGGGAATCCTATCCTGTCATGAAATGGTTTATAACAGCTTAAGTTAATTCTCAAAATTCAAAAGAACTGTAAACCATATCTTCAAAAAAGAGAACAATAATAAAATTATGTAACATTTTTTAGGAATTATGCAACGGCACATATATTGACAATCGTCAACTATTGTTATAAGTTTAACACCAATTATGATTCGTAAGATTTTAATATCAACTATAGTTTTATTCTTTTTTGTTTCCACGACAGGATTGCCGTTAACTATTCATTTCTGTTCAATGAGTAAAACTGAAATGGCTCACTGCAAGATGCATTCAAAATGCATGCATTGTGAAAACGAAGAGCACTCTCATATTTCGGGATTAAAAATTGAAAAGAAAGACTGCTGCGAAACAGAATTCAAATACGAAGCTATTGGCGATAAATTTTTACAAATCAATTCTCAGAAAGACATTCAGCTTCAAAATTTAGCTGCTATTGTAACCGTAAATTTAGTTGAATGTTCAGGTCAAAACATTTTATTTATAAACAATTATATTTGTTTGTTAGTATTTGTTGTAGATTTTAATATAATATAGTTTTATTTTTTTTGTTTACGACAGGATTGCCGTTAACTATTCATTTCTGTTCAATGAGTAAAACTGAAATGGCTCACTGCAAGATGCATTCAAAATGCATGCATTGTGAAAACGAAGAGCACTCTCATATAATTCGGGATTAAAAATTGAAAAGAAAGACTGCTGCGAAACAGAATTCAAATACGAAGCTATTGGCGATAAATTTTTACAAATCAATTCTCAGAAAGACATTCAGCTTCAAAATTTAGCTGCTATTGTAACCGTAAATTTAGTTGAATGTTCAGGTCAAAACATTTTATTTATAAACAATTATAGCGGCTCTTCTCCTCCGCAAATAACCGGCAATCATATCTATCTGGATAACTCCGTCTTTTTAATTTAGCAGTCCTTCAATACCAACTCGATTGATTTTGGAATGATTACGCTCATTCTAAAAAATCAAAATAAAATCTTTTGTTCATTAACGTTCTATCTTATCAAAATTAGAAATTTGATATTGTAAGGATATTCAGATGTTAAAATTAAAAAGTTTATTCACAGTTATTTTATTAAGCGTTTTTCCTTTATTTAGCCAGGCACAATCTTTAGACTCGCTGATTTCAAAAGCCATTGATGTAAGCCCTAAATTAAAAATGCTTACAGCAAAACAAAATGCTGCGGAAAGCATGGTAAATGTAAATTCAAACCTGCCCGATCCGATGCTGACTTTAGGTTTGGCAAATCTTCCCACTAATTCTTTTTCATTTACTCAAGAACCAATGACAGGGAAAATTGTTGGGCTAAGTCAGGCGGTTCCATTTCCGGGGAAACTTGGTGCAGTTGCTGAGGCGGTAAAGAAAGATGTAAACATTATTTCTGAAGAATATAAAGACGCTGAAAATGAAATTATAAAAAATGTTTCTCAGAATTATTATGAACTGATATTTGTAAGGAAAGCGATTGAAGTAGCAAAAGAAAATTTAAAATTGCTTCATGAAATAGCAAAGGTAGTGAAGGCAAATTATTCGGTTTCAAAAGCAAGCCAGCAAAATATATTTAAAGTTGAATTGGAAATAACAAACTTAAATGACAAAATAGAAGAATTAAAGAACAAAGAGAACTCAATTACAGCCATGTTAAATGCACAGGTATTGAGATCTCAAGATGTTTCTATAATTACAGACAGCTTGCCGGCATTCAATTATTATAATCTTTCACAGCAGCAGCTTGATTCATTAGCCGTTCATAACAGGCCCTTTCTCACTGGTATTAACTTTGCCAAGCAAAAAGCAGAACTTCAGGAAAACCTCGCTAAATATGATTACCTGCCTAACTTCAATTTTTCTGTCCAGTATTCACAGAGAGATAAAATAGCAAAAACGAATACACCACTTGACGATTTTCTAACATTCATGGTTGGAGTTTCTCTCCCACTTAATTACGGCGGAAAGGTATCATCAAAAGTTGAAGAGACAGAAGCGATGCAGAATATGTATGATGAACAATATAACCTCTCTTTGCAGATGCTCAACAGTAATTTTGGAACATCAATTTCAAAACTAAATTCTCTTCAGAAAAGAATTAAATTAATTGAAGAGGCACAGCTTCCACAGGCGCAGCAGACTTTTGCATCAACGCTGTCAAGCTATCAAGTTGGCGAGGTTGATTTTATAAATGTAATTGATGCACAAAATAAATTATACCAGGTAGAAACAAATATATACCGTTTAAAAACAGATTACTTAAAAGAAACTGCTGAAGTGAAATTCCTAACCGGAACAAGCTTGCTTGACAGTAAATAAGTTTGAATAATAATGGAGAACAATAAAGTGAAAATACAAAACATAATTATAGGAATACTTGTAGTTATAATAATAGTGATTTCATATCTATGGTTAAGTAAACCGGATAACAATATCTCTGTAGCCGTGAATAGCAGTTCCAATCAAACAACTCAGCAAGGGAAAAAAGTTCTTTACTGGCGCGCGCCTATGAATCCGAATGAAGTTTATGACCATCCTGGAAAATCTCAAATGGGAATGGACCTTGTACCGGTTTATGATGATGCAGGCGGTAGTGAAGGCATTGTTAAAATTGATCCTGCAGTTGAACAAAATATGAATATAAAAACAGTAGTAGTTAAAAAGAGAAATCTTTCTAGCCAGGTTATAACCAACGGCGTTTTAACTACCGATGAACAAAAAGAATATATAGTTACAACAAGAGTAAACGGCTGGATAGAAAAACTTTATGTGAATTATACCGGTCAGGTTGTTAGTAAAGGTGAAAAACTTATGGATATATATTCGCCTGATCTCGTAGCTGCAGAACAGGAGCTATTAACAGCTCTTTCATACCAGTCTTCGGTAAAGAATTCTTCGCTTAAAGAAGTTACAAAAAGCGGGGATGAGCTTTTAAATAATGCAGTTAGAAAATTGCAGCTGTTGGAAATTCCAGACGAAGAAATTGAACGCTTAAAAGAATCGAAAGATGTAAAAACTTACATAACACTTTATGCACAAAAGGGCGGGACAGTAATCGAAAAAAATGTTGTCGAAGGCCAAAAAATTATGTCCGGGATGCCACTGCTTCACATATCTGATCTATCAAACCTTTGGTTGAAAGCGGATATCTATGAATATGAATTGAATAAAATTAGTTTGGGATCTAAAGCAAAGATTAAGTTTAATTATCTGCCTGGGAAAACTTTTAAAGGGAAAATATCATTTATTTATCCGACCATAGATTCAAAATCAAGAACGGATAAAATCCGGATTGATATTAATAATCCAAATGGAAATTTAAAACCTGAGATGTTTGCAAATGTAGAAATTGAAGGAAAAAATTTGGGTGATTATCCGGTAGTCCCGGAAAATGCGGTTATCAGAAGCGGCACAAAAGATATAATAGTTATTGCACTTGGCAATGGACGATTCAAACCCCAATCTGTACAGCTTGGAAATTATTCGGATGGTTATTATCAAGTTTTATCCGGATTAACTGATGGAACTACAATTGTTACTTCAGCTCAATTCTTAATTGATTCTGAAAGTAACCTTCGAGCAGCAGTTGGACAGATGCAGACTTCCGAACAAACAGACAGCTCTCAAAATGACAATATGCAAAATATGGATATGAAGAAGCAAGATGAGAAAAATAACGAGAAAGAAGAAGAACATGTTTCATCTCCGTTAATCAGAAAAGAGCCGATTGATGTTAAAGCCATTGATAAAAATAATGATGGTAAAGTTTATGAGGATATTATGGATTGGAACGTAATTTCAGATAAACCAGGTGAATGTCCTATATGTGGTATGACATTAAAAGAATTTACAATTAAAGAAGTGGAACAAAATTTAAAGGAACATGGATTTAAGGTGAAATAGGAATTGTCATGCTGAACTTGATTCAGCATCTCCCAATATACATGAGATTCCGAAACAAGTTCGGAATGACTAAACATATAATATGGAGTTTTTAAATGGTATCCGGAAATTCAAATAAAGAAAATATTATAACAAAACTTATAGAGTGGTCGATCAATAATAAATTTGTAGTGATACTTTTTACTATTGCATTAATACTTGGTGGAATCTGGGCTGTGTACAATACCAAAATAGATGCAATCCCCGATCTAAGCGATGTACAAGTAATTATCTATACGGATTATCCCGGCCAGGGCCCTCAAATAGTTGAGAACCAGGTTACATATCCACTCACAACAAAAATGTTATCTGTCCCGGGTGCAAAAGATGTACGCGGATATTCGATGTTTGGTTTTTCAATGGTGTATATAATCTTTGAAGATGGAACTGATATTTATTGGGCACGAAGCAGAGTGCTTGAATATTTAAATGGGTTACGGAATGCTCTTCCCGAAGGAGTAAGCCCGCAGCTTGGCCCTGATGCAACCGGTTTAGGTTGGGTTTACGAATATGTATTGCAGTCTGACAAAAGAAATCTTCAGGAATTAAGATCCATCCAGGATTATTTCCTGAAGTTTGA
Organism: uncultured Bacteroidota bacterium; assembly: GCA_963775245.1. Lineage (GTDB taxonomy): Bacteria > Bacteroidota > Ignavibacteria > Ignavibacteriales > Ignavibacteriaceae > CAVSWT01. The sequence continues at coordinate 16,020 of CAVZID010000040.1, forward strand.
ACTCGCTTCAATTCCCGGTGTTGCCGAGGTTGCAAGCGTTGGTGGATTCGTAAAACAATACCAGGTAAATGTTGACCCCACTAAACTTGCTTACTACGGCATCCCGCTGCAGAAAATTAAAATGGCTATAAAACAAAGCAACAATGATGTCGGCGGACGGCTTCTTGAAATGGGCGAAGCAGAGTATATGGTTCGTGGACTTGGATACATAAAAAGCGTTGATGATTTAAAAAAGATTTCAATCGGGCTTTCTCCCAAAACAGGTTCGCCGATTTATTTAAGCGATGTTGCCGATGTAACAATAGGCCCTGAACTGCGAAGGGGAATAGCTGAATGGAATGGTGAAGGTGAAACCGTAGGAGGTATTATTATTATGCGCTACGGTGAAAATGCCTTGTCCGTGATAGAAAAAGTTAAAGAAAGACTTGCTGAGCTAAAAAAATCTTTACCGCCGGATGTTCAAATAAAAGCAGCATATGACAGGTCCAATCTTATTGAAAGGGCAATCGACAATTTAAAAGACAAGCTTTTTGAAGAGACAATAATTGTAGCACTTATAATAATGATATTTCTCCTTCATATCAGAAGTTCGCTGGTTGCAATCTTCACACTTCCCACGGCTGTACTTGCAGCATTTCTTATTATGAAAATGCAGGGAATAAATGCAAACATTATGTCGCTGGGAGGAATAGCGATAGCTATCGGGGCAATGGTGGATGCCTCAATTATATTGGTGGAGAATGCGCAGACACACATGGCGCATAACCAGGATCTGGCAGACGGACAAAGAAAAGCACATTGGCAGGTGATTCTTGAATCTGCAAAAGAAGTAGCACCTTCAATATTTTATTCGCTGCTGGTGATTACAATTTCTTTTCTTCCTGTATTCACTCTTGAACAGCAAGAAGGAAGAATGTTCAAACCTCTTGCGTTCACAAAAACTTATTCAATGGCTGCGGCAGCAATTTTAACTATAACTATTGTTCCTATTCTTCTTGGTTATTTCGTGCGCGGTAAGATGAAAAAGGAAGATGAAAATCCAATAACAAGATTTTTAGCCAAGGTCTACCATCCCGTAGTTGATTTTGTAATGAATAAAAGATGGTGGGTTATTGGTGCGGCGGTGTTAATAGTTCTGGCTACAATAATTCCTTATTCAAAATTAGGTTCTGAATTTATGCCGCCGTTAAATGAAGGCGATTTACTTTATATGCCGACTACGCTTCCTGGAATTTCTATTACAAAAGCGAAAGAAATTCTTCAACAGACAGATAAGATCATTAAAACATTTCCTGAAGTTAAATCAGTTTTTGGAAAAATAGGAAGGGCTGATACACCGACTGATCCAGCTCCGCTTTCAATGATAGAGACGACTATACAATTAAAGCCGATGGATCAATGGCCTGACGGGATGACTACAGATAAACTTGTTGAAAAGATGAATTCAGCTATTCAAATACCAGGGTTGACAAATGCCTGGACCATGCCGATTAAAACAAGAATCGACATGCTTTCAACAGGAATAAAAACTCCCGTGGGTATCAAGTTAGCCGGGCCGGATCTGAATGTACTTAATAAACTCGGTAAAGAAATAGAAGAAATTGCAAAAACAATTCCGGGTACACGATCAGCTTATGCCGAGCGATCTGTTGGAGGGAATTATGTTGACTTTAATATCGATAGAGATGCAATTGCACGTTACGGGCTTAGTGTAGGAGATGTTCAAGATGTATTTATGTCTGCTATAGGAGGAATGGACATCAGTAAAACTGTTGAGGGATTGGAGAGGTATCCAATTAATTTAAGATATCAGAGAGATTATAGAGAAAACATCGAATCATTGAAGCGCGTTCTTGTTCCAACTTCAAATGGAGGAAATATTCCTTTGGAACAATTAGGGCAAATTGAAATTAAGAAAGGCCCTCCAATGATTAAATCGGAAGATGCCCGCCCCAACACCTGGATTTATATTGATATTCATGATATAGATGTAGGAACTTATGTGAAAAATGCTCAGAAAATAATTAACGAAAAAGTAAAACTGCCTGCCGGATATTCTTTAAAATGGAGCGGACAATTTGAGTATATGGAACGTGCATCAAAACATCTTGCGGTTGTAATTCCGCTTACATTGTTAATTGTAATTCTGCTTCTTTATATGAATACAAAGTCTGCAGTAAAAACGGGAATAGTGCTTCTTGCTCTTCCGTTCTCAATGGTTGGTGCAATCTGGTATTTGTATTTCGCGGGATTTCATATAAGTGTTGCAGTTTGGGTTGGAATAATTGCTCTGCTTGGTATTGATGCCGAAACCGGGGTGGTCATGCTGCTTTATCTCGATATAGCTTATGAAAAATTCAAAAACAATGGAATGCTGAAAAGCGTTGATGACCTTAGATTGGCAATTTTTGACGGTGCCGTTAAAAGAGTAAGGCCTAAAGTCATGACAGTGTTGACAATGTTTTTCGGATTGCTTCCGATCCTTATCGGAATTGGAACCGGATCTGATGTTATGAAAAGAATCGCTGCCCCGATGGTTGGCGGGATTCTTACAAGCTTAATAATGGAATTAACTGTTTACCCGGCAATATTCTTTGCACTAAAGAAAAGAGAAGTTAAAAATTTAATTAAAAATACAAACAATTTAGAAACAAATTAAAATGAAAGAAATAAAAGCATATATACGACTTGAAACGGACAATAGAGTTATATCCGAACTCAAATTGCGAGTGTTAAGGGAAAGACAATATTAGATGTCTCAACAATTGGCGGATGGGTTGACCCCTGAAACATCAATGCTTTCAATTAAATGTTGTGATAGATACTGCAGTAGTGTGAAAATAGAATTAGTATGTTTAGATGAGGAAGCAGAAAGGTTCGCAAATATAATTCTTGAGAAAGCACATACTGGCAGAAAAGGAGACGGAAAAATATTTATTTCAAAAGTGAATACTGCTATTAGTATTAGTACCAATAAAATAGGGTGCTGAAGCACTCTAAAGGCCCTGACCTTAGCCCTCTCCCAATTGGAGAGGGAATTAGTATAGAATATTTATTGAATTAGTTTGAATGAAAATAATTGGTATGAGTTTAACAATTTGTATAGAGTAATAATTAATAAAAAAAATATAATTAAAAGGAGAAAAAATGATTAACAAAAACGTGAAATCTATTTTGGCCATTCTAACTGTATTTATAATTTCGGCATCATTTTCATTTGCGCAAAATATGATGTTGACTAAAAAAGATTCTACCGGCAATATGAATATGATGGATAAGAAAGATGACATGCACAAAATGAAAATGGACTCTACCCGCAAAGCGGTCAATTCTGAAAAAAAAATGCAAAGTTCAATTATCCGTAAAGGAGTTATTGATGTAAAAGCAATTGATAAAAACAAAGACGGAAAAGTTTTTCAGGACATGATGGACTATAATGTAATATCCGATAAACCAGGCAAATGCCCGATTTGCGGAATGAAACTTAAAGAAGTTTCAGTGAAACAGGCAAAGGAAATGCTGGTTAAAAGCGGATTTAAAGTAAAAGACTGAAGCTAAATAAATATAATAACCTTCAAGGTTCTTTTATAAATGAAACAATATTAGCTCTATGTGAATATTTAAATTTTAAAAACCTTGAAGGGTTTAATAATTGAAGGTTCAGTTTATTTTAAATTAAAAAATCAAAAGACAAATTATGGAAATAGCAATAGGAATAGCATTCGTAGCAATAATAGCTTTTGTAGGTATTAGAAAATTTAAAAAGGCAAGTGAAGGAAAAGACTGCTGCAAATAGACTGCAGAGGTTCAACCTTCAAGGTTTTTTTATAGATTAATAAAAACATATAAGGTTAACCTTGAAGGTTTTAATGAGAATTGATTATTTCTAAAAAATTTGAGCAACAAATATACAATAAACAAAGGATGAGAAATGAAAACAAAAATACTTATAACATTATTTATAATGTTATTGGCTACAGTTTTTATGTATGGGCAGGGAAATGATTTTGGCTGGCATGTTAATCCCGACTCTTTACAATTAAAAACAGTATCTGGTAAAGTGATGGTAGATTCAGTATTAACAATGCATCAAATTTATTTTCTTGATACAAATAATGATAAGCAGCCGGACTACATGTTAAACTTCGGCCCCTTCTGGTATGAACCGGACAGCAGCACAGCAGTGCGTCCAAATGATGGTGATTCTATTACTGTCTATGGCGGTGATATCGGAAATACAATGATGGATTATGATATGATGATGGTGTATTCAATTAATGGCGAGTTTTGGCGTGACCCGTATGAACCTATTTGGAATAATTTAGATGGATTCATGAATATGGGCGGCCATCATAATGGTGACTGCGGCGCTAATAGTTTTGGATGGAATCATGATTCATTAACAACAATTACAATTACAGGAACTGCTTTAGTTGATTCTACATTTATAATTGAACATTATTATCTTGATGGAAATAATGATAGTGTCCCGGATTACATGTTGAACTTTGGCCCGCCATGGTATGAACCTTCATCAGGAGCAGTTCGTCCAACTAATGGTGAACAAATAACTATAGTTGGAGGCAAAATAGAAATGCCGCATTATAATATGATTGTTGTATATGAAATAAATGGAAAGTCCTGGAGAGATTCATCAAACCTGGGATTTAATTTTGGCGGCGGATGGATGAACAGCAATTCAACACAACCGCAAGAATTTCATTCGACATTCGATGATAGTGATTTGATGGTAATTCATCCCGGCTGGCACATGGGTGGTGGAATGCATGGAGGAATGATGATGCCTGATTCAATCTTCGCTCAAATATTTGAAGTCTATCCTAATAATTTTCCGGGCATTGAAACTCAAAATGCATTTGCAGGATATCAATTTAATTTAATGTATCCCTCAGGCCAACAAGGAATGGGTTCTCATTTTGGATGCGGCGGCATGATGCAGTTCAATAATAATATGGATTTTCAATTGCACTATGATGATATGCAGTTAAATAATAATGGTATCGACAAAAGTACAATTAAAGTTAAATACTTTGATAGTAATACCAACTCATGGGTTGAGATGCCAAACACAGTAATGAATACAACTTCCAACACAATTACGTTTTCCAAAAATTCTGTGGACAATCTGATAATCTTAACCGGTGAATCTGTTGCTACTGGAATATCTAATGAAAATAAGGATAATGCAGTAAAAGATTTTCAATTATTTCAGAATTATCCAAATCCATTTAATCCTTCTACCGATATTCGATTTGAAATAAAAGAAAATGCTAATGTTAATCTTTCTGTTTATAATGTCCTCGGGCAAAAAGTTGCAGAATTAATTAACTCTGAATTACCTTCTGGAATACATAGCGTTTCATTTAATGCAAGTAATCTATCCAGTGGAATTTATTTTTATGAATTGAAAACAGGAGCTTATACATCTGTAAGAAAAATGGAATTGTTAAAGTAAGGATTAGATAAAATGAATGATTGTATGTAAAACTGAATGGATGAATGATTGAATGAATTGAAATGATGTAACCTTCAAGGTTTACATTTTGTTTAAGCTGGATTAACCTTGAAGGGTTTTTAAGTATTTAACTATAACAAAATTGAAAATGTATAACAGAAAATAGGAATTATTTTACGCAATGCGCCGGTTGATATTGTAAAATTGCATTGTAAGTAATGATGATAAAATAAAAATAAAAGATCCTAATGAAAGGAGGATGAAAAGATGAAAGCGAAAATATTAGTACCCGTTGTGATTATTGTGATTGCCGCTTTTTCTTTCTTGTTTGCTCAGGGGAATTCAGTTAAACAAATGCTTCAAAATCAAAAAACCCAGGATGAAGTTATAACTACTATAATGAATAATCCTGGAATGATGCAGAATTTTATGAACCACATGTCACAAAATTCCGAAGCGATGAATAATATGATGGGCTGGATGATGAACAATCAGAACGCGCGAAGTATGATGATGAATGGAATGTTCTCAAAAGCCAATCAGGATTCATCTTTAACTCATTCAATGTACAATATGATGGACAACTATCCGCAGATGCGGGGCTGGATGCAGAGTATGATGAATGGGAATGGAATGATGAGTCATGGAATGATGAATCACGGAATGATGAATCACGGAATGATGAATCGAAATTAATATAAAGTATAATTGGATGGGATTAATAATCCCATCCAATTCATATAGTGGCAGAACTTATAATTCAAATCTATTTACCGCTTAGCAAGATATTTTATTTACTGCAAAGAATTTACCGAATGTAATATATTTAATAATGAAATTCCGGTTCATCTACTGTTATAAAAAAGATGATGTTATCAAATGCGTTTTAAGGTGTGTTTCAAAGCAATAGTAAAAAGAAAATAAATTTTATGTAACACAATACAACCTCCTTAATGGTACATTGTTTAGAAATAAGAAGTGATAAGTTATTTAATTATTGATCTAAATTAATTAGGAGAAGAAAAAATGAAAGTGAAAATTTTAATTCCTGCATTACTAATGTTATTAGTGTTTTTATCTATCTCATGCTCACAAGATAAGGTTGACATGAATCTTCAAAACAAAGAAACCCAGGACGAAGCTATAAAAACAATAATTAACAGTCCGGAAATGATGCAGAATTTTATGAATCATATGGCTGAAAATCCTGGAGCAATGAATAATATGACCAATTGGATGATGGGTAATAATAATACTCGTAACATGATGATGAACGGTATGTTTTCTGCTGCCAATAAGGATTCAGGAATAACCGACAGTATGTATCACATGATGAATAATTATCCGCAGATGTGGGGCCGTATGCAGAATATGATGAATGGAAAAGGAATGAATAATGATGGAATGATGAATAATAATAATATGATGAATCGGAAAAAATAAATGTAAACTAATTATAAGTGGATAGGATAAATAATCCCATCTACCTAATAATTAATGAAGGTTCAATGCAAGTTTTTATATTAATATTGATTCTGTTTTTAGTTGGGTTCATTTTTTTATAAAAATTCAGTAATGGCCGTAAAGGCAAAGATTGCTGTAAGAAAAAGATGGGGTGCTCCATCTTTTCTTATTTTAAAGAAAGGAAAAATAAAATGTTTCATAACTGGATGGGGGGAGGAATGTGGTTTAGCTGGATATTTTGGGTAATAATAATTGTATTAGTAGTCTGGATGATCGTTAACAGAAGTAATAAAAATAGATTGAATTTTCCGCAGCAGGAAAATGCTTTAGACATTCTAAAAAAGAGATTTGCCAAAGGAGAAATAACAAAAGAACAGTTCGAGCAAATGAAAAAAGATTTAACCTAATAATTTAGTTCGATTAAACTGATAGGAGAATAATCATGTCTTACTATTTTTCAAAAAAAATAACTTTGGGGTTCGAGGAAGCAATTGAAAAAGTAACGGCTGCTTTAAAGATCGAAGGATTCGGTGTTTTAACTGAAATTGATGTAAAGGAAACATTAAAAAAGAAATTGGATGTGGATTTTCATCCTTACAAAATTCTTGGAGCCTGCAATCCTCCCTTTGCCTACAAAGCACTGCAAGCTGAAGACAAGGTCGGCATTATGCTGCCCTGCAATGTTATCGTCCAGGAAAGAGAAAATGGTGTTGAAATCGCTGCGGTCGATCCGGTAGCGTCAATGCAGGCTATTGATAATCCGAAGCTGGGTGAGATTGCCGTCGAAATTCGGAAACGGCTGCATAAAGTGATCGACAGTCTATAAAGGACAATTGGCTGTTGAACGGGAAAGAGCTCCCAGTAAAAAAAAGGAATTCCTTATGGAAAACGAACATCAAGATCATAATCATAGTTCACACAGTATAGATCATGACAAACATTCAGAAATAGATCATACAAAACATAACGATCAAAGTTCTCATGAAAAGATGAATCATAAAAAGGGTGAGCATAGCGGGCATAACCATTCTGAACACCATGGCCATATGATTGAAGATTTTAAGAAGAGGTTTTGGATTTCACTCGTGATCACCATTCCTATCCTTCTTCTCTCTCCCCTGGTCCAGCAATTTCTTGGACTTAAAGAAACTTTGCGCTTCAATGGCGATATCTATGTTTTGTTTGCACTTTCAACATTCACATTTTTATACGGCGGCTGGCCTTTCTTAAAAGGACTAATTGATGAATTGAAAAAGAAGCAGCCTGGAATGATGACTTTAATCGCGCTTGCAATTTCGGTAGCCTATTTTTACAGCGGTGCTGTTGTATTCGGTGTTAAAGGTGAAGTCTTCTTCTGGGAACTTGCAACTCTTATCGTTATTATGCTTCTCGGGCACTGGATTGAAATGAAATCTGTTATGGGAGCTTCTAAAGCACTCGAAGAACTTGCCAAACTTATGCCGGACGAAGCTCATAAAATTGATGATAACGGAAATGTTACTGACGTTCCGGTTTCCGAACTTAAGCATGAAGCTAAATTATTAATAAAACCCGGAGAAAAAATTCCTGCCGATGGAAAAATCTTTGAAGGTAAAAGTTCCATTAATGAAGCGATGATTACCGGCGAATCCAAACCTGTTTCCAAAGGCGAAGGCGATAATGTAGTCGGGGGATCAATAAACGGCGAGGGTTCTATAAAGATTGAAGTTGAAAAAATTGGTGATGAAACTTTTCTTTCACAGGTTGTGAAGATGGTTAAGGAAGCACAGGAAAGTAAATCCAAAACTCAGAACTTTGCCAACAAAGCCGCATTCTGGTTAACTATTGTTGCAATTACTTCCGGTGCATTAACAATGTTTGTATGGCTTGTATTTACCGGACAAAGTTTCAACTTTGCATTATCCAGAACCGTAACTGTTATGGTAATTACATGTCCGCATGCTCTCGGTCTGGCAATTCCTCTTGTTGTCGCAGTTTCAACAGCACTTTCTGCAAAGAGCGGTTTATTAATTAGAAATAGAAATGCATTTGAAGAGGCAAGAAAAATTCAGGCAATTATTTTTGATAAAACAGGTACGTTAACAAAAGGTGAATTCGGTGTTACGGAAACGATTTCTTTTGATAATAAATATGATGAAAAAGAAATATTAAAATATGCAGCAGCAGTTGAATCCGAATCAGAACATCCAATTGCACAAGGAATAGTAAGTTCCTCTGAAGATAAATATCAGGTGAAAGATTTCAATTCAATACCCGGCAAAGGTGCGGAAGGGAAGGTAAATGGTAAAGATGTTAAAGTTGTCAGCCCGGGTTATCTCGAAGAAAATAAAATTGAATTACAAGAAAAAGAAAAGATTGAAAAATTATCTGCACAAGGTAAAACTGTTGTTTTTGTCCTTGTTGAAAATGAACTAACCGGCGCAATAGCATTAGGCGACATTATCCGTGATGAATCCAAAGAAGCAATAAAACAGCTTAAAGAGTTAGGAATAAAAACGATGATGCTTACTGGTGATAACAAACAGGTTGCAAAATGGGTTGCTGATGAGCTGGGACTCGATGATTATTTTGCCGAAGTGCTGCCCGGTAAAAAGGCAGAGAAAGTAAAAGAAGTGCAGAGCCGCGGAATGATTGTCGCGATGACCGGCGACGGTGTGAACGATGCTCCAGCACTGGCACAAGCTGATGTTGGAATTGCAATAGGCACTGGAACGGACGTAGCGGTCGAAACTGCCGATATAATTCTTGTAAGAAGTAATCCGAAAGATGTGGTTTCATTAATTAAATTTTCAAAAGCAACTTATAGCAAAATGGTTCAGAATCTAATTTGGGCAACTGGTTATAATGTTATCGCTATTCCTCTGGCTGCTGGAGTTTTATTTTCTGTCGGAATAATTTTAAGTCCTGCACTTGGTGCGGTGTTGATGTCTGCAAGTACAGTTATAGTTGCAATAAATGCAAAATTATTGAAAATATAATCAATTATTATAATTTCTTAAACAAAACTATATTTTTATGCTTCAGGTATTCCATAATAGAATAAATCTAATTGTATGCTCAAAATTCAATCATGTAATTAAAGAAATAATTATAATATAGATCAAATTATAAATTTATTAATCACATATACATACTACTATAGTTGGAGAATAAAATGAAAATTCTATTATCTGTTGTATTTACATTAGTTGCACTATTTGTTGCCGGGCTAATCATTATGTTCAGCGGCATTTATAATGTTAGTGCCTTGAACTCTGAACCTGGTATTACAAAATGGGTTTTAGAAACAACAAGTGACAATTCTGTTGAACATTATTCCAAAGATATAACGGTACCAAATCTTGATGATCCTTCCATGATAAAAATGGGGTTAAGTCATTACAAAGAAATGTGTGAAAAATGCCATGGAGGCCCTGGAATTGAAAAAACGGAATTAGCAAAAGGTTTGAATCCACCTGCTCCAAGTTTTGCTAAAGGGACAGATCTGGATCCAAAAGAAATATTCTGGATAACGAAAAACGGAATTAAAATGACCGGAATGCCGGCTTGGGGAAAGACTCATTCAAAATATAAAATATGGGCGATTACTGCCGCTGTAATAAAGTTGAATGATATTCCTATTAATGTTTATAATTCTATTCCAATAGAAGAAGATGCTACCGCTGATAGTACAGAAAAAACTGATACTAAAGTAAATGACCTACGCTATCATTAGTTTATAATTAAAACTTTTCCGGTACAAAAGTCTGATCGGAAATAGGCGGCCGTATGTAACCTTCATTTTTTTGACGGGGAGGAAGTTTAATTGATTCTGGGGTTAAATCTTTGTATTCAATTAAGCTCAATAAATGGCTCATGCAATTTAATCTTGCTTTCCTTTTATTATCTGCATTGACAACATACCATGGAGCCTGTTTAATATCTGTGTAAGCAAACATTTCATCTTTTGCTTTTGAATATTCCACCCACTTTGAACGGGATTCTAAATCCATTGGACTTAATTTCCAGCGTTTGGTTCTATCTTGAATTCTATCCTGGAATCGCTCTTCCTGTACCTCATCGCTAACCGAGAAATAATACTTGATTAATTTTATACCAGAACGAACGAGCATTCTTTCAAACTCTGGGCAAGACCTCAAAAACTCGCTATACTCGTCATCCGTACAAAACCCCATAACTTTTTCTACTCCGGCCCTATTATACCAGCTTCTATCAAATAGAACCATTTCACCGGCAGCAGGCAAATAAGGTACATATCTCTGAAAATACCATTGCGTTTTTTCTCGTTCGGTTGGTGTTGATAACGCTACTACTCTGCATATTCTGGGATTTAATCTTTGCGTTATCCTCTTTATTACTCCACCTTTTCCGGCAGCATCACGTCCTTCAAAAATTACAACAACTTTTAATTTTTTTGCTTTGATCCACTCTTGCAGCTTAACCAACTCCAATTGAATCTGAATTAATTCATTCTCATAGAATTTTTTATCTAATTTATTCTCTGCATTTTCACTCCCTGCAGGACTTTCTAAATCTTTATTATTTTCTTTCTTTTTGGATTTTGTCTTTGACATTTTTATTCTCCAAATATTTGGTTGTAAAACTTCAAGAAGAATAACGCAACATATTTTCTTATTGTAAAGATCATTTTTGAATTCATGTCATGTTTTATTGTGTAAACCTTAAAGTATAATCGAAAGTTATCATAAAAATTTCAAGATGAGAAAGATAGATTAAAATATTAACGCTTCTTTAAAATAAAGACTGCCATGAAGAATTTCGTGGCAGCATATTTCAAACTAAATTTTAAATGTGAGTTTTTATTTCAACAGCAGCATCTTCTTTACACTAACAAAATCATTAGAAACTAATTTATAAAAATAAACACCGCTAGCGAGATTACTTCCGTTAAAATTAATTTCATAGTTGCCTGGAACTTTCGTTTCGTTAACTAAGGTTGCTACTTCATTTCCAATAATGTCATAAACTTTAAGTTGCACTAAAGCCTCCCTTTTGGGGAGGTTTGGAGGGGCTGGAATTGAATATTTAATTATAGTAATTGGATTAAATGGATTCGGATAGTTTTGCGCAAGCTTAAATTCAGTTGGTAAATTGTTAATACTTACTTCAATTGTTTTGGAATATTTATATGTTCCGTCGAGATCAACTTGCTTTAATCTGTATTTGATGACACTTAAATTATTTAAATTCTTATCTTCAAATGAATAAATTTTATTTGAAGTGCTGTTTCCAGCCCCTTTAATAAACCCTATTTTTTGCCAGTTATTATTTGCGTTTTTCTCTATTTCAAATCCATAATTTGATAATTCTGTCGCAGTACTCCAATTTAGTTGTACAACATTTTCCGTAGAATTAAAATTTCCGCTAAATGATACTAGCTCTACTGGGACTTCATCAGGGTTTGAGTAACGTAATAGACCAATGTTAGTAAAAGCATATCCATTATGTAAAGAGGTGAAAGACAAATCTGAAATAAATGCACTGGGAAATGTCGTATCTTTATTCCAGGATTCACCCCCATCAGATGTACGAGAAATTTGATTTCCCCCAGCTATCCAACCATCGTTCTCATTTACGAAACTTATAAAACCTAAATCATATGTAATCCCGGACGATTTTTTCTCCCACGTATTTCCACCATCGTTGGTTCTGAAGAATAGTCCATTTTGACTTAAAATGAATCCTAAATTTGAATCGGCAAAGCTTACCTTATATAAAATATTGTGATTAGTATTATTAATGTTCTGCTGATTCCAACTATATCCTCCATTAGTAGTTCGCATTATAATTGAATCAGAATCGAAAAGTGCGAAACCATTATTTTCATCCGAAAAATATAATGATTTATAAAAATGATCGTAAGGCAAAGTATCAATTGTATTCCAAGCTTCACCTCCGTCAGTAGTTTTTAAAATAGTTTGATCTGAAAACCAACCCACAAATTTATTAATAAAGAACATGGCAGGAGTGTTAGATGATTCTGGTGGCCCACCGGTATATGGAAAAGATACCAGCCAAGTTTCACCGCCATCTGCAGTGAGGTAAAAAGGACCATTATAATATATCCAGCCAGTAGAATCATTCACTACTTGACTTAGCGAAAAGAAATCATCAAGCCAATGATAATTATACAAGCTATTTACCCAAGTATTCCCATAATCAGTTGTTCTCTGTTCAATAAATCCATCACTCCAATGAATGCCATACTCAGTTTCATTTTCAATATAATAAGAATAAAATATGATTATAGTAGAATCATTTAATATTAGATTACCGTTATTGTATCCAGCGCCTCCAGATGTAATTGTTGAATCATTAAAAACATAGGTATCCGGCAATGTAACACTTTTCCACTGGGCTTCAATTACATTATTAAAGAATATGGATTGCAAGAGAAGAAGAAATACACTAAAACGAATTGTATTTAAAATCCTCAAAGAACCCTCCAATGGTAAATATTTTCGTAAACAAAAAAGGAATGTTATTTATTCTAATTTAATCTAATACATTTAAGAAACAAATTAAATTTTTGAAGTTAGGTTAATATTTTGAATGTGGCACAACTAAATTTCTATTTTAACAGCAGCATCTTCTTAACACTAACATAACTAGAAGTAATAATTTATAAAAGTAAACCCCACTGGCAAGATTACTGCCATCAAAGTTTATTTCGTAATTGCCTGCTGGTTCCTCTTTATTTACAAGAGTTGCAACTTCATTTCCAAGAATGTCATAAACTTTAAGTTGCACTAAAGCCTCCCTTTTGGGGAGGTTTGGAGGGGCTGGAATTGAATATTTAATTATGGTACTTGGATTAAATGGATTCGGATAGTTTTGTTCTGAGATCAAATCATTTATGATTTCACTTTCTTTTTCATTTACTTTTGTTAATGTTCCATTCGCCGTATTTTTCTATTCCAAACCAGAGAGTCAAATCTGTATTTTGATTTAAGAAAATATAAAATGTATTTGGACTTGTTGGATAATATGTAGTGTAGTCGGATGCATTTTCTTGTCCTTTGGCATTCAAGGGAAATACTCTAATTGAATCAGCAAAAATTTTTAATGACAATGTTAAGTTAGTTGGATAAACTTGTGTAGGACTGTGTCCCCAGTTATCATTAATGGTAGTAGTTCCATTCCATATCATTCCGGTATTTTGTGCTTGTGAAGCGACAGTAATTAATGAGCGTTCTGAATTTGAAAGTGAATCGCCTTTAATAGTTAACCAGCTAAGTGTACAGAAATTGTTGGCACTGACAATTTTCATATTACCTATATTGGTATTTTGAAAATTATTTAAATAACCGGCAGCTCCAATAAGATTTGGAGTGCTAATTGAAAGTAATCCATTGGTATTGTAAATAATTTGTTTTGTATCAGAAATAAAAGGAGATGATACCGCAGATTGAAGTAAATCAAAATTTGTTGTTGTGTCACTATTAAATGATTCATTGCGAACTGCATGAATCAAAGCTAATTTCTTGTTAAATATATTTGGGCCGGTCCATGAACCATTATCATGCTTTGGTAAAAGGTCGACAAAATCATGAGAGTAATTCAGAAAAATTGTCTGGTCGGCTTTTTTAATAAAATTATTTCTATATGCAAAAGAAGCTGCCGGCATTTGTGACATTAGCGCCGGGTTTCTATGAATGTCAAAGTAATCACTAATTTTATCTGTTGACCAATCATCCACTGAAGAATTATAATCGAAAAACATTATAGCATCTGCATCATGAAATGATAAGTATGCTGTCTGGAAAAGCACTAGTTCAGTTTGAAATCTATTTGGGAATGGATGATTATATTCGCTAATAGTAAATGGTTTTCCTTTAAAAGCGACTCCAGCAAATAAATCCGGAATTGTTCCGCCATCTGCATTAGTAACCATAGGTTGATTATTTATAAACCAGTCTGTTGATGACCAGGGAATATTAGGAAAAGAAGGATGATCCCAGTAAGAATGATTATCCATATAATCCATATTTGATTGAGATATTAAGTCCCCGGGACCTACGTTCCAGTTTGTTCCAATTATTGGAACTTTTACTCCCAATGAATCTTTGAGATAACTTTTCATTTCCGAATAAAATTTATTTTGAAGATTTATATAAAATTCGGAAATATCTTTAACTCTATTATTTGTATAACTGCCGGCTTCATTAAAATCAATTCGCTTGACTGATTTATTTTCAAGTGATTCTCCTGGAAGCAATCCTTTAACTTCTGCATTATAAACTTTAACATCATCAATCCAATATGAGCCGGTACTTGCAAATTCAAATGAGATTCGCATGTGTGAGTTATTATCTTCACTTGCAGTAAAACTTAAAGTAAAAATTTTCCATAATGTATCTACTGCACATGATTGTCCCTGATAATAGGTATATGGATCATCGTCTCGCATAACTACAAAATCAATATTTTTAGGGCTGTCTGATCGAAGTGCAAATTCAATTTTATAAACTGAATCTTTTTTACATGATAAAGTAGGCTGCTTAAATTGAATATGCCATGAAGTGCCGGTTGCATTAGTTACAATAATTTTAGCACTAGCTTTTCCAGCATAGTAATAATTTGTGTCTTGTTGAAATGCCGCAGCAGCTCCATTATGCAATTCCATTGCCCAATTGGAAGAAATATTAGCAGATTCAAAACTCCCATTTTTAACTTGATTATTTTCGCCGGGAAAAGTAACACCTTGATTCCATGAATTTGCAAGGCTTGAGCTGTCTCCATATTTATCAATAAGAAATTGATTAAATAAACTATCCAGCATTTTAGTATGCCTCATAGTTAAAGAGCCGCCTAAAGCAAATGGTTTTAATCTTCCATCTCTCCACCATCTGTACAATGAGTTTTCATTTATAGTCTCAACCATTGCCATTACCGGATCGTTAACAAGGGCAAGCCCGGTATAAGGATTAACATGAGTCAAAAGTTCTTTTGCATATTCCTTTTGCAAAGCAATTAATTGAGGATCAAAAATAGTAACAGCTTTCGCATATTCTGCAAGTGAATCAGCATCAACTACTCCATCGCTGCCATTAAATGTTCTTGAAACATTTAAATTCATGTCAATGTAGATCCCGTTCTTTTTCAATTCAGAAATAATATTTTCAAGCCTGTCAAGAGTAGTTGTATTTAATTGTCTTGTTGATTGTCCATAATTAAAAATACTTTGAGTGCTCCATGGATTATCAAGATGATGAAGCCGGATTAGATTAAATCCCATTTTTCTTAATCTGCCTGCGATAAACCAGGCTTTACTTTTTGTTGGGAAAGCACCGTCGCCAACTAGATTTGTTCCCCAAAATCTTATAGGATTATTATCAACAGAAAATTTTCCATTCTCATCAACTTTAACAAAATCATTTATTTGAATGATTGGAAATGACGGAAGAAATTTTGTGGTTAATGTGTCATCCGGCGGCAGATAGAAATTAAATCCGTTTGAAAAGTTTTGAGAAAAAATATTAAGAGATATAAATAAGGAAAGAAAAATTATTTGCTTGATTTTAGGTTTCATTATTAATCAGAAATTGCTTTTTGAACTTCGCTGTGTTTATCAGTTCCTAATTCCAAATAATAAACTCCACTTGGCAAATCAGATGCGTTCCAAATATAGTGATGATTTCCTGCAGTATATTCTTTATCAAATAATTTATTTACCAACTGGCCCAATGAATTAAATACATTCAAAGTCACTTTAGAAGTTTTATAAAGTGTAAAGCTTACTGTTGTTGTTGGATTAAATGGATTGGGATAATTTTGTTCTAATTTGAAATTATAAATTGAATTTTTTCCCTCACTAACACCTGAGTTAATTGGATTGTATGGAAGAAGATATTCCCAAATGTCTGTTTTATTATTTTGTGAGTGTTCCCAAATTATATCAACGTATATTCCAGTATCACCAATACTTACAAATGCTATATTTGGTTTTATATCATTCCCTTCAGAATTCGAGATATTCACTAAGTCATTTTTAGTATCACCACCCATATAAGATGTTTGCATTAATATTTCTTTATTATTTGGAAGTGAATCAGTATCAAACACAACAAAGAATGGAGTGTCACTTCCTACTTGTGATGTAGTTAAAGGATAAGCAAAATTTATTGGATTGTTGTAATTACATGAAATATTTTGTGATGTGTCAATCTACCGTCACGGACATAATTTGCAAAAGAAATTCTTGAAATACTATCTTTAATCGTTTGATATGCTATTTCTTCAAATAAACCTAAACAAGGATTTATGTTTATTCTCCCATTCGAAAATTGGTATGTTTCCCAAGTTTTGTTAAAACCATTATATAATCTAAAATAAATTACTTTTTGTTCGCCTAATGTTTTCACATAAACAATATATCCATCATTGAAATAACTATTTTTATTTACATTTGGAGATGAACAATTTGAACTATCAATTAAAACTGTATTTGTTGAGTCATGTAAAAAGTATGTATATATAATATAGAATTATTAATCCATAATATTTCTTGGTATTCAAATTAATTTTTGATTATTGAATACAGAATCTTTAAGTACCTCAAAGTTACTTAAACTATCATTATATGATGCGGTCTTTATTTCCCAATAATTTCCAATCTTTTCTTCCCATGCTATTCTAATTCCTGGTGAATAAAGATCTTTAGCAATTTGTGGATTTGATTTTACTATAGTATCAGAAACAACAACAATATTCTGTCCTGTTTTAGGTGAAAGCTGCTTAAAATAAATTGTATAAATCGAATCACTCTTATTTATCAGGTTATGTATGTAGGTGGTTGATAATAATATGGGGAAGAGTAAACATCAAAATCATAATTATCTCTGGGAATATCTATTAGAGGTTTAGTTTGATTTATTTGAGAATAGCTGAAACTTGAAGTGAAGAAAATATAAAAAGAAAAAAGTATATTTGTAAAAAATGAAGATTTTATTTTTACTTTTTAAAAATTAATTAAAATTTTATCCCATTTACTTTTAAAGTTAATACAATTTTATCGTATTAATTGATAAAATTTATTTTTCAATTTGAAAAACAGAATCCAATACAGTTCCATCAACCCATTTAACAATAGCAACAACTTTATCCTTATTTACTTTTGGTTTTGATGGAACGCCGCCGCAGATTTCATCCACTTCTTTTTTTATTTCTTGTATTGTTTTTACAGGCAGTGAAGAATTTTTAACTGCTTTCAATAAATCTTTTCGTTTCGGATTTATTGCAATTCCTCTTTCAGTTATAATCACATCAATCAATTCTCCAGGCCCGCAAAGAGTTGTAACATCATCAACAATAACAGGAATTCTATCTCTGAATGAAGGAATAGCAAGTATGGTGCATTTTGAATAAAGACAATTCTGCCATCCGCCAATACCGTGAAGAAGATAACCATCGCTGTGTGTCACAACGTTTCCGTTAAAATGAACATCGACTTCCGTAGCACCTAATACTGCTGCATCAACTATTGAAGCAAAGTTTCCTTTGCCGTGAAAATTGTAACTTGTGAACGGACTTGTATTCACGTGGTTTGGATTTTCTCTCATACTTCTCACACCTTCAAGATCGAATGTTTGTCCGTCAAGAATGTAATCTGTTAATCCTTCTTCTAAAAGCTGAACAAGATATTTTGTACTGCCTCCGCGTACAAATCTTGCTTTAACATTTTTTGCTTTCATTCTTTCTTTGAGATATAGAACAAAAGCTAAATTAGTCCCGCCGGAACCAGCTTGAAATGAAAATCCATCTTTCATTATTCCTGCTTCATCGATAAATTGAGCAACGTATTCAGCAATTAATAGTCTATCCGGTGATTTTGTAATTTCAGTTGTGCCTGAGACAATTTTAGATGAATCGCCTAACGAATCTATTTCAACAACAAAGTCTACATTGTTGCCTTGTATCTGCCATGGAATACAAGGGAAAGGGAACAAGATTATCCGTAACAACTATTACTCTATCTGCATATTCCGAATCAGCAAGAGCAAAACCAATTAAGCCGGAAGCTGATTTTCCATTCACACCATTTGCATTTCCAAAAAGATCAGCGGTTGGAGCAGCAATCACTGCGATGTCAATATGAACTTCTCCATCCTGAACTGCTTGGTATCTTCCACCGTGTGAGCGTAAAACTCCAACACCTTTCATTTTTCCTTCTGTAGTATATCTTCCCAAAGGGCCGTTCATGCTTCCTTCAATATGATGAATTGTTCCGTCTTCAAGATATTTTATTAAATGTTCATGAACTGGAAAAGAAGCGCTTGGGAACCAGCGTATATCTTTAATTCCCATTTCCTTTATGGTATCAAAAAGAATATTTGTTAAAACATCACCATTTCTTAAATGATGATGAGTAGAAATTGTCATCCCATCTTTAAGTCCGGCTTTTTTAAGAGCTTCTTTCAAATTTTTAACAACTTTATTTCCGTCTGATGGATAATCAATGCAAGTTCTAATTGGCGGCTTTGCTTTTGTTCCGGTTGGTTTATATTTATCAACTCCTTGAAATGGAATTTGTTTTTGTCCGTTTATTTCATCGGGGACTAATCGGTTTGCTTTATTCTTTATTAATTTCATTTTTGTTCAATTTATTTTGTCATTCCGAACTTGTTTCGGAATCTTATTATTATTTAGATGCTGAAACAAGTTCAGCATGACCACTTATTTTAGCTAAATGAATTATTCTTTGTGCCCTTTTCACAACTGGCGGATCAATCATCTTGCTGCCGAGAGAAACTACTCCAAGTCCTTTCTTTTCAGCTTCTTCAAATGCATTCACAATTTTTTGTGCTTTGTCAATTTCTTCCGCTGTTGGAGCAAAAGCTTCGTGCACAACTTTTATTTGTCGCGGATGAATACATCCTTTTCCTTCAAAGCCAAGTGATTTTGCTTCGAGCACACTTGCTTTCAAACCTTCCATATCGCTGACATCAGAAAAGACAGTATCAATTGGTTGAATGCCGGCTGCCTTTGCAGCGTTTACAATCATGCTTCTTGCAAAGAAAGATTCTTTCCCTTCATTTGTTCTTTGAGTTCCCAAATCAGCAGTGTAATCTTCGAGTCCAATTGCCAGAGCACAATTTTGTTTTGAAGCTGAAGCAATTTCATAGGCTTTAATTATTCCTAATGCACTTTCAATTATAGGCATGAAATAAATATTATTATTTACTTCATATTTCTTTTTTAATTCTTCAACTTTCTTTTCAACTTGCTGAACTTGATTTGCAGATTCGCATTTTGGAATTAAAATTACATGTACATTATTAGGCACTATAAACTTCAAATCATCAAGACCACGAGGCAATTGGTTTATGCGAACCATTCTTTCTGCACCGTAAAAATCAACAGAACGAAGAGCATTTCGGACAATTAGTTGAGCTGATTCTTTTTCACTTGGAGAAACACTGTCTTCAAGGTCGAGTATAATTCCATCAGGATTGTGAAGCCCGGCATTCATAAAGAATTTCGGTTCATTACCAGGAAGATATAACCTGCTTCTTCTTAATTTATCTTTTGTAGTTTTGTAATTATTCTTCTTATTAAATGGAAGAAGAAATTCTTTTTTTGAGTTTGGGAATAATTTTTTAAAAGCTAACTCAAATCTTGCCGCCATAACAAATGGAAGAGCACCGGCATCTTCAATCAAAACTTCCGCATTTTTTAAACCAAAGAAATTGCACATTTCATTAATTTGATTCTTTATAGAATCGCCATACATTGACTCGACTTTGCTTTTAAGTTTTATTTTTATTCCGCCGGAGTCTTTTAACTTTAATTTCAATGTAGCAATCGGATCGAACTGAATCGCCTCTTTTACCGGCTGATGAGTTATTAATGGTTTTCATAATTTTTGATAATGCCCTAAAATTGAGATTATTTCTATTTGATTTTTTTTAATTCTGTATACTAAGCGATCTTTTTTATTTATTCTTCTTGACCAACATGGAGGGATTTCGTATTTGAGATGTTCAGGTTTACCTAAACCTTTGAATGGATTTTTTTTAATATCCTCAATCAACGAAATTAATTTAGCGAAGTATTGCTCACAAAAAATTGCTGAATTATTTTTTTCTAATTCATCTCTTTGTCTAAGTGATTCTGGAGACCAGATAACATCTAGGATTTTTTCCAACTTTTCTTCCCCGTTTTTTGGGTGCTAAGCACTTCATAGATGTTTAATTTTTTCCCTTTACCTTCATTCAGTTCTTTCAATCCTTTATTTATACTTTTTACCCAATTAGGATTACCAAGTATATAAAGATTTTCGATAAGATTATCATAATCTTCTTTGGAAATCAGAACAGCGTCTTTTCTCCCTTTGCTTCCAACAATCAAATATGGTTCACTGTTTTCATTCACTTTGTCGATAATTTTATTCAGCTTATTTCGTGCTTCGGTATATATTACAGCTTGCATTTTCTTACCTCATAAATGACATTATAATGACATTTCAAAAATATAAATAATTTATACCAACCAACAATAAATATCTTGAATTTTAAAAATTGTTCAATGCTAAATTTTAAATTGTCGATAAGAAAAAACAATTTAACAATGCGATCAATTAAGCAATTAACTTTTTCATAAATTCTTGTGCACTAATTTTTTCACAATTAAATATTGTGTCTTTTACTTCTTTCTGTTTTGCGCTTGATAAAATATTGACCCGGATAGTGAATTAAATTTATTATCAAGATCTTCAATTGTCATTGGCTCTCTTGGATCGCCTTTGGGGTACTCAAGATATTCTGAAAATTCCTTTCCGTCTTTTGTTTTTACTACCGCTTTTGAAGGCTGCTTTGCCGGGAACATTTTTTCAAATTCAATTGACGGTTCACCTTTTATTTTATCTATCACTTCCCAGATTTTCGGGTCTTTTAATTTTTCCTCGGAAAATGATTGCGTTGTGATTTTATGATCGACTAAAGCACAAGCAATGCAGTATGGAAGAGAGTGATCGGCAGTTTCACGTGACTCCGGCCTATATTTATGGGGATCAAATAAAATATCATGAGCTTGAGCTAATGTGGTTAAAGTAACAGAATCAATTTGATCGTAAGTTATATTATTTTTTGTAACAACTTTTAATACTGCAGAAATATGAGTATGAGTTAAAGCTTCGGTTGGAAAAGCCTTCATACCACATTCCATAATTTTAAATTTTTCTCCAAGTCCGCCTATAAGCTTTTCAATATTCCATTTCCATTCAGTAACTGCATCTCTACCTTTCATTTTAACAGGATCAACTTTTTGTTCTTTCGCGTTGTAACCCAAAAAGCAATCCATGAATCCTTCTTTCCCTTCAAAGACAGCTTCAGTTCCGCTGTAACCTTTTTGTGCCATCAAAGCTGCAAATACTCCCGATTGCACCGCCATCGGGTCAACGGTGTTTTTCATCATTGTTAATTTGCCTGCAGTGGGGCAGCCGATGGTATGATTATGACTTCCATTGATTCCGATTGCATTTACCATTTGATCAACTGTTAAACCTAAAAGTTTTCCGGCAACAATTGGAGAAACAAATTGTGTTAAAGTTGCGTGATGCCATTTACGTTCACGTATTCCAGGTACAGCAAATTCACAAAGCCTTTGTTCAAATTCATAAGCTAAAACAATAGCCGTAATTACATCTTCCATTGAAGAATTAGATAGTTCTCCAACAGCTAATGCAGCGGGAATTAAATCGGAAGGATGTGAAGGATCTTCTTTCCAATAAATGTCATTGAAATCCAAAGCACGAATCATTAAAGAATTAATTAAAGTAACATTAACTGCTGGAAGTTTATCGCCAAAACCAATTAACGTTGCTTCAGGTTTACCTTCCATATTTTTATAGATGTCTCTTAAAATATTTACATCTTTTGTTTTGTATGCACCATAAGCACATCCAATTGAATCGTACAAATATCTTTTTACTTCGTGGATTACTTCTTTTGGCAAGTCGCTGTATTTAAGATTAACAGCAAATTCTGAGATTGTTCTTGAGATTGATTTTTCCATAATAAATTGAATAATGTTTTATTGCTAAATTGTTGATTGTCAAAGTAGTTCTAATTTAGATTGAATTTCATCCCATGTTACATTTTGGATATAATCTGATATTTTTATGATTCTATTATTTTTGTCCCATTCACTTAATAAGGCAGTGTGAAACTTAAATTTATTTTCCTCGACATTTGGATAATTATTAAAATTTTGTGTGATGGGTTAAATAACCAATTAAAAATTTTTTGATTAATTCCTCTATCATTGAAACCATAACCAACAACAATTAAAGTATTGTGCTCATTTAGCGTGCTATAAAATCTATAGTATAGCTCAAGGTACAAATCTTTTATATATTCAGACATTTTATTGTAAGTGCCTATCAAAATAAATGCATCCTGAATTGTATCGAATTTTTCTATTTCTTTAATTTTGCAAATTTTATTGTTTTCCCAACTATACTGATCATAATAATGCCAGTTAATTGCTCCATGAATTTTATAAAGTTTTATTCTATCTCTATTATTAAAAAATTGAGGATTCCAGATTTCCACATCATCATTATTTTTTTGAAAACCATCGTTAAAAGTTACATTATTGGCTTCAAGAAATCTTTCTAGGACAATGTCATGATTAAGAGTAAATATATCTACTTTATTGATATCTTTTTTTATCAAGGCTTCTTTTAAAAAATTGAAACTTATAAAAGATTCTGCTTTCTTAGCTAATAATTTTGAAACATTTTGTTTAATAAACATCTTAGATTCTTTTAATAGACTATTCATATCAAATGAAATATCAAGTTCTAAATCAAGTGGGACAAGAAGGTTTTTTATTTTAGGTTCAAATTCTTTTATTAAATACTTAAAGGCTGGATTTCCTTCAGATGCATAGTAATTGAATTCGATGAAATCTAATAGATAATAAATATCCTCGTAATTAATACTCCTTTTATTATCGCCATAATAAGCTTCAATTTCTGTTTTAAGTATGTTTAAAAAATATTGAACTCTTTGCGGGATATCTTTATTTAGTGACCAATCAAATCGTTCCGGCTTGTCAAAGAAAAAATTTTCTGCAGAACCTCTTACTATGTCTCTGCTTTTCAAAAGAATTTCTGAAATTTCTGCAGTTCCTGGAATTTTTGCGGGAATAGAAATTCCAGCTCCAAATAAAAATGCTATTTTGTCAAAGGTATTCAAAATTTTGTATAGACAAATAAGTAATTATAAAATTAAATATTTTTCTTTACCCATTCTTCTAATCCGCCATCAACAATAAGCTCTTGAGCCGCTTTGCCAACCGAACTAAAAGAATATGTTTTTTTATCAAATGTTATTGATGAATTAACAAAATTAACTTCGGCTTTCATTTTAGTTTTTACTGTTAATTTTTCTTTCCCAAATTTATTTTTTAATTCATTCACTAATTCTGGACATTCAATTAAAAGAAAACCGTTGTTCAATGCATTACGCTTGTATGTTTCATTGAATGTTCCGGCAATTACTAATTTTATTCCCTTATATTTTAATGCAGTTGCCGCCTGCTCGCGCGAACTTCCGGTTCCAAAATTAAATCCGCCGACCAATAAGTTTCCTTCGTTTGCAATATTCTTAAATTCAGGATCATAATTTTCCATTACAACTCCAGCTTGCTGCTGCGGAGTAAAATCATCAATGTATGTGTACTTGCCAGGATAAATCCCATCTGTATTTAAATTATCCTGATAACAGAAAATTATCTCACCTTCAATTGATTTTGAAAATCCTTTAATTATTTCAACAGATGATTTTGCCTTCCCGTTTTTATTCTTATGAATTTTTATTGAACCTTCAATTTCAACAGGACAGTATTCCCAAGCGTAATCAATTTTTCCTGAGATTGCTGAGGAAGCAACCACTGCCGGCGAAGCTAAATAAGCTTGAGCATTAGGTGAGCCCATTCTTCCTTTAAAATTTCTGTTTGTTGCTGATATCCCGACTTCACCATCTTTTAAAAGTCCAGTTCCCAATCCGATGCAAGGGCCGCATCCAGGAGGCAATGGTTTTGCTCCAGCGTGAATTAAAGCCTGCCAATCTCCATTTCGTTCGCTCTCTGCTTGAATTTCACTGGAAGCGGCTGCTATATAAAACTCAACTCCTTCAGCAACTTTCTTTCCTCTAACTATAGCAGGCAGCTTCTCTAATATCATTTAATCTGCTATTAACACATGAGACTAAATATGCTTTATTAATTTTTACTTCTTGAGCTTTTATTTTTGATAAGGAAGTAATAGTTTTAACATTGTTCGGCCCGGCAACTGTAGGCTGAACAGAATTCAAATCAATTACAATTTCTTTTGAATAGAATGCATCTTTATCAGCACTAATTATATTTTTTTCAAGCTGTGAAATTCTTTTATGATTTATTCGCGGATGTTTGCCTTTTCCATCAACATCTGAAGCAACTCCTTCCAATCCTCTAATTGAAATTACTTCTTCTCTTCTTTTCAGCCATTGAATTGTAATATCGTCAATTGGGAAAACTCCGGCTAATGCACCCCACTCGGTTGTCATGTTTGCGATAGTTAAACGTTCATCTATTGTTAAATGTTTAACTCCTTCTCCGGAAAATTCTATGGCATGATTTAAGACTTCGTCTTTGTTAAATTTCCCGCAGAGAGATATAATGATATCTTTGCCCGTAATCCCCGGTCTTAATTTTCCTTTAAAATTACTTTTGCAATTGGAGGCACCTGCCACCAGGTTCTTCCGGTTGCCCAAATAGCTGCAGCATCTGTTCTAACAATTGGAGTTCCTAAACATCCTAATCCGCCATACATATTTGAATGACTATCGGAGGCAACTGCCATAGTTCCAGGGAAAGCATATCCTTCTTCACAAATTATCTGATGTCCAATTCCTCTTCCGGCCGGATAAAAATCTACTCCCATTTGTTTAGCAAAGTCTTCAATCTTTTTATACTTCTCTAAATTTTTTTCACTTTTATCCTGAACATTATGATCCAATGCAAATACTACTTGTCTTGGATTGGCAATTTTTGCTGCTCCTATACTTTCCCCATAGGGATGGATTCCCATAAATTTTGGAATAACTGCACCGGTATTATCATGTGTCATTACATAAGCTGGTTTAATAGACAGGTAATCGCCGCTATGAACTTCATGATTCTTACTTAATCCAACAGCGTACTTTTGTGCTATTTTTTCAATTAAAGTTTGACTCATAATTCTCTCCTATATTGGAATGTCATTGCGAATCCCAATTTATTGGGATGAAGCAATCTATTGATAGAGTATATCAAAGTTATAAAGATCTTTCCATTCTTTATTTAATGAATTAATTAATTCAATTTTCTTTTTTCTTGAACCGGCTTTTATTTGTTTCTCTCTTTTTATTGCTGAAATAGGGTTATCATAAACTTCATAATACACAAGTTTTGTCACATTATATTTTTTGGTAAATCCACTAATTAATTTTGATTTATGTTCCCAGCCTCTTCTTGTTAAGCTATTAGTTACACCAGTATATAGTACAGTATTATTTTTATTTGTTAATATATACACATAATAATTTTTCATATTCATATATCAGATTGCTTCACTCGATGACTCATTCGCAATGACAACCATTATTTAAAAGGTTCAAACGAAACAAAATCAGCATGATGAACAATTATTGATTCAACAGTTCTAAATCCAAGGTCGCCTTCTTTTGAATGAGTTGCAATTATATGCTGCACCTCTGGAGGCACTCCAAATCTATCGGCAATTGCAAGTCCACTAAACGGATGGCGAACAAGTTTTCCTGCATCACTGGTTGATAGCTTTCCATCGACTAACTTATATTCAATTAATTTTCCAACATCAATTAAAATTGCGCCTGCAATTAAAGTATCCATATCAATTACTATTTCATCACCGAAATTATTTTTCATTCGTTCAGCAATGTCAACAGAAAGCTGCACGGCGGTACGTTTGTGATTCATAAAAGTGATTTTACAATTCTTAATTAGAAGTGAAAAAGGAATAGTTGACAAATCTTCTATCGATAGGACACTGTTTTCAACTGCATAAATCCAGCAGTTTAAAACTTTCTCTCGAAGCTCTTCGTCTTTAATCCAATTTATTTCCGGCCAGATTTTTAATATTTTCTCTCTCATAAACTCCCTCTTAAATAGTTCTAATAATAATTTCTGTCACGGAGTGGACCGTGACAGCCTTGAAATTTTATAAGTTTTTGATTATCTCGTCTGTCATCTCTTGAGTAGTGCATGCACCCTGTTTAAATACACCAGCGCTGCCTTTAAGTTTCATCATATCATAAGTTTTTACTTTGCCTTCTTCAATCACCTTTGCAACTGCAGTTCTAATTTTTTCAGCTTTTTCATTTTCACCTAAATGATCAAGCATCATACAAGCACTTAAAATCATTGCAATTGGATTTACTATTGAAGGATTTAATTCTTGATATTTTGGAGCCGAACCATGAGTTGGTTCAAACACTGCTACTTCTTTTCCGATGTTAGCACTGCATGCAAATCCAAGTCCGCCGACCAATCCGGCAAAGCCATCGCTAATAATATCGCCAAACATATTTTCTGCTACAATTACTCCATAGATTTCAGGGTTCTTTGTCAGCCACATCATTTGTGCATCTATGTTTGTATCCCACAATTGAATGTGCGGATAATTTTTTGCGATGATTTTTGATTCAGCCAGCATCATCCCAGAGGTTTCTCTAAGAACATTCGGTTTTTCGCAAACAGTAACATTTTTGTAATTAAATTTATTTGCGTACTCAAAAGCTTCTTTAATAATTCTTTGACATGCTTGACGAGACATTATTCTTGATGAGATGGCTAAATCTTCGCTCTTAACATCTTTAAATTTTTTCATTTTAGTGTGAGTTTCAAAAGCATCTCTAACTTGCTTGGTAGGATTAGTCCATTCAACTCCAGAATACAATCCTTCTGTATTTTGCCTGAAGATTACAGCATCAACTAAAGGTTCTTCAAAACCACCACTGGTTCTTCTAATGAAGTTTAACGGATTGCTTTTAAATGATTTACAAGGGCGAATACAAATATCCAAATCGAAATGCTGCCTTAAACCTACAATTGGACTAAAATAAACATAGCCTTTTCCTTTTAGTGAAGGATCAAGCTCAAGCTCTGCTGCTGATTTTGGTTTGCTGGTAATCGCTCCAAACAAACCGATTTTATGTTTTTCTAAAAGTTCAATTGTCCTTTGAGGAAGAGCATTACCTTCTTTGCACCAAAAGTCCCAGCCAATATCAGCATGAATATAATCAGCTTTAAATCCCGATGCTTCTAAAACTCTAATTGATTCCGGAAGAACAGTTTTGCCAATACCGTCACCTGGCATTGAAACGATAGTATGTATCATAGGAAATCCCCATAATTATTAAATTTTGTAATCAAAATTAGAGATTAAAAGTATATCAAACAAGAAGAATAAACAGTATTAAAAAATCTAATTATGGTTTGATTTTTGATTAAACTAATAGGATTTATATTCGATGATATAGAGAAAATAAACAATTTATAGCCTAAAAATTTGAAAACCGACACGCAAGAGAACAATTTAACTAAAGCATATTCCGAATCAGAAGAATGTGAATTGGATAAGTTAAGGGAATTAGTTCACGAATTTCCTCTCAATGGGGAGTTCGTAGGTAAATTTGACTCATTGTTGGGGCCTATAAAAAATGAAATTCTTGACCAAAAACAAAAGTTTAAAGATTTAAATATTGTCCTTGAATCATCAATTGATGTAATTATTCGTGTATCTAAAACAGGTAAAATTGCATATTCAACAATATCCGTAAATGAGCTTTTAGGATATTCGGTTGAAGAAGTAGTTGGTAAATCGATAACTTATTTTTTACCTGATGAACACAAGGATTATGGGGTTTCAATTCTCATTAAAATCTTCAGAGAAAAAGAAATATTAAATCAAATTCTTTATCTCAAACATAAATCAGGTAAAAGAATTCCTATCGAAATTAATGCTAGAGTTTATTTAGTTAACGGTGAATATATAGGGCAAGCAACTCTTCATGATATAAGTTCAAAAGTTTATGCTGAAGAAAAATTAAAAAATTCTGAAAGTACTTTCAGAACCATCTGGGAAAAATCATCCGATGGCATGAGATTGACTAATGAGCATGGTGTTATAATTATGTGCAACCAGGCTTACGCTGATATGATAGGGAAGCCGAAAGAAGAAATTGAAGGCTTATCATTATACATGGTTTATGACCCATCAAATTCAGAACATATCCTTAGTAAATACATTCGAAATTTCAGAACAAGAAATCTAAAATCAAAATTTGAAACAATTGCAAAACTTTGGAATGGGAATACAATATATCATGAAGTAACAAATTCTTTTATTGATGACATCGGAGGGAAAAGGCATATACTTAGTATTTTCAGAGACGTTACTAAACGAAAAGAAGATGAATTTCTTTTAAAGAAAAAAGACAGACTGCTGCAAGGAATTTCTGAAGCTACTAAAAAATTAATTGATGCAAATGAATTTGAACTTGGTTTTAACGAAGCTCTAGAAGTATTAGGAACAGCGGCTGAAGTAGATAGAGTTTACATTTACAAACATTGTGAGGATGAAGTTACTGGCGAAAGATATATTTCAATGCAGTATGAATGGGCATCATTAACAGCAAGCCGGCAAATAAGTAATAATGCTTTAAAAAAACTTTCGTATTCTAGGTTTGGTGCACTAAACTTTTATGAAAATTTTGAAAACGGTAACTCCCTAAAATTTATAATCAAAAACTTACCCGATGCTTACAAAAAAATGTTCATCGATAGTTCTATCAAATCTTTAATACTTGTTCCAATTATGGTAGATGGAAAGTACTGGGGGTTTATTGGTTTTGATGAATGTCAAAAAGACCGTGTTTGGACTGATAACGAAGAATCTCTTTTAATTACTGTTGCTTCAACTTTAGGTGCGGTAATTAAAAGGAATACAATCCGGGATGAAATAATTTTAAAAAATGAAGAACTTGATAAAGCTTTAAACAAAGCTGAAAAAGCAGCAAGAGCTAAAAGCGAATTCCTAGCATTAATGAGCCATGAAATTCGCACACCAATGAATGGTGTTATAGGGATGACAGGCTTATTATTAGATTCAAATTTGAATGAATTTCAAAAAGAATATGTTGAAACAATTAGATTAAGTGGCGATCAATTATTAGTTATAATAAACGACATTTTGGATTTCTCTAAAATTGAATCTGAAAAATTAGAACTAGAAAATCAACCCTTTGATTTGAGAGACTGTATTGAAGAATCGCTAGACCTATTAGCCTCTCGCGCGTCTGAAAAAGGTTTGGACCTTGCATACTTAATTGAAAATAATACTCCCAATACAATCAATGGTGATGTTACTCGATTAAGACAAATACTAACCAATCTTTTAAGTAATGCAATCAAATTTACTGAAGAAGGAGAAGTATTTGTTTCGGTTTCTTCTGAATTAATGCATGATAATGTTTATGAAATAAATTTTGCAGTAAAGGATTCCGGTATTGGAATCCCCGAAGATAAAATGGATAGATTGTTTAAATCCTTCAGCCAGGTAGACTCTTCTACTACAAGAACGCATGGCGGTACAGGGCTAGGGCTTGCTATAAGTAAGAGATTGACTGAAATGATGAGCGGAAAAATGTGGCTTGAAAGCAAAGTTGGAGAAGGGACAACATTTTATTTTACTATTCAAACTCAAGCAGTTAATTCTCAATCTAAAATTTATTTAAGCAGCGGTTCTCAAAATCTTAAAGGGAAAAAAGTTTTAGTTGTTGATGACAATTATACTAATAGAAGAATATTATTATTGCAAACCCAAAATTGGGGAATGGAATCTTCACTGTTTGCTTTGCCTGGGGAAGCTTTAAAAAGTTTGAAAGCAAATGAAAAATACAATCTGGCAATTTTAGATTATCAAATGCCTGAAATGAATGGTATTGAATTAGCGAGAAAAATCCAGTCATTAGAAAATTATAAAAGTTTACCAATCATTTTACTTACGTCTATTGGCAACAAAGAAAGATTGGATAGTTTAAAAGATGTAAACTTATCTGCATTTATTACAAAACCCATAAAGCAAAATCAGTTATATCAAAGCATATTATCAGTTTTTGGTAAGGATAAAGAGTTTGGAAATAAAAAATCTTTTCCAAAAGCGGAGATAATTAAACCTATTGGTGAAAACATCCAATTAAAAATACTAATTGCTGAAGATAATATGGTTAATCAAAAAGTTGCATTAAAAATATTAGATAAGATTGGTTTTAGAGCTGATATAGTTGGAAATGGACTTGAAGTATTAGAGGCCATTCAAAAAATTAGTTATGATATTATTTTAATGGATATACTAATGCCTGAAATGGATGGCATTGAAACAACCAAACAAATTATTGAAAAGTATAAACAATCAGACAGGCCAAAAATCATTGCAATGACTGCTAATGCAATGCAAGGCGATAAGGAAATTTGTCTTGAAGCAGGAATGGACGATTATATTAGTAAACCCATTCGAATTGAAGAAGTACATGATGTTATTTCTAAATGGAGTGAAAAAATAGCTGAAGAAAAAAATAGGATGGTAAATTATTTAATAGGGAAGAAAATCGAAAATAAACTGGTTGATGAATCTAAAATAACTTTTTATAATGATGTCCAAACAGAAGAAGATTTAGTTTTTTACGTTGAACTATTAGATATTTATATTAGTGAACTGCCTAAAACAATATTAAATATTAAGAAATCATTGAATGAAAAAGATACCAAGCAGCTTCGGTTCCATGCGCATAAATTAAAGGGAAGCAGTGTTACACTTAATGTTGAAGTCATGTCTGATTATGCTATTCATCTTGAGCAATTAGCAAAACAAGATAATGTTAATGGAGAAGCAGATAAAATCTTTTCAGACCTTGAAAGTAAATTTGTAATTATTTTGGATGAACTAGTTAATATTAGAAAAAAATATTATAATATTTCAGCCGTAAATAATTAACTTTTGAAGACCAACTTCAGAATTTACTCAAAAGAGAAAAGATGCCTTTAAAATCTACCAAGCAAAAAGCACCCTTAAATAGAACTCTCAGAATTACGGAAAATGAATTAAGAAAATTAAAACAAAATTTAATTCAAATTAATTCTTTAATCCCAATTCAAACTTTAAATAATAAAATTATTAATCAAAATCTTTTTGATGTAATAGAATATTTACCTGATAAGTTTATAGATTTACTTTTTATAGACCCGCCGTACAATCTTCATAAAAAATTTAATGATACTTCTTCATTTAAAGAATTAAATGAAAAAGAATATGAGAATTGGATGGATTCATGGTTGAGTAAAATAATTCGAACGCTTAAACTTAATGCATCAATTTATATTTGTGGTGATTGGAAATCTTCTAATGCAATTTATAATTCGACAAAAAAATATTTTAAAATTCAAAATAGGATTACCTGGGAGAGGGAGAAGGGAAGAGGGGCAAAAAAGAATTGGAAAAATTGCACAGAAGATATATGGTTTTGTACTTTATCAAATGAATATACTTTTAATGTTGAAGATGTAAAGTTAAAAAGAAAAGTATTGGCGCCTTATAAAAATACAGATGGTGAACCCAAAGATTGGCAAAGTGAAACTCATGGTAATTTTAGAATTTCACATCCTTCAAACATTTGGACTGATATTACAATTCCGTTTTGGTCAATGCCGGAAAATACAGACCATCCCACACAAAAACCGGAAAAGCTTTTAGCAAAAATAATTTTAGCAAGTACTAATAAAGGTGATTTTGTGTTTGACCCGTTTATTGGTTCGGGGACAACTGCTGTTGTCGCCAAAAAATTAGGAAGAAACTTTTCAGGAGTGGAAGTAGATGAATATTATGGATGTATTGCTTTAAAAAGATTGCAGCAAGCTGAAGAAGATAGCTCAATTCAAGGATACAAAGATGGAGTGTTTTGGGAACGAAATACTTTGATAGACCAAATCAAAAAGTCAAAAAGATAAAAATATTTTTTAACAAACATTTTAAGTAAACTTGAAGTTCAATTAAATTATTGAGATGTTTACAATCCGTTTTGAAAATTAGATTTGGGTGCCGGTTAACAAGTTAATGCCCAACTCCATCAGATCCGGAAGGAAGCAGTGGTAAGTAATTAGCTTGTGTAGCCGTCCACCCTTTTTTTAATTTATGCTGAACTTGTTTCAGCATTGAATTAATATTTTACTTCACTTAAAAATTTGAGGCGGGATTAAAAACTCAAGCAGCCCTTTTCCTTTTTTCGCTTTATTGTAAAAATTGATTTTAGCAACTGCTGCTTTTTTGAAATCTATATAAGCATAAGTTTGTGAAACTAATTCCGAAACATGTTCTGAAAACTCCGGCTGATGTCCGACAAAAGCAATTTCTTCGCCTTCCAATGAATTTGCAATTTCTATAACATCATCAATGTTGCTTCCGCTTTTGAGCCTTCTATCAACTAAAATTTTTGATTTTGGTATTTTATATACTTCTGCTACAGATTCAGCAGTTTGTAATGCTCGTGCTAATGGAGAGGATACAATAAAATCAAAAGCAGGAATAATTTGTTTCCATCCCTCAGCAGCCTTCTGTATTTTTTCTATTCCGCCTTTCGTTAATTTTCTTTCTCCATCTTTTGAAGAAGGAGAGGAATTTTCTGCGTCACTGTGCCTGATTAAATAAATATTCATTTGTTGTCCTCATAATTAACAAATATTGCCGTAACAAATTCATGGAACTCTGCCAAATCTTTGTTCAAATCTTTCCCTAGCTTTGAGTTCATTAGCTCATCCCAATTATCTTTTGATTCAACAGTTACTTCGCAAAACATAAGATATTTCTCATCAGATAAAAGATTACTTTCAACTTTGCCGGCTTTTATATTTTTATTAACAACATCAGAAAGATACCTTTAAAGTAAACTCTTTAAAATGATTTACTATTTTTTCTTCTTTGGTTTTTTTTAGAAATAAAAGCAGTTTGTACATATGTCTCTAATTATTTAACGAAATTAGAATTTGTGGTTGTTTAATAATTTTCAAAATCTATAATTTTTAGTCTTAAAGTCTATTCAAAAAATACTAATTATTTTTGATTTATTTATTGAAGAGTTATATTTCTTCCCAACAAAATTCTATTATTAAAATTCAATCCTTTAAACAAAATAGAAAGAATATTAATTGAAGAAAATATATCTGTTTACAGTTCTATCTTTACTTGTATCTGCAAATATCTTTTCCCAAACAATTTCTGTTTCAAAGGTTGCATTAAAAGGAATAAATTTTTCAGTATCAATTTCGGGCTTACCGGATTCACTGCACTCAATAATGGCTAATGTTGAAAATGAAGATTATTCCAATGATTTTAATTTTATAGTTTCTAAAGGGAAAGTCGATACATCCATTTCAATAAATTCCACAGGCAATTTCAAAATAACTTTACCAGAAATAAAAAAAGCCGAAGCTTCTGTTCGAGTTCTTCCTGGAATCTTAAGTATCATTCCACCTTTAGTTGCAATTCTCTTGGCTCTAATTTTTCGTCAAGTAATTATTTCGTTGATGTTAGGCGTTTATATCGGGGCTGTTTTTATTTTTAATTACAATCCGCTTGTTGGCTTATTAAGATTAACCGACACTTATATAATTAACACTTTACTAGATTCATCTCATATTAAAATTATTGTGTTTACACTATTGTTCGGCGGCGTAATTGGATTAATTTCAAAAAGCGGAGGGACCAAAGGAATTGCAAATCTTGTTACAAAGTTTGCTAAGACTAGAAAGACAGGACAAATAGCAACATGGCTTTCAGGTGTATTAATATTTTTTGATGATTATGCGAACTCATTAATTGTTGGAAATTTGATGAGGCCTATAACTGATAAATTAAGGATTTCAAGAGAAAAATTATCTTTTATAGTTGATGCAACTTCAGCACCTGTAGCAAGTATTTTTATAGTAAGTTCGTGGATTGGTTTTGAAGTTGGATTAATTCATGATGGCTTAAAGGTAATTCACTCCTCGGAGAATGCGTATGGAATTTTTCTTCAAACAATTCCTTATAGGTTTTATCCGATTGCAATGCTCATTTTTGTTTTTCTTGTTGGATATTTGAGAAGAGATTTTGGCCCGATGCTGAAAGCCGAAAGACGTGCTGTTGAAGAAGGAAAGGTAATGCGTGATGATGCAATTGCAGCGAAAGATTTAACCGACACTTCGGATATATTTGGCAATGAAGATAAAGCAAAATGGTATAATGGTGTAATCCCAATTTTTGTTTTGGTATTTGGAACTATTGTAGGTTTAATATTCACCGGGCTTTCAGCAGTTCATGAACAAGGATTAACTCATTACGGTATAAGAGAAATTATCGGTAATTCAGATTCATATCTTTCATTATTGTGGGCTAGTTTTTCGGCTTGTATTGTTGCAGCAATTTTAATTCTCTCTCAAAGAATCATGAATCTGAATGAAACTGTGGATGCCTGGTTTCTCGGAATTCGTTCAATGCTTTTAGCGGCAGTGATTTTAACTCTTGCCTGGTCAATTGGAGCTATTACCCAGGAGCTTAAAACCGCTGATTATGTTGTGAACATGTTGAGCGATACGATAAATCCTCGATACCTTCCGGTAATTGTTTTTCTTGTGTGTGCATTAATAAGTTTTTCAACCGGGACAAGCTGGGGGACTATGGCTATTATGATGCCCATTGTTATTCCATTAGCTCATCATGTCTCTAATTTATATCACTACGATACAGCTAACCAGATGATAATTTTGCACGGTGTAATTAGTTCTGTGCTTGCCGGTTCTGTTTTTGGTGACCACTGCTCTCCAATTTCCGATACAACTATTTTAAGTTCTATGGCTTCCGCGTGCGACCATATTGACCACGTGAGAACGCAGCTTCCTTATGCAGTTGTTACTGCAATTTTGTGTATGATTATAGGGGATATCCCAACTGCATTTGGTTTATCACCTTATATTTCGATTGTTATAATTTCAACTTGTTTGGTTGGAGTTTTATATTTGTTTGGGAAGAGAGTTGATTACAAAGAAGCAAATGTTTCTATAGAGGTTTAAAGTAAGAATCCTAATATTTCACGAAATATTTTTTAATATCAAGATTGTATTAATTCTTTTCATTGAATATTTGTTAAAATAATTTAATACCATAGGAAAGCTAAATTCACTCAATGCAAAAAGTTTCCATCTTCGTCGATGTTCAAAACATATATTACACTACAAAACAGAAATACAAGCGTCATTTTGATTATAATGTTTTTTGGACGGAGGTGACTAAAAATCGAGAAGTTGTTAAAGCATTCGCTTATGCTATTTACAGCAGCGATGAAAAACAAAAACAGTTTCAAAATATACTGAGAGGAATTGGGTTTGAAGTTAAGCTTAAACCATTTATTCAAAGAAGCGATGGTTCAGCAAAAGGTGATTGGGATGTAGGAATAACCCTTGATGTTTTAGAATATGCTGAAAAGTCGGATTTGATTGTGCTTGTTTCTGGAGATGGCGATTTTGATTTGTTGGTTCATAAAGTTAAGAATTATTTTAAGATTCCTGTAGAAGTTTATGGTGTGCCTGAACTTACTTCAGGTGCATTAATTAATTCAGCATCAAAATTTTATCCGATTAAAGAAGTTTTACTTATAAAATAAGTGGTGATTTGGAAACTGTATTTTAACTTAATCAGTTTTAATAATTACTTTATGTTTATAATGTTTTGATTATTTTAAAGATGCAGGCCGAATTACAATCCATAAAAACAATTTCAATTTTTTACTTGCAATTTTAATATTTACTTTTCTGAATTCAAGTGTATAGACTAAAAAGAATAAATCCATACCTTTAAATTTTACAAAATACACTTTTGATAATTGCATCAACTCAATTTCAATGGATAAAATTGAAAAGACAAAAGTTGGCTGTCAATATTGGTTTATTATTAGAAATATTGCTGATACTAAGTTGAGATATTAAGTGATAAAAAAATATCCTCAAGATAAATTCCATTTAAAACAACAAACCCAATTCTTAAAAGAAATTGGGTTTGTATACAACAAGAGACGTCACACGTTTAATTTATACTTACAATATTAATAACACTAAAATCAATTTTAGGTACGATATCTTTTTTAATTAGCATACAACTTTTAATTGAAGGAATTGCGCTGCTTATAAAAAGAGAATATGGTTTTACCAATTGTCTTTTCGCTATTTTTCTTGCATTTCCAATCGGCAATCCGTCATGAGTTACATTGTCATCGTCGATAAATATTTTGGGCTGCTTAAATTCATTACTTAAAAAATAATCACCGTTATAAATTTTATTAAATCTCTCCGGCAGCAGTTTTAATAAATTCCTATAAGAATAATTTTTCATATATTGAACAGAGTCACCAAATGCTATAGTTACAACATTATCATCATGGTGAATTAAAACCGGAGTCCCAATATTAATATGTTTATAAATGATATTAGCGTCTTCTTTTGATACCCTAACACAGCCGTGAGAGCTTCGTTTCTTTCCTAAGAATTTATAATATCCGTTTGTTGAAAGAGCATGGAAACCAATGCCGTAATTAAATCCCATCCAATTTACCAGTAATGTACTATCAAATTGAACTGAATACCATTTAGGCATCATGGATTGAATTACAAATAATCCTTCATGAGTCTCAATTCCATCTTCAACATTTTTAGTTCCTGTAGATACTTTGAATGAATAAACTGAATCCCTAAAGTGAAGATAACCTATCTGAGAAGCTATATTAACCTCTAAAAATGAAGATTTTAGAGTATAAAGTGTGTCTTTTACACTTGATAAATATTGATATGAATAATCGAATTTTGAATCCGAATTTATTGCTTCTTTGCTGTTACTTTTAGAATAAGCATTTGTATAGATTACAAATAATGCACCGGCTAAAAATAACCTGGTTAAATTATTTCTCATGATTGTTAAATATTTTGAAAATGTTTTATTAAAAGAAAAGCTTTCTGTCTGCCCACCAGCTTTTCCAGCGTTGAATATTCAGAATTTTTAATTTCTGAAACACTTCCTAATTCTTTTAACAATTTCTGCGCCGTATTTTTCCCAATCCCTTTGATGTCGGTTAATTCGGTTTTGATAGTCCTTTTGCTTCGTCTATTTCTGTGAAAAGTTATTGCAAATCTATGAGCTTCGTCCCTAACATGCTGAAGCAGTTTTAATCCCGAAGATGTTTTGGGAATTGATTCTGGTTCTGAATTTCCCGGAAAAAACACTTCTTCTAATCTTTTTGCTAAGCCAATTATATTCTGATTTTTAATTCCAAGCTCATCTAATACTTCAACAGCACTTGATAACTGCCCTTTACCTCCATCGACCATAATTAGTTCCGGTAAAGGCTGATTTTCTTCAAGTAGTTTTGAATAACGGCGTCTAATTACTTCCTGCATACTTAAAAAATCATCAGGCCCAACTACTTCTTTAATAATGAATTTTCTGTAATCACTTTTCTTCGGTTTACCGTCAACAAAAACTACCATGCTGGCAACACTGTCCGTTCCTTGAAGATTTGAAATATCAAAACATTCAATTCTTCTTGGCAGTTCTTTTAATCTTAAATCTCTTTGTAAGGCCGAAACAGAATAGGGAACCTGTCCGTGCGCCTTCATTTTTTGAAGCTGAATTTCTTTTAATTGAAGAGTTGCGTTTTCTTTACACATCTTTACTAAAGAACTTAAGCTTCCTCTTTTAGGGATAACAAATTTCATTTTTTTAGTGGAGCGAAGATTCAGCCATTCACTTAAAGTTTCGCTGTCTGCCGGTTCTACTTCAAGAATAATTTCTTTTGGGATTTCAACATAATCGGTGTAATAAAATTTTATTACTGAAGCATAAATTTCTTCAATTTCTTCATTTTCATTAATAGATAATCTTAATTGTTTTTTCCCGACAAGTTTACCATCTCTAATATTTAAGATTGAACAGGCAGATTCTTTTCCCTCATAAGCAACGGCAATTATATCTCTATCTTCAAAATCATCACTTACTACTTTTTGTTTAGATGAAATGGAATTTAATTTTGAAATTTTATCTCTTATTTCAGCAGCTTTTTCAAATTCCAGACTTTCAACAGCTTCAATCATCTTTTTATTCAAATCTTTAATTAATTCATCAGTTCTGCCTTTTAAGACTTTTGTAGCTTCAATAACCATATCATTATAGTCTTTTTCAGAAACTAAACCTTCACATGGCCCATCGCATTTTTTAATATGATAATCCAGGCAGACTTTGAACTTTTTCTTATCAATATTCTCCTGAGTAATATC
Source organism: uncultured Bacteroidota bacterium (assembly GCA_963775245.1). Classification (GTDB taxonomy): domain Bacteria; phylum Bacteroidota; class Ignavibacteria; order Ignavibacteriales; family Ignavibacteriaceae; genus CAVSWT01. Next base: position 55,399 of record CAVZID010000040.1, read on the forward strand.
AAGTTTGCAGCTTCTTATTTTAAAAACTTGATTTATCATTCTCAGAGAATCTTTCATGTTTTTAACACTGGTATAAGGTCCAAAATACCTAGAGCCATCCTTTACAACTCTTCTTGTAGGAAAAATTCTTGGATAATGTTCATTGGTCACCTTGATGAAAGGATAAGATTTGTCGTCCTTCAAATTTATATTATAACGCGGCTTTAAATCTTTAATAAGATTATTTTCAAGAACCAAAGCTTCAATTTCATTGTCGGTAATAATCAATTCCAAATCTGAAATTTTACTAACCAGTGCTAAAGTTTTTGCAGAAGTTATGCTGTTATGGAAATAGCTTCTTACCCGGTTTTTTAGGTTGCGGGCTTTGCCGACATAAATAACCTTGCCTTTATCATTTATAAATTGATAAATGCCTGGGTTGCCAGGTAAATTTTTGAGCTTATTTTCCAAAGTGGAGTTCATGACACCAATATATTGAAATAGAATTAATTAAAAGTACAGTTGAATTTTTGCAGAAGAAAAATTAATCAAAATTTATAAAGAAAGAAATGTAATATATCAAAAAGAAGTTGTTGAGAGTGGTTAGAAAAAATCGAGTACTTTGACAAAAGAATGAAAAAATTAGCAAGTTTCTAACTAAACAATGTTCCCATTTTAATTGAAGGATAACGTTGCTTTTTAAATTAAACTGTTTTTAAATATATAAGAAACCGAGTACTTTAGAATATTCAAAGACAAGGCCATCGAAAATAACAAATTCTAATTAATCACTTATAGTAAACAAAGTTAAAATTTTATATAATTATTAAACATGTTTAATTCTAAATTAAAAAGTTAAAAATAAAGACCTGAGTATCCTGCTAAAAATTTGAATTTTCTCTACTTTCTTTTAGTATGATTTTTGTTAGACATAAAAATCGTACAATAACGCTTCACGAAATGAATAATAAAACTATTTCTATTTTAACGGCACTTAAAAATTTAAAGAAGCCCAATCCGGAGCAGAAATATATAGATGGAATTGTAAATGCTTCTTATCAAATTGCGCATACTTATTTATGCGAAGTCTATAAGAATATTAATGCTAAAATACTTTTGGGTGAATTGAGAATTGTAGATCTTGCAATCGAATCAATCCAACCTTTGCTTTTCATGAATGAAGACGGATATTTATTTACCTTTAACAATATTATCGAAAAAAACGAATTATTTCCTCAGTCTGAAGAAGATGCAATTTATTTTTTATATAAAATTGTCGGCCAGCAGGTAGAAGATAGGATATCTTTACTATTAAAAGAAAATGATTTATCATTTTCAAAAATCAAAAATTGGGTCGAACTTCTAGCAAAAAGAGAAAGCTATAAAAAGTTAAGTTATTTTGGCAATGGTTATTTTGTAGATAAAGAGGTAAAACAAATTTCCGGATTAGTTTTGAGCGAGAATGATTTTAATCTTTTGCCAGTTGAATTATTCAATAATAAAGATGAAATCCTGAAAGCTATTTTTAATTACTTAAAGGATGAAGATAAATTTTTTCCGGCAATTCCAATAAATACATTGGTTCAGCATTTGAAGAATTTATATGTAAATGATAATTCAGTGGAAAAAAATCTGAAGGAAGTTTCTAAAACAATTAACTCTAATTTTCATGATGAAAATAAAATAGAGTGGAAAAGAACAAGAGTATAACCTCAAAAATTCTAAAAGAGAAATAATTTCTAGTTAGAAATTAAGAATTAAAACTCTCAACCATACTTCAAGTCGTTTAACCAAATTTTTAAAGATTCTTGCCAATAAAATTTTAATTTGAAATTTAGAAGTTGAAATAATACTCATTAAATACATTGCTGAATTATATCTTTCATTTGTCTGCTCAAATGCCATCTCTTTCTTAAATTATAAATATTTGGGCAAACACATTATTAAATAAAAACCCATACTCTGCCATTTCCTTTTATTTACAATATTCATAATGCTAATCTCAATTGATTGAACTATCTATTCTTAAAAACAAATTTATCGTATTAATTACAATGGATATTATATGAAATAAATATCCCGAAGTTTGACATTTTACAAAAAAAAATATAATTTCACTCAAAGGTTTTCGAAAACGATTGAGTTAAGATTAATAAAAATCTAAAGTGTGACTATAGAAGCGAAGCTGTGTTTAAGTATAATTTAATTCATTATGCCGATAATGAAGTTTAACGATCTTTCTGTAAAGAAAATTTATAAATGAAGTCAATAAATAAAATTAGAAAAAGTTTAATATTAAATAATGTCGATTATTTATTACACCCGCAACAGAAACTTATCTACACCGGAATTAAAAATATTTAGTTGATTTGGTAACATTTATTTTATGAACATTCTAGGCCGTTCATTTATTCATTAATCAAGAATTCTGATAAAATGTGCAAGTCATTGATGGATTTATCAATTAAAATGCTTGAAATATTCAAAGCTAATGAAGAATAAAAAAACAAAATAATAAATTCTAATGTCTTTAAAATGAAAATGATTAATGTAATCTGAAGTAGATTTTTTTCTAATAGAGATTAAAAATAAAGCTAAATAGGTATTAAAATATGAAAAAAGATAAACTTATTTATTTGGAAGATAAATGGGATCACGAATATGAAAAGAAATTGGATGAACCCGAAAAATTACGATATCGTTCAAACTTGCTTGGTTCCGATTTGCGTATAACTAATTTCGGCGGCGGTAACACTTCTTCAAAAATAATTATGAAAGATCCTCTTTCTAATAAAAAAGTGGAAGTACTATGGGTAAAGGGAAGTGGGGGAGATCTTGGCTCTATTAAACGCGATGGGTTTGCAGCTCTATATATGGATAAATTTTTATCAATTGGGAACAAATATAAAGGGGAAAAATACGAAGACGAAATGCTCGATTATTATCCCATGTGTACATTTGGATTAAATTCGAGACCAGCTTCTATTGATACTCCTCTTCATGGATTGATACCTTACAAGAATGTTGATCATATGCATCCAGACTGGGCAATTGCGATTGCGGCTTCTGGTAATGGGCAGCAATTATTAAAAGAATTTAACAGTGAATTTGGATATAATCTTATTTGGTTGCCCTGGCAGCGTCCTGGTTACCAACTTGGGGTAATGCTTAAAGAAGCTATTGAAAAAAATCCACAATCTGAAGGCTTAATACTTGGATCTCATGGATTAATTAACTGGGCAGATGGCCACTATGAATGTTATCGATTGACTTTGGAAATTATTGATAGCATGGGTCAATTTGTTGTCTCCAAAATGAAAAAGAAGGGAACAAAAATATTTGGTGGAAAAAAATATCAAACATTAAAAAATAAAAATATAATCGCTGAGCAAATTATGTCTGTTATAAGGGGAAGTATTAGTAAAGAAACGAATAGAGGCGGAGTAATTGGTAATTATGTTGACGCCCCAGAAGTTTTGAGATTTATAAACAGCAATGATGGTGAAAAATTAGCATTTATGGGTACAAGCTGTCCTGATCATTTTATTAGAACTAAAGTACGCCCCATGTATATTGACTGGAATCCTCAAAAAAAGAATAATCAATCTCATCTTACTGAAGCTGTGTCTAAAGCTTTTGAAAAATATGAAAAGGACTATAAGAATTACTATGATAACAATAAAGAAAAAGATTCACCTGCAATGAGAGGTTCAAAGCCGACAGTTGTTTTGCTGCCTGGAGTTGGAATGTTTAGTTTCGGAAAGAATAAAAAGGAAGCCAGAATAACAGGAGAATTTTATGTTAATGCAATCCATGTGATGGAAGGTGCAACATCAATGGATACAGGAAAAATTGATAAAGGAATAAACGCAAAAAGAGTTTGTAATAATTATGTGTCGCTATCTCCCAAAGAAGCTTTTAGGATTGAGTACTGGGCATTGGAAGAAGCAAAAATCCAGCGTCAGCCTAAAGAAAAAGAGTTTGCAAGAAAAATTGCTCTAGTATCTGGGGGAGGAAGTGGAATAGGTAGTGAATTTTGTCTTAAGTTGGCTGGAGAAGGTGCACATGTGGTTGTAGCTGATTTGAATATTGAAGCTGCAAAGGCAACAGCACAACAAATTAATTCTAAGTTTGGTTCTGAAGTTAGTATTGCGACTGATATAGATATTGTTAATAGAGAATCAGTTATTAATGCTTATAATAAAGCAGTATTAGAATTTGGCGGATTAGATATTTTAATAAACACTGCTGCGGTATTTATCCCTGCGGATAAAGATGGCAAAAGTTATTATGATGAAACCTGGAATAAAATATTTAACATAAATGTAACAGGTAATAATATTATTGTTGAGGAATTTTATAATATTATTAATAAACAAAATACAAAAGGTACTGTATTATTAACCAGCTCTGCTAATGCGATTGTTCCGAAATTTGGTAGTGAACCTTATGATGTAAGTAAAGCTGCAGTAAATCATTTAATTAGAGAACTAGCAATCCGTTATTCTCCTGCGTTAAGAATCAATGGAGTAAGTCCAGCAACTGTAATACAAGGCAGTGCCATGTTTCCACGAGACAGAGTTATAAACAGTTTAGAAAAATATAAGATTGGTTTTAATACAAAAGAAACAACAGAATCATTGCGAAATAAATTAGCTTCTTTCTATGCAAAAAGGACATTACTCTTTAAAGATGTTCGTCCAATTGACATTGTAGAAGCAGGTTATTTTTTAGTGTCGGAACAATCTAATCGAACAACCGGACATATAATTCCTGTTGACGGCGGTCTTAAAGATGCCTTTTTACGTTGAGTAAATTGAAATGAAAGATAAAAAATTCATCGCTTTCGATATCGGCGCTGAAAGCGGGCGCTGCATAGTTGCAAGTCTTAACAATAACAAAATCCTGTTAGATGAAGTTCATCGCTTTCCAACGCATAATATTAAGTATGATTATGGATTTAACTGGGATATTTTAGCAATATATAAAGAGATAGTTGTTGGATTAAGGAGTGCTCAAAAAAAATTCGGCAGTGAGTTTGAAAGTATTGGAATTGATACCTGGGCGGTTGACTATGTTTTAATTGATGCTGATGGACGAATACTAGGATATCCCTATCATTACCGTGATGACCGTACTGAGCTCATGATGGAAAAAGCTTTTCAAATTCTTCCAGCAGAAAAAATATATGAAACAACTGGAATTCAGTTCGCAAAGTTCAATACTTTATTTCAGCTTTTTACAGAGAGATATAGAAAATTAAATCTTCTAAATGTTGCCGATAAAATGCTTTTAATTCCGGACTTTCTAAATTACTTGCTTACAGGGCAGAAAAAATCCGAATTCACAAATGCATCTACTACAAGCCTGATTGATTTGCAAACCAAAAATTGGTCGTGGGAGTTGATTGGTGCGTTTGATTTTCCCAGAAAATTATTTCCTGAAATAGTCAAACCCGGCACTGTATTAGGAACACTTTTGCCTTCATTTTCAGAGCAAACCGGGTTAAGTAAAAATATTTCTGTCACTGCTGTTGCAAGCCATGACACTGCTTCTGCTGTTATTTCAGTTCCTGCATTAAATAATAATTGGGCATATTTAAGTTCAGGTACCTGGTCTTTAATTGGTATTGAATTAAAAGAGCCTGTAGTTACTCCTCAAGCAATGGAATATAATTTTACAAATGAAGCAGGCTTTAATAATTCTATAAGATTTCTTAAAAATATTATTGGATTATGGCCGCTGCAAGAATGCCGACGTTACTGGCAGGAAAAATCAAAGGCTTATAGTTATTCGGAATTAGTTTCAATGGCAATTGATTTTGGGCCTGCAAATGCATGGATAGATTTAAAAGATTTACGATTTCTAAAAGCCGGTGAAATGCCTGAGAAAATTATAAAATATTTAACTGAAACAAGTCAAATGGTTAAGCCGGATATTGGATTTATCACTAGAGTAATTCTTGAAAGCCTGGCATTTAGTTTTAAATTTGCTATTGAAGAAATAAAAACCGTAACCGGTAAAATGATAAATGCTTTGCATGCAGTTGGCGGTGGAATAAAAAATGAATTGCTGATGCAGTTGACTGCCGATGCGATTAGTTGCAATGTTATTACCGGACCGATAGAAGGTGCTGTTGTCGGCAATATTGGAGTTCAAGCTATTGCTTCCGGAGCTATTCGGGATATTCATACTTTAAGAATGATAACCGCCGATTCATTTCATTTGAAAAAATACGAACCTAAAAATGCAGATTACTTTCTAAAGAATGTACAAAGCTATAAAAGTATTTTATATCAAGATTATAATGCAGCTAGAAGTTAAATCCGAAATTGTTGACCAATTTATTTCATCTTTGAATAGTACTACTGTTATTATTGAAAGAATTCAATAAACTTGCAAAAAATAATTATCATCCCAAAGAATTTTTAGAAAAGATATTATCCAAAGTGTTCATAAAATAAATTAGTTGAAATTTTAAAATCATCTCCTTATGATTAGAAACTACAAGAGGAAAAAATGACAGAAAAGCAAATTGAATATGGAATAGAATCCCTTAAACTAGAATTTGGAAAAGAAACAGTTAATAATGCTGTTAAAGCAGTAGAAGATTTTAAAGTTGAAGTTCCAAGCTGGGTTTTTGGAAATTTTGGAGGAGGGAGATTTGGTGATTATATGCCGCCAGGATATGCTAGGAATATTTTTGAGAAATTAGACGATGCTGCTTTTGTTAATAAATTAACCGGAGCTTCACAAGACGTAGCTACGCATACTCTTTGGGATTTTTCAGAAGATGGTAATAAAGGATCATATGATATTGCTGTAGAAGTAAAGAAAGCAGCAGAACAAAGAGGTCTTAAATTAGGTTCTATAAACCCTACTTATTTTTTAAAAGGATCTCATAGAGGCAGTCTTAGTTCGTATGATGAAAAAATTAGAGAAAAATATATTGAGCAAACGATTCTTTCCGGAAAGATTGCAGAGGAATTATCAAATAAACTATTAACAATTTGGCTTCCTGATGGTTCTAATTATCCCGGCCAACTGGAGTTAGACAAATTAATATCAAATACTAATGATTCATTTAATGTTATTTCTAAAAATGTATCTTCATCAGTAAGAGTATTAATTGAGTATAAAGTTTTTGAACCTGGTACCTATAGTACAGTTTTAGCCGATTGGGGCAGCTCATTAATGATGGCTCAAAAATTTGGGCCTAACGCAGGTGTCTTGATAGATATGGGACATCATTATCATTCAACAAATATTGAACAGATAGTTACAAGATTGATTATCGGTAAAATACAAGGAGGATTTCATTTCAATACAAGATATGCAGCAGACGATGATCATTCGGTAGAGCCGAACCCTGAACTTGCAAGAATATTTTATGAGTTAGTAAAAGGTGATGCTGTTTTTGGCCCGAATAAATGGGATTTAATGATTGATCAATGCAGCAGTAGGGAGAATAGGGTTCAAGCGATTATACATTCGATAGATTCATTACAAATATCATTAGCAAAATCAATGTTAGTCGATCAAAAAATGTTAATTGAATATCAAAATGAAGACAGAATAATTTTAGCAAATAGATTTTTTAATAATGCTTTGATTCTTGCCGATGTAAGGCCTATAGTTTGTAAAGCTAGAATCAATAGAAACCTACCAATTGATCCAATTGAAGCTTTTGTAAAAAGCGGTTATCAAACCAAAATAGAAAAAGAAAGAAATAATTAAATCTTAAATCTAGTGTAGCAATAAAGGAGTAAAAATGTTCAAAGAAAAATTGTTATCACAACTGAACTCCGTAGAAGAATATGAACAAACTCCTGTCCCCAAATCGCAATGGAAAGGGTGGGGAAGTTTTATCGGGATGTATGTTGGCGAACACACTGCCGGGACAGAGTTTGTTATTGGTCCCCTGTTCGTAGCTCATGGAGTTACAGCAAGCGATTTAATTTTTGGATTATTAATAGGTGATTTACTTGCGGTCTTAAGCTGGGCATTCATCTGTGCCCCAATTGCCACTAAATTCCGATATACTCTTTACTATATGCTTGAAAAGATTTGCGGAATAAAATTAACTACTATCTATAATTCTGTCAACGCATTAATGTTCTGCTTTTTAGCAGGTTCCATGATTGCAGTTTCAGCTACTGCTGTAGGAATACCTTTTCATTTAGGAATGCCTTCATTGAATCAGTGGTTACCTAACAGCTTTGGATGGATAGTTATAGTATTGTTGGTTGGAATAGTAACTACTTTAGTAGCAATGTTCGGATATAATCAGGTTTCCAAATTTGCTAATATTGCAGCCCCATGGATGATATTGGTATTTATTGCCGCGGCTGTTGCAGTTTTGCCTAATTTGGGAGTTACATCATTATCAAACTTTTGGGAGATTGCAAAAACGAAAATTTGGACTGGCAAACCTCTTCCCGGTCAAAGTCAATTTACTTTTTGGCATGTATTGTTTTTTGCATGGTTTGTAAATATGGCTATGCACATTGGTATGGCAGATCTATCAATATTAAGGTATGCAAAAAAATGGTATCATGGTTTTTCACCTGCTTCCGGAATGTATGTAGGGCATTTTATTGCCTGGATTGCTTCCGGAATTTTATATGCATTGTTTCTTCACGAAACAAATAACAGTACACAATTTGCCCCCGGTCCAATTGCTTATCGTGCTGCGGGAATGGCAGGAGCTATATGCGTTGTGATTGCCGGTTGGACAACAGCAAATCCCACAATTTATAGAGCCGGTCTTGCTTTGCAGGCAATTAAACCAAAGTGGAAAACATGGAAAGTTACAGCAATTGTTGGAGCTATAACTACTTCTGCAGCTTTATTTCCTGCATTAGTTATGAAACTTTTAGAGTTTGTTGCATTATATGGATTACTATTAATGCCTATGGGCGCTATTATTATGATGGATATCTATGTACTTCCAAAATTAAATCTAAAATCAAACTATGCAGAATTCTTTAATCGAAAGTTTAATCCTTCTGCTGCAATAAGTTGGGCGCTAGCTTTATTGTCTGCATTATTTTTCAATATTTATTTTGGAGTTGAAGTATTCTTCTTAGGTTTACCAGGATGGTTTGTTGCAGCTATAGTTTACATTATATCAAGCAAGATTGTCCAACAAAAAATTTCTAATAAAAAGATTGGAAAACCAATGGAGGGTATAGCATGAAGCTTTTAATAAAAACGATTTCATATCTTAGCTTAGGGCTGACTCTCATTCCTTCATTCTTTGTTTTTACGGGAAACATATCATTAGATTCAAGTAAAATGCTTACGTTTATAGGTACAATTATTTGGTTTTTATCCTCTCCTAGCTGGATGAATAAAACAAAAGAATAAATTCTTCATGTAGTTTAAAATGAAAAAGAAAATAACCATTAAAGATATTGCAAAAGAGATTGGTGTTGATCCATCAACAGTATCAAAAGCTTTGCGTAAACAATCTGACATATCCGTTGAAATGCAAAAAAAGATAAAAAGATTTGCGGATAAATTAGGTTACAGGCCAAATCTTCTGGCCAAATCTTTAATTAATAAAAGAAGTAATATTCTTGGGGTAATCATTCCGGATTTAAGAATCTCTTTTTTTTCAGAAGCAACACGTGGAATTTATGAGGAAGCCACAAAAAATGGTTATGAAACAATTTTATTGGTTCATGATGAAAATGCTGAAAATGAAAAAAGGAAATTGGAGTTTTTGAGTGATATCAATGTTGACGGTATTTTACTTAATGCAGTAGATGATAAGACTAATATAAATTTATACAAGAGACTTCACTCTGAGGGAATAAAGATTATTTGTTGGGATAGAAAACTAAAAAATTCAAATTTTAATTCTGTAACTATTGATGATAAAAAAGCTTCTTTTGAATTGACCAACCTGCTCATTGAAAACGGGAGAAGAAAAATAATGTTTATTGGGCCAAATACCGGAATACCTGTTGCACAAGATAGGTTTGAAGGATATTTAATGGCTCTCAGGGAAAACAAAATTAGAGTTAAGAAAAAACTTATACTTGAGACTGAAAGAACATTCGAAAGCGCACATAATACTTTATACAAAGCAATACAAAGCGGTGTTGACTTTGACGCCATAGTGTGTGTAGGTGGACTTATAGCTTTTGGCGCCGGAAATGCAATTCTCGAAAGTAAGTTAAAAATTCCTGAGGATATTCTATTAACTGAATTTGGAGATAATCAAATAATTTCAAGACTTGGGGTTCCTTTTTATACTGTAAATCAAAATCCTTACAAGATAGGACAGGAAGCTGTTAACCTTTTAATAAAATGTCTTGAGAATGATACCAATTGTAATAAATCTTTAAATATTGATGTCGAACATAACATTGTATATCGAAGCACTGGTGTACAAAAAATAAAAACTAAACCCGCAAAAAAACTCTAAGCATAGCCTGGCTTAAACAAAGTTTTATCTAAAAGGAAAGAATATTTGAAATTTCATCTTTTGCATCCTAGAGAGCAAATTGTTCGAGTAATGAATCGAATATATAATAATAAGATGACTACTCTTTCAGGAGGCAATTTATCCATAAAAGATCATAATGGTGATATTTGGATAACTCCTGCAGGTATTGATAAAGGAAAACTATCTCCCAATGATATCATGTGTGTTAAAACAAATGGTGAATTTATTGGCCAACATAAACCTTCTTCTGAATTTCCTTTCCACATTTCAATTTATAAAAAACGGCCGGATATAAAAGCAATTGTTCATGCACATCCACCTGCTTTAGTTTCTTTTAGTATTGTGCGTATTATACCGGATACAAATATAATCCCACAGGCAAAACGAGTTTGTGGAAAAGTTGGTTATGCATCTTATGCACTACCAGGAAGTAATAAATTAGGTGAAAATATAGCTGAATCTTTTAATGAGGGAGACAATGTGGTATTACTTGAAAATCATGGTGTTGTTGCAGGTGGAACTGATTTATTGAATGCTTTTCATCGGCTTGAAACTTTAGAATTTTGTGCCCGAACAATAATTCAAGCTAAAAGAGTAGGAGATTATACATCTTTATCAGAAGAACAAATTTCTTTTTTTGATCATCGTCAAAATAATTTACCGGAATTTGAACTGACTCAGCATAGCAGCCAGGAAAGAGAAATTAGAAGTGAGATAGTTGACATTGTACATAGATCATGCGACAGAAATTTAATGATTAGCACAGAAGGTGTTGTATCGGTGCGTTACGAAGACAATGATTTTCTAATTACTCCATCAGGATTGGGAAGGCGAAGTATTGGCATTGAAGATATTGTAATGATAAAAAATGGTATGAGAGAAAAAAATAAAAATCCTAGCCGTTCGGTTTTGCTGCACCAGTCTATATATAATCATAATCCCCAAATAAATTCTATTATTACTGCACAATCTCCTAGTGCAACTGCATATGCTATTTCTAAAAATTATTTTGAAACACGAACTATTCCTGAAAGTTATGTTGTTCTAAGGGATATCCCTAAAATTGATTTTGGTATTCAATATAATAATCCGGAAAAAATTGCGAAGACTTTATCAAATAGAATTCATGTAATACTAATTCAAAATGATTGTTTACTTACAACCGGTAAGAATATTCTTGAAGCGTTTGATAGATTGGAGGTTGCAGAATTTAGTGCAAACTCGCTCATAACATCAAAAATTATTGGAGAATGTATAAAGATTGATGATAACCAGATAGAAGAATTAAACCAAAAATTTTCCCTATCATAAAGACAATAAATCATTTCAGCTTAGTAATAATTTACTAATTTGGTTTATTCAAATTAGCAAATCAGTAATAAATCCAACATCAATAAAGAAGAAAAATAAAATGTTAAAATTAAAATTTTTTACTTTTATTATTTTCTCAATTTTAAATACTGTTACTTTTTCACAGATTTATGTCGCTCCTGATGGAAACGATACAACTAATACCGGAACAATTGATCAGCCGTTTGAATCAATTCAAAAAGCACAAGAACTTGCAAATCCCGGTGACACTGTTTTTATAAGAGGAGGAACATATAAAATTCGCCAGGATCAAATTACAAAAGTAGTATCAAATCTGTTTGCCTGCATTACTTATTTAGATAAGAGCGGAACTGAAGGCCATACAATTAAGTATTGGGCATATCCGGGAGAAACACCTGTTTTTGATTTCTCTGCCGTAAAACCGCAGGGTCAACGTGTTGTCGGCATTTATGTGATCGGCAGCTATATTCACCTAAAAGGTCTTGAAATGACAGGAATTCAAACCACAATTACCGCACATACCGAATCGTATTGTATTTATAGCAGGGGGAATAATAATATTTACGAAGAAATTAAAATGCATGATAATGTAGGTACAGGTCTGCGTCATTATAATGGTGGAGGTAATTTATTCTTGAATTGTGATTCTTATAGAAATTGGGATAATGTTTCTGAAGATGGTAAAGGCGGTAATAATGATGGCTTTGGGTGTCACCCATCTGTTGGTTCAACTGGAAATGTCTTTAAAGGCTGCCGTGCCTGGTATAATAGTGATGATGGATTTGATATTATCCGTTCTGGTGCAGCTGTTGTTTTTGACAGCTGCTGGGCATTTTATAATGGCTATTCAACTTCATTTGAAAGCTTAGGAGACGGCAATGGTTTTAAGGCCGGCGGATTTGCACATGATGATTCCAGTAAAATTCCAAGTGTTATTCCTAGACATACGGTTGAATTTTGCATGGCTGCAAGAAACAAAGCAAATGGATTTTATGCAAACCATCATTTAGGTGGTGATAATTGGTACAATAATTCTGCTTATCAAAATCCAACTAATTTCAATATGTTGAATCGTCCAAGTCGGTATGATGCAACTAATATTGACGGTCCTGGATATGACCACGTACTAACAAATAATTTGAGTTATCAGAAAGGAATTGCATATAAAGAATTTGACAATATCGATACAAGCAAAAATACACTTGTAACTAATTCCTGGGAATTAAATTTGTCTCTTTCAGATTCAGATTTTAAAAGTCTTGATATAGATTTGTTAACCGCACCAAGAAAAGCCGACGGCAGCTTACCCGATGTTGATTTTATGCGGCCGGCGCAAGGAAGCAAAATTATTGATGCAGGAACAGATATTGGATTCGAGTTCTTAGGCAGCGATCCCGAACTTGGTGCGATTGAAGTTGACTATCCCACAAGTATAAATTCAAATAAAAATTTAAAACCAGATAATTTTAAGTTATATCAAAACTATCCTAATCCTTTTAATCCTACAACAAATATAATTTATGAGGTTCCTAATTCCGGAAAAGTGAAAATAGCTATTTATGATTTAATCGGCAGAAAATTAAAAACACTTGTAAATGAAATAAAGAATCGTGGAATTTATGAAGTACGATTCGACGGAAACAATCTTACTAGCGGAGTATATTTTTACAAATTGCAGATGGATGAAAATTCAATTGTAAAACAAATGCTTTTGTTAAAGTAGGACACAAATTTTCAATGATTAATGTTATTAAATTTTTAATGTCGAATTGCCGGTTTAGTAAATGAAACAGGGCTCAAAAAAGAAATACTCCAAAAAATAAAGGTAAATAATAGAAAATGAGAATCGCTTTTAAAATGAAATTATTTGAAGGAAATGTTGAGGAATACCAAAAAAGACATAACCCAATTTGGTACGGATTAAAAGAAGTTTTAATAAATCATGGAGTAACAAGTTATTCCATTTTCTTAGATAAGAATACAAATGATTTATTTGGATATGCTGAAATTGAAGACCTGAAAAAATGGGAAAAAATTTCAGAGACAGATGTTTGTCGAAGATGGTGGGATTATATGGCACCACTTATGGAGGTTAACCAAGATAACAGTCCGGTATCATTTGATTTAACAGAAGTTTTTCATATTGAAAAAAATAAATAATTATTTATCACTTAACCATTATTATAACAGTTTTAAAGGGCTAAAATGAAAAATAAGTTTGTTCAAATTAATGCTCAAATCACTCTACTTATGTTTGCATTTTGTATCTCCACTTTTGCTCAAATTAATTTACCCTCTTTCATTTCTAGCAATATGGTTCTCCAGCAAAATTTTGAAGCACCTATTTGGGGCTGGGCAAAACCGGGAACTCATATCTCTGTTACTCCAAGTTGGGATAACTTTAATTATCAAACATTAACCGACTATAATGGTGATTGGTTTATAAAGATTAAAACACCATCTGCAGGCGGGCCTTATTCATTAATGATTAATAAAGATACTTTAACTAATGTTATGATTGGTGAAGTCTGGGTTTGTTCCGGGCAATCGAATATGCAAAGAGCAATGTACAAAACAGATAATGCGGAAGAAGAAATTCATAAAGCAAATTATCCGGATATTAGATTGTTTTATGCCGCAAGAGATAATGCAAGGTCACCGAATAAAGATGTTTATGGGCAATGGGATGAATGTACTCCAAAAGTAGATAGTACTTTTAGTGCGGTCGCATATTATTTTGGCAGAGAATTATATAATGAATTACACGTTCCAATTGGGTTACTTCATTTTAGCTGGGGAGGATCAACAGTTCAAGCCTGGACAAATCCTGAAGTATTAAAAACAACTCCCGAAGGGAAATTTTACTTAGAAAGATTTAAAGAAAAAATAAAAAATACTCCTCCAGGGGAACTACCAAGAAACTATAGAGATCCGGGTGCAAATTATAATGGATTGATAGCACCTTTAATACCTTATGGAATACGAGGTGTAATTTGGTATCAAGGAGAAAATAATGTTTTCGAACATCAACTATATAGAAATTCATTTGAAACTATGATTAAAGACTGGCGTGATGAATGGGGAGAAGGTGATTTTCCATTTTATTATGTACAGCTTGCACCATATAATTATTCACAAAAAGTAGTCGGTGCAGCATTAAGAGATGCTCAAAGAAGAGCCATGAATATTAAAAATGTGGGAATGGTTGTAACTCTTGATATAGGTGATACTGCTGATATACATCCAAAGGATAAGTTAGATGTTGGAAAAAGATTAGCACTTTGGGCTTTAGCAAAAACTTATGGTAAAAATAACATTGTATATAGCGGGCCGATTTATAAATCTATGAAAATTGATGATAACAAAATTAGAATAAGTTTTGACTTTGTTGGTAGTGGTCTCTACTGTAAAGGAGATAGTCTAACTTGTTTTACTATTGCAGGAAGGGATAGCATCTTTCATCCAGCAAAAGCCGTAATTGATAATAATACAATAATAGCTTCATCGGACAAAGTGAAAAATCCTACAGCGGTTAGATTTGCATTTAAAAATACAGATGAACCAAATTTTTTTAATAAAGAAGGTTTGCCTGCTTCAACTTTTAGAACAGATAATTGGAATATTAACACACCTCCTAAAAAATGATTTTTAGAATAAAGATGAGTGGAATTTTAAAACGGTTACTTAGAAAAATACAAATTTTTATAATCGGTATACCTTTTCTATACCTTGTTAGTTGTAAGCAAGTAGCTAATGATTATAGTAAAAATTCCAAACCAAACATTGTTTTATTTGTTGCAGATGATGCAGGTTGGCATGATGTAGGTTACCACGGCTCGGAAATCAAATCCCCAAATATTGATGAATTAGCAGAGGACGGTGTTGAGCTAAATCATTTTTATGTTTATCCTACATGTTCACCAAGTAGAGCATCACTTCTGACTGGGAAATATGCAAGTCGTTTTGGTATAGGTGCACCAATTGCAATGAAGAGCACACAGGCGTTGCCATTAGATGTTGAAACATTACCCAAAGCTTTGAAACAAGAAGGCTATCAGACCGCAATAACAGGGAAATGGCATTTGGGTTTGAGTTTTAAAAATAGTCCAAGTCATTACGGCTTCGATTATTCTTATGGATATCTACATGGACAAATTGACCAATATACGCATAGGTATAAAAACGGTGATAGGAGTTGGTATAGAAATGATAAATTTGTAGATGAAAAAGGTCATGCAACTGACCTTATAGCAAATGAAGCAATTAAGTATATTAAAACTATAAGAAATAAATCAAATCCTTTTTTTATTTATATAGCATTTAGCGTTCCACATTATCCTTTACAAGAAGAAGAGAAGTGGGTAGAACCTTATAAAAATTTAAAGGATGTTAATTCAAGAAAATTATTTGATGCTTCCATGACTCATATGGACTATGCGATTGGAGAAGTCATGCAAACATTGAAAGACGAAAAACTATTAGATAATACAATCGTTATTTTTATAAGTGATAATGGCGGTCAAAAGAATTGGTATCCCGAAGAGGAAACAAATGTCAAATTGTATGACGGAAAATTTGGCCCATATCCTAAATTAGGTGATAATTCTCCACTAAAAGGTTATAAGACAGATTTATTAGAAGGGGGTATAAGAGTTCCAGCTATATTTTATTGGAGTGGTCATTTAAAAAAACATAAAGTTGAACAATTAATAAAAGTAACAGATATATTTCCGACTTTAATTTCACAAGTTGATTCATCACTAAATAAAAATCTCAATCTTGATGGGAAAAATATGTGGGATTTTATCACAAGTAAAAATCAGAGAAATGAAGGAAGAGAATTTTACTTTAATACACCAGGCCAGATTGCTATAAGAAAAGGTGATTGGAAATTAATTCATTTTAGTAAAACACTTGATAAAGGTAAGGAAGAGTTATATAATATTAAGTCAGATCCGGATGAAAAAAATAATGTGCTGAAAAATAATCATAATGTTAGAAACGAATTATTTAAAAGAACTTGAAAATCAAATTAAAATTGATGAAAAATTATAAATAGGATAGATTACATATATAAATGTATAACGCGATTTTTCATTTATTTTTAATTAGTGATTGTAAAATATTATCTTAATTTTTTTTTCATTCATAGAATATACTTGACAATCAAAAAAAAATGTTTTAAGTTACTCAAACGTTTTAGTAGAGTAAGTTTTCATTAAGGGCTATTTTATAAACTAAAATAAAGCAAAAAGTTTTAACGGACGTAAAATTGGTTAATAAAATAAATATAACTAAACTTTTCATAATCCCATCCTTAAATATTATTAATCTAATTCTTGAATAAACTGCGGTAAAATTCTGAAAGGATGGTAAATCATTGATCTATAACTCAAACGATTTCGTAATCTAAATAGTTGTTCAATTGATCTTCATCTTAACGTATAAATTTGTATTGGAATGTGATTTAATTCCTCAAACGTTTTCGTAAAATTGAGATATTAAATTAAGCTATTAAAATTCTTAAACTAAAACGGAATTAATATTATGCATTACTTAAATACTATTTGCAAATATATGTTCTTACTATTATTCGTTTTTGGACTTAGTTTAGCTCACGCTCAAGAGTCTGGTAAATTACAAGGTAAGGTTACGGATAAAAATTCAGGTGACCCATTACCTGGTGCAAATGTTTTCTTAGAGGGAACAAGCTTAGGTGCTGCAACATCGGTTGATGGTGAATTCAGCATCCGTCAAATCCAGCCAGGTAGTTATAGCATGATAATTAGATATGTAGGTTATCAAGAAAAAAAGATGCCTATTACAATAAAATCTGGGGGCATTGTAGAAGTAAACATCGAGCTTGAATATGTTGGTGTTGAAAGTAAAGAAGTAACAGTAACCGCACAAGCTGAGGGTCAAATTGAAGCTATAAATCAGCAATTATCTTCCAATACTATAAAGAATGTTGTTTCATCTGCACGAATACAGGAAATACCGGATGTAAATGCAGCAGAATCTGTTGGACGTTTGCCTGGAATATCAATAGTAAGAAGCGGTGGGGAAGGGGAAAAAGTAACTATTAGAGGAATGGCCCCACAATATAATGTCATGATGGTGAATGGTGTAAGATTACAATCTACAGATCGGAATGATCGTAGTGTGGATCTTAATATGATAACACCGAATATACTTAGCGGAATTGAGGTTACCAAAGCATTAACCGCTGATATGGATGCCGATGCTGTTGGTGGAACAGTTAATCTTCAAATTGGTAAAGCAAAAGAAGGATTTCATAGTAAATTTTCAGCACAAGATGGATATGCAGGGTTAGCTAATACAAATCGCTTAGGCAATTACCGCTTGACAGGCCTGATTACCAATCGTTTTTTTGATGGCAAATTAGGATTGCAGCTTGCAGGTTACCTGGATAAGTACAATAGAAACTCTGATGAATTAACTGCGGCATATTACACAAATGCAGAAAAAGATGTAAGGGTGAATGGATTTCTGCCGACCTATCTGTCTAACGTTACCATAGTTGATAAAGTAACAGATAGACAAAGAGCCGGTGGCAGCTTGGTATTAGACTATGAACTTCCAAGCGGTTCACTAATATTAAATAATTTTATAAGCGGCCTAAATGAAAATCAAATTGAGCAGCAAAATTATTATACAACTGGGTATGATTGGAGGGGTTATGCAGTAGACAGAGAATTTACTAATACGGTAATCAGTAATGCACTACAGGGCGAGTTTGAATTTTTTAACATTAATATGGACTTTTCACTTTCCAATTCAGTTTCAAAGCAGCATAATCCTGGCGACTTAAGGATGGATGTAAGACCAAAATCTGGCGGAACACAGGGATTATCCAGTACAGTTCCAAACCTGATCAAATTGTCACCATCAACATTCCTAAATTCTGTTACTGTTATACCTAAAGATAAAATAGCAACGGGCACAACCACTCTTATGAGGGATATTAATGAAACAGCTCAATCGGCTTTACTCAATTTTAAAGTGCCTTATAATTTTGCTGATTATCTTTCTGGAAACTTGAAATTTGGCGGTAAGTATGTACGCAATACAAGGGATAATAATGAAACTTTATTGTTTCTTGATACGGACAGAGGAGGGCTTGCAGGAGATTTTATAGATCTTTTGAAGGATTCTATATGGACAGATCTTGGCATTCTTCCAACTGACAGTTATATATCAGACGGATTAGTTACAGATCCAAATTATGACGTAGGTAATTTTCTTTCAGGGCATGAAGGTGTCAGCAGTAATAATTTCTATGACTTAATTTCAATTAGTAAAATGCATCATATGGAGCAATTAGCCAAGCAGTATGGCTACTATCTTCCTGATCCGCTTGGATCAACTCAATATGATTATAACTATACCAGGAATTACGATGCTTTTTACCTTATGTCGGAAATAAATATAGGTAAATATATTACACTGCTGCCCGGAATAAGATATGAAAAATTTGGTTTCGATTATACTGCAGACTCTACAGTTGAATTTGGCCGGCTAACTACGCCAGGTGAGAAGTATTATACAAGCAAAACTGTAAATTGGGATTCTACAAAAGGAGAAAACTGGTTTCCGCAAATGCAAGTGCGTATTAAGCCGACTGATTGGTTAGACTTTCGATTGGCAAGTACTAAAAGTATAATTTATCCAGATTACCGTGCCGTTTCTCCATATCTGTTTGCCGATACATATGCCTCTCCAACTTTACGCTTAGGTAATCCTTATATAAAGCCTGCATTAACTAAGAATTATGATCTTTATGCTTCGGTATATGAAAATCATATCGGATTATTCACTGCTGGATTCTTTTATAAAGAAATTAATAATTTAATTGTACCTATTGAATATATAACTAAAGATGTTTCAAAAATTCATAATAGGTTTGCATTACCTCAAACGGGAGATCCAACCCATATTTATACCTGGACTAATTTAGATAAAACCTCTTATGTAAGAGGTATTGAATTAGACTGGCAAACACATTTTTGGTACCTGCCGTCATTTTTGAGTGGACTCGTCTTTAATATTAATTATACACACATTAATTCTGAAACGCATTATCCAAATTATAAAACAGTAGTAGTAGGTGGTCATTTCCCATTTTTTGTTTATGCAAATGTAGATACAACCAGAATCGGAAGGTTGATTGAGCAACCGGACGATATCCTGAACTTAACATTAGGTTATGATATTGGAGGTTTTTCTGCCAGACTATCATTTTTATACCAGGACAATGTTTTAAGAAGTGCAAATTCGACCTATCAAGAACTTGATTCATATACAGCACCTTATACCAGGTGGGATTTTACAGCTTATCAAAAACTGCCCTGGTTTGAAGGACTTCAAGTGTATTTGAATCTAAACAACATAACCAATCGGCCGGATCGTCAATATAGTAGTATTTTGGAAAAACTATCTGATGTGCAATACTATGGAGCAACAGGAGACTTAGGAGTGCGTTATTCATTTTAATACTTAAATAATATTTAAACTAAATTGGACTTTTAGGAGGTGATATGACATAATATATTACAAACTATTAAAAGGAAACTAAAGACCAGGAACCAAATTCTTAATTAACTAATCACATAAATAATATTAAAAGGAGTATTTAATGAGAAACTTAATACTACTAGCCTTTTCCCTAATGTTTGCGTCATCATTGCTAGCTCAAGTAACACTTGATGATCAGCAGTTTGTCAATATTCAAATTGCTTCAGACACTCTTGCAGACGGATCGCATGATCCAGCTAAAACTGTTTATATGGCTGAAGCTGGCAAATACTACGCCTTTGACGGTTCTTTGGAGTGTAATTTTGATCTACAAATTATCGGCCCGAATAATGGGTGGATACTGCACGAAGCCAATCCGCCTGTATTTTTCCAAACACCGTCTTCTGCTGGTACAGCAAGAGACATGATTAACCTGAATCAAGGTGGAAGTGTAGTGCTAAAAAATCTCCTACTAACTGGACTTATTAACGTTGGTGCAGGTTCTGATGTAAATATCTCATCATTTGTCAGAAATTATGCAGGTTACAAAATTGTCTGGGATAATTGTGCATTTTCAGACCATAGAGATCACTGTACCAGAAGTACTGGAGCAACTGATACAATTAGTATTACTAACTGTGTTTTTATCAATGGTGATAGAAGGGGCAGTTCACCCTTTGGAGGTATGCCCTTCCGTTTGGATGCAGAATGTAAGCATTTGACGTTCGAAAATAATACTGTATTTAATGCAGCTAGATTGTTTGGTAATGGCGGTCAATTTTTTACTTCTCAAATGACTGAGATACATAATACAATTCTCAATCAGCAGGTAAACGGCCATGAACTTCATTGGTATCAAGCTTTACAGGCAAATAATATTTACTATAACTGGAGCTGGAGAGGTCGTAGTTTAAAGACTAACGGCTATGAAGCACCTTTTACAACATTTGAAACTTTCTCTACTGTAAGTAGTAATCTCGATTCTATTGCATTATATGAAGGAAACAACTTATTTTATCTTGATCCGGCTTTTCCGGATTATTGGAACAATACAATTAATCCAGGGTTTTTGACCGATTCTGAAAAAGTAAGGCAATGTTATTTGTGGAATCTTGATGTTGATTCTACTATTAACGCTGATAATAATTTTACTATTGGTAAAAACTATTGGCAATTTGATATCGGGTTCACTACTAATCCAACAATGACGGATAGTATGTTGGGATGGGATTTAGCTAATTGGGATACAAACACTACTCATTACCCGGATTGGCGTATCACACCGCCTATAACATGGAACAATGATGGTACACCTAATTTAAACTGGCCCCCGGATTTAGATTTAAGCTACTCAAATGCATATTTGCAAAAGGCAGGTACAGATAAACTACCGCTCGGTGACTTAAACTGGTTCCCAAATGCTAAAGCTGATTATATGGCTAACAGGTCCACATATATTGCAGCATTACAAGATTCAATGGCTAACGCAACATGGGTTTATACACCAGGGGACAGTGCTTCAGCTATTGTTACACCGAATATGGTTGGTGTTAAGGATAGAAATTCTATCGCTCCAGATAGGTTTTATTTAAATAACAACTATCCAAATCCATTCAATCCAAGTACAACTATCAAATTTGGAATACCACAGCAATCAGAAGTTACTTTGAGTGTTTATAACATCTTAGGTCAAAAAGTATTTGAATTAACTCAGAAAGATCTGGCAGCTGGAGAACATTCATTTAATTTCAATGCTTCGAAGTTAAGCAGCGGTGTTTATGTATACACTATTCATGCTAATGGAATTAATGGTAAAAACTTTGTTGCATCAAAGAAAATGGTGTTACTAAAATAGCATGATTTAATAAATAATAATTTAAAGAGTTTCTCCAAACTTAACTTTGGAGAAACTCATATTTTAAAAAATATTAATCATCTCATCTTTTTGTTTTTATTCTATTCTTTAATTTAAATAAAATCGCTTCTATTAAATCAGATCGAATCCAATTCTTAATTTTTCTGAAATAATTTTTTAACAATTTAAATTGCTATACAATTTAAGTAGCTTTAATTAATTTTAAATAATTGACTCACTTTTAAAAAAAATATGGTTTAAACTATGTTGAATCCAATATTCTTTCAAAAGATTTTTAATCAGATACTTTTTGTACTAATAATAATTACAGGCCTTAGCTCATGTAATAAATCTGATGATGTGACTATTTTAAATCAAGGAGATAATTCTTTTGCTTCCATTCAAGTTCATAATCCTTATGGAAATAATTTTTTAATTGAATCAAATGATAGCTTGGGTGCAATTGGTTTTACTCTTAATGGAAAAAATTATTGGGTAAAAGGACAACCGGAGATTTCACATTCATCAGCAAATAAGTCATCCTACAAATGGCAGCTTGATGGAATGTCTGTAGTATTAGAAACAGAAAAAAAAGATAACGATTTAGATTTTAAATTTAAATTTGTCGGAACGATCCTTCGGAAGGGAACTCAATCAAAACCATCTGCATGGATGTTAAATACAAAAGTAAAACCTGACGAATATTTTACAGGAATATTTGAACGGGTTGTTGATGGTACACAATATAAATCTTGGGAAAAAGGAATTACAGAAGGGCTTAACCTTCGAGGTCAGAAGATTGATGTCAAATTAAAACCAACAGTTTCTGCTTATTCACCATTTTATATCTCATCAGGCAATTATGCATTTTTTGTACATGGCACCTGGCCTGGAGTAATTGATTTTTGCAAAAAGCAAAAAGATTTAGTTCAAATTTCGTTCGAGGGGCCTGAATTTTCTTTTTCTGTATTGACTGATAAAGGGCCTGCTGAATTAATTAAACGCCATGCTTTAGAAACGGGGCCATCTTTTGTTCCGCCTAAATGGGCTTTTGGGCCTTGGCGCTGGCGTGACGAACATGTTAATAATAAAAAATATTATGACGGCAGTACCGTACATGCTCCTTATAACTCTGAAATTGCTGAAGAAATTCTTTTAATGCATGCATACGACATACCCTGCACAGCTTACTGGATTGATAGGCCATGGGGTCCAGGTGTAAGAGGATTTGACGACTACAAGATTGATTATAAACGACTGCCGAACTTTGAAAATATGATAAAATGGTTGGATTCAAAAAGTATTTCAACTATGCTTTGGATAGCGCCATTTGTTATGGGAAATATGACTAACGTTGCTGAAGAAAGAGGATATGATCTAAAGAGCCATATCTGGATGGATTCACGTCAGGTATTAATGGATTTTACAAACAAGGAAGCATGCAAATGGTGGGAAGAAAATGGTCCTGGAAAATTAGCAAGAATGGGAGTAAAAGGATTTAAACTTGATCGTGCAGATGGGGAAAAACTTTTAGACTCACTGCTGCTAAAAACATCTATTGGAACAACCTATCGTGAAAACTACAATGATTATCCACGTCAATATGTAAAAGCAACTTATGATGCAATAAAGCCAGTGCTGGGTAACGATTTTATTTTGTTTCCGAGAGCTCAATATACAGGAAGTTCTAGATATGGTGGAATGTGGGCAGGCGATACTGGTAATCCGCCGGAAGGACTTCGTTCTGTTATTATTGCTGTACAAAGATGTGCTGTTATGGGCTATCCTGTTTGGGGATCTGATTGCGGTGGATATGCTAAAGATATTAATCGTGAAGTTACTAAACGCTGGTTGGGATTCGCATGCTTTTCTCCTATAATGGAAGTAGGCCCCACAAACAATACAGTATTTTGGGATATGAATTATCCAAAGGATCCTTCGGATAAGCCATCATTTGATCATGAGCTGCTGGCTGTTTGGAGATTTTATACAAAACTAAGGATGAATCTTGTTGATTATATTCATCACTATGCAGAAGTAGCCAGCCAAACAGGAATGCCCATAGTAAGGCCTTTGTTTATTGAATATCCTGATCAAAAAGAAAGCTGGAAAGATTGGACTACTTATAAATTCGGTGACGATTTGTTAGTTTCGATTATCTGGCAAGAAGGAAAAACAAAAAAATCAGTTTACCTGCCGGCAGGTGAAACCTGGATTGACGCTTGGAACAATAAAGAATATGAAGGCGGACAATCTATTGAAGTTGATGCCCCGGCATATAAAACCCCGATCTTCCTTCGAAAAGGTTCCAAACTGCAATTGCCTGATTTGAATAAGTTGTATGATGAATCTGTAAAAATAACTTCAACTAAATTTGATATGAATAAATTGGAATTAAAAGAAAATTGGATGAATAAATAATCATGACATCGAGAAAACCAAAATGACAATGTTGCCTTTGACGCATTCTCTTGGGAGATTCAAAATATTTTCAATAAAAAATAATTTATGAAATTAAAATCAAAAATATTAAGCCTAATAGTATTCTCAACTTTTCTCTCTCTCTTTTCATCATACTTAACTAAGGGGCAAAGTAATATAAAAGTCGAATGGCCTGCAGTAAGTAATGTAACTCATCCTTGGACAAGATGGTGGTGGCATGGAAGCGCAGTCACGAAGAAAGATCTAACTGCAAATATGGAAGAGCTAAAAAATGCCGGCTTTGGCGGAGTTGAAGTAACTGCCATCTATGGAACAAAAGGTTATGAAAAACAAGATATAAGTTTTTTTTCTCCTGAGTGGATGAAGGTTTTAAAATATACTTTGGATGAAGGACAAAAATTAGGATTAGGAATTGATTTGGATAATACTTCCGGCTGGCCTTTTGGAGGCCCTTGGGTTGGTGCCGATGATGCAAGTAAAGAGGTATATTATAAAATATATAACTTGGAGTCGGGAGAAAAATTAAATGAGAAAGTTGAATTTATTCAGCAGCCATTTGTAAATGCGGTTGGTCATAAAGTTGATATTTCAGAAGTAAAATTTCCAATAAGCAGTAATAAAAATTTGCAAAAGCTTGCATTAGATCAAGTTCGATTTAAAAAGAAATTACCGCTTCAAGCACTTATTGCATACAATGAAAACGGAGAAAAAATTGATCTAACAAATGATGTTAAAAAAGATGGAACTTTAGATTGGACTGCGCCAAATGGTAACTGGAAACTTTATGCTGTTTTTTTAGGCTGGCATGGAAAGCAAGTCGAACGTGCAAGTAAAGGCGGGGAAGGAAATGTAATTGATCATTTTTCTGAAAAAGCATTAAAAGATTATTTAGGATATTTTGATAAAAATTCAGAAGGTATTCAGTTAAAAGGTATTCGAGCATTTTTTAATGATTCTTATGAAGTTGATGATTCTCAAGGAGAGGCAGACTGGACGCCTTTATTTTTTGAAGACTTCAAAAAATATAAAGGCTACGACTTAAAAGATTATTTACCTGCATTGTTTGGAAATGATTCCGAAGAAATTAATAAAAGAGTTCTTTGTGATTTTAGAGAGACTATTTCTGATTTATTATTAGATAAGTTTACTAAAGTATGGAAAAATTGGTCACGTAAATATAATGCAGTAGTGCGTGATCAAGCACATGGTTCACCAGCAAACATACTTGATTTATATGCCGCAAGTGATATTCCCGAAACCGAAGGGTCATCGGATTTAGGTATAAAATTAGCAACATCTGCAGGACATGTCTCCGGGAAACCATTAATCTCTGCTGAAGCTGCAACATGGCTGAATGAACATTTTCTTTCAACTCTTTCAGAAGTTAAAAAACGTTTTGATCGATATTTTGCGAATGGTGTTAATCATCTTATTTATCATGGTACGCCTTATTCACCTATTTCTGCAGAATGGCCAGGATGGATGTTTTACGCATCAGTTCATTTTGCTCCGACAAATACCTGGTGGGGAGATCTTAAAACAATAAATTCATACGTAACAAACTGCCAATCGTTTTTGCAAAGTTCCAAACCGGATAATGATATTTTATTGTATTACCCTATTTATAATGTGTGGTCGCAAAAAGGTAAAAGTATGCTTGAGCATTTTGCAGCAAGAGACGAAGAATTAACTAAAGGCCTTGGTTCAATGTTATTAAATAACGGCTATACCTTTGATTACATTTCCGATAAACAAATTGAGAAGTTAACTGTTGATGATAAAAAAATTCTTTCCAGTAATTCCAAATACAAAACTATAATAATTCCCGATTGTAATTATATCCCTTTAACAACAATTCAAAAAGTAATCAGCCTGGTTAAAGAAGGTGCAACGATTATTTTACAAAACGATTTTCCTAAAGATGTGCCTGGATTAAATAAACTTAAACAACGTCAAGAGGATTATCAGAAACTAAAAAATGAAATCAAATTTGTTCATCAAAATAATTTAGCAATTAGCAGTGTTGGCAAAGGAAAATTAATTAAGGGAAATGGAATTAAATCTCTTTTAAATGAAGCAGATATATTTCCGGAACCAATGACCAAAAATGGTCTTTGGGTTGATAGAGTTAAACGGAATGAAGGTGTTTGTTATTTAATTAGTAACTGGAGTGATAAAGATTTCGATCAGTGGATTGAAATCAAATCGACCGGAAAAGAAGCAGTGTGGTTTAATCCGATGAATAAACAATTTGGAAAAGCTGAAGTAAGAAATTTAAGTGATGATCATACAGAAGTGTATTTAAAGTTGGGTAAAGGCGAAACTCTAATCTTGCAATGGTACCCCACAGATCAAAATGTAAAAGATTATAAATTTTATGAGAAGACAAATGATGTAATGAATATAGATGGTGAATGGAGCATTGATTTTATTAAGGGCGGGACCAACATTACCGGTTTCATATAAAACTAATCCAAAGGATCCTTCGGAAAAGTTAGAATCATGGACAAATCATTCAAAAGATTTGGAGAAGTTTTCAGGCACAGCAAGTTATAGAACAACATTTGAGAAACCTAATTTTGAAGCTGCCGCATATATGCTGGATCTTGGTAAAGTGTGTGAGTCTGCAGATGTGTATTTAAACGGTGAAAAACTATCAACTTTAGTAGGACCAGAATTTCAGTTAACAATTGACGCAGATAAATTGCATGATAAAAATAATCTTGAAGTTCAGGTTACAAACTTAATGGCGAATAGAATTATCTATATGGATAAAAATGATATCAATTATAAAAAATTCTATAATGTTAATTTTGCCCCAAAGGTTAAGGAAGATATGGATAAGAACGGATTGTTTACTGCAAAGAATTGGAAACCTCTCGAATCCGGTTTAATAGGGCCGGTTAGACTAACCGGATTAAAATCTAAAAAATAAATAATGAAAGAAAACAAGTACTTATTCATTATTACAATTGCTTTGCTGTTTTTACCAGTTTTACTTTTTGCACAGGAAAATAACTATCCGCCGGGAACTATACAGATGACCCCGAAGGTTGATTTAAATCTGCAGCCAGTTAATCTAATAGTGCCGGAAAAATTCAAGGATATGGTACCTAAGAATCTTACTCTAAACCTGCCACCTGGATTTACTGTGAAAGTATTTGCAGTTACCGGATTAAGAGGCCCCCGAATGATGGCATTTAATAAAGATGGAGTTTTGCATGTAGCAAATATGAAGGCAGGCATGGCCGATGAATTTACACCTCATGGTAATGATTTTACAAGTCAAATTGTTGCGCTGCCTGATAGGGATAATGACGGCGTTGCCGATACAGTTATTGTTGCTGCTGATAGTCTTAGATGGGCTAACAGTTTAGTATTTTACAAGGGAGATATGTATGTTGCCGACACACACCAGATTGTTAAATTTACTGATACTGATGGAGACCTGGTTTACGATAAGCGGGAAGTTTTCGCAGATAATATTCCCACAGCAAGTTCTCCGCACCTAACTCGAACTATCGTTGTTGATAAGTTGAAAGAACGCTTCTACCTTTCAGTAGGTTCTCACTGCGATGTTTGCCGAGAACAAGACCCTGAACGGGCATCTGTATTAGTATTTAACACAGATGGTACAGGAAGAAGAGTCTTCGCCAGCGGTTTGCGTAATGCTGTCGGCCTTGACTTAAATCCAATCACTGATGAATTATGGGCAACCAATAACGGACATACTGAAGCTGTTGACTCTTTACCTCCGGAATGGATCGGCATTGTGCGAGATGGAGGATTTTACGGGTGGCCTCTCGCTTATGGTTATCAGGTTTATATAAATTTTACAATTCGTGGTCATCCGCAAGTACTTCCAATTACTCATGAAGACAGTCTTTTAGTTGAGACCATGGAACGACCAGCTGCACAGATTGATGCACATAGTGCACCAATGGGTATCCACTTTTATCCCGCTGGCAATTTCCCGTCTGAATATTTGAATGCTGCTTTTGTTGCTTACAGAGCCGGTTTTCTTGGACCTGATCCTGGCCATAAGGTTGTAGCTTTGTTCGTTGACCCTGATGGCAGCAATGCTAAGGTAGGAGATTTTATGACGGGCTTTTGGCCAAACCCACCGGATCAGAGCAACATATGGGGTAAACCTGTTGGAGTTACTAGTGACATCGTAGGGAATCTTTACGTGAGCAGTGATTGGATTAACAGCTTAATTTTGAGAGTGGAATATCATTCAGAGCAAACAGGCGTAACAGAAAAAGAGAATACACTTTTACGATTAGCGACTTTAGATCAAAATTATCCTAATCCTTTTAACCCGACAACCACAATTAGATATACAATTCCGAATACAGGAACTTCTGCTACAATGTTCACACAATTAAAAGTTTACGATGTCCTTGGCAGGGAAATAGTAACCTTAGTAAGTGGAGAAAAAACTGTTGGAAATTATAAAGTTACATTTAATGGAAGTGATCTGCCTAGCGGAGTTTATTATTATAGGCTTTCTGTCTCAGCTTGGCCGAACCAAAACGGACAATCAGAAAATTATTCAGATATTAAAAAGTTTGTATTGTTGAAATAAGAATATAATTGAAAATTCTTCCCACTTTATTATTATGTTTTAATCATATGAAAATTATTAATAAGTACTTATCCAATTTTAATTTTAACAAAATCTTACGAAGTCAGTTTTACTTAGCTTTTATACTTTTAATTTGCTCTTCTCTTTTTTTCGCACAAGATAATAAGAGCATTTTATTAAGCGGTAAACAGATTCTAATTCTTGGAGATAGTATAACTATGGACGGTACTTATGTTAGCTTTATGGAATATTATCTAGAATCACTTTATCCCGACAAAAAATTTGATATTATCAGCATCGGGTTAGGAGGCGAAACAACATGTGGTTTAACCGAACCCGGTCATTTTAAACGTCCGTGTATTTTCAGCAGACTCGATAGTGCTTTATTAGAAATTAAACCTAAATTAGTTTTTGCTTGCTATGGTATGAACGACGGATTATATAATCCGCAAAGCCCGGAACGGTTCCAGGCATTCAAAGATGGAATTTTAAAACTAATTAAAAAAATAAAAGCGATCGGAGCCAAAGTAATTATTTTAACTCCTCCGGTTTTTGATGCTCTCCACATTCCCGGAAAAGTTTTAAAAGATAATAAAACGGGATATACATTTTCCAAACCTTATTATAAATATGACAACGTACTTACTGATTACAGCAAATGGATAATGACTTTGAATATTAAGGATGTTCAAACAATTGATTTGCATACCCCCATGAAAAAATATTTATTGAAAAGGCATAAAGCTGATTCAACATTTTTTATTAATAAAGATGGAATTCATCCAACTACAATCGGACATCTGTTTATGACAAATATTATTTTAAATAAGATTGAAATTCCCTTGCACATAGAAAACCTAGACAATGAATTTAAACGAGATACATCGAACACTTTATTCAAATTAATAAATAAACAAAGACAAATTCGTTCAAAGGGATGGCTTGAATATATAGGTTATACAGCTAGAGAAACGGTTAAGTCTAATAATATTGATTCGACTAAAATAAAAGTTAGTGAACTGCAAAAGCAGATAGATCAGTTAAGACATGAGATTAAGAAATAAATCAAAATAATTAATTACGTTCAAACACTCTATTAAAAATATTAATGAACAAAAAAACCGAATTAGAATATAAGATAAAGCATAATCAACTTAATGTTTCATTTTTATGGAAAAGCATTGCGCTTTTTCTTTTAATAACAATTCAATGCTTTGCACAATCATACCCATTTGAAATTCAATAAATCTATTTATCATGATGGCTGGATCGATTTAAATAAAAACGGGAAAATGGATCCTTATGAAAATCCCAATCTGCCGGTAGATGAACGGATTGATGATTTAATTTCCAAAATGAATGTCAATGAGAAAACTGCACAATTAGTAACCTTGTATGGATATGATGCAGTGTTAAAAGATGAGCAGCCGACAAAAGCCTGGCTTGATACCACATGGAAAGATGGAGTAGCAAATATAGATGAACAATTAGATGGACGCACAAATGTGAAGTCAGATTTATACTGGCCTCCTTCAATACATGGTCAGGCTTTGAATAATGTTCAACGATTTTTTATTGAACAGACTAGATTAGGAATTCCTGTTGATTTTACTGTAGAAGGTATAAGAGGATTAAAAGCTGTTAAGGCAACTAGTTTTCCCGATGAGATTGGGCAAGGCAGTACATTGGATCCTGAACTAATAAATCAGATTGGAAAAGTAGAAGGTGAAGAAGCCCGCGCTCTTGGATATACAAATGTTTACTCACCCGAACTTGATATTTCAAGAGATCCTAGATGGGGTAGAGTTCTTTCAACATACGGCGAAGATCCGTATTTAGTTGGTAAACTCGGCGAGGCAATGGTAAAAGGCTTGCAGGGAGAACATGTTGTATCAACATTAAAACATTTTGCAGTTTACAGTGTTCCTAAAGGTGGCCGTGATGGTCATGTTAGAACGGATCCTCAAGTAACACCGCGTGAAGTTTATACTTTGTTTTTACCTCCTTTTGAAGCAGCCGTTAAAGCTGATGCACTTGGTGTAATGAGTTCATATAATGATTATAATGGAATTCCGGTTACAGGCAGTTATTATTTCTTAACAGAATTGCTTCGGCAGAAATTTGGTTTTAAGGGTTATATAGTAACTGATAGTGGGGCACTTAAATTTATACATGAAAAACATCATGTCCAAAAAGATTTTAAAGGAGCTATAATTCAAGCACTTGAAGCAGGAGTTAATGTTAGAACCGATTTCCAAAATCCGTCTGTTTATCTGATTCCATTAAGGGAAGCTGTTAATAATAATGAAATACCAATCAGCACAATTGAGCAACGCGTACGTGAAGTTTTGAAAGTTAAATATTGGCTGGGACTTTTTAATAATCCTTATGTTGATACTTCCAAATCAAATCAAAATGTAAACAAGGTTTCGTCTGACGAATTATCTTTAAGAGCAGCAGAAGAATCTTTGGTGTTATTAAAAAATTCAAAGAGTATTTTACCGCTTGATAAGAATAAAATTAAATCCATCTTAATTACCGGCTCAAATGCAACAATGGAAGAAAGCTTAAATAGATATGGGCCGGTACAGATTAAGGTAACATCGGTACTTAATGGAATTAAGAACGAAGTTTCTAAAGAAACAAAAGTAACTTATGTTAAAGGCGTTGATGTTGTTGACAAAGATTTTCCAGAAAGTGATATTGTTGAAACACCATTAAGCGGCGACGAAAAAGAACAAATTCAAAAAGCGGCAGATGCAGCTAAACAATCTGATGTTGCTATTGTTGTAGTTGGAGATGATGATAGGACAGTTGGTGAAAGTCACTCCCGAGTAAATTTAAATTTGCCTGGCCATCAATTGTCACTAGTTAAAGCTGTGGTTGAAACGGGAACACCAACTGTTGTAGTATTAATGAATGGCAGGCCTTTAACAATAAATTGGACTAATAAACATGCGGGTGCGATTTTAGAAGCATGGTTCCCGGGAGCCAAAACCGGGGATGCTGTTGCCAAAACTTTATTTGGAGAATATAATCCCGGCGGTAAATTGCCGATCACTTTTCCGAAATCTGTCGGACAGGTGCCATTAAATTTTCCTTATATGCCTTCCAGTCAGTCTTATTTTCCGGATGATCCTAAAGAATATGCAAGAGTAACAGGTCCTTTATATCCTTTCGGATACGGATTAAGCTACACACAATTTAAGTTTAGTGATTTACAAATCACACCTTCGAAACAAAATATTGGCGGTAATGTTCAAGTTTCATTGAATGTTAAAAATACTGGTAAACTTAAAGGTGATGAAGTTGTTCAGCTTTATATTCATGAAAAGGTTACTCCGGTAATTGTGCCCGTTAGCGAGCTGCGAGGATTTAAGAGAATAACTTTGGAACCGGGACAATCACAAAAAGTTCAATTTGAATTAGCACCGGAAGATTTGCAATTACTAAATCAAAATATGGAATGGGAAGTAGTTCCAGGTGAATTTGAAGTTATGATTGGCAGTTCATCTATAGATATAAAATTAAAAAGTGAGTTTGAAATAACCGGCAGTACTTCTAATAAAGCTTTCGGTTTGTAAACATCAATGGAATAAAAATTTAGTAACTGATATGAAATCTCAGAAAAAAAATATTTCAAAATATTCTATGATAAGTTTTCTTATCATAACCTTTTTTTCAGTATTGTTTTTGGGCTGTACACAAGAAATTCATAAAAAAGGTAAATTAGCTCCAAAACCATTATATCGTGATCCGGTTTATGATGGTGCCGCAGATCCTACAATCATTTGGAATCAAAAAGAAAAAAAGTGGTTTATGTTCTACACCAATCGCCGGGCAAATGTTGACAGCCTTAAGGGTGTAACCTGGGTTCACGGAACGCATATCGGGATTGCTGAATCTTCAGATGGCGGTGCTGCATGGCTGTATAGGGGAACATGTAATATTCCCTCCCCGTACACAGAAACTCAATGGGCGCCGGAAGTGATCGAGTATCAGGGAATATATCATATGTACCTCACATATGTTCCGGGTATATTTAATAACTGGAAACATCCGAGACACATTATTCACCTGACCAGTAAAAATTTAATTGATTGGAAATATGAGTCCACGCTGGAGCTTGCCTCAAATAAAGTAATAGATCCTTGTGTATTACACTTGCCTGATGGGAGTTGGCGTATGTGGTATAATAATGAAGCAGTTAATAAATCAATGTATTATGCAGATAGTAAAGACCTGTATCATTGGGAAGATAAGGGTAAAGCTGTTGGTGATCAACCTGGTGAAGGTCCAAAAGTTTTTAAATGGAAAGATAAATACTGGATGGTAACAGATGTTTGGCATGGGCTGGCGCTATATGAATCCGGAGATTTAATTTCGTGGAAAAGGATTCTTGGAAATCTTGTTGAAGAACCCGGCAAAGGAAAGGATGACGGAGTTGTAGGCCATCATCCGGATGTTGTTGTTAATAATGGCAGGGCATATCTATTTTATTTTACTCATCCAGGCCAAGTTGATTCAACTCTTCAAGATAATTTATATGAAAAACGCCGCAGTTCTATTCAAGTTGTAGAACTTGAATATAAAGATGGTAGGATTACTTGTAATCGTGATAAACCAACTTATATTGATCTCCAGCCACCTAAATAGTATACCTTATAAATTTTTGAAAAAAAATATGAAACACTTTTATAGAGTTTTAAAATGAAAAAGATCATCATTTCATTTATACTTTTTGTTTTTGCAAACCTTGCATTTGGTCAAGTAAATAAATTAGTGGTGGATGTAAGTAATTCAAAAGCTAAAATCCAGCCAACTATGTATGGAATATTTTTCGAAGATATCAATTTTGCAGCAGACGGCGGATTATATGCAGAGATGATTAAGAACCGTGGATTTGAATTTGAAAAACCAATGACCGGCTGGATTGAGCCAAACACTAATAGATTTTCTTTAAACAAAAATTCCGGCTCTGCTGAAATCATAAAAACAGAGGACATTAAATCCAATCGAAATATTTGCCGTGTGACAATCAATAACGACAAAATGTATGAACTATTGAACGAAGGATTCCGCGGTATGGGTATCAAGAAGAATGCACTTTACCACTTAACGCTAAATGTGTCTGTACAATCTGGAGATATTCGAAAAATAAATTTTGCATTTGTAAACAAAGATGGAAAAGAATTTGGTAATTCCAGTATAATTCCAAATGGAAAAAATTGGACTACTTATACAACGAAATTAAAAGCAACTGCCACAGAAGCAAAAGCTAAATTGAAAATTACATTTGAAGGAACAGGGGTCATTGATTTAGATATGATCTCACTATTTCCGGAAGGTACATGGAGGGGACGGAAAAATGGTTTGCGGAAGGACTTAGTACAATTACTCTACGATTTGAAACCTGGATTTCTGCGTTTTCCTGGCGGCTGTATTGTTGAAGGCAGAACACTTGCCAAACGTTATCAATGGAAAAATACTGTAGGCCCTGTCGATGATAGAACAGTTTTAATAAATCGGTGGAACACAGAGTTCAAGCATCGCCTAACTCCGGATTATTTCCAAAGTTTCGGTTTAGGCTTTTATGAATATTTCCAACTTGCAGAAGATATAGGTGCTGAACCGCTGCCAATATTGAACTGCGGGATGGCATGTCAGTTCAACACTGCTGAACTGGTCCCTTTGAATAAGCTTGATCCTTATGTTCAGGATGCACTTGATTTAATTGAATTTGCAAACGGTCCGGTAAGTTCGCCGTGGGGAAAATTGCGAAGCGATATGGGACATCCAAAACCATTTAACATGAAATACATTGGTATTGGTAATGAACAGTGGGGACAGCAATATATTGATCGTTATAAAATGTTTGAAAAAGCTATCAAAGAAAAATATCCAGATATTAAAATAGTTTCAGCTGTTGGGCCTTTCCCTGAAGGAGAGCAATTTGATTTTCTAATGGATAAAATGAAAAAGCTAAATGCGGATATAGTTGATGAACATTATTACAAACCGCCGGAATGGTTCAGAGAAAATGCTACTCGATATGATTCGTATGACCGCACCGGTCCCAAAATATTTGCAGGTGAATATGCTGCCCAAAGTGTTGCAATTGCGAGTCCGGATAATAAAAATAATTGGGAATGTGCTCTTTCCGAAGCAGCTTTTATGACAGGTTTGGAAAGAAATGCAGACATAGTAGCTATGTCATCATATGCTCCTTTATTTGCAAATGCTGATGCTTGGCAATGGACACCGGATTTAATTTGGTTCAATAATTTATCCTCATACGGGACGCCTAACTATTATGTTCAAAAAATGTATTCCACTCACCGGGGCACTGATCTACTTTCAATTTCATTTGAAGACGGGAAAGCAGTCACAGGCCAAAACGGACTTTTCTCATCCGCAGTAAAAGATGCCAATTCGGGCGAACTGTATATTAAACTTGTAAACACTTCTGATAAATTACAGCAAGTATCTATAGAATTAAAAAATACAAAAGCTGCAAATAAAGCTGAGGTATTAAAATTAACTTCGGAAAATTTATCGGATGTTAACTCATTTGATAATCCTAAGAAAATTTATCCAACAGAAAGTCAAATAAACATAGAAAATAATCATATTAAAACCGGGATTGATCCGTATACATTTTTGGTATTTAAAATCAGATTAAAACAATGAGCAAAATTATTTAATGAAGTACAAAAATATTTTAACTGCTCTGCTAATTGTGTTAAGCTTTACACCGCTTCTTGCTCAAAACTGGAAACCGGTATTTAAAGAGAATATACCATTAGATTCTATTCGCCTTAGTGACCCATGTATTTTAGCTGATAAAAATACAATGACTTATTATATGACAGGAACAGGCGGATTGTTATGGAAGAGCAAAGATCTTAGAAAATGGACAGGTCCATACAAAGTAACAAAGACAGATCCAAATTCGTGGATGGGGCCGAATCCAATGATCTGGGCTGCAGAACTGCATTATTACAAAGGCAAATATTACTACTTTGCTACCTTCACGAACAGGAGCGTGAAAATTGATACTGTAAAAGGGAATGTAATAGAACGGCGTGCCAGTCATGTGTTGGTCAGTGATAAACCGGACGGGCCTTATGTTCCGATGAAAGATTCAATTTATCTGCCTCCAGACAAACCTACACTTGACGGAACATTTTGGGTGGATAAAGATGGTAAGCCTTATATGGTTTATTGTTATGAATGGCTTCAAAATTGGAATGGAACAATTGAAAAGATAGAATTGAAACCAGACTTAAGCGGTACTATTGGTAAAGGAAAGGTTCTGTTTCGTGCAAGTGATTCACCATGGAGCAAGGACTACGATGAAAATGGTAACATAATTCCAGATAAAGTAACTGATGGTCCGTGGCTGTTTCAAACCCAAACTGGAAAGTTGGGAATGTTATGGTCGAGTTGGGTATTTGATAAATATACGCAAGGTGTAGCTTACTCTGAAAGCGGTACATTAGATGGTCCCTGGGTGCAGGAAAAGGCACCAATCACGCCGCCAAATTACGGGCATGGCATGTTGTTCCGTACTTTTGAAGGGAAACTCCTAATGTCTGTTCACAGCCATAAGAAAGTCAATGGACGTACTATTCGCATTCCTCACCTGTTTGAAGTGGACGATTCCGGGGATAAAATAGTTTTGGGCAAACCATATTAACTTATGCTTTACTTCCTTTTCTTTTTATACGTCTTTTAAAAAAACAGATTTTTAAAAAAAAATCTCCAACAACTTTTTCAGTATAAAAAAAGTAACCGATTGATAGCTTTAACTTGGGTATTAATCATATTTAGCATTTCGCAGATTTCAATTGAAGCACAGAACATCCCAAATGTTGATGATCTTAAATCCAAAAATTCGGAGAGTTCAATCTTTCGAATTGTTAACAACGCTCAAAGTGTTCCAATTCTCTATGATAAGAAAGATGCCGAAGTTGTTGGAATATGTGCAAAAGCTTTAGCAGGTGATATTAAACTTATCACGGATATTTCACCATCACTTGAAACAAGTTTTAAATTAAATATCGATGCTGCAATTATTGCAGGAACTT
This sequence comes from uncultured Bacteroidota bacterium, assembly GCA_963775245.1. Taxonomy (GTDB): domain Bacteria; phylum Bacteroidota; class Ignavibacteria; order Ignavibacteriales; family Ignavibacteriaceae; genus CAVSWT01. The sequence goes on from CAVZID010000040.1 coordinate 92,676, forward strand.
TGGGGAAGTCGAAACTGATCGATTCTATGGTCAAGACTGGGAAACTCTCAGTGGATACCATAAAAGGAAAATGGGAGAGTTTTCTTATACAAGTTGTGGATAATCCTCTTGCCGGTATAAACAAAGCACTTGTTATTTGTGGAAGCGATTCCCGGGGTACGGCATTCGGTATATTTGAACTTTCGAAACGTCTGGGTATATCGCCATGGGTTTATTGGGCAGACGTTGTTCCTGCTAAACGGAAAAATCTTAATGTAGCAATTGACAAAATAATTATGGGTCCGCCGTCGGTAAAGTATCGCGGTATTTTTCTTAATGATGAAGACTGGGGTTTGCAGCCATGGGCAGCACGCAATGTGGACACTGATATTAAAGACATTGGTCCCCATACATATGCCCGCATCTTCGAACTTATGCTGAGGCTTAAAGCAAATTTCATTTGGCCTGCTATGCATCCGTGTACAAAGGCATTTTTTTATTATAAAGGAAATCGGAAAGTTGCAAAACAATATGACATCGTGCTCGGTTCCAGTCATGCTGAACCTATGCTTCGCAATAATGTAGATGAGTGGAAAAATAATTTCAAGGAAGAATACGGAAAGCAGCCTGGTCCTTGGCGGTATGACACGAATAAAAAAGAGATTAATAAATATTGGGAAGACCGGGTAAAGCAGGTTGCTGACCAAAAAATAGAAGCTATTTTTACTATCGGGATGCGCGGCATTCACGATAGCGGTATGCCTGGTCCAAAAACAATTGAAGGCAAGGTTGATCTGTTAAATAAAATAATTATGGATCAGAGAAACATGCTTTCTAAATATCTTGAAAAAGATCCAGCCGATATTCCACAAATTTTCTGTCCGTATAAAGAAGTGCTCGATTTGTATAATGACGGCGTAAATTTACCTGATGATGTGACCATTGTATGGGCAGATGATAATTTCGGTTACATTCGCCAGCTTTCAACGCCAAAAGATCAACAGCGAAACGGAGGAAGCGGAGTTTACTATCACTTATCATATTGGGGTGCACCGGCAGATTATCTCTGGTTATCTTCAACTTCTCCCTCATTGATTTCTTATGAAATGAGTAAAGCGTATGCGTATGGTGCAAAGAGGTTATGGGTTTTTAATGTCGGCGATATAAAACCTGCTGAAATGGATATTGAATTCGCTATGGACCTTGCCTGGAATGCTAATGCCTGGCCGCCGGAGAAAGCTGAAAGTTATATAAAACAATGGGTGGAAAGAACTTTCGGTAAAGAATATGCTGAAGAGATTGCCGAAATTGAAACTATTTATTATAAGCTGGCTGCTTCAGGCAAACCTGAACATATAGACAAAATAAAATTTACCCAAGAAGAAATTAACAAACGTCTCACGGTTTATCAGGACATTGCACAAAAGGCCGAAGATCTGGAAAGCCGCATACCTAAACATTTGCAAGATGCCTATTTTGAATTAATTCTTTATCCGGTTCTCGGTGCAGCAAATATGAATGAAAAAATATTTTACGCTCAGATGGGTGACTCAGTTAGGTCAATTAAAGCATTCGATGAAATAAGAAAACTAACGGATATTTATAATGAAAAAATTGCAGATGGTAAATGGAATGGTATAATGAGCATGAGCCCAAGAAACCTTCCAGTTTTTTGTATGCCTGAAATCAAAAATAAAAATTTAAATTCTGATGCAAATGGTAATACGTTAGAACCAATTAAAACAATTTCAGTTAACGAATTAAAATTTGATAGCACCAGAATGCATTTCATTCCAGGATTGGGAGTTGACGGCATTAGTCTTTCTTGGACTAAGTTTAATATTCCCAGTTATAGTGAAGAAAAAATAGATAACGCTCCTACAGCTTCAATTAAACTTGATCTGCCGGAAGGCAAGCGTATTATAAAAATAGTCTGCGTTCCAACTCATGAAGTTTACGAGGGACGAGCTTTGAGAACTGCAATCAGCCTGGGGGAAAATCCTCCCTTAATTGTGAATATTAATACACCTTCAAAAACAGATGAGTGGAGTAAAAATGTTCTCCGGGGATATTCATCGGCAAAAGCTGAATTCATTCTGAAAAAGAAAGGTATGTTTAATTTAAAACTGTCACTGCTTGATCCCGGCTTAGCTATCTGCAAAGTTACTATTTATTAAGATCATTAGTAAACAATTTAATTCATATAAAAGTATGGATATGAAATCTAAAAAAATCCTAAAATCAGCAGCAGCTTTTTCATTATTATCTATTATGTTAATTGTAAGCAGCTCTCAAGCAACTAGCAAAAATATAATCTCCTTAAAAGGCGAATGGCAATTCCAAACTGATCCGGAAGATATCGGGAGCAAACAAAACTGGTATAATACAAAATTAAATGATGTTGTGAATTTGCCTGGTTCAATGAGGGATAATAACAAAGGCGATGAAGTTACAATTAATACAAAATGGACAGGCAGTATTTATGACAGTTCCTGGTACTTCCGTCCGGACATGGCAAAATATAGGCAAAAAGGTAATCTAAAGTTTCCTTTCTGGCTTACGCCAAATAAACATTATGTTGGAGCTGCATGGTATCAGCATGAGGTTGAAATTCCCGCTGAATGGAAAGGACGAAGAATTGAATTGTTTTTAGAGCGTCCTCATTGGGAAACAACAGTTTGGATAGACAGCACAAAAATTGGAATGCAAAACAGTCTTTCAACTCCTCATCGTTACGATTTATCAAAAGCATTAACACCCGGTAGTCATGTTATTTCTATTAGAATTGATAATCGTATTAAAGAAATTAATGTTGGACCGGATTCACACAGCATTACAGATCAGACTCAAGGAAACTGGAATGGGATTGTGGGTGATATTTGTCTTAAGGCAATATCACCAGTTTCTTTTGAGGACATCAAACTTTTTACAAATATTGAAGAGAAATCAGTTAAAGCAGAAATTTTCCTTAATAACATTTTAGGAAAAGATGTCTCAGCAAAAATAACACTAAAAGCAAAATCATTTAATTCAAAAAAAGAGCAAACCGTTAAGCCTCTTGTTAAGGAAGTAAATGTAATAAAAGGAAAATCACATATTGAAATAACTTATTCTATGGGTGAAGATGTTCAATTGTGGGATGAATTCAATCCGGCACTATACGAAATGACTGCGGTTGTAACCGATGAATTTGGAAATACAGATGAACAGAAAATCCAATTCGGGATGCGTTCTTTTTCAATAAATGGAACTCGCTTTGAAATTAATAATCGTCCAGTATTTTTAAGAGGAACTGTCGAAAATTGTGTCTTTCCCTTAACAGGTTATCCGCCTACAGATGCCGCATCGTGGGAAAGGATATTCACCATTTGTAAAAATCATGGTTTAAACCACATGCGCTTTCACTCTTGGTGTCCGCCCGAGGCTGCATTTGAAGCTGCAGATAAATTAGGATTTTATCTACATGTAGAAGGCCCGAGCTGGGCAAATCACGGAACAAGTTTAGGAGATGGTAAACCTATCGATAGATATATTTATGATGAAACTGATCGTATTCTTGATGCCTATGGCAACCATCCTTCATTTTGTATGATGGCTTACGGCAACGAACCGGCAGGGAAGAATCAAGCAGAATATTTGGGAAAACTTGTTAATCATTGGAAAGCAGAAGACAACCGCAGAGTTTATACTGCTGCATGTATTGGTAAGAGCTGGCCTTTGGTACCCGAAAGTGAATACATTGTTAGATCAGAACCTCGCGGGCTTCCGTGGGAAAAGCGTCCCGAAAGTATGTTTGATTACACAAATAAAATTGAGCAATACACAGTTCCATATGTGGTGCATGAAATGGGGCAGCATTGTGTCTTCCCAGACTTTAAAGAAATTAAAGAGTATACAGGTGTTTACAAGGCTAAGAATTTTGAATTGTTTCAAGAAGAGTTGACAAAACATCATATGGGAGATCAAGCTGAAGATTTTTTAATGGCATCGGGAAAATTGCAAGCCTTGTGTTACAAATTCGAAATTGAAGCTGCTTTACGAACCCACAAATTAGCTGGCGTTCAATTACTCAGTCTCAATGATTATCCAGGACAAGGAACAGCTCTGGTTGGTGTACTTAATGCATTTTGGGAAGATAAGGGATATGTCACTGCACCGGAATTCAAACATTTTTTTGGACCGACTGTACCGTTAGCACGAATTCCAAAATTTGTTTTTAAAAACGATGAAACTTTTCAAGCATCTCTCGAGGCGTTTCATTTCGGCAATCATCCTCTTAAAAATATTTCAGCGAAATGGAAGATTACTGATTCAAATGGAAAAATCATTGCTCAAGGTTCTCTAAAGAAACGCGATATATCAATTGATAATTGTATACCTCTTGGTGATGTCAATTTACCGCTTTCAAAAATTACAAAAGCTGAAAAATTGAATTTGGAAGTTTCTGTCGACAGCCATGTTAACAGTTGGGACTTCTGGGTTTATCCTGCTGAACTTCCAACTTTAAATAAAGGTGATATTTATTTTTGCAATAAACTTGATGAAAAAGCAAAATCAATATTAAACAATGGAGGAAAAGTTTTTGTTCTCGCAGCAGGCAACATTGAACACGGTAAAGATGTTGTCCAGTATTTGAATCCTGTATTTTGGAATACTTCATGGTTTAAAATGCGTCCGCCGCATACAACAGGAATTTTGTGTGATCCTAAAAATCCGGCCTTTGCAGATTTCCCGACAGAATATCACAGCAATTTACAATGGTGGGAAATTCTCAATCGTCAGCAGGTAATGAATCTTGAATTGTTCCCGCCGGAATTCAAACCTCTTATACAGCCGATTGATACCTGGTTTTTAAACCGTCGCTTAGCTGTTCTATTTGAAGCACAAGTTGGAAAAGGGAAAATTATGGTTTGCAGTTCTGACCTTTCCAAAGGATCCTTCGGACAGAGCAATTTAAATGATAGGCCTGCGGCAAGACAATTACTATATAGTTTAACTAAATATATGTTGTCGGATAAATTTAATCCTAAGTACAAAGTTGATTACTCAACTATTGCAGAATTATTTGAAAAAAAAGATAGACCTCCGGCAATAAATTTTTATACAAAACAAAGTACTGATGATCTGAAACCGAAAACAAAATAAAGAATAACTTTTCCATTATTTAAGTTTTTATCTTACCTGATTATTCCATTTATATTTATTATTACAAAAAATAAAAGAGAGATTCATATGAAATATTTAATTATACTTTCTCTTTTTTTTATCGCAGCAAATATTAAGAATGATTCTAACAAGGAACTGAAACCTAAATTCAGTCATCCTCAAATCATTCGTTATGATAATAATACTTTTTATATAAATGGTAAGGAAACATTTATATACAGCGGAAGTTTTCACTACTTTCGATGTGACCCGGGTGGATGGGTGGATATATTACAAAAAATTAAAGCTGCAGGTTTCAATACAATTGAAACATATATTCCCTGGAATTTTCATGAACAGAAAAAAGGCCAGCTTGATCTTTCTTTACTTGATAAGTTTCTCAGAGTTTGCCAGCAGATGGGATTGTATGTTATAGCCCGTCCCGGCCCTTATATATGTGCTGAATGGGATGTAGGCGGTTTTCCAAGGTGGCTGGCAGGTAAAGATGTAGGATTTAGAACAGCTTCACCTCAGGATATATACTGGTCAAAGTATTGGTTTAATGAAGTCTTACCTGTAATCAAGAAACACTTAATAACAAATGGCGGCACTGTAATTCTTTTACAAATAGAAAACGAATACGATTTCTATAGTGTGCCTGACTCACAGAAAGTTGATTACATAAAATCTTTATATCAGGATGCTATGCAAAACAGATATTGATGTGCCTGTAATAACTTGCTGGACAAAACAAGTGCGTAACAATAAAGATTCAGTGTTCTCTCAAATTATGGATGCAGTAAATGGTTATCCCGGCTGGAATCTGGAAGGAGTTTATCCAAGAATAAAATCGCTTGAAGAACAGCAGCAGGATGCACCACCGATATTTACCGAATTACAAGGCGGATGGTTTACTGCTATAGGGGATGCAACTGTTCGACATCCGGATAAATATGGCGCAGAACAAATTAATGCTTTAACTAAATATGTTATTGCACAAGGTATCAAAGGATTGAATTATTATATGCTGTACGGAGGTACAAACTTCGCTTACTGGGCAGGTAAAGAAAAACCAACAAGTTATGATTATACGGCACCAATTTCCGAATGCGGGGGTTTATGGGATAAATATTATGCAATAAAATTAATTGGCGATTTCTTAAAATATTCAAATCCGTATTTAGCAAATAGTCATGAAATTACTGATGGTGCAAAATCTGATAATAAAGAACTTGAAACCTTACTTCTTTCAGATGGAAAAGTTGGTTTTCTGTTTGTACGAAATAAAACAGGAAAAATGCAGAATGCAAATGTTGAAGTAAAAATGCCCAATAAGAATCCCATAGATATTAATGTTTCAATAGATTCACTTGATACTTACTTTTTACCAGTCGATCTTCCATTGCATAAAGGCGGTAAGCTCAATTACAGCAATGTGCAATTATCCGGAGCAACTGAATATAAAGATAAACCTTTCGTAATTGCATACGGCGCTCCTGGTGAAAATGCAATAATGAACATTGATTCAAAAGTCTTTTACTGCAAACAATACCTTCACAAGAAAAATTGTACAATTGGAATGATACTTACGTATTGTTAACCACAAAAGAACGAGCTGAGCATTCTGCTATATTCAAGACAAACAAGAGTCCGGTTATTTTATTGTCTGATTCTTATTTAACATTACCAAATGTTGATGGTGTTAATAATATTGATTTACAAACTAAGCCGGGTAAGAATAAGTTTTCATTGATTACCAATGGAGATATTCATAAAATTCTTTTAGATGGGGAATCTATTGATTACACAACAGCACTGGATGATAATATAATTAATTTCAATATGGACACTCCAGAAATTCCCTCCCCAAAAGTGAAATTCGGACAAGTCCGATTTAAATATGATGACGAAGCTGAAAAAAATTCTGATTATAACACAATAACTTATAATGATGGTGTTTTCCCATCACTTGATAGTTTAGGGGATTATCAAAACGGTTATACTGTTTATAAAGGCAAATTTGTAATTGACGGTGATAAGATATTGAACGCCAGTTACTATTCTAATGATTGGCATTCGATTTACATTGATGGTAGCCTGGTGCAGGATTTAACAGGAAATACTTTTAACGATTATTCTGAGTTAAATTTGTCAAAAGGAAAACATGATATAAAGATAATTTATGAAAACAAGGGAAGACCTAACTTTGGATTTATGGAAGAGAAAAAAGGAATCAAATCCTTTGTTGCATTATCACCAGAACAATATAGAATTTTAAAAGAATGGAAATCTTCAAATCAACTGAACGAACAACCAGGATTAAACCCTGCCGAAGCAGATACCGGTTATAATGATTCTGAATGGGAGGGTTTTGAAGCTGATAATAATTTACATGAAACTCACAATGATAAGCAAGTAGGTTCATGGTACAGAAAGATAATTAACTTAAGTTCTAAAGAAGCAGAAGATAGCCCCAAACTAATTTTTGAAGGGATTAGTCGTAGCGCAACTATTTATGTGAATGGAAAACAAGTATATAAATTCAGCCATCACGGATGGGATGGCCCATTTGATGTTTCATTAAAAGGAGCAGTAAAATCAGGAAGTAATTTAATTGCTTTATATGTTGAAAATGAAAAAGGCAGAGGCGGCATTATCGGCCCAATTGAATTTGAGTATGGAGTTCAAACACCTTTAAAGCTTAGTCAGCTTGCTTATCATGCTTCATTAAACGGGGAACTATACGGTTGGCAAAAACCAGACTTTAATGATTCAAATTGGAGGACAGCTCAGAACTCAGATCATTCCAGTTCAAATTTCGGTATTAAGTGGTTTCGCACCTGGTTTAAGGTTCAGCAAAATAAAAACTGGATAACTCCTTTAAACATTCATGTAGAAGCAACCGGTAATTTACAAATATGGCTTAATGGAAGGCTGCTAGGACTTTATTTTAATGTAGGACCCCAGAATAATTTTAATATACCTGATGGATGGTTAAAAGAAAAAAACTCACTTGTTTTTGTAATGCGACCAGGCAGCAAAGGGAAAGTCATTCCTAAATTGAAAGATTATAAAATTCAATATTATAATGATTATGTCGTCCAAAAACATGAACTTAAAATAGAATAATAAAAAATCATCCAAAGTAAATTTTATTACATGTAACAATTTATCATTATTATATTATTCACCACAACTTTAATGAAGAGAAAACAATGAAACCACAAAATGATTTTCAATATGAAAAAAGAAATCGGCTGACTGTACTGCGGTGGGTGCTTGTCGTTTTCATTCTCGTGCAGAATTTAACCACTGCACAAAATGTTGATTCAATAAAGTTATCATGGCTTGGAAAAAAATCGCCGGCAATGTCTACAGGAGTTAGTTGGGGTGTTCCGCTGCCGGAAGGAAAGATTAATCCCTCAACTATTTTTTCATTAAAAGATACCAAGGGGCAAACTATGCCGATACAATCATGGCCAATGGCATATTGGCCTGATGGTTCTTTGAAATGGGTAGGCTTAAGCACTGTAGTAGACTCGAATGCTGGAACAACTTTCAAACTGGAGCCACTAAAATCATCCGGCGATATTCCGTTAAAAACAAAATTAGAATTAACAGAGACTAATAATGATTTACTGGTAAATACCGGCATCCTGCAATGTGATATTCCCAAAAACGGCGAGGAACTTATTCGTTTCATTAAAATGAATGGAAAGGAGATTTCAACCGGCGGTAGATTGGTTTGTATTCTTCAAAACGGCCCGAGTAAGGAATTGGGTGTTCAGCCTTCTAAAGAGAAGTTTATTGGTAATATAGATAAAGTGACAGTTGAACAAAACGGCCCGGTCAGAGCAGTAGTAAAAATTGAAGGCAGGCATGTTTCTGAATCGGGTAGCCGAAGTTGGCTGCCATTTATTGTTAGACTATATTTTTATGCTGGACAACAATCAATTCGCATGGTTCATACAATTATATATGACGGTAATCAGCAAAAGGATTTTATTCGAGGTTTAGGATTGGTGTTTGATGTTCCTTTGGATGAGCAATTGTACAACCGGCACATTCGTTTTTCAGGAGAGAACGGCAGGCTTGTGGGATGAACCATGCGAGCCGCTCAACGGAAGGAGGCCGCTTGATTTTAGAAATGATTTATATGCGAAACAGCTTACTGGAGAGCGCATTGCTGAGCGCAAAACTTTCTCTGAGCAGAAGCAGTCCTTAATTGATCATTGGGCTTCCTGGAATGATTTTAAACTGGTGCAATTGAATGCCGATGGATTTCGTGTGCAAAAAAGAACCAACAATCAAAGTACATGGATTGATGCTGGTTATGGGAAACGTTCCGCAGGGATGGCTTTTGTCGGTGATGTATCAGGCGGTTTAGCGGTTTGTGTACAAAATTTCTGGCAATCATTTCCTTCAGAACTGGAAATCAACAATGTAAAATCAGATACAGCTCAGATTAAAGCATGGCTTTGGCCGCCTGAAGCTGAAGAAATGGATATGCGGCATTATGATACTCTTGCATGGGGACATGGTCTCGAAGCAAGTTATGAAGATGTTCAGCCAGGATTTAGTTTAGCAACCGGTGTTGGACGAACAACTGAAATTATGCTGTATGCCTCCGCTAATGTTCCTTCCTATGAAACTTTGGATAAAATTGTAAAGCAAGGAAATCAGCCGGCTTTACTAACTGTTTCTCCAGAATATATTCATAGCATTCCGGTTTTCGGAGCCTGGAGCTTACCTGACACTAGTACAAAAGGAAAATTATGGTTAGAAGATCAACTCGACAAAGCTTTTAATTATTATAATCTAGAAGTAGAACAGCGGCATTGGTATGGGTTCTGGAATTATGGAGATATCCGGCATAGTTACGATCGAGATAGGCATACCTGGAAATATGATATGGGCGGTTTTGCCTGGGACAATACTGAGTTGATGCCAAACATGTGGTTATGGTATAGTTATTTGCGATCAGGCCGTGAAGATATTTTCCGCATGGCTGAAGCCTTGACGCGGCATACAGGTGAAGTTGATGTATATCATCTTGGTCGTTTTAAAGGACTTGGTTCTCGTCATAATGTTGTTCATTGGGGCGGGGGGGCAAAAGAAGTGCGAATTTCACAGGCTGCACTTGGCAGGTTTTATTATTATCTAACTACGGATGAACGGACAGGAGATTTAATGCATGATGTTGCTGATGCTTCCAATGAAGCAATTGGTAAAATTGATCCTCTGCGTGAGATTTTGAAAAAAAGCCAATACCCTACGCACATTCGAGTAGGCCCGGATTGGTTTGCACTTGTGGGCGACTGGATGACCGAATGGGAACGTACAGGTAATACTAAGTACCGCGACCGGATTATGGTCGGCGTTAATTGCTTTTATAATATGCCTTATGGATTCTTCTCCGGTAAAGATGGAGCTTTTGGGTACGATCCAAAAACTTACAAGTTGTATCGATTGGATAAAAATGATATTGGCTGGATACATTTATCTGTTTTAATGGGAGGGCCAGAAATTGCTTTTGAATTGAGTCATCTTCTCCACAGCAAAAAATGGGATAAGCTCTGGCTGCAGTTCTGTAAATTATACGGCGCTCCTAAAGAAGATGTTGAAAAAGAATTTGGAAAGGCAGTTAAATTAGGTGACCCTGGTTCATGGTATGCCCGAATGCCGGCCTATTATGCTAACGTAACCGGTGATACTGCTTATGCAAATAGAGCTTGGGATGAATTTCTTAATGCAAAAGCCAGATACTATCATACTGATTTCACAATGAAAAAATTTAACGGCATTCAGAGTCTTCAGCCGATATATGAAGTGAGAGGAGTTTCAACTAACAATACTGCGCAGTGGTGCTTGAATGCGATTGAGTTGCTGCAGCTGGTTGGAGATCAAATTCCCGAAAACAATCCTGTATTTCAGGAAACCACACAAAAGCAAAATAATGATAATGAAAGTTCAATAGAACAGTATCAAAAAAGTGAATTACTTTATCAGGATAATTTTGATCACGATATGAAGAACTGGGTAGTTGAAACGCCCGATTCACCTAATTCAAAAGTTGAAACTGAAAATGGAAAATTAATTATTGATGTTGATCATGGAGCAACTGTTTGGTTTAACAAAAAACTATCCGGAAATATTTTGATTGAGTACAATCGAAAAGTTGTAATGAATAGTGGGCCAAATGATCGTTTATCCGATCTCAATCAATTCTGGATGGCAAATGATCCCAGAGATGCGAACTTGTTTACACGAAGCGGAACCTTTTCAGAATATGATTCACTCCGGCTATATTATGCAGGTATTGGCGGAAATACAAACACTACAACACGTTTCAGAAAATATCAAGGAAATGGAGAGCGTACCTTGCTTTTCGATTTGAAGGACAATGATCACTTGCTCCAACCGAACAAAAATTACTTTATTCAAATGGTTGTTTACAATGGAACAACTAAAGTTTTTATAGATGGCGAACAATATTTTTCTTATTCAGATGATGAGCCTTTAACTGAAGGTTATTTTGGTTTTCGAACTGTGAAGTCGCATCAAGAAATAAATAATTTTAAAGTGTTTAAGCTGAAATGAAAAATTGTTTTTATACATCTGATTTAGTAATGTAATTAAATGAAAGAACAAGTCACACGAATTTCATTCGATCAAATGCAGGATGTACTTTTTAAACTGTTTGTGAAGAATAGTTTCACTGAAAACAATGCCCAATTAATGGCTAATACATTTACCGAGAGCACTTTAGTGGGAGTGAGCTCCCATGGAATAAATCGTGTGCCTTTATTTATTGAATATGTAAAAAAAGGTTTAGTTAAAATTAATGCGAATGCAGAAAGCGTAGAAACTTTTGGCAGCATCGAAAGATGGGATGGTAATCTTGGCCCAGGTATTATCAATGCAACAATATGTACAAATCGAGCTGTAGAGTTGGCAAAAACACATGGAATGGGATTAGTTGCATTACGAAATACAAATCACTGGATGCGGGGTGGCACTTACGGTAGCCAGGCAGCAAACGCCGGTTGTATTTCCATACTTTTTACAAATACAAAACCAAATATGCCTCCATGGGGTGGTAAAGACAGCAGGATTGGTAATAACCCTTTTGTTATATCAATACCCAGAGAGCAAGGGAATATCGTTTTGGATATGGCGCTTTCTCAATTTGCATTCGGAAAGATTAACGACTATAAACTTCGTGGCCAAAAATTACCTTTCTTTGGCGGTTGGGATGAAAATAATCAACTTAGTGATGATCCTGAAAAAATATTGTTTAAAGAGCGTGGATTACCAATAGGGTATTGGAAAGGTTCTGCTCTCTCTATGGTTTTGGATATGTTAGCCGCATTATTATCTGCAGGAAATTCTACATATAAAATCAGTTTAAAGGAATTTGAAACCGGAATCTCTCAGGTCTTTCTATGTATATATCCGAAAATGTTTAAAGATGAAAAATTGCAGCAAAATCTTATTAACGATATTATTAATTATACACACGATGTAGACCCCATGCATTCTGGAGAAAAAGTCTACTATCCCGGTGAACAAAGTTCACTTACAAGAGCTAAGAATTTGAAAGAGGGAATTCTTGTAAACGAGAGAGTGTGGAAAAAAATAATGGAACTCTCAGCTTAGAAAAAGATTGCTGAAAATAAAAATATTCTTTCAGATCTTTTCAATTCCCAATGAGATGTCATTGTTTAAAATCAAAAAATTAGGATAGAAATAAAAATGAAAACAAAAAGTATGCTGTTTTTAATGTTAGGAATTACATTTCTTTTAGTGTTCTCCTATAATAGCTCAAATCGGTACTCGTTTTCCATCAGAACGAAAGGTTGTAACCGATCCGGTAACAGGAGTTCAATTAATATTTTTAACTAGTAAACCTGTGGGTGATTCCAAAATATATCCGACGCATAATCAATGGACCTCAGATGGTAATTGGGTTGTTTTCAGATCGAACCGTGTTAAAGATGAAGCAATGGCTGTAAATGAAAAATCCGGTGAGATAGTGCAGGTTACTGAAGGAGGATATATAGGAACTATTTGTGTTGCCCGAAAATCTATGTTGTTATATTACATGAAAAAACCTGCGGAGAGAAAAGGTCCACGTGAAATTATAGAAGTAAATTTGGCAAAATTATTTTCTGACAGTAAAGCAGGTACTTTAAAGAATGAATCAGAATATCAAAGAGTTTGTGGAACTATTCCTGCCGAGTATGAGGCAAACGCAGATATGGCATTGGATTCGGATGAACAATGGATTTGGTTTCGTGTTGGAAAAGATGAAGCAACTAATCATATTAAAGAAGGTACTAAAATTGAAGATGACTTCGGGCCACGTAATATGGGTGCCGGGCCAGGTGGTATTGCCGGAATGAATATTCAAACTGGCAATTTAAAATATGTAACTTCTGTTGGTTTCCAGGTAGGCCATATTCAAAGCAACCCTTGGGTACCTGGCCAAATTGTTTTTTGCTGGGAAACAGGCGGCAAATCTCCGCAGCGTACCTGGATAGTAAATTCAGATGGCACCGGTTTAAGGCCGCTTTATCCTGAATCTCCTTATGAATGGGTAACACACGAAGTTGTTATAACACCTGATGAAGTTGCTTTTGCTATTATGGGACATCGAAAAATTCCTGGTACATCTGAAAATGTTCCGGGGGGAACCGGCGTACACGGAGCTAATCCCGGACAAGAAGCAGCATGGGGACCATCCGGTACCCGCGAAAAACCAACCGGACTTGCAATTGTTAATATTAAAACGAGAGAAATGACCATTGCCGGACAAATACTATACGGTAGCGGTTTCTGGCATGTGACGGGTTCTCCAGATGGAAGATTTGTTGCGGGAGATAATTTTAAAAGGGAAATTTATTTAATCGATCGGCATACTCATGAAATGATGCTGCTTTCTGCGGGACATAAACAGACTGCACAGGATCATACACATCCAACTTTTAAACCTGACGGAACTGAAATTGAAATTCAATCAGCTATGCTTTCTAAAGACGGAAGATCTATGAATATTTGTATTATCCCTGTTCCCAAAAAGTGGCTGAACCGAAAGGACAATTGAGCTAACATTATATTTAAATATTAAAGGAGTAAAAAGCAGTGAAACAAACAATAATTTTTATTTTAGTATTTTTTTTAACTGCAATTACATTCGCGCAAAAAACCGATGTTGATGAAATGGTTTTAAGAAGAGTCGCCGATTATATTCTTGAACACGGCGAACTTAGTTTTACTGATGTTAATACCGGAAAAATTTATAAATCTACAAAAGATATCCCGGAGGGAGCAAAAGTTAAATTCACCACGTCTTTTGGAGAATGGCATTATACTGATGGAGTATTAAATATGGCATTGGTTGATTTGTCGAATTTCCTGGGAGATAAAAAATACTTTGATTATGCCGCTGCACAAATTGCCTTTGGAATGGATAATTACAAATATTTTCAAAATCGTTACAACCAGGAAAAAGACGGTCCGCATTATCTTTTTCCCTTCGGGCAGCTATGGACAATGGATGAACTAGATGATTTCGGAGCTATGGGTGCAAGCATGATAGATGTTTACAATTCAGTCAAACGTGATGATTATAAGGCATATATTGAAAAAGCTGCAAAACATATCACAGAAGAACGTTCGCGTCTTGACGACGGAACTTTGGTTAGAAAATTTCCTCATGAAATGACATTATGGGCTGATGATTTATATATGAGCGTTCCTTTTCTGGCAAGAGTAGGTAAATTAACCGGTGATAAAAAATATTGGGATGATGCAATCCTGCAGATAAAAAATTTTTCTAAATATCTCTGGGATGAAAAAGAAGATATTTATTACCACTGTTATTACACTGATGTCAAACAAAATGGCGTAGCACATTGGGGAAGGTGCAACGGATGGGTAATAATGGCAAAGGTAAATCTTTTAAATTATTTACCTAAAGATTATCCAGGAAGAGAAGATGTAATTAACGATCTAAAAAGACAAATTATTGGTATAGCAAAATATCAAAGTGCGGATGGATTGTGGCACCAGCTGCTTGATAAAACCGATTCTTATCTTGAATCTTCTTGTTCAGCAATGTTTACTTATGCTATTGCCCGGGCTGTAAACCAAGGATGGATTGATAAACGTTATGGCTCCATTGCTATTAAGGGTTGGGAAGGATTAAAAGAACATGAAATACAACTCGATGGACAGTTGAAGAATACTTGCATCGGTACCGGCATTGAAGATAACTTAGTATTCTATTATGACCGT
Organism: uncultured Bacteroidota bacterium; assembly: GCA_963775245.1. Lineage (GTDB taxonomy): Bacteria > Bacteroidota > Ignavibacteria > Ignavibacteriales > Ignavibacteriaceae > CAVSWT01. The sequence goes on from CAVZID010000040.1 coordinate 108,099, forward strand.
CCAGCACGTTTGGAAGAAAAGCACGGCCTAGGTGCTGTGATAGATGCAGGTGTTGAAGTAATTAAATTAAAGAATGCAAGAACTACCCAGGATTAAAAAATAATATCTAAAAGATAATACCTCAATTTTGATTATTTAATAGTAATCTGTATTCATCTTCAAGTTTTTTTCTATCAATTTTGTTAATTTTTTTTAATTTATTCTCCTAAGTACTTTTAAATTGTATGTTGTTTTTCGACTATTGCTATTTTTTTATGTTTGATAAAATAAACTGATATTTATAAGTTGAATTTGTTTGTCAATTCACCTTTAAGATATGATAAGTATTGAAAATAATTAATGCCCGGTTTTAACACCAGTTTTTTTTTATAAATCGATATTAAAAATATTTGCAATTACTAGAAAGATAGCTAAGAGAATATAAAGTATGATGCCATATACTAATGTGAAATCAAATCTTTTGGATTAGTTGGTTTACCATGGTAAGTTTTTTTATTCTTTTTTTAGTCTTCTGCATTGGAAGCCAAATGAGTTGAACCAAATTATTTAAATATTTTTCTAAGTACCTTCTTTTGTTTAGCCAAAAATTTCCTTTCTATATCCTTCTAGCATAATCACATTCATTAATAATCGCACCTACCTCTACGTTTACCAAACCTAAAAATTCTTTCACCATGTTTACAATCGATAAAACTCAAGGTAGAATTTAATATACATTTATTATCCTCAAACCCAAAAGATTTAACACGAACCAATTAAAATCGAATAATACCTGAATTTTACTAGGTAGTTGAAACCGTGCACATCTCTTCATTTTTCACTTAAAAAATTTGTATATAAAATTTTAACTTACGCCTATGGTGTTTTAAAAGCAAGGTATTTATGGTAAGTCTAAAAATTGAAAAACCTTGAAAACTTTCTTCATCTTCAAGGTTAATAAAAGTGGAGCGGAGAGGGCGGGATTCGAACCCGCGGTAGAGTTTAACCCCTACGACGGTTTAGCAAACCGTTGGTTTCAGCCACTCACCCACCTCTCCGTTAGCTGAATTTGTTATTATTTTTATGTCCACAAAGATAGTAATAACTAATAAATATTAAAATAACTGTTGAAGTTTTTTATCAATTCAAAAATCAATTTCCCCCAATCATACATTCAATCAATCATGCATACAAACTTCTTAAACATGGACTAGAGTTCAAGTTCAAGATTAAATTCAAGGAACAAAAATTTATTTTGCCAATACAGAATCTTGTAATTTTGTAATCTTTTAATCTTTCAATTTTCAAGTCATTGATTGTAAAGGGGTAATGGTTTAACTTTGGAAATCAAAATTTTTCTAACAAAAAAGTAAGCTATGCAAAAATTCGAGGGTGTAGATTATTTTAATATCGAATCGTTGTTATCTGAAGAAGAGTTGATGATTAGAGATTCAGTTAGAGAGTTTGTATCGGCAGAAATAATCTCCATCATTGAAAGGTATAACCGCGAAGGAAAATTTCCAGTTGAACTAATTCCCAAAATGTCAGAGTTAGGATTATTTGGAACAACTCTTCCTCAAAAATATGGATGTGCCGAACTAAACAATGTTGCTTATGGTTTGGTGATGCAGGAATTGGAAAGAGGAGACAGCGGTATCAGAAGTTTTGTTTCTGTCCAAAGTGCATTAGTAATGTATCCTATTTTTACCTTTGGAAGTGAAGAACAAAAAGATAAATGGCTTCCTCAATTAGCATCCGGAAATAAAATTGGCTGCTTTGGATTGACAGAACCTGATTATGGTTCCAATCCAGGAGGCATGATTACAAAAGCAGAAAAAGTTGATGGCGGTTATTTACTTAATGGGGCAAAGATGTGGATAACAAACGGAACCATTGCCGACATAGCGGTTGTCTGGGCAAAACTAAATGGAATTGTTAAAGGATTCCTTGTTGAAAAAGGTTTTAAAGGTTTTACAGCGCCAGAAATGAAAGGCAAACATTCTTTGCGAGCTTCGGTGACTTCTGAATTAATTTTTGATAATGTTTTTATTCCCGAAGAAAACTTATTACCAAAAACTGTAGGGCTTAAAAACGCCTTGATGTGTTTGAATCAAGCTAGATATGGAATTGCATGGGGAGTTGTTGGGGCAATGATGGCTTGTTATGATTCTGCATTGAACTATGCTAAATCAAGAATTCAATTCAGTAAACCAATTGCAGCTTATCAAATGACACAGGAAAAATTAGTTTATATTTTAACTGAGATAACCAAAGCGCAATTACTGAATATTCAATTGGGAAGAATGAAAGACAACGGTAAGTTAAAACATACTCATGTATCTTTAGCTAAAAGAAACAATTGTGAAAAAGCATTAGAGGTTGCAAGAATTTCAAGAGAGATTTTAGGTGCAAACGGAATTTTAGATGAATACCCCGTTATGCGCCACTCAGCTAACCTTGAGTCGGTTAAAACATATGAAGGAACTCATGAGATGCATACTTTAATTATTGGTGAAGATATCACTGGATTCCCTGCTTATGATTGAATGAATCTAAGACCACTTGTGGTCTTTTTTAATATTTAATAATAACATTGAAAATATTATATGAATGATAAATTAAAAATACGTGAAGGTTTAACTTTTGACGATATACTTTTGGAGCCAGGAAAATCAAATGTACTTCCAAGAGAAGTTGATATAAGTACAAAATTAACACCTGATATTAGATTAAATATTCCTATTATCTCCGCAGCTATGGATACTGTAACTGAGTCTGCTATGGCAATCGCAATTGCCAGGGAAGGTGGTATTGGGATACTACATAAAAACATGAGTATCGAAAAGCAATGTGATGAAGTTGATAAAGTAAAAAGGTCAGAAAGTGGAATGATTAGAAATCCTGTTACACTAACACCTAATAAAACTGTTGGGGACGCTCTTGTTTTAATGAAAAAATATAGTGTATCAGGTATTCCTGTTGTAGATTCAAATGAAAAACTTGTTGGCATATTAACTAATCGAGATTTAAGATTCGAACCGAATTTAAAATTAAAAGTTAAAGACCTTATGACAAGTGAGAATTTAATTACTGCTTCACTTGGAACTGATTTCGAAAAAGCTGAAAAGATTCTTCAAAAATATAAAATAGAAAAATTACCTGTCGTAGATAAAAATGGAATTTTGAAAGGCTTAATTACCTTCAAAGATATCCAGAAGAAAAAGAAACACCCAATTGCTTGTAAAGATGATAATGGCAGTTTGAGAGTTGGAGCAGCAGTAGGGATTACATATGACACAATAGACAGAATCACTGCTCTTTCAAAAGCGGGTGTGGATGTCATAGTAATCGATACGGCTCATGGCCATTCGATGGGTGTAATTAAAACGATTAAAGAAGTTAGGAAAAGATTTAAGTATGAACAAATAATCGCTGGTAATATAGGGACTTATGAGGCCGCGCTTGACTTATCAGATTGCAAAGTTGATGCAGTGAAAGTTGGGATCGGTCCTGGTTCAATTTGCACAACACGAATTGTTGCTGGAGTTGGCATTCCGCAAATAACTGCTGTCTCAGAAGTTTATAGAGCACTTAAATCCAAAGGCATTCCGATTATTGCTGACGGTGGCATTAAGCAGACGGGCGATGTTCCTAAGGCAATTTCGGCGGGAGCAGACTCTGTAATGATAGGAGGATTATTCGCTGGAGTTGAAGAAAGCCCAGGAGAAAAAGTTCTTTATGAAGGACGAAGTTTTAAAATGTATCGAGGTATGGGCTCACTTGAAGCTATGAAGGAAGGAAGCAAAGATAGATATTTTCAAGATGCTGAAGATGATATTGCCAAACTTGTTCCAGAAGGTGTTGAAGGAAGAGTACCTTATAAGGGTACTTTATCCGATACTACTTATCAATTAATTGGCGGCTTAAGAGCTGCAATGGGTTATTGTGGAGTTAAAAATATACAAGAGCTAAAGACACGTTCGAAATTTATTAAGATTACATTATCAGGTTTAAGGGAAAGTCACCCCCATGATGTTATAATTACCAAAGAAGCTCCAAATTATCATTCCTGAAATCATGAATTCAGGAAATTTATTAATTTCTTTTTATAATGCATTTGTCAAATTATGTTTAAAGTTTTAGTAATAGCATATTATTATCCTCCTTTAGGATTAAGCGGTGTTCAGAGAACAGTTAAGTTTACTAAATACTTGAAAAATTTTAATTGGGAGCCAACTGTAATTACAACGGGAAATGTTGCTTACTTTGCTCATGATGAATCACTTCTTAAAGAAGTCGAACAAGCAGGTATTAAAGTAATTAGAACAAGTGCATCCGACCCAAATGCGGTTCTAAGTAAATTTGGAACTATGAGAATGCCTGAACGGATAAGGAAGATGCTTAATCGAATCAGCCAAACTTTTTTTATTCCTGATAATAAAGTCTCGTGGTCAAACAAGGCTTATCAAATTGCATCTGAAGTATTAGCCAAAGAAACATTTGATATTATTTATGTAACAATTCCTCCTTTTTCTGCTTTTAACATTGCAGCTAAATTGAAGAAGAAGTTTAACGTGCCATTGTTTGCTGATTACCGTGATTTGTGGTTTGGGAATCAATTTGCTTTCTATCCTACACCTGTGCACAGCTATTTACATAAAAAAATGGAATACAAAGCATTACGAGCCGCAGATAAAATTATTACAACGAACCGTAGAATAAAAGAAAAGCTTATAAACTATTATCAATTTTTAACATTCGAAGATATTTTTATAATTCCTCATGGCTATGATGATGAAGATTTCGAAAATCTGCAGGTAGAGAAGAAATCAAACAGCAAAATGAGAATTACTTATTCCGGAATTTTCTATGAGTTCATTACTCCTAAATATCTTTTAAAAGCTTTTAAAAAGATTTCACTGGAACGCCCTGACATTTCATCAAATATTGAGCTTCATTTTATTGGACTATTAAAAAACGAAAATAAAAAATTAATTAGAAAGCTTAATTTGGATGGGAATGTATTTGAACACGGATATCTTCCTCATAAAGATGCGCTTTCAAAAACAATGATGAGCGATGTGCTTTGGATGATGGTAGGTAATAGCCGAAACTCAGATACAATTTCCAGCGGAAAATTATATGAGTATTTTGGTACACAAAAACCTATTATTGCTTCATTGCCCGAAGGAGCTTTAAAAGCTGCTGCTGAAGGTTATGGTGCTGCTTTTATTACACAACCGGATAACATTGATGAAATCAAACAAGCTATAATTCATGTTTACGAACTTTATTTGAAGAATGAACTCCCTACACCAAATGAAGAATTTGTAAAGCAGCATCAAAGAGAATATTTAACTGAACAGTTATCAAAACAATTTCAGTTTTTTATTAAGGAAGAAGTTGAATGAATGTACTGCTGATTGGTTCCGGCGGAAGGGAACACGCTCTCGCTTATAAAATTAAAGAAAGCCCGCAATTAAAAAATTTTTATATTACGCCTGGAAATCCTGGAACCGAACAACTTGGGGAAAATATAGAGATAAACCTTTCAGATAAAAATGAACTTTTAAATTTCTGCACACAAAATAAGCTTGATTTAATTGTAATCGGCCCTGAAAAACCGTTAGTAGACGGAACCGCAGATTTACTTCGACAAGCTGGTTATAAAGTATTTGGCCCAGGTGCTGAAGCCGCTCAAATTGAAGCTTCAAAGTCATTTGCAAAAAATATAATGACAAAATACAATGTTCCAACTTCTTCTTATGTTGAATTCAATTCAGAACAGTATGACGAAGCTATTAATTATTGCAAGAAAAGTAAGTATCCATTAGTCATTAAAGCCGACGGATTAGCTGCAGGAAAAGGAGTTTTGATTTGCAATAATTTTGATGAAGCTCAAACAGCTTTAACTGAAACACTGAAAGAAAAAATTTTTGGAACTTCAGGTGAAAAAATTATAATAGAAGAATTTATGGTTGGGGAAGAAGCTTCAATTTTTGCAATAACAGATGGAGAAGACTATGTTATTCTCCCTTCTGCACAAGACCATAAAAGAATTGGAGAAAATGATACCGGTAAAAACACAGGCGGCATGGGAGCATATTCTCCTGCTCCTTTAATTACAGATAATTTATTGAATGAAATAAAAACAAAAATCATCCAGCCTGTTATAGAAGGTTTAAAAAAAGAAAATAAAAAATTTATCGGCTGTCTTTATGCAGGTCTAATGATTACAAATGAAAGCCCCAAAGTAGTTGAATTCAATTGCCGTTTTGGTGACCCGGAAACACAGGCAGTGCTTCCACTATTAAAAGGAGATTTTTTGGATCTGCTTTATTCTGCTGCTAAAGGAAAAATTAATAGAAAAGCTGTGAGATATAATGGTGGCTCTGCTGTGTGCGTTGTTGCATCGTCAAGAGGTTATCCAGGAAATTATGAAAAAGGAAAAGTAATAATTGGTCTGGATAAAAATGATGAAGATACCTTAGTCTTTCATGCCGGGACAAAATCACAAGATAATAAAATTGTTTCTTCTGGCGGGAGAGTATTAAATATTGTTTCATCAATTAAAACAAACAACTTAAAACTCGCCAAAGAAAAAGCTTACAATGCATTATCAAAAATAAATTTTGATGGTATGTATTTCAGAAGAGATATTGCTGATAAGGGGATAAAAAGACAAATCGAACTATCATAACTATTGGTTTTTAAAGATACTTTAGATTGTAATTTATTTTTCTTAATTGGAATGTTTGAATTGTTGAAGCTGGATTCTTTAATTTATAATATGAGATTAAAAAGAAAATAATTAAAATTTAAATGCTTTACGTTCTAAGCTTGAATTAACAAAAAATTCAAATTCATCATATGCCAAAGTTTTATATCGGTACTGCTGGATGGAGCTATAAAGACTGGGTCCCTTCATTTTATCCCAAGAACCAAACCAAGGGATTTGACTGGCTGCAATTTTATGCTCACTATTTTAATTGCGTAGAAGTCAATGCTTCATATTATACTTATCTAAGTCCAAGAACGGTTGAAAGCTGGATTGAAAAATTATCCGATGCTGAAGATTTTATTTTCACTTTAAAGCTTCACCAGGATTTTACACACAAAAAAAATTATGACCAGCAAAAAATTAAAGCAGTTTGTTATAACTTAGACAAACTTGCAAAAGTAGAAAGGCTTGGCGGACTGCTGCTTCAATTTCCATATTCATTTCAATGCAATGAAGTAAACATTAATTATATAAAAGAGCTTAAAGAAATTTTTCAAAACTTCAATTGCTTTGTAGAAGTGCGGCACAAATCATGGATGAATAAAAAAACAATAGAGCTGTTTAAGGAATTGGATTTAACATATTGCTCTATTGACCAGCCGGAAGTTGGTGAAGCAATTCCTTTTGAACCTATAATTACAAACGACAAAGCATACATACGATTTCATGGTAGAAATAAAGAGGCATGGATAACTTCAATTAATAGCTTTAGGAAAAAACAAAATTACCGGGAGCAAAGTGCACGATACAAATATTTATATTCGCCGTCGGAACTGCTGGAAATTCAAGAAAAAATTTTATCTATTAAAGATGCTGTAAAAGAAATTTTTATTATTATGAACAATCACCCAAATGGCGATGCAGTTGCAAATGCATTTGAGCTTATTCATTTACTTGAAGAGAAATTGAAAATACAAATGCCGGGTAATATTAAAATGCTATATCCAAGGCTGCAAAAGATTGCATCGAACTAAATTATACAAGGATAAAGATGTCATTTCGACCAAAGGGAGAAATCTTTTTTATAATAGTGTAAGAGATTTCTCACTCGAAGACTCGTTCGAAATTACAAAATGATGTAAAATATGGTTCGACTCCGCTCACCATGACAGGTGGTCATCACGAACGGAGTCGAGGGATGACTTTATTTATTAAAAGAATCAGCAACTACTATGCGAACTATATTTCATCTTGACCTGGATACTTTTTTTGTTTCGGTAGAAAGAGTGTTAGATCCTTCACTGGAAAACTTACCAGTGATTGTCGGCGGCGACCCTCATGGAAGAGGAGTGGTAGCTGCTTGCTCTTATGAAGCAAGAAAATATGGCTTGCACTCTGCTATGCCCATCAGAACGGCGTTTAAGCTTTGTCCACATGGAATTTACTTAAAAGGGCATTTTGAAGAGTACACAAGATTTTCAAAGCTAGTAAAAAATATTTTAACAAAGTATGCCCCGGTAATTGAACAAGCTTCAATCGATGAATTTTATATGGATTTTACAGGCTGTGAAAAAATCTATGGTTCGCTTACGGTGTTTGCTTCTTTTCTTCAAAATGAAATTTGGGAAAGACTTAGTCTTCCGGCATCAATTGGAGTTGGAAGCAACAAAACAATTGCAAAGATTGGCTCCGACTTTAGAAAACCAAAAGGCATTACTTATGTAAAACATGGTACTGAAAAAGATTTTTTGTCTCCTTTACCGATTGAAAAAATTCCGGGTGTGGGCAAAGTAACTTTAAAGGAACTGAACAGCCGGGGCTTCTATAAAGTTAGCGACCTAACCAAAGTGAATTCCGATTATCTTGGAGTAATTTTAGGTAAATGGGGAGTAGATTTATGGCACAAAGCAAACGGCGAAGGGACGGAATATTTATCAGTTGAACGTGAACAAAAAAGCATTTCTAAAGAAAGAACTTTTGAAGATGTAGTTGATAAAGAAAAGATTATTAATATTCTTTTAAACTTACAGGGCAAGTCTGCCAATTACTTAGAGATAACAATTTTCAGGCTTCAACAATAAGCATCAAATTAAGATATTCGGATTTTAAAACATTAACCCGCGCTAAAACAATTCAACATACGGATGACGACAAAACAATTTTTGAAACAGCAAAGGAATTAATTTTAAAATCTTATACTAGAAGAGTGTCGGTAAGATTAATTGGAGTAAAATTAACAAACTTTATAGTTGCATTTCATCAAGGCAGTTTGTTTGATGAGCAGGAAGAAAAAAGACTAAAAATGATTGAAGCTATAAATTCAATCCGTTCGCGGTATGGATATTCAGCAATAACTATTGGAGTGAATGAATAATATCTTTACAACTTAATTATATTTAATACTTTTCTCCCAAATTTATTTTTGTTTAATAGTTTATTATTTTCTAGTAAAATATTATTAAATTTTAATCATGGAAAAAATTGGTTATATAGAAATAAAAGTAATTGGCTCAAAAGGAAATATTGAATTAAAGCCAGATACATATGATATTAAAGAGGTCATTAGTATAATTGCACAGGCGGAAAATCTTCTTTTCCCGGGGGAAAAAAGGGAACGTCCATTAATTAGTTATAAATTGGAGGAAGGTTCTGTCCGCAATATATTTCGTACAAGCATTCAGGCTGTTATTGGTTTTACTGCTGTATTAACTCAAATACAAACGTCTAAGAATATTGATTTCTTAGAATTAAATTCAGCAAAAGCTATTGAGTCTTTTCAAGAAATTGCGATTAAAAAAAATTATTCCTTCGAAATTAGTACGTCTTTGGAAGAAACTTCTAAATTAAAAATAGATTCTTCGACCAATTTTTATAGGACTATTGATTCTTGGTCTGAAGCTGAATTCTATTTTTATGGTAAGATAACTAATGCAGGGGGAAAAGATAAAGTTAATATTCATTTAGTAGTTGATGAATTAGGAACTGTAATTATTCAAACTCCTCAGCAATTTTTAGCTGATAGAGAAGAAAATCTTCTTTATAAAACATTTGGGATTAGAACCAAAGGGAAACAGAATTCAGAAACCGGGGAAATTGATAAAAACAGTTTAGTATTTTGTGAACTAATTGATTATAACAAAAAATATGATGAAGTATATTTAAAAAATTTGAGAGATAAGGCTAAAGGCTGGCTAAACAAAATAGATCCAAACATTTGGTTAAATGATATTAGGGGATACAATGCCTGAAGGTGCGTTGCTTGATACAAGTTTCTTTTTAAGGTTTTTAAATGAAAATGATCAATTATTTGAAAAAGCAGATAAATACTATAAATATTTCCTTGAAAAAGAATTTAACTTATATATATACACAATTAGTATTGTAGAATATTGTGTAGGTGGAAATGTTGACCAACTTCCTCTGAAAAATCTTATAATATTGCCTTTCAATATAAATCATGCTAAAAGGACTGGAGAATTTGCACGAATTATTTATGATGCGAGGAATTCTGGAGATTTAATTGTTAATGAACGTCCAATTATTATAAATGACGCAAAACTTTTTGGGCAAGCAGATTCAGAAACAAGCATTTCTTACTTCGTAACTTCGGATACAAGAAGTATAAACATATGTAAGATTATAAAAGCAAAATTAGATCTTAGTTTTGAAATTATTGATATCAATATTGAACACTCAGAGCAATTTGGATTATTGGATTTATAACTTATAATTAATTGTAAGTTAAATCACGGAATTTCCCTTAATTCTTTTCTCTCAAAATAATTCTTGAGGGATAATTCTTCGAAAAATATACCCGCTGTGTTGCTTTCTGAAAATCACTATCCTTTGCATTATTGATATCTACAAACTTTTGCGGGTTGCGGTCGAATAATGGAAACCAGCTGCTTTGTATCTGAATCATTATCCTATGTTTCTTCTTAAAGGTATGATTGATATCCAGTAAATCAAATTTTACGTTCGTAACTTTGTTGGGTGTAAATGGTTTCGGATTATCTAATCCATCTCTGAATTTTCCCCGCATAATATTTCCTCTTACCATCATTTCATATTCACTGTTAACTACGCTATCCGATGAAGCAGAGTCAGCAGGAAATACGTCAATTAATTTTACAACCCAATCAGCATCTGTTCCTGTTGTGGAAACAAATAAATCTGCAATTACATCTCCGGAAAAAGTTATATTTTTACCCAAGACATCTGTTTCATAAACTAAAACATCAGGCCTTCGGGCGGCAAATCTTTGGTCTTCATCCATATAAGATTTTGGAATTTCAGTAGTAATTTTTTGAGTGAACGGAACCGGTTTTGAAGGGTCGCTAATATATTCATCAAAACTTTTCGCAGTTTGAGGAGCATTAAAAGTTAATGTGTGATTTCCATTTAAATATAAACTTACATTTTTAGTTTCGGCAGGCGGCCATGATTTATATTTATCCCATTTGTTAGAGCCTGTTTCAAAAACATTTATAGGACCTAAATTTAAGTTTCCTTTTCCTTTCAAATAATAATTGAAAAACGGAAGCTCGATATTTTTAATATAATAATCGCCGGTTTTAGAACCGAAGCTGATATCACCAAGTGAACTTCCATCAGTACGAACCCAGCCGCCGTGAATCCACGGGCCCATTACAAGATAATTTTTGTTGTCCGGATTTTTTTCGTGAATTGATTCATAAGTATGAATTGCTCCATATAAATTCTCTGCATCGAACCAGCCACCGACTACAAGCACTGCCGGCTTTATATTATTCAAATGTGGCAGAAGGTTTCTAACCTTCCAAAAATTATCATAAGTTCCATGCGCCATCAAGGTATCCCAGAATGGAATTTTATAATTGAAATATTTTTCATCAACATTTTTTAGTGAACCTAAGTTGAGATAAAAATTATATCCATCTTCAGTGCCGAAGTTAAATCCTTCAGGCCAGTTTTGAACAAGCCCTTTTCTTGGAACACCAAACACATATTCAAATGGAAAACATTCAGCAAGCTGAAATGCACCGTTATGATGCCAATCATCATTAGCAAACCAATCTGCAACAGGTGCTTGAGGCGAAATTGCTTTTACAGCAGGATGAGAATTAATGCCAGCCATTGCAGCGTAAAATCCCGGATAAGAAATTCCCCACAGCCCAACTTTACCATTGTTGTTTGGAATATGTTTTATCAGCCAATCAACTGTGTCATAAGTATCAGTTGTTTCATCAATATCTTTATTGCTTTTTTTATTAGTGATAAATGGGGTCATATCATTAAATGTTCCTTCAGACATGAACCTGCCCCGGACATCCTGGTAAACAATAATATATTTTGCTTCTATAAAATGTTCCCACGTAAATCTTTTGTAATTTGAATATTTATCTTCACCATAAGGGCCTACGCTGTATGGTGTGCGCCAAATAATAATCGGGTATTTTACAGAAGTATCTTTGGGTGAGTATACCGCGGTAAACAAACTAACACCATCACGCATTTTAATACGGTATTCTTTTTTGTTGTAATTTTCTTCAAGGAATTTTTTCTCTTGCGCATAAAGTAAAGTTGAGAAAAAAAAGGTAGTATAAAGAAAAACAAAAATAATGCTCAATAAAAAATAGTTTCTGTTAATAAGTTTCATGCCATTACTCACCTTGTTTTACTTTTGTAAATTGATTTTTACAAAAAAAATAAAAAGTTGTTTATTAATAACTTTACGAAACTAAATAATTCATAAATTATTAAAAACAGTTAATAGTAATATTATACTAAATATCATCCAGAAATTTACTTTACTCCAACGTGGCTAATAGATTTTTTATGTGAGGCAATTGTTTGCGAGTTGCTTCTGCTCCACGTTCAACTATCTGAGGAATTTTATGCACATCGAACATTGATAAAGGTTCATCAAACTCAGGAATAATTGTAAATATTTCTGAATGATGTGCAAGATTATTAAACGCAAATGAGGATTTTAGAATGTTATTCATATATATTGCAGTCATCTGTTCCTGGACTGCAGTCAATGAACGAAATCGCTTCCTATAATCAATCGAGAATCCCATCGCAATTATTATATCTGCTCCATTTTGAATGGCAGTATCTATAGGAAAAGGATCCGAAGCGGCACCATCAATTAAAAGTTTTCCATCAATTTCCCAGGGAGGAAAAATTAGAGGTAATGCAATACTTGCACGAATTGCATCAAAGAGTTTTCCATTAGAGATCGCAACCTTTTCGCCATTCATCATATCTGTAGCAACAACAATAAATGGTTTTTCTAGTTCTGAAAATGTTTTATCTTTAAAAATATCGCCAATGCGAGAATTCAAAATAGAATCATCAACAAGCCCGCTTCTTTCTGTAAATTTAAGTGTCCCATCTTTTGAGGCTTTTAAATTCATAATATAATCCTGCATAAGATCTGACGTCCAGGTTCGTTCGGACCACATTTTAATTTCTTCAATGCTCATTCCCATTGCAATGCCGGCACCGTAAATACTTCCAGCGCTGCAGCCAACAACCATGTCAACTTGAATATTCTCTTCTGCAAGTGCTTGCCACATTCCCATTGAAGCGGCACACTTTATAGCTCCGGAACCAATTACTAATGTTATTCCCTTTTTATTACTTTTATTATGTGACATATATTTTCAACCTCAATTATATTTTAGAATTAAAGTAGAATTTTATTGATTTGTATTTTCCTATTTATGCTTACTTAAATGTTAAGCATAGCTTTTTACAGCTGAATCCACATCAGGAAATATTTTTAAAATATTTGTAAATCCGGTTAATGCCAATACTTTGAGTACATCCGGCTGTATGCTGGCAAGCCGCATATCGCCACTTTTGGATCTGGTTTCCTTTACCGCAGCTAAGAATACTCTCAATCCAGCGCTGCTTGTGTATGGCACTTCTGTAAGGTCTGTAATTAAATTTATATTTCCTTTTACGATGTGTGTTCTAATGTGTTCTGTTAATCCCGGTGCAGTTATTGCATCGATATTACCTGATATTTTTATAATTATTAGATCATTAATTTGGTCATCCTGAATATCCATACTACTTCCTTTAATTATTATTGATTTAAGTTCACTATTTTTTCTAATATGATTTGATTTCTGTTATCAGCACTAATTGAATAATCTATTTTATCCATTAAATTTTTAACTAAGAATAGACCAAGCCCTCCAATTTTTCGGTCGTCCAAATTTGCATTAACATCAGGCATTTCAATTTCTTCCAGTGAAAAATGTTTTCCATAATCAGATATCTTTAATACAGCTTTATCTTTTTCGAGATTAAACTCAATTTGAATTATCCCTGTGGTTTGTCCTTCATATCCGTAATTAATAATATTTGTACAAATTTCTTCTGCAGCAAGTTTAAAATCAAAAGCAATATCTTTGTTTAGTCCGCAATGCAATACCGACAATTCAGTAAAATCACGTAAGTCTTCCAAATTATCTATTGCAGCTTTTCTAATGATGGAATGTTTGTTCTCTTCACTAGAATATTTTCTTCTTAAAGATAATTGAGTAATGTCGTCGTACTGATCCTGCAGTCCAATATATTTCTTTATAGCTGAATTTAAATTAAACATCATGCTAAATCCGGAGGCCCATTCTGCAGTGATTATTTTTATAAGTGACTCTTCGCTGAATAATTCTTGTTTGCTGTTTTTTGCATCTGTGGTTCCATCAGTGAAGCAAAATAATATATCTCCCTCATTCAATTTTACTGATTTTACTTTAAAATCCATATTCGGAAACATACCCACAACCGGGCCGCTGGCAATGAGTCTATTTATAATTTTTCCTTCATTATTAAGAATGAATGGTGAATCGAGCCCAGCATTAATGTAATATATTTCGTGATTGTTAGGATCAAGTATTCCAAAAAATATTGATGCGAACATATTAGAATTTTGATGTGTTTCAGCAATATAATTGTTTGTCCTTAATATGATTGTTTGCAAAAATAACTTCACATCTTTTATTTCTCCGGAATTAGAACTGTAAGCACGCAGCAAGCTGCGGAACAAAACCATAAATAATGCAGCCCCCACACCTTTATCGCATACATCTGCAATTACAAAAGCTGTGTATTTAGAATTATCAATTTGGAATACATCGTAAAAATCACCAGCGACTTGGCGTGCAGGTTTAAAGAATGCATAAATTTCCCAGCCTTTAATATCATGAATTACTTCAGGAAAAAAACCTGCTTGAATTTCTTTTCCAATTTCCAAATCACTTTCTGCGACATCCAATGCTTTTTCTATTTTGGAATATAAATTTGCATTGCCAACAGAGTTTGCAACCTTTGACGCAACTGCTTTTGCAAGATTAATTTCATCTTTATTGAAATTATAATTTGATTCAATAGCAGGTAAAATTATGATGCCAAGCGCTTTAGTTTGTAAAATAATTGGTACGATTAAAATATTATTATTACCGCTCAATAGAACTGTTGTCTGCATTTTTTGGCTGTTGGTATTTTTATCTAAATTTTCAAGTAGTAGTGGTTTTTTAGATTCAATTGCTTTTTTGAAATAATCATTTTCATTTAGAATTATTTCTGTTCCCACAGCATCTTTTTCTTCGGGATCACTAGAGTGAAAAGCAACAATGATAAGTTTTTCTTTATCGTCGTTCAACAAAGCAATGCTTGCATTTTTTACAGGGAATATTTTAACTAATTCTTTACAGGCACTTTTTATTACATCATCTAAGTTCAGTGAAGAATTCACCTTCTCTGTTATCTGGTTAATACTGCCTAATTCAATAGCCCTATCCATCAACATTATATTAATTTTATTTATTTCCTCGGTTCGTTCTTCAACATTTGCTCTTAAATTTTTATCTGATTGCTTTAATGTCTCTTCCAGCTTTTCTTCTAGTAAAGATTTATCCTTTGAAATTTTTAGTAAGTTTTTCAAAATTGAAAGGGATGAAAATAGAATTAAAAAGAAGAAACCAGTTTGTATGCTCCATAATGTTAAATTATTATCAAGTAGAACCCCTAAAGAATTTAAAATAAATATAATTAAACCGGCAATGATCAATCCAAATCCAATAACGTGAAATCTATTTTTTAGATTATTTTGGTTGAAGTTTAATGCTGTGGTGATACCGACTGATAGAATCAATAGAATAGCTGAGTATGCAGATAGCTTTAAACAAAAATTATGGTCAATAATAAGAGGAGAAAGCATTCCCAAAATAAATAGGTTCTTTTCATACCTAAATATTTTTCTGCTAAAAGGGATGAGATTATCTGTTTCAAAAATTAAACGATAAAATTGAACTGAAGCTGCGAGAACAAAGAAAATAAAAAAAGGCAAACTTGCATTTGACCACCAAATAAGATCCGGCGAAAAATATCTAAACACAAATCTAACTAATATCCAAATTGCTAAACCAAATGATGATATAAAAATAAGAAAGCTAAGATGTTTTTTATCTTGAATTGCATTCAATAATAGAAGGCTGTAAATAACAAATATTATAACAGCACCTAAAAAAATAGCTGAGAAAATCTGATCACTCTCAATAAATTTATGTATTGATAGACTCCTGCTAGAAATATTCAACATAGAATTGATAGTAATTGTTTCTACAACAATCACTGTTGTTATTATAAGACATATAATTATTATAGTCTTATAAATTTCATATTTGCTCGCTATTATTAAATGAAATTATTTTTAAATGTAGATTAGTGGTTAAACTTAATTTAAACAATTAAATAATCAAACAACTAATAATAATTTTGACAGCAGTTTAGAGCTTATTGGTAGAAATCTGTCAAAAGAAGTTTGGTGTTAAATGAATAAAGAATTTTTTATAAATATTTAATTAGGCGTTATTTTTTTTAGATATAATAAAATTTATGTGAGTTAATTTAATATTAAAATGTCGCAGCTTACCAGTTAAAATGCTGTAATTATACCTTTTACAAACTGAAAAGACAAAGTATTTTTATAAGAGGAAATAAAAACAATACAGCAAAAATTATTTTTATAATATAATAAAAGGAAAAAGAATGGAAATAATAAATATTGATAGTTTAAAACCGCGAGGTGGAAACACCGCACAATTTCAGGGTTTTAATTATGGTGCTAATACTTCGTTCTTTGTAGTAAACAGTGCGCCGGGGAAAGGTGCTGACAAACACCGTCATCCATATGAAGAGACTTTTGTTATTCTTGATGGAGATATCGAAGTTATCGTTGGTGGTGAAAAAAAGATAATTACGGGCGGGCACATTGCAATAATTCCACCAAACACCTGGCATGAATTTAAAAATCGTTCTGATCATAATGCTCTAATGGTAAATATTCACCCTGTACCAAAAATGATTCAAGAAGATTGGCGATAGCTCTATATCATTTTACATATGACAGTCTATTGTTTTCTTAATCCAAAATTTGATAAACTAATTGAATATAGTGGGGTAGAATCATCTGTTATAAATTAAGTACAAATTCAAATCATTTGTGTTTTCGAAAATAATAATTATAAATGCTTTAGATACTCCTCAAAATAAAAACGAAAAAAATAATTTTCTTTGCCATTGATCTAAATTTATCTCATTCAAAATTTATATTTTTCACTATCATTTTATTCTGGAGTTCAATAATGAAAATCAAAGTTTTACTAGTTATAATAATATGTCTATCAATCAATTTATCAGCTCAAAAAAATAATACACCTTATGATTACGTAAACCCGTTTATCGGAACAGATGATATGGGGCATACATTTCCTGGTGCTGCTGTTCCATTTGGAATGGTTCAACTTAGCCCTGAAACCGATACGGTTATGTACAGCAACGGCGATGGCTATAATAAAGATGTTTACAAGTACTGCGCAGGTTATCAATATGCTGATAGAACAATTGTAGGTTTTTCACATACACATTTTAATGGAACTGGCCACTCGGATCTTGGTGATTTTTTAATAATGCCTACAGTCGGCAAACTACAGTTAAATCCCGGGACAAAAGATAATCCGGCAGGCGGATATAGATCAAAATTCTCACATGAAAATGAAAGCGCAAAACCAGGCTACTACTCTGTAAAACTTGATGATTATAATATAAACGTTGAACTGACTGCAACAGAACATGCTGGATTTCATAAATATACGTTTCCAAATTCAGATAATGCACATATAATTCTTGATTTAACATCCGGCATTTATAATTATGATGGCAAAGTTGTCTGGTCTTCAGTTCGAGTTGAAAACGATACTTTAGTTACAGGCTACAGGCAAACAGATGGCTGGGCAAGAACCAGGTTATTATACTTTGCTATGGTAATTTCTAAACCAATCAAATCATACGGCTTAACTGATAATGAGAAATTAATTTATAAAGGTTTTTGGAGAAAGTTCGATGAAGATCATAATTTCCCGGAAAGAGCTGGACACAAAGTAAAAGCGCATTTTGATTATAAAACAGTGGAAGGGGAAGTAATAAAAATTAAATTTGCTTTATCAGCAGTAAGCACTAAAAACGCAATGGAAAATTTAGAGACTGAAATACCATCCTGGGATTTTGAAAAAGTTAAAAACGATGCAAAAGAAAAATGGAATGCTGAGTTATCAAAAATAAAAATCGAAGCAGATAAGGATACTAAAACTAATTTTTACACTTCGATGTATCATAGCTTTTTATCCCCGATAATTTATTCTGATGATAATGGAGAATATCGAGGCCTTGATCAGAATATTTATAAAGCTAAAGGTTTTAAAGACTATACTATCTTTTCATTATGGGATACATTTCGAGCCCTTCATCCTTTATATACAATAATTCAGCAGAAGCGAACAAATGATATTATAAATTCAATGCTTGCCCATTATGAACAAAGCGTTCATAAAATTCTACCTATTTGGTCTCACTATTCAAATGAAAACTGGTGCATGATTGGTTATCATGCCGTTCCGGTAATTGTAGATGCTTATTTAAAAGGAATAAGAAATTATAATGTTGATGAAGCATTCAAAGCAGTAATTTCTAGCTCTAATTACGAACTATATGGCGGAATAGGTTATTACAAAAAATACGGTTATGTGCCAGAAGATTTAAGTCCATATTCAGCTTCTAAAACTCTTGAATATGCTTATGATGATTGGACAATTTATAAATTCGCAAAAGCACTTGGAAAAACAAAAGAAGAGAAAGAATACTTTAAGCGTGCAAATTATTATAAAAATATTTTTGATAAACAAACAAGTTTTATGCGTGCTAAAAATTCAGATAGAAAATTTATAACCCCATTCGATCCTTTAAGCACTGTGGAGAAAGGTTATATTGAAGGAAATGCCTGGAATTATTCTCTTTTTGTCCCTCAAGATATAAAAGGGTTTATTGATATGATTGGAGGCAATAAAAAATTAGTGACATGGCTTGATTCGCTTTTTACTATGCAAGTGTCTGATGAAAGCATTGCTGAAAGTGAAGACATAACAAAAGCAGGTATGATAGGAAATTATGTCCATGGAAATGAACCAAGTCATCATGTAGCATACATGTATGTTTATGCTGGCGAGCCGTGGAAGACTCAGGAAAGAATTCATCAAATTATGAACACAATGTATAAACCTAATCCTCATGGGCTTTGCGGTAATGATGATTGCGGACAGATGTCTGCGTGGTATATTTTTAGTGCACTTGGTTTTTATCCTGTAACACCCGGAAGCAATGAATATGTTATCGGCAGCCCTTGTGTTAATGAAGCAACTATTAATCTTGAGAATGGTAAAACATTTAAGATCAAATCTGAAAATTTATCCAAAGAAAATATTTATATAAGTGAAGTGAAATTGAATGGTAAAAATATTAATAGAAGTTATATAACTCATAACGAAATAATTAATGGCGGCGAGCTTAAATTTGTTATGTCAAACAAACTAAATAAAAATTGGGCTATTGATAAAAATTCTATACCGTATTCAATGAGCAATTGAGAAAAAAATAATAAATTTGAAATATACGTAATAGATCCAATTAGAATATTTTTATCAAGCAAATATCATTGTTAAAATTGCTTCTTTATTTTTCTTCACCTATTTTTTCTTTAGAAAGATTTTACGTCTTTCAATTTAATGGGAATTAAAAGGTAATAAACTGAAAAAAGGGAGCTTACCATGGAAGCAAGTTATTCTATCTGGATTATTCTTGGAATTATTTTCATTTTTTTCTTTATAACCGGAATCAGAATTGTAAGACCAACACACCGCGCTTTAGTTGAAAGGCTTGGTAAATATAATCGTTTTGCTAATCCTGGTTTTCATTGGGTAACGCCTATGATTGACCGTATGTTCCAGGTTAACATAACGGAACAAATGATTGATGCTGATCCACAGGAAATAATTACGAATGATAATTTAAATGCAACTGTTGATGCACAAATTTATTATAGAATAAAGGCTGATGAGGGCAGCGTTAAAAACTGTCAGTACAATGTAAATAATATTGATGTTCAGATTGTTAATCTTGCCCGCACAACTTTAAGAAATATTATTGGTACGCTGACTTTGAAATCAGCAAATAGTGAAAGAAATAAAATCAATACAGAATTACACAGTGTGTTGGTTAAAGAAACTGAAAATTGGGGAATTGATATCGTTCGTGCTGAACTAAAGCAAATTGATCCCCCGCACGATGTTCAGGATACTATGAATAAAATAGTAAAAGCAGAAAATGAAAAAATTGCAGCCATTGATTTTGCTACTGCTGCAGAGACTACAGCCGATGGTCAGAAAAGATCTTCCATTAAGCAAGCCGAAGGCATTAAGCAATCCAGAATATTACAAGCAGAAGGTGAAGCAGAAGCAATAAGATTAGTGAATGAAGCGGCTAATAAATATTTTGTTGGTAATGCACAAGTATTAAAAAAATTAGAGACCGTACAAAGTTCATTAGAAAATAATACAAAAATAATTGTTCCTGCTAATCAAGAGATTGTGAACGTTATTGGTGAGATGGCTGGAATAGTTCCGATTAAAAAAGAATCTTAAAAACAATTAACAGCTTAGAATTTCAATCTAATTTTTATAAATTAAATCGAAGTTAAATATTTGTTAATTGTAAATCGTAGCCAGCATTTAATCATAAACCCAATTTCTCTAAAGAAATTGGGTTTATATAATCGCGATATGGAAATTATATTAAATAGTTATTAATTATCTCTTAAAAAATTATGAACGACCTTTTAGATTTATTCCACCTTGTAAAATCACGTGTTCCATTAATTACAATAGAAACCCGCGATGAGAAAGAAGTTATTCATTTAATAGTCAGCCTAGGCTCTTCATTAAGAAAGCCTGTTTATGGATGGAATTTGGTTAGAGGATTTTCTTTATTGGATAAGAGCGGTGAGATTAATGGTTCTAATCAACTCGAGCCTACAGAAGTTTTATATACGATATATCAAAATTATAGATCTGCAATGTTTGTGCTTGTTGATTATCATCCCTATTTAAAGAATGATAGAAATGTAAGGTTGATAAAAGAACTGGCTTTAAATTCAGATAAATTAGATCAAACGATTTTTTTTATTTCTTCTCAAATTGAATTACCCGATGAAGTAAAATTTCTTTCAACTCAATATGAATTGGCTTTTCCCTCTGACGAAGAGATAAGAAATTTTTTAATGGAAACAATTGAAAAATGGAAAGCTGAAACTCCAAACAAAAAAGTTGATGTTGATGAATCGATTTTAAACGTATTTATTAAAAATCTTCATGGGCTTTCATTTTCCGAAATAAAAAGAATTTTATACAACGCTTTACGAGATAATGCAATAAATAA
The DNA here is from genome assembly GCA_963775245.1 of uncultured Bacteroidota bacterium. Classification (GTDB taxonomy): domain Bacteria; phylum Bacteroidota; class Ignavibacteria; order Ignavibacteriales; family Ignavibacteriaceae; genus CAVSWT01. Next base: position 129,622 of record CAVZID010000040.1, read on the forward strand.
AGAAGACATTCCTGAAATAGCCAAAGCAAAATATTATTTATTGAATAAAGACAATGTACTTTATTACGAACATGATACTTCGTCGTTTGGGGAAGTCGGCGGTTTGAAAAATTTAAAAGAATGGCTCGAAAAAAGGAAAAAGATTTTTATTGGTGAAGTAAAAAATGTTGGTATTGATGTCCCCAAAGGAGTTTTACTTTTGGGAGTTCAGGGAAGCGGAAAAAGTTTAGCTGCTAAAGCTGTTGCCGGAACATGGGGAATACCTTTACTGCGATTGGACTTCGGAACAATTTATAATAAATTTTTTGGCGAGACTGAGCGAAAAATCCGTGAAGCTTTAAAGATGGCAGATATGATGGCTCCATGTGTTTTATGGATTGATGAAATTGAAAAGGGATTAGCTTCAGATAATAATGACAGCGGAACTTCAAAACGTGTGCTTGGTACATTTTTAACCTGGATGGCCGAAAGAAAAACGTTGGTATTTCTTGTAGCCACCGCAAATGATATTCAAACACTTCCGCCTGAACTTATGAGAAAAGGAAGGATGGATGAAATCTTTTTTGTTGATTTACCTGATGTTTCTATTCGTAAAGAGATTCTAACTATTCATCTTAAAAAAAGAAATTTAAATCCTGATAACTTTGATATAGATAAAATTGCGCAAGCCTGTGAAGGATTTTCAGGTTCTGAAATTGAGCAGGTAATTGTTTCAGGCTTCTATTCTGTCATTGGTGGTTACAAACAATTGAGTACAGAAATTTTATTGAAAGAGATTGAAAAGACGCGTCCGCTTTCGGTTGTTATGGCTGAGAATATAGATGCAATGAGAGAATGGGCACAGGACAGAACTGTTTCTGCAAATTAGTTTTTTATATCTTGAATATACTTATTATATAAGTTTTGCTGTTTAACACAGTCCTCTTCTTATTATTAAATTATTTTTCATTCGTTTATATTAAAATTTTATAAAGGAGTTATACATGAGCAATATAATCTGTCAACAATTAATAAAAGAATTAAAAGCAGAAGAAACTGCAAACCGTAAATGCCTTGAAAGAATTCCAATGGAATTATCTGAATACAAACCTCATGAAAAATCAATGGCAATGGGTTATTTGGCACTACTTGTAGCAGAAATTCCTAAATGGATAACTTTTATAATAGAAAAATCAGAAATTGATTTTGCAACATTCAGTCACTTTCAACCAAAGACTACACAAGAATTAGTAAATCATTTTAATGAGAATATAAAAGAAGCTAAAGCTGCATTGGGAAAAATTTCTGATGAAGAATTATCAGAACAGTTTTATCTTAAAAGGGAAGGGAAGACTCTATTTAGTTCACCTAAGTTAGATAATTTGGGTTCATCAATAAATCATATGGTTCATCACCGCGGGCAATTGACTGTTTATATGCGGTTAAATAATATTGCAGTTCCGTCTATTTATGGGCCTTCAGCGGATGAGAGAGTATTTTAAGTATTATTTTATTTAAATAGAACGATATATGAAAAAATTCATCGCATTTTTAAGAGGTGTAAACGTCGGCGGAAGTAAAGTAATAAAAATGAAAGACCTTGCCGAAATATTTACTTCCTTTGGATTTAAAAATGTTAAAACATTTATTCAAAGCGGAAATGTAATTTTTGAATCATCTCAGACTGACATTGAAAAAGTTAAAATTAAAATTGAAAAAGGATTAAAAAAATCGCTTGGATATTCTGTAGATGTTGTTTTAAGAACTCCGGAAGAAATGTTAAATATTATTAAAGCTAATCCATTTAAAAAAGAAATAACTGAACCAAATATAAAACTTTATGTAATGTTTCTTTCGCAACAGCCGGATAATAAAATTAAGCAAGCAGTAAAATCTTACGATAATGAACTTGAAACTTTCAGAATAAAAAATTGTGAAGTTTATGTTTTAATTAGAAAAAATGATATTCAAAAAACAGTTTTTTCAACAAACTTCTTAGAGAAAAAACTTGGCTTAATAGGAACAACCAGAAATTGGAATTCGGTGAATAAAATTCTTCAATTAACAAACTATTAGTCTTGATTAAATCTTTTAATAATCAAATTTTTAATTCATGCAAATGTGAAGATTAATGTTGAATCTTTAATCTGTATTGTCTTAATTTGAACACAAATAAAAGAGGGATTCGATTATCAATTAACCTCCAAAAAAAAGCTTCGTATATTCGAAGGGAACTCCTATGAATAAAAGTAATGTGATTATGATTATTAACTTTTCCAAATTATTTAGTTTTTAAATAGTTCTTTAAGTTATACGATTAAACATTAATTCAATCATTCATTTTATAGTACATCTGTTGTGTTCAAATCATTCTTCTGATGTTCAAAGTATTTTAATACAAGAATAAAGAAGGGAAATAAAATTGGAAATAATCACTTATTCGCTTAAAGACGAACAGAAGAATTCAGAATATTATTATCAGGACGTTCGCACTTTCACTGATATTGTTTTAGCAAAATCAGTTGATTCATTAATGCCCATTGCAGATGATTATATGGATTATCTTCGAGCATTCAAACTTGAAGTCGTAAGAGAGATTGAAGAATATATTCTGGAGCTGCTTAGTTTTGGAGTGCTATGGAAGGTGTACGCACCTACTGCTTTAAGAGTTCATCATGCTCCTTTTGTTACAATGTCGAGAATGGGTGAATGGAGAAAGAAACATCAGCAGGTAAAACCTATAATTGATTTAGTAAGAGGAATATTTTTAACACTTTTTTTACTTCCTAAGAAAGTTCAAACTGAGGTTACATATAATCCCGCTCTGGAAAAAGTTGATCATGTTTGCAAATGGTTCGAAGCAACCGGGGAATTTGGAGAACAGGCGCTGCGATTTATAAGATGGCGAGCTTATCTGGGGTACTAAAAATGTAGGAGAGCTTACAAAAACTTTTAAGAGAATAAGAAATTTTACAGAATGGTTTGAAGAAAGTTCTGAAATTGCTTTGGGGAAATACACCAAGAATGTTAGAAATTTTATAAATAATTCTTATAAGCATTATCTCTGGCGTGAAGATCGAATATCATGTATGCGGACTCGTTTGGAGTATCACCTAAATATGGTCGGCGCAGAATTAATGAACCAAGCGTTTCAAAACTGATTTCGATACTTCACAAGCAAAAGCAGTTCTTGTTCCTGGCTGTATGAGAAATAATTCTGATGATAAATGTAAAGCAATAAAAGTAAAAGAAGGTTTGGTTTGTCAGGGTTGTGAGTCTTCATGCCATGTTAATCAACTTAGAATGATGGGAAAGAAAAATAATTTTGATGTGTATATTATTCCGCATGCATCCGATTTATCACTTTGGTCTCCTCAAAAAGATCAACCTAAAAGAGGAGTTGTTGCATCTGCTTGTGTTACAACTTTGGTTGAAGGAGGTTGGGAGTTAAAACGTTATGATGTGCCTGCTCAATGTGTTCTTCTTGATAACTGCGGCTGTAAGAAACACTGGCATGAAGAAGGTTTTCCAACCGAATTAAATATCCGTGAACTGAAAAGAATACTTGTACAGGAAAAGACAAATTAATGAAATCAATTTATGTATGATATTTTTTTTAGCCTGGAAAATATCCTCATTAGCTTCTAATATAAAAACAAAATTAATTTTAATAAGAAATAATAAAAACTTATTTTCACTTAATAATATGTGAAAAGGAATTTGGCATCAAAAAAATTACTAATGAAAGCTGGGTAAAGGGTTGAAATTAAACAAATCACCATTCTGGGTAATAGGGATAATTGCTGCAGTGTTATCTATATTCTTTATTTATTTACAAAATCAGATTAATATTTTCCCTGAGAACACTATAAAGAAACTATATTACATTGATAATATTTCCGATGCCCATTTAAAAATCATTAAAAAATTTAATGAGAAATATAAAAATCAGATTGAAGTTATACCCGTTAATCTTCCTTTCTCCAATTTTACTACAAATGATAGAAAAGAAATTTTAACCCGTTCTTTAAGAAGCAGGGGAGATGGAATAGATATTTTTGCTGTTGATTTGATTTGGATTCCCCGGTTTGCAAAATGGGGATATGATATGCAAAAACGTTTTGATCAAAAAACCCTCGATAATGTGAACAAGATGGCATTGAATGCCGGCTATCATGATGACAGCCTTGTAGCCTTTCCAATGTTTCTTGATGAAGGTGTATTGTATTATAGGAAAGATTTGATTGAAAAGCTGCCTGATGGAAAAGAAATTGAAAACCAGATTAATAATTCACTTACCTGGGATCAATTTATTAATCTCGGCAAGCGTTTTCAAAAATATAAAAATCCTTACTACATTTTTACAGGCGGAGATTTTGAAGGCATGCTATGCTGCTTTCATGAAATGTTATCTAACCAGGAATCAAATAAAATATTTGAAAGCAAAACCGTTGATCTAAATGATCCTTATGCCGAACGCGGTTTGCAAATGATGAGAGATTTTATTTATAAATATAAATTTTCACCTATTGAAGTAACACGATTCGATGAATATAATAGTTATCTTTATGCAAATGCTAAAAATGCTGTTTTCCTGCGCGGATGGGTTGGATATCACAAACAGTACAAAAGATTTTTAAAGGATACTTCCAACATAGCCAACATGGAAATTGCACCTCTGCCTCATTTCAAAGGGAATAACACTTCCGGAGTTTTTGGAGGATGGAGCTTAATGATTTCTAAATTTTCTAATAGAAAAGAAGAAGCTTTAAAGTTTATTAAATTCATGTTCCAGAAAGAAAACCAGCAGATACTTTATGAAGAGGGGGGTTATCTTCCAATTAACAATGAAGTATATGAAGATACATCGTATCTAAATCAACATAAAGAATTAAAAAAATTTCAACAGCTTCTTAAGTGGGGAAGGCACCGCCCCTTTATGGAGAATTACACCATGCTTTCTGAAATTATGTCCAGGTATTTTCACAAAGCTTTACTAAATGAAATATCGGTTAAAGAAGCTTTGAATGATGCTACAAAGCAAATCAATAATGAAAAAACTGTTGAAAAATAGTTAGGAGTTTGTAAGCAAATGAAAGTAATTAACAAATTAAAATATATGCGGTTCGAATGGAAGCATATCTTAATTATTTTCTTAATACTAATTATCTTCCAGGTATTTGTAACACAATTACAGCAAAATACTCTTCGAAATCTTTTATCTGATACAATGGATTGGTATAAGCAAAATTCTGCGGAACAAATCGGGAATTTAACCACTACTTCATTAGAACTATTATTGGAATCCGATCCTCTTGATAACGGCGGAGAAGATGAAGCATATCGCGCCAGAAATCTTGTGCATGCATTAAATAGTATTTTAAAGCAGCCTTTAATGAAAAGAAATGTTGAGGAAATGTGTGTTATTCTTCCATATAATGGAAAGTTCATTGCTATGGATTTAGGCCAAACACTTTTTAATTATTACTACAACCATAAAATTTCAGATTCACTGAATAATCCGATATATAAAGACGCTATTGCCAGGTACTCTAAAATTCATAATAAAATGATTAAATCGGAACTCATAACAAGCTTTGAAGAAAAGCAGAATGTAGTTCATGTTTACGTGCCTTTGGTTCCTCATGGTGAATACAGCGGTGCAGTCTATTTAAAAATTCATCCGGATTTTTCTTTTATAAGCCAGCAGATACTTGCAGGCTTTAACAAAACTGTTTTGTTTTTTTATTCGCTTATATTGTTGGGTTTGATGGCTATGTTTTATATCTCGTCTTATACATTAATTGAAAGAGATGAAACAAGAGAACAGTTATATAAAGAAAGAGAAGCCCATCTCCATGAACATATTGCACAAAAGAAAGAACATCTTTTTGCTAAAAGAATTTATCACACACATCATAAAGCAGAAAAAGTGATGGGCTTTATAAATGAAGATTTAGAAAAGATTGATGAATCAAATATTAAGGAAGTAAGATACCGAATTTCAAAATATGCAAACTTTATTTCAAGAGTTATCTATGATATGAAATGGTATAATCCGCCTATCCAAACTATAAGAAATATTATCTTTAAAACTGATTTAAATGAAGTTCTAAAATTTATCGTTAATGAAATCTTCTTAAGAATTTCCTTACAGGTAAAATCGATAAATTTTAATTTTAATCTTGATAATAATCTCCCGAAAGTTTCTGTTAATGAATTTGTGGTTTGGGAAATTATAGAGCCTTTAATTCAAAACTCAATCGATCACGCAGACAAGGATTTAATTGAAATTACCATTAGCACCTGTTATAGCCCTGAAATTAAAAATACTATTTTAACAATCGAAGATAATGGTGTAGGAATCCGTCCCGATCTTTTAGAAAAAAATGAATTTGGTGTTAAGAGGATATTTCTTGAAAATATTTCAACCAAAGATGAAAATGGCAACCGCGGCTACGGCTGCTATCTTGCTCATGAAATATCCAAACGGTGCGGATGGGAACTTGATGCTTTTAATAATAAAACAGAAGGATGCAGATTTGTGTTAGTAATTAAACATTAATTTATATTTGCACCGGTGCAAAAAAAAATAGTGATGATTTATAAATACCTGGAGAGAGAATGCAGTTCAATAAACCAATAAACCTTTTGCTGATAGAAGATGAATCTTTTGATGTAAACAGGGTTAAACGTACTTTAGCTCCTTTTAGCGACAAACTAATAATTAAAAAAGTTGTTGCCGATGGGCAGTCTGCGCTAAAGCTTTTATCTGATGGAGAAGATGAATTTGATGTGATTATAATGGATTACCAGATAATGGGGCCGCTCACCGGGTGAGAGACTTATTCACAAAATAAAAAATATTGATCCGTTTATCCAGATTATTGTTATTACAAAAATGACAATTAATGTAACTGATTTCGAGTTTGCGAATAAATTAATTGAAGCTGGTGCTATGTGGTTCTGCACAAAATATCCTGCTGATATTCAAGAATATATTTACCAGCCAACTGACCTTCTCTTGTCAATCTATAATGCTTATGAGAAAAAAAGACTGAACCTTGATAATATAAAATCAAATTTACAATTGAATCAATCTATAAATAATACATTAAGAAAGAAAAAAATTATTGGCGAATCTCCAGCAGTAAAAAGAATGTTAAAGCAAATTGAAAAAGCTGCTCAACAGGATGCAACCGTACTAATCTCCGGAGCTTCAGGTACAGGTAAAGAATTAGTAGCAACTCATATTCATTATCTCAGTAAAAGAAAATATGAAAATTTTGTTTCGATTAATGCAGGAAGCATTCCTCATGATTTAGTAGAAAGCGAACTATTCGGTTTTGAAAAAGGATCATTCACCGGTGCAGTTAATCCTAAAAAAGGCCTTTTTGAGATCGCAAATAATGGTTCAATTTTTTTAGATGAAATTGGAATCTTACCAATGTCCTCTCAGGTAAAATTATTAAGAGTTCTTCAAGAAGGTGAACTTGATAAAATTGGAAGAACAGAAAAAGTTAAAGTCGATGTTCGTGTTATAGCTGCAACTAATGTTGATCTTGAAAAAGCAATCGAGGAGAAAAAGTTTAGGGAAGATCTTTATTACCGGTTGAATGTGGTTTACATTTATACTCCAACTTTGAGGGAGCGTATTGAAGACATCCCACTTTTAACTGATTATTTTATTGATAAATACAGCAGCCAAATGGCAATAGATACTCCAAGAATATCCGGCGAAGCATTAGAAGTACTTCAATCTTATGATTGGCCGGGCAACATAAGACAGCTTCAAAACATTATTCAAAGAGTTTTAATTTCTTCTGAAGGGGAAATTAAAAAAGATGACGTTGTAAATGTTTTAGGCCCCAAAAAAGTTGGAACTATTACAGGACCAGAATTTTGGTTTGGTGAAAAAATATTAACATGGAAAGAAATGGAAAGCATATTCAGGTGGAGATATTTCAATCATGTTAAAAATAAAACAAAGTCCGAATCAGAAGCAGCCAAAAAATTGGGGATTGCGCCTTCTAACTTTTATAGAATGTGCAACAAGCTGGGAATAAAAAAAGCACAATAATGATTTAATAGAAAATAAGATTGGGAATTAATAATGTTTGATTAATTTCTTTTAAACAAATCATTTACTGCATGGATTTAATATATCATTTTGATATAACCGTTGATTAATTGCTTTTATCTTTTTGATATAGAAAAATAGTTTAATTATTACATTTCTTGCTGCAAATCAAAATTATTAAACTTAAAAATAACGGTATAATCATTGTGTTAATACATAAACATATTTATGTATTAGAGAATAATTTAAGAGGGTGAATATTGTTCAATTTTCACTACGCTAAAATTGTTATCGCTCGTAATATTACCTTCCTTTTAGGATTTAATATTTTTAAAATTATATTAAATGATTTACTAAACTGTAATTAAAAAGGCTTTCAATGAAATTAAAAAATTGGCAATTCACAATAATAATATTCTCTTTGCTCATTGGTCTTCAAAATAATTTCGCTTATGAAAAGCAGCCAGACGGTGTACTTTTCAAAATGCAGAAACAAAAAGTTACAGATGCAAAATGGATAAAAATTCAAGTTTGTAATGATGATATAATTAGAGTTATTGCATCACCTGTAGATTCATTTTCTCATCGCCCCAGCTTAATGGTTGTTAAAAAAAATTGGACGCCTGTAAAATGGACGGTCAATGAGAATGGCAGCACTGTTGAAATATCTACTTCAAATGTAGTTGTTCATGTCGATACTATTACAGGTGCAGTTGCATTTTATGATTCTGCCAACAATTTGTTGCTGCAAGAAAATACTAGTGGTGGAAAAGTTATTACTTCAGCAGATGTAATGGGAGAACAAACATATCATATTCAAGATCTTTTCAACTCGCCTGATGATGAAGCTTTTTACGGACTTGGCCAGCATCAAAATGGAATAATGAATTATAAAGGCCACGATGTAGACCTCTGGCAATATAATATTGTTGATATAATTCCATTTCTTGTTTCCAACAAGCATTATGGAATTCTATGGGATAATAATTCTCGAACAAAATTTGGAGATATTCGCGATTATGAAACTTTAAATAATCTTAAACTTTATGATGAAGATGGAAATGAAGGCGGACTAACTGCAGAATATTTCAAGGATACTTCATGTACAGAACTTTTTACGAAAAGAACAGAACCAAGAATTGAACACGAATTTATTGATGTGAATGATGCTTTCCCGGATGGATTTCATCAAAATGTAAAAGCCGTAAGATGGAGCGGTGAAATTGAATGCAATGAACCCGGTATTCATAAATTTAGACTTTATGCTTCAAGTTATATTAAAATGTGGCTGGATGGTAAATTGTTAGTTGATTCCTGGAGACAAAATTGGCTTCCTTGGACTCACATATTAAATCTTGATATGGAACAGGGAAAAAATATAAAATTAAAATTGAATGGATTCCTAATGATGGATATATTGGATTAAAATTATCTTCCACCGATAAAGAAGATTTTGAACATAACATTTCTCTCTATTCTGAAGTAGCGGATCAAATTGATTATTATTTTATTCACGGTAAAAATATGGATGAAGTTATTCATGGTTATCGTGAAATAACAGGCAAAGCTCCGATGATGCCAAAATGGGCAATGGGTTTATGGCAATGCCGTCAGCGCTATAAAACTCAGGATGAATTGCTTGCAGTTGTAAAAGAATTTCGAAAAAGAAAAATTCCGTTGGATAATATTGTACAGGATTGGTTTTACTGGAAAGAAGATCAATGGGGAAGTCACGAATTTGATGCGACTCGTTATCCCGATCCTGAATGGAATGGTTGAAGAATTACATAATAAACTACATACACATATTATGATTTCTGTATGGGCCAAATTTTATGTTGGAACAAAACATTATGATGAATTTAAAGAACATGGCTGGCTTTATATGCGCAATGTTGAAAAGGGACAAAGAGATTGGGTTGGTCCGGGTTATGTTTCAACATTTTATGATCCTTATAGTACAGGAGCCAGAAAATTATATTGGAAACAAATCAATGAACATTTATTCTCAAAAGGTTTTGATGCATGGTGGCTCGACAGCGACCGAACCGGATATTTGTTCAAATCTTTCAAGAAATGAAACAACTTTGCGGGAAGGACCAACAGCTTTGGGTTCTGCTTCAAGATATGCAAATACTTTTTCATTGATGAATTCTAAAGCAGTTTATGAAGGTCAAAGAAAAACCAATCCGAATAAACGAGTATTTATTTTAACACGTTCTGCATTTGCCGGGCAGCAAAGATATTCTGCCGCAACATGGAGCGGAGATGTTGCAGCAAGATGGGAAGATTTAAGAAATCAAATTTCCGCAGGCTTAAATTTCTCTATTTCAGGAATTCCTTATTGGACAACAGACATCGGCGGTTTTGCGGTTGAACCGCGATATGAAAATCCAAATGAATCTGATCTTGAAGAATGGCGGGAATTAAAGACACGATGGTTCCAGTTCGGTACTTTCTGTCCTTTGTTAAGGGTTCACGGTGAATTTCCATACCGCGAAATGTTTAATATTGCTCCGGAAGATCATCCTGCTTATAAAACAATGCTTGCTTATGATAAACTTCGTTATCGTTTGATGCCATACATTTATTCATTAAACGGAATGGTAACACAAAATGATTATACAATTATGCGTGCATTGGTTATGGATTTTCAAAATGATAAAAATGTTTTAAATATCGGTGATCAATTTATGTTTGGGCCTTCATTATTAATCAATCCGGTAACTGAATATAAAGCAGATCAGAGAAATGTTTATCTTACCGGAAGGACCGGATGGTATGATTTCAATCAGGGAAATATTTTGAGGGTGGACAAACAATAAATGCAGATGCACCTTATACTGAACATTCCTATTTACGTAAAAGAAGGTTCAATAATTCCATGCGGACCTGAAATTCAATATGCATCTGAAAAACCGGCTGATCCGATTCGTTTATTTATTTATACAGGAAGTGACGGTTCATTTAAACTTTATGAAGATGAGAATATTAATTATAATTATGAAAAAGGAAAATTTGCATTAATACCTTTTACATATAACGAACGAATAAAACATTGACAATTGGAAATCGAGACGGGGAATTTGACGGCATGTTGAAAACAAGAACATTTGAAATTGTATGGATAACCAAAATAAACCTTCCGGGTTGATTTCGATTCAAAGCCTGATGAAGTTGTTAAATATAATGGTACTGAGCAATTGTAAAGATGAAATAATGAGTTGCATTAATTTTTCTATTTCGATACAGCAATCAATTATAAATCAATTTAATAGGATAAAGAAATGAAATTCTTTTTATAAATCTGAAATAAATTTCCTGTTCTCTTTAGGTTCTTTTCTTTGACTTGCATTATTGATTAATGGCTGTTCAAAATTCAAGAGTAGTCAAAACAAGATTTTGAAAGCAATTGGAAATTTAATTTAGGCGATGTTACAGATGCGCAAATTCCTGACTTTGATGATTCCAATGGCGTAAACTCGATCTTCCGCATGATTGGAGTATCGAAGGAAAATTTGATAAGGATAATCCTGCCGGCGTTGGCGGCGGAGCATTGCCCGGCGGAATAGGCTGGTATAGAAAAACATTTAAATTACCGGAATCCGAAAAAGATAAATATCTTTTATCGATTTCGATGGTGTTTATCGAAACAGTGAAGTTTGGATAAACGGACATTATCTCGGAAAACGTCCTTACGGTTACAGTTCATTTCAATATGAATTAACACCATATCTAAAATATGGAAATGAAAAAAATGTTATTGCTGTGAAAGTTGATAATTCAAAACAGCCAAACTCCCGCTGGTATTCCGGTTCAGGAATTTATAGAAATGTTTGGCTGGTTACTACAGAAAAAATTTTCGTAGATCATTGGGGAACATTTATTACTACTCCTGCAGTAAATAAAAATGCTGCAAAAGTTTCAATTCAAACTAAAGTAAAAAAAATCGGGTGAGGATAGAAAAATTACTTTAACCACAGTTATTATTAATCCAAAAGATAATCAATCTGCGAAAATAGAAACTGAAAAATTAATACCGAATGATTCTTCAATTGTAATTGCGCAAGAATTAAAGTTGATAATCCCGAACTATGGTCAATTGAAAATCCTAACTTATATAAAGCTGTTTCCACCGTTGAATTTAATGGAAATGAATATGACGAATATGAAACAACTTTTGGAATTCGTACTTTTCAATTTGATATAGAGAAAGGATTTTTTCTCAATGGAAAAAATATAAAAATAAAAGGCGTTTGCGATCATCATGATTTCGGATGTTTAGGTGCTGCAATTAATACTAGGGCTATCGAACGACAACTTGAAATATTAAAAGATATGGGATGTAATGGAATCAGAACATCGCATAATCCGCCCGCTCCTGAACTGTTGGATCTTTGTGATAAGATGGGATTCATTGTTATGGATGAAGCTTTTGATATGTGGAAAAAAGGTAAAACAAAATATGATTATTCATTGGACTGGGATGAATGGCATAAGAGAGATCTTGAGGATATGGTTATTCGAGACAGAAATCATCCAAGCATTTTTATCTGGAGCATCGGTAATGAAATTCAGGAGCAATGGGACAGTACAGGAATTCCTATTGCAAAAGAGTTATGTTCTATTGTTAGAAATCTCGATACTACCCGTCCAATAACATCTAATTGCAATGATGCTGAACCGGGAAATTTTATTATCAAATCCGGTGCTTTGGATTTGATAGGATTTAGTTATCATGGACAAAATTATGAAACTTTTCCAAAGAATTTCCCTGGTCAAAAATTAATTGCTTCAGAAACAACTTCCGCATTAGAAACACGCGGACATTATGATATGCCTTCCGATAGTATTAGGCGCTGGCCGTAAGCGATGGGATATACCCTTTACAACCGGAAATTCTGATAATACTTGTTCTGCTTATGATAATTGCAGTGCACCCTGGGGCGCAACTCATGAAGAAGCTTTAAATCAAGTTAACAAATATGATTATGTATCAGGTATGTATATATGGACAGGCTTCGATTATTTAGGAGAACCAACTCCTTACGAATGGCCTTCACGCAGTTCTTATTTTGGTATAATAGATCTAGCTGGGTTCCCAAAAGATTCATACTATTTATATCAAAGTGAATGGACGGATAAACCAGTACTTCATATTTTCCCTCACTGGAATTGGAAATCACATCAGATTGTCGACGTATGGGCTTATACAAATTGTAATGAAGTAGAGTTATTCTTAAATGGAAATTCATTGGGTACAAAACATAAAACGGGGAATGAACTTCATTTGATGTGGAGAATTCCATTTGTTCCCGGTACATTAAAAGCTATAGGAAGAACAAACGGAAAGGAAATATTAACTGAAGAAATAAAAACTGCAGGTCTTCCCTCAAAATTAATTTTACAAGCGGATAGAGATACTATCAATGCAGATGGAAAAGATCTTTCTTTTGTAACTGTAAAAATATTGGATGACAAAGGCACTCTAGTTCCTTATGCAGATAATTTAATTCATTTCGATATTTCAGGGGAAGGGAAGATTGTTGGTGTTGATAATGGGAGTGAAACAGATTTAGAGTCATTCAAAGCTAATCAGCATAAAGCATTTAATGGATTATGCTTGGCGGTTGTTCAGTCAAGCAAAAATAAAGGGGATATTAAACTAAAAGTATATTCAGAAGGACTCCAAGAAGCTGTTATAAATATTCAAACAAAATAACTGCCGTGTTTTGAGTCTATGACATAAGATGATAATGGGTAAAGTTAATAGAACTGGGAAACTTCTATAGATTGATTATTAGAGATATTAGTATGTCAATGAATTAATTAAAATCTATTATATGAATAAAATAGGGAAAGTATAAGTGAAAAATCTTTTATTATTTATTACTATAATAATGTTATTTTTAACACAATTGATCTTAGGTCAAGCAGATACTAATTGTTTTTTAGAAGATTATTATCCTAAGTATATTACAGCACCTAATTCAGAATTAGCTCAGAAGCCTTCAGAATCTCCAACCGTATTTGTCACTATAAATTCAAATGATACTTTAGGTAAAATTTCAAATTATATGTTTGGTAACGCATTTCCTTGCTGGATGGGAAATGTAACAGGAGATCAGGTTTTGTTAAATAATCTTAAAATACTTAAACCATCATTTATAAGATATCCAGGAGGAAGTTGGGCGGATATCTTTTTTTGGAATGGAATACCTTCAGATATTCCAGATACCATTTGGGATGGTAACCAGAATAAATGGGTAACTTTTTATCCACAATCAGGAAAAGGCAGTTGGACAACTACTGTTGATAACTATTATAGAATGAGGGATGCAATCGGCTGTGAAGGACTGATAACAATTAACTATGCTTATGCACGTTATGGTACAAGTGATGATCCGGTAGCACAAGCTGCTCATCTTGCAGCTGATTGGGTGAGGTATGATGATGGAAGAACAAGGTTTTGGGAAATTGGTAATGAAAATGCTGGTCCCTGGGAAACTGGTTGGAAAATTGACACAACAATAAATAAAGATCGCCAGCCGGAAGTTATTTCAGGTGAACTGTACGGTAAACATTTTAAAGTATTTGTAGATTCAATGAAAGCTGCCGCCGCTGAAATCAATGCTACAATATATATTGGCGGTCAAGTGTTACATTATGATGGAACAAATAGTTGGAATAGTGTAGATAAAAAATGGAATGAAGGCTTTTTTAAGGAGGCTGGTAATGTTCCGGATTTTTATTTAATGCATAATTATTTTGGAAACCAATCAAATACTTTAAAAGGTGAAATTGATGTTGCTCGTACCGAATTGTTGAAAGACATAAAATTTATACGATCAGATATTTCAGCTAAGAATGCTTTTTCAAGACCTGTCGCAATAACAGAATGGAATTGCAATGGACCAGAAAATATAACCACATCCGTAGCAAATGGAATGCAGGCAGTTGTATTATTTAGTGAAATGATAAAAAATAATTTCGGATTATCTGCTAGATGGCTGATCGCCACTGGAGAAACTGGATTATTATACGCCGGCAGCAATACGGAAATACCTGCATGGAATCCAAGACCTGCATATTTTTATATTTATTTTTTGGAATATTTTACTGGTGATCACTCGATTAACACTTCTGTTTCTGGAAGCAGCGACATTCTTGCATACGCTACTACATTTACAAGCGGGCATGATGCCATTGTAATTGTTAATAAAGGGAGTACCAGTCAAACCGTGAAAATAAATCCTTTTAAATAGCGTTGGTGATAAATATTATATCTATTCTCTAACAGGCGGAGATAGTGAAGATTTTTCTCAAACTGTAGTAATAAATGATACAATCCCTGGAAATAAAGAATGGGGGCCATTTAGTAAATTAAGAAAAATACCAGCAAGAGCTTATAATACGGGTGATATTATAAAATTTAAGTCGCCGGCAAAGTCTGTGCAATATATTTTAACTGAACCAGGTGATATCGCATTAGCTGTGAAAGATAAAAATATAAGCAGTAAGATTTCGAATTTTTCACTTTCTCAGAATTATCCGAACCCTTTTAATCCATCTACAAAAATTAAGTATTCCATTCCAAACATAGAGACAAGTCATTCTTCTATTGTACAACTGAAGATTTATGATATTCTTGGAAGAGAAGTTGCGACTTTAGTAAACGAAACAAAACAAGCAGGTAATTACGAAGTAGATTTTGATGCAGATAAGTTTGATTTGCCAAGTGGAATATATTTCTATCAATTAAGTGTGGGCAGCTTTATCCAAACTAAAAAGATGATTTTTCTAAAAGAATTTTTAAACAAAGACTTGTTTTAAAGAATAAGTAATAATCTGTTTTCCATTCCAGAATGCTTACCATTTGTGGAAGTATAGAATCCAGTTTTTCTCCATCTCCTTGTTCAACTTTTGGAACGAATAAATTATGGGTATTTCAGCTAATGGTTAAAATGAATTTTACCTTTCTAACTCTTATTTAAGTAATTATAAAATCAACATCTTACAATCATTGTTTATCAATTTGATATATTATGTATTCACAGGTATTATCTTAATGATATAAGAAATCTTCCAGGCTGAAATTTTTTAGTTGTTAATCAATCGAATTACTCATTTAGTCTAATTGGTATAAACATTGACTTTTTTTTAATGAATTGAAACGGTTAAAATTTTAAAAAGAGAAATTATTTGTTCGGCTTATCTACAGTAGGGTTTTTTTTATACTTTTTTTATCCTGTTTTTCTAATCAGTATTAGCCTGTATGCAACACATTCAAAAGAAATGACATTGGATGGTTATTTTTTTGCTAACAGGGACGTCCACTGGCTAGTCTTGGGGATTTCATTTTTAACTACATGCTTATTTACTCCTTATTTATTAGGGTTAACTTCCTCAGGGTTAACTTTAATATATGGTGTTATTTCTATTGCGATGCTTTTTATTCTAGGGTGGTTTTTGGCTCCCAGATCTTTTAAAAATAAGATCAATACTTTGCCTGAATATTTTGAGAAAAGATTTAATAGAAACTGTAAACTTTATCTGTCAGCTCTTTATATAATATTCAATATTTTTTTTAGGTTGATGATTATTCTAATTGCTGGAAGTGTTTTTATTAACAGGATAACAGGCATAGATACTTATTCTACTCTTCTTTTCTTTTTGGTTGTAACAGGTATTTATGTAATTATTGGCGGATTACGGGCTGAAATTTTCGTTAATCTTTTTTTAGCTTTTATAATTACTGTTGGTGTAGTTGGATTAATCATTTGGCTCGCTTACAGTCAAAAAGTTGAATCATTTTTTACCGGGGTTACTTCAATATCTGGTTTTAATTATACAATAAATTCTAAATTCAGTTTTCCGGGTTTAATACTAGGACTTCCAATTATCGGTTTTTGGTTTTGGTGTGCCGATCAATTTATGTTGCAAAAAATATTAAGTGCAGGTAATAATGATTCAATAAAGAAAGCAAGTATTGTTTCTATGGTTTTACAAATTATTCCTATCCTAATCTTTGTTTTCCCTGGAATTATTGTGATTAATCTATTTCATGGATTAACTTCCGAGGATATTTTATTTAATCTTTTTACAGAAGGATTTTTACCGGAAGTACTTCGTGGAATATTAATAATATCTGTTTGTGCAGCAATTTTAGCTTCGTTCGCGGGATTTTTTAACAGCACGTCCTCATTATTTACTTTCGATTTTTACAAAAGCTTTAAGCAATCAGCATCTGACCGGAAATTAGTTCTTGTAGGAAGATTGACAATTATAATTTTACTAATGGTTTCAATCTTATTAGTGCCATTAGCTCAAAACATGGATTTTCAACTATGTTTAAAGATGTTCAAAGTCCTGGCTTATTTTGCCTCTATGGTTGTAGGAGTATTTTTAATTGGAATTTTAAATAAAGAGATAAACGGCGGAAGCGCATTACTAACTTTATTGACTGGAAGTACACTTATTCTTATTCGCAGTATTTATGATTTTACTTATGAAAGTCAATCCGGTGAAAATTTATTCCTTTCAAGGTTTGCCGGTTCAAATTTTCTTGAATTTTCTGCTTTTATTTTTTTCATAAGCGTTTTGTTTTTATTTGTTTTTTATAAGCTGGATTTTGCACAACAGGCTTTAAACTCCGTACTTAAAATCATTAAAACAAGTTTTCCTAAAGTTAAGATATGAAGGTGCATACATATCTGACTAGGGGATTCCCCCGGATGGAAAATAAATATTGGTGAACTATTAAAATTTTTATAATCTCCGCTGGTAAAGTGGAGCAGATGATTTTTCTTACAATCATCTTTTTTAGTTTATGATTGATACATTTTGCTATTAAATCTTGCATATATAATATCACTTGATTCCGCAAATAAAATTAGATGATGCAAAAGTGCCTGTATAAATACTTTAATAAATTATTTTGAAATATTTTAGAATTACTTAAAATAAGCTTAGTTAAAAAATTAACTTGTATTATTTTTGGGGTAAAAGTATTAAACCCAGATAATCTAATAATAAAAAATATGTGAAGAATCAAAAACATTATTATGTTTTCTACGTTAAGTTTAATAAATAAAATTATAAGAGGATAATAAATGAAATATGGTTATTTCAATGATTCAGAAAAAGAATATGTAATTCAAAAGCCGGACACACCTTTACCATGGATAAATTATTTAGGCACTGAAGATTTCTTCGGAATTATTTCAAATACTGCCGGCGGATATTGTTTCTATCAAGATGCTAAGCTTCGCCGTTTGACACGTTACAGATATAATAATATTCCTATGGATAGCAATGGACGATATTTATATATAAAAGATGGAAATACAATTTGGAATCCAATGTGGAAACCGATGAGGGTATCTTTAGATAAATATGAATGCCGCCATGGGTTAGGTTATACAAAAATTTCCGGAATTAAAAATGAACTTGAAGTATCAATTTTATTTTTCATTCCACTAAATGGGAGAAATGAAATTTGGGATATTCATATTAAAAATCATTCATCGCAAAAGAAGGACATTAGGCTGTGGAGCTTCATCGAATGGTGCTTGTGGGATGCTTATGATGATATGACAAACTTCCAGAGAAATTATTCTATTGGTCAAGTCGAAATTGAAAAGAGAACAATATTTCATAAAACAGAATATAGGGAACGCCGCAATCATTACGCATATTTTTCCTCAAGTGAAATGATAAGCGGGTTTGATACTAGTCGCGATGCATTTGTCGGAGTTCATAATGGTTTGGAATCCCCTCAGGCAATCATTGAAGGAAATTGCAGAAACAGTATTGCTCATGGGTGGCTGCCGATTGGAGTTCATCAAATTGATATTGAGTTGGAGCCTGGTGAAGGCAAAGATTTAAATTTCATTTTAGGATATGCAGAAAATCCAAATGACAAAAAATTTAATAAAGATGGAAGCATTGTAAAAGATGAATTTGAGAATGTTAGAAATTATTATTCGAATACTAAGCAGTTTCAAAATCATTTAGTGAGTTAAAAAAATATTGGGATGATTTATTGTTAACTTATCAGGCAGAAACTCCTGATCCGGTTATAAATCGAATGGCAAATATCTGGAATCAATACCAATGCATGGTAACATTTAATATGTCGCGCTCAGCTTCTCTATATGAATCAGGAATTGGAAGGGGAATGGGATATAGAGACAGCAATCAGGATATTCTTGGTTTTGTCCACATGATTCCATCAAAAGCAAGACAAAGAATTTTAGATATTGCATCAACCCAATTATCTGATGGAACTTGTTATCATCAATACCAGCCTTTAACAAAAAAAGGAAACTCTGATATTGGTGGTGGATTTAATGATGACCCGCTTTGGTTAATTTTATCAACAGCGGTTTATATAAAAGAAACTGGCGATATAAGCATCTTAAGTGAAAAAATTGGTTTTGCAGCCCATCCCCCAGCCCCTTCCCAATGGGAAGGGGAGGTAGAGCAAAAAGATTTTGGGTGGACTACTGCAGATCCAACTCTATATAAGCTTTTGAAAAATTTTGCTGAAAAGAATAGAGAGAATCCTACAAAAGCTGAAATGATTTTATGGAAACAATTAAAATCAAAAAATCTTGATAGCTTTAAATTTAGAAGGCAGCATATAATCGGAAGATATATAGCTGATTTTGTTTGTTTATCGGAAAATCTTGTAATTGAAATTGATGGGTTAATTCATCAAATACCTGAAAATAAAGAATCTGATGAAATAAGAACAGAATGGTTGCAAAATATAGGTTACAAAGTTATTAGGTTTAAAAACGAAGAAGTAATAAATGAAATTGATAAAGTATTAAATAATATTTTAGAAAATTTAAATACACCTTCACAAAGTGAAGGTGTTTCCAAAAAAGTCCTCCCCTTTGGGGAGGATTTAGCAGGGGCTGCTACTTTGCTCGATCATCTTCACATTTCTCTCAAATATACATTGAACAATTTAGGCCCTCATGGCTTGCCTTTAATAGGACACGCTGATTGGAACGACTGCTTAAATTTAAATTGTTTTTCTACTGAGCCTGGTGAAAGTTTTCAATTAGTAGGACACATTGAAAATGACAGAGTTGCGGAATCTGTAATGATAGCAGGACTATTTTGCAGGGCATGTATTGAAATGTCAGGCATATTAAATTTCATTGGTGAAAAAAAAGAAGCTGAAGTCTACACAAAATATTTTGTAAAAATGAAAGAGACAATTTACAAATATGGATGGGATGGAGAATGGTTCTTGCGGGCTTATGATGCGAATGGAAATAAGATTGGTTCTAATGAAAACAAAGAAGGAAAAATATTTATAGAGAGCCAGGGCTGGGGAATTTTAGGAGGAACGGGATTAGAAAATGGTTTCGCAGAAAAATCATTAAATAGTGTAAATAAATTATTAGCAACTTCAAATGGAATTATTTTACAGCAGCCGGCATTTCAAACTTATTATGTTAATCTTGGTGAAGTTAGTTCTTATCCTCCTGGTTATAAAGAAAACGCTGGTATATTCACACATAATAATACATGGATTCAAATTGCTGAGACAATTATCGGAAGAGGTGATAAAGCGATGGAATATTATAAAAGCATTTGTCCACCTGAAAAAGAAAAACAAATTGATACATACCGGGCTGAGCCTTATGTTTATAGTCAAATGACTGCCGGAAAAGATGCAGAAACTCCGGGTGAAGCAAAAAATTCCTGGCTGACAGGAACTGCTGCCTGGTCTTTTGTTTCTCTCTCTCAATATATTTTAGGAATTCGATCTGATTTTGATGGACTTGTTATCGATCCTTGTATTCCCAAAGATTGGAAACAATTTAAAATAGGTAGAAAATTTAGAGACAGTTTTTATCATATAACCGTTAAGAATCCAAAAGGCATTTACAAAGGCGTAAAGAATTTATATCTTGATGGAGAATTAATTGAAGGTAATAAAGTTCCAGTATCAAATGATAAAAAAGTTCATCAGGTTGAAGTTGAATTAGGAAATTAAAAAAGTAGATACAATTCTTGAGCTTAAACTTGAACTTAAAAATTTCTATTGGGCAAGTAAGATAATATTTATGACAATTTTTAGGAGATTTCTAAAAAAAATAAAAATTGTTCGAATATGTTTCTTAAAATCTTAAGGTAAAAACTGTTTCTTTATCCGGAAAAGAATTCACTGAAATACCTCCCTTATGAATTCTCATTATCTGCCTAGATAAGCTTAATCCTATCCCTGAACCTTCTTTCTTTGTTGTAAAAAAAGGTATAAATATTTTTTCTTGTAAATCTTCCGGAATTCCTTTCCCGTTATCAGTCACTTGAATATTTATAATTCCTCTATTATCAAATTTGCCTATCAGTTGTATGCAAGGTTCTGCACAATTTGAAATGGCACTTATCGAATTTGTTATTAAATTAATTAAAACTTGTTCTATTAAATCCTGGTCTGCAGTTAACTCAAGATTTGATGGTTCAATTTTATAAGAAAAATTAATATTTCTTTTTATAAATTCTTCGTTTAATAATTTTTTTAGTCTATCAAAAAGAACTGCTAATTTGATAATACTAAAATTCGGTGCAGGTATTCTTGTCAAGCTTCGGTAGCTGTCAACAAAGTGTATTAAACCGTTACTTCTTTTTAGAATGGTCGTTATTGCTTCTCTTACATCATTAATGGTTTCAACAGAAATTTGTTCGCCGGTATTTTCAAGAATATTATTTACTGTTGAAGAAAGTGAAATAATAGGAGTTATCGAATTCATAATTTCATGAGTAAGAACCCTTATAAGATTCTGCCAGGCTTCCATTTCTTTTTCTTCGAGTTCACTTTGTATATTATTTAAAAGAACAAGTATTATATGTTTTGTACCTAATTTAAATTCAGCTGCAAAAATTGATAGCTGTAAAAGTTCATTATTATCAATTACCTTTTCTAGAATTTTTTCTCCGGTTCTTATTTTTAATAATGAACTTACAAGTGACTTGCTTAATGAGTTAAGATCTGAAATATATCTAAGCGAATTAATTTTTAATAATTTTTTGGCTGCGTTATTTAACAGTTCTACATTGCCGTCAGGTGTGTAAGCGAGAATACCGATGCTGATATGCTGTACAATGGTTTGAAGGTACCTGTAATTTTCCTCTTTTTCTTTTCTAGTTTTTTTGAATTCGTCAATTACTTCCATAAATGAATCGCTTAAATCTTCAAAGGCTGCTCCTTTAATATTTGATTTAAAGTTTTGTGTAAAGTCTGAATACCGAATTGAATTAAAAAACCTGGAAATGTCTTTGTTTGTCTTTTCAACGAATTTAATTAAAGAATAAATCTGGATGATTATAATTATGGAGAGAATAAAAATAGTAGCATACAAACTTGTGTCGGTTATAACATAAGCTAAAAGAAAAACACAAAGGCAAATTAAAATTATTCTAAAAGTTATAATTAAACTGAAACGCTTATAAACCATATTTTTCAAGCCTTCGGTAAAGTGAAGCCCTGGTTAGTCCCAACTCTTTCGCTGCTTGAGTCAAATTTCCGTTGTGCTTGCTTACTGCTTTTATAATCAAGTTTTTTTCTGCTTCCTCTATTTTAAAACTATTTGTGGGTAAAATGTTTTCACTTGTGCTTAAAGATGAAAAATTAAAATCATCCGGCTGAATAATTTCCGATTCACCTAAAATGACAACTCTTTCAACTGCGTGCTGAAGCTCTCTTACATTTCCTGGCCAGCTATATTTTTCTAATTTGTTCAGTGCCGGCTCACTAAAATTTTTCAAAGGTTTATTATATTTTTTTGAATATACCTGTAGATAATGATTTGCCAATAAGGGAATGTCTTCAACTCTATCTCTTAATGGAGGAATTTGAATTTCAACAGTATTGATTCTATATAATAGATCTTGACGAAAATGTTTTTCAGAAATTAAATTATTAAGAGGAATATTTGTAGCGCATATTAATCTAATATCAATATCCCTTGGATTTGTTGAACCTACTCTGGTAACTTTTCTATTTTGTAAAACAGCTAATAATTTTACCTGCGAGTTAACTGGAAGATTTCCAATCTCATCTAAAAATAAAGTACCCCCGGATGCTATTTCAAATCTGCCGGCTCTGTCTTCCTTTGCATCTGTAAAAGCTCCCTTTTTATAACCGAACAATTCACTTTCAAATAAAGTCTCACTGATTGCACCCATATCAACACTTAAAAAAATTTCTTTTGCTCTTTTAGATTGACGGTGAATAGCTCGTGCAACTAATTCTTTCCCGGTACCATTCTCTCCAAGAATTAAAACATTTGCATCTGTTTGTGCAACTTTTTGAATTGTATTGAATACAGGCAGCATACTGCTTGAAATTCCAATTATATCCTGGAATTGATGGTCGATATCTTCGATTAATTGTTTTTGTTTTGAACGAAGATTATTTATTTCCTGTTTTGAACGGCTTAACATCATTGCTGATGAAATAGTTGCCAGCAGCTTTTCATTTTGCCAGGGCTTTAAAACAAAATCAGTAGCACCTTCTTTAATAGCTTTCACAGCCATCTCAACATTCCCAAATGCAGTTATAAGTATAACAACTGCGGAAGGTGATATCTCAAGAATTTTTTTCAGCCAGTTGAATCCTTCACTTCCACTAGTTGCATCTCCTGAAAAATTCATATCTAATAAAATAATATCATAAGATTCATTTCTTAGAATTGCCGGAATCTGTTCAGGGTTCTTTTCAATTTGAACAATGGAGTAATGCTGCTTTAACAAAAGCCTTGCTGAAAATAAAACATCTTCATTGTCGTCAATAATTAATATTTTACCGGACTTTAAATTCATATTTATTTTTAATTCTAAATCGTTGATAATTTAATATTCAATTTTTGTTTACAGTTTTTTTTCTAAAAATTTTCTTGTCTTATCGACTTCTCTTGCCAGTAGCTTTACGTCTGGTAAAGCTAATTTATATTCAGAAGCTAAAACTTTATTTGGCAATCCCTCAAGAGCATACTTAGCAACTGCCGTATCTTTCTCTGCACAAAGTATAATCCCAACAGGCGGGTTTTCATCTTTATTTGTCCAATTTTCTTTTACATAGTTGAGGTAAAGGTGCATTTGCCCTGCATCCGAATGTGTAAATTTTCCGACTTTAAGATCTATTACTACGAGGCATCTTAATTTTCTATGGAAAAAAAGTAAATCCATTCTATACCATTCATTTCCAATTCGTAATCGTTTTTGTCTTCCTACAAAAGCAAAATCACCGCCTAATTCAAGTAAAAATTTTTCGAGATGTAAAATTAAAGCTTCCTCTAAATCATTTTCAGAATACTCGTCTTTGAGGCCAAGGAATTCAAGAATAAATGGATCTTTAATTTCCTCTTCAGGTGTTACTTTATCTTCCGCTTTAGGTTTACCTCCTTCATTCAACATTTTTGCTTTATTCTTAGAAAGCAATGTGCGTTCATAAAATTGAGTTGATATTTGTCGGTCCAATTGTCTTACTGACCATCCGTTTCTTATTGCTTCAGCCTCATAAAATTTTTGAGAATCATTATTTTTAACTCTTCTTATTAGTATGACATAATGAGACCAGGGCAAAGGAAAGGTATCATTGAATGTAAGGTTTAAATTCCGAGATGATGTCTCGGATTTTTCAAAATCAAATTTCCGAGACACTGTCTCGGAATTCTCATCGGTTGGATAAGTTAAATAAAATAACCTCATTGACTCCAGATTATCAATTGAAAAGCCTCTTCCAAAGTTTTTAGTTAAATCGTTAGAAAGATTTAACAAAAGGTTTTTGCCATAAGCTGCACGTTCAGCGCCGTGCTGCTCATACTCGACAATTCTTCTTCCTACTTCCCAATATGTTGCAGTAAGAATTGAATTAACGACTCTGGCAGTATTCTTTCTTGATTGTTCAAGAATTAATGATATATCTTTAATTAAAGATGAATACGAAATTTTATTAAGTGAATTTTTCTTTTTACCCATTTTGCTACAAGAAAATTTAATATTTCAATTGTTAATAGTAATCATTTTTTAAAACACCAGAAAGTTTATAATTTCTAAAATTTCAAAAGCAGGCTAAATATAAATTCCTAAAATTCTTGTTTAATTTTTGCAGCTAATAAAATACCAAGTGTAACTGATTCTCATTGGACATTAAAAAATAAATGATTCTTCAATTATTATAAATCGTTTCAGCTTTTTATGCATTTATTAAACATTGAGTAATTAAAATAACGTTCATTCACGTACACTACTGTTCGATACCGTACGATTAGTTTTTCCCCTCATTTAATCTTTTTCTTATCATGTCTATTTTAGTTTGTATTTTTATGTATTTTTCAAGAAATATTCTATTATTAAATTAATTATTAGCTTTCAAACTTAGGTACACTTATTGAAATTACAGTATAAATAAAAACATTGCATTGAAGTTATAGGTGATTACTTGGATCGTAAATTAGAAAAAAAAGTTTTTTATAAAAGAAAAAGATTCTGGATTTATTCTGCCGGAGCAGTTTTATTTCTTTTCTTAATCGGGTTGATTCTCGCTGATACTGGTTCAAAACTAAATGTTGATATGGAAAAAATAACTATCTCAACAGTAAGCAGAAATGAATTTCAAGAGTTTATTCCTGTTAGCGGAACGGTTCTTCCTAAAACTACTTATTACCTGGATGCAATTTTAGGTGGGACTGTTGAAGAGAAGTTTGTAGAAGAAGGGACGATGGTAAAAAAAGGTGATAAGATTTTAAAGCTTTCAAATCCTTCACTTCAATTGGGTGCATTGCAAAACGAGGCTTCAACTTATCAACAAATAAATGATGCAAGAAATACAAGGCTATTGATTCAACAGAATAGTATTAGTCTTCAAACCGGACTTGTAGATGCAGTTTATAAAGCACAGAATTCACAGCAAATTTATGATCGTGAAAAAGTTATGTGGGAGAAGAAACTTGTTTCGCAGCAGGAATTTGAACAAGCAAGAGATAATTATTTACATGATATTGAACAGAAAAAGCTTGCACAGGAAAATTGGTCAAAAGATTCATTATTAAAATCAACACAACTTGAACAAATAAATTCTTCGATTGATAGATTACAAAAGAACCTGGAATTAATAAGAGAGAATATTGATAACCTTACAATCAAAGCTCCAATTGACGGACAACTTACTTCATTGAATGGTGAAACCGGGCAATCAAAATCTGCTGGAGACAGGCTTGGACAAATTGATGCTCTGGATGGTTACAAAGTTAGAGCAGATATTGATGAATTTTATATCGCAAGAGTTTTAAAAGGTTTGAACGCAACTGCAGATATAGATGGTAATACCTACAAGTTGGTTGTCAAAAAAGTTTATCCGGAAGTTAAAGACGGCAAGTTCGAGGTTGATATGGAATTTGTTGGTAAGACTGCAGATGGCATCAGAAGAGGGCAAACATTACAAATCAGGTTACAGTTAAGCGATAGAACACAAGCATTATTATTGCCTCGTGGTGGGTTTTATCAAAAAACCGGCGGGCAGTGGGTATTTGTTGTTAACCAATCCGGCAATGAAGCAGTCAAAAGAAATATAAGTCTAGGCAGGCAAAACCCGGATTACTTTGAAGTGCTTAGCGGATTAAAGCCTGGAGAAAAAGTAATTACTTCATCTTATGATAATTTTGGCGACGTTGATAAATTAATTCTAAAATAAAAATGTCAAATACTTCTGTTTACATATTGACTGATGAAACTAAAACGCCTATAATAAATTCAGAAAAGCTGACTGGACGTGAAAAATTTCTAATGCATTTTTGCAATCGACATATCGAATATTATGAAATTTTTGACAACTTAGATGATGCGAATAAAAGGAAAAAAATATTGGATAGTTTGTCTGAAGATAAAATCTTATCATTTTTAGAATTTAACGGCTATCCATGTTAAGAAATAAAATTAAATTTAATTTTAAATTTTAGGAGCGCAAATGCCCGGTACAAATCACACTATGATTAAAACAGTAGATTTAAAAAAAATATATACTACTGAAGAAGTTGAAACTACAGCATTGGACAATGTTAGTATTGAGATAAACGAAAAAGAGTTTGTCGCAATTATGGGTCCATCCGGATGTGGTAAATCAACATTGTTGAATATTTTTGGATTGCTCGATAATCCTTCCGGCGGCGAATATCATTTTGTTGGGCATGAAGTTTCAAAATATACAGAGAGGCAAAGGGCCAACCTTCGCAAATCAAATATTGGATTTGTTTTTCAGAGTTTTAATTTGATTGACGAGTTAACTGTTTATGAAAATGTTGAACTTCCGCTTTTATATTTAGGAGTTTCTTCAAGTGAAAGAGAAAAGATGGTGACAACAGTTTTAGAAAGAATGCAGATCATGCATCGTAAAGATCACTTTCCGCAACAGTTATCCGGAGGCCAGCAGCAACGAGTTGCAGTCTCAAGAGCAGTTGTAGCAAAACCAAAATTAATTTTAGCGGATGAGCCAACCGGAAATCTTGATTCGGCAAATGGTGAAGAAGTTATGAATATCCTAACTCAATTAAATGAAGAGGGGACAACTATTATAATGGTGACTCACTCCCCGCATGATTCCGAATTTGCTCATCGTGTTATTCATTTATTTGATGGGCATGTAGTTACAGAAAATTATAAAGAGAAATTTCATGTATAGAAGCTCATCCCTGCCCCTTCCCACATAGTGGCAGGCCAAAGGGAAGGGTGGCTGATAGGAAGGATCATGAGAATGGAAATGTCAGGTAAAAATGAACTATCAACATTATTTTCGAATAAAGTTTTGAAAGTCCTCCCCCTTGGGGAGGATTTAGGAGGGGCTTTATGATCAAACTTCAAAACATCGAAAAATTTTACAATAACAAATTCATTAAAACTTATGTTTTAAGAAATATAAATCTCGAAATTGAAGAAGGAGAATTTGTTTCTGTAATGGGGCCTTCTGGTTCGGGAAAATCAACGCTACTTAATATTATGGGAATGCTTGATGCTCCTTCCGGTGGAGAGTATTATTTCCTTGATGAACCTGTTCATAAGATGAGCGAGAAAAAATTATCGCAACTACATAAAACTTATATTGGTTTTGTGTTTCAGCAATATCATCTCATTGATGAATTGACGGTATACGAAAATTTAGAAACTCCGCTGCTATACCAAAAAATTAAAACAAATGAACGAAAGGGAAGAGTAGCTGAGATACTTGACCGTTTTAATATGGTAGCTAAAAAAGATTTATTTCCAAATCAGCTTTCAGGCGGACAGCAGCAATTAACTGCAATTGCAAGAGCAATAATCGCAGAACCAAAATTAATTCTCGCTGACGAACCAACAGGTAATCTTCATTCTGATCAAGGAAAAGAAATTATGGAAATTCTTAAAAAATTAAATCAGCAGGGGACGACAATTATTCAGGTTACACATTCGGAGACAAATGCTGAATACGGTAATAGGATAATTAAATTGATGGATGGGTGGATAGAGAAAAGCCCATCCTAAATCCTTCCCAAGGGGAAGGACTTTGACGATAGTTTTCATAAATTATTAATGATTTTTCATGAAAGGCTTAAGAGGGAGCCAACGGGGTATATATGTTTCAAAGTTTTATTATTCAATTCTTTAGAAATATAAAAAGGCGGAAGCTTTTTTCTTTTATAAATATTACCGGCTTAGGTTTTGGAATTGCATTTATATTGCTAATCGGGCAATATCTTTACCATGAGTTTAATTGCAACAAAGAAATAAAAGATATAGAGCAAATTTATAGATTGGTAGATGCAGGAAACAAGGACTACAATATTGATTATAGAATAAGTGATAAAATTTTAGAGACTATTCCTGATGTCAAGAATGCTTGCATTTTTAATCACTTTGGTACAGATGCAAATTATAAAAATCAAAAATTTTACAATAGAAGATGGCGCTATCAGTCAACTCCAATTTCTTTAATATCTTTAATATTAAATTCATTTATGGTAATCCAAAAGAAGCACTTCACTCAATAAACGATCTTGTCCTATCCGAATCTGAGGCAATAAAAATTTATGGGACTGTAAACGTTGTTGGAAAAATAATTCAGTCTTAATCATCAATACGATTTTACAATAACAGCAGTTGTAAAAGACTTACCTGAGAATATTAGTTTCAAGTGTTACGCTTTTGTTAATTATAAGAATTCCATTCAGAAGAGACTTTCATATAAACAAAATGATTCAAAGTTCCCTTTTAACATTTTTGTAAAGCTTAATAAAAATTTGAATATAAAATTAGTTGAAAATAAAATATCGGAACTAAGTAAAGTTGATAGCTTACTCTTTCCAAAGAAAATAATTCTTACACCGTTAAAAACAAATTATTTTAACTCGGATTTTCATGATTCTGACTTGATGCATGTTAATACTGGTTTGATGAAATTATTATCCTTTATAGGAATTATAATTTTATTGCTCGCAGTAATTAATTTCATAAACCTTGAAACAGCAGCGTATAAATATCGCTTAAAAGAAATCGGGGTTAAAAAGTGTTTAGGTGCTGATAGAAAGAATTTAATTTATCAGTTATTAATTGAATCTACCTTTACAACCATTATATCTGGAATTTTAGGAGTAATTTTAGCTGAGATATTCTTGCCTTATTTTAATCAATTTATTGATAAGTCTTTATCGCTTCAAGTTTTTAGTAATTCAAGTTTTTTGAGCTTGTTCATAACTTTCATTTTATTGTTAAGCTTAATTGCCGGTTTAATTCCAGCTATAATTTTATCAAAGATATCGCCATTAAATCTTTTTAAAGTAAACCCTCATTCAATAACCTTTGGAACAAGTTCAAGGGGCTTTCTTACCATGTTTCAATTCGCAGTTACAATTGTTCTTATTTGCGGGTTGATAATTATTAATAAACAAATTGAATTTGTCAAACATAAAGATTTAGGTTTTAAAACTGACAAGCTACTTTACATAAGTACTTTTTATACATTAGGTAATAGAATAACTCCATTAACAAATAAATTGTTACAATATCATGGTGTAAAATCACTTTCCAGAACAATGGGTATTCCAGGTAGCGTTTACCTAATCCTTAATGGTTATAAAACTATAGAAATAGATTCTGCATCGCTCAAGACTTTTGGGTTTAAGATCACTAAGGGAAGAAGTATTCATTCTGGTGATGAAGGAAAAGTTTGTTTTGTAAATGAAGAAGCAATGAAAAAATTAAGCCGGAATAACTTGCAAAACCATAAAATATTAGGCTGTGAGATAGCTGGAGTAGTTGCTGATTTTAACTATGAATCACTTTACAATGCAACAGGCCCACTTGCTTTATGGTACAGCAAAGAATTTGAATACACTCATATTACTATGAGAATTTCCGGGCCAATTGTCGAAGCAATTTCTTATATAAAGAAAACGTGGAATGAAGTCTGTCCTGATTATCAAATAAATTATGGATTTTATGATGAATATTTTGCATCAATGTACAAGAAAGAAGAAAACCTCGCAACATTAGTTAGTATATTCTCAATCCTTGCTATTGTTATTTCATGCCTGGGCATATTCGGTTTATCCGTTTTTCAATCTGAACAAAGAATAAAAGAAATTGGAATAAGAAAAGTTCTTGGTGCTTCGATTCCTGAAGTTATGATGTTATTAATAAAGAACTTTTCTAAGTGGGTGATTTTTGCAAATGTTATTGCCATTCCAATTGCTTATTACTTCATGCAAAAGTGGCTTCAAGACTTTGCTTATAGAATTGAAATTAGCTGGTGGATGTTTGCGTTGGCAGGATTCATTACAATAATAATTGCGTTGCTTACGGTGAGTGTGCAAGCGATTAAAGCTGCGGTTGCAAATCCAGTTGAATCTTTACGATATGAATAGAAGAGTATCATGATAAAAAATTATTTAAAAGTAGCATTCAGAAATTTAATTAGATATAAAACTTATTCGTTTATTAATATTATCGGACTATCAGTTGGTATTGCCTGCTGCTTATTAATTCTTTTGTATATTCAAAATGAACTGAGCTATGACAGATTTAATAAAAATGCAGACAGAATTTTCCGGATAAATACGGATTTAAAGTTTGGTGCAACGGAGCTTGCCATACCTGTTTGCTCTGATATGATGGGCCCACTACTCAAACAAGATTACCCTCAAGTAGAAGAATACACACGTATCTATAACTTCGGCGGGAAAAAAATGGTAAGAAAGGGAAACAACTTTTACACTGAACAAAAAATAGCTTTTGTAGATTCAACGTTTTTTAAAGTATTTACCTTCCAGGTTTTATTTGGGAAAACAAACAAAATCTTAAATGAACCAAACACAGTTGTAATAACCGAAACAATTGCTCAAAAATATTTTAATACTGCTGATGCTGTAGGGAGGTATATTGAAACTGATGATAATGGAAGGACATTGTACAAAGTTACGGCAGTAATAAAAGATATGCCCGAGAATTCACATTTTAAATTTGATTTCCTTTTTCCAATGCAAAATTTAAATTATGACTGGGGCAATTTTGTTTCATCAAATTTCCATACTTACCTATTACTAAAAGAATGGTGTTAATTATAAAGAATTTGAGAAAAATTTTAGCATTTATAATGATAAATATGTTTTTCCTTATGCTAAAAAACATATACAGGTAAACAGCAAAGAGGAGTTTGAAAAAGCAGGCAACAAAATTGAATATTCGCTTATTCCAATTACTGATATTCATCTTTATTCTAAACGCAGCCAGGAAATGAGTCCAACGGGTAACATACAATATGTTTATATTTTTTCTGCTGTGGCTTTATTTATTCTGCTTATTGCATGCATAAATTTTATGAACCTTACTACAGCACGTTCAGCAAACCGTGCAAGGGAAGTTGGAATTCGAAAAGTATTGGGGACAGAACGCAAAAGTCTTATTTACCAGTTTCTAACAGAATCAACCTTAACATCATTTATAGCTGTAATTCTGGCAGTTGTAATAGTATATCATGTATTAACTTTCTTTAATAATATTTCCGGAAAAGAGCTGCATGCAAATAATCTTTTTTCATCTTCAATCCTGTACTTTATGATTTTACTTCCTATAATAATAGGGTTGATGGCAGGCAGCTATCCTTCATTTTTCCTTTCACGTTTTAGTCCTGTTGAAATTATTAAAGGAAAATTATCCAAAGGCAGCAAAGGCGGCAGGCTCCGAAGTGTGCTGGTTGTATTTCAGTTTGCTTCATCGATTATTTTGATAACCGGTACAATCATCATTTATAATCAACTAAATTTTATACAAAATAAAAATCTCGGCTACCAGAAAGATCAAGTATTGATTGTAGATGATGTATATAATCTTGGAAAAAATATTGATGCATTCAAGAATGAAATGCTCAAAATTAATGGGGTAACCTCAGGAACAATATCCGGGTTTCTCCCGGTTCCTTCTGCAAGAAATTTTAGTGCGTTTTATAACAAAGCTGAAATGGTTTCCGAAAGCGGATTTACAATGCAGAGGTGGAAAATAGATTATGATTATTTTAAAACTCTTGGTATTAAGTTAATTAAAGGAAGAAACTTTTCACCTGGATTCGGAACGGATTCTTTATCAATTATTATTAATGAAACCGCTGCAAGACAGCTTGGTTATAAAAATCCGTTGAATGAAAAACTTTTTACATGGGTTGGCGGCGGTAGATTAGTAAGTTACAATATTATCGGTGTTGTAAAAGATTTCCATTTCGAATCTTTTCACCAGGATATTGGTCCGTTATGTTTTGTCCATGAAAATAATTATGATCTTGCCGCATTTAAAATCAATGCTGTTCAATCTCAAAATATATTAAAAGAAGCTGAAGTTAAATGGAAACAAATGGCCTCAGGAATGCCTTTTAGCTTTAGGTTTATGGATGATTCATTTAACGAATTTTACAAGGCTGAAAAGCAAGTTGGGATAATTGCTCTTTCATTTTCAATTCTTGCAATTTTGGTTGCTTGCTTGGGATTATTTGGACTTGCAACCTTCCTTGCTGAACAAAAGACAAAAGAAATTGGAGTGAGAAAAGTTTTGGGCGCTTCAATTCTATCAATACTTTTAATGCTATCCAAAGAATTTCTTAAATGGATTGTTATTGCAAATATAATTGCCTGGCCGGTAGCTTATTATCTTATGCATAAATGGCTTCAGGAATTTGCATATAAAGTTGAAATTGGTTGGTGGATTTTTGGATTGTCCGGAGTAATTGCAATTATTATAGCTTTACTCACAGTTAGCATACAAGCAGTTAAAGCTGCAACTGCAAACCCGGTAGAGTCTTTAAGATATGAATAGGAGAGAGTTATGTTAAAAAATTATTTTAAAATCGCTTTCAGAAATATTTTTCAAAATAAGGCTTATTCTTTAATTAATATAGTGGGACTTAGTATTGGAATTGCCAGTTGCATTCTAATCCTTTTATATGTTCAAAATGAATTCAGTTATGATAAATTCAATAAAAATTATGAAAACATCTATAGGATTGGAACTAATTCAAGCTGGTATGAGAAAACTTCAACAGTACCTATTACTCCGTCGCCTCTTGGTCCGGCGTTAATAGAAAATTTTCAGGATGTAATTAGTTATAACAGAGTTTACTGGCTGTCTCCTATGAAACAAATATTTAAGTATGATAAAAACAAATCTTTTTATGAAGACGGATTAGTCTATTCTGATTCAAATTTTTTCAATTTTTTCAGCTTTCATCTGCTTGCAGGCGACAAGGAACATGTATTATCTAGTCCTTTTACTATAGTAATTACAAAATCTGTTGCAGAAAAATATTTTGGTGATAAAGATCCAATTGGTAAAGTAATTCAGCTTGAAAGATGGAACGGAAAAGGGTTTAATTTTACTATTTCAGGTATAGCATCAGATCCGCCTTCCAATTCAAGCTTGCAATTTAAATTTGTTGCTTCTTTCAGCTCCCTTTATACAAAGGAGTTTAACTACCGGGGCATCGAAGGATGGAATCAAATGAGCTTTTTTACTTATGTTTTGTTATCGGGAAAAAATACTGCTCAAAGTCTCGAAGCAAAATTTCCTTCATTTCTTAGTCAACAGCCGGGAAGCAAAGAGGTATATAAAGCAAGGAACATTTCATTATTTCTTCAGCCAATTGAAGACATTCATCTATTTTCAAATTTTGACTTTTCTATGACTGAAGATATTGATGTAGAATCGCTTTATATCTTATCGGTGATTGCAGCTTTCCTTTTGTTAATAGCAATTATAAACTTTGTAAATCTATCAACTGCCAGATATACTAAGCGTACCAAAGAGGTCGGAGTTAGAAAAGTTATGGGCGCGGTACGTGTACGATTAATAAGGCAAATTATAGCAGAATCAATCCTTATGAGTATAGTTGCTTCTATATTTGCGGTATTATTGGTTGAATTGACAATTCCGTTTACAAAAAGCATTATGGGAGTAGGATTAAAGTTTTATTTAATTAATGAAACAATAACCCCATTGGTTATACTTTTAGCGGCAATTGTAATTGGAATATTTGCGGGGATATATCCGGCACTTTTTCTTACCTCTTTTAAGCTGGTTTCTATTTTGAAGAATAAATTTAAATCAACAAAAACAGGCAGTATAATGAGAAAGGGAATGGTAGGTTTTCAATTTACTGTTTCAATAGCTTTGATTGTATGCACAATTCTCGTTCAACGGCAGATTAGGTATATGCAAAATACAAATCTTGGTTTTAATAAAAATAATGTAGTCTTAATTCCTTTAATAAATATTGATGCAGCTAATCGTGCAAATGTATATTGTACTGAAGTTCAAAAAAATCCCGGTGTATTAATGACATCGGTTGCCTCTAGTTTCCCTAGCGAAATAAATATGAAATCAGCATTTAGAATTAATGGACCTGAATCCAAAAACATTCCGATGTGGAAAGTTTATATGGATCCTGAATATTTGAAACTTTTAGACTTGAAGATAAAAGAAGGTTCAATTCATGAATCATCACAAAACAGCGGAGAAGTCATTATAAATGAAGCAGCACAAACTGAATTGGGATTAAAAATAGCAGTGGGCAAAGAACTTCTAAGAGGCAAAGAAAGATTAAGAATAGCTGCTGTAATCAAAAACTATAATTTTCAATCTCTTCGTGATAATATTAGTCCTTTGGTGTTACAAATAACTTCAACCTCTACAGGGGTTATTCTTTGCAAAATAAGGCCTACAAATTATACTTCGGCTATAGGTTTTTTGAAAACAAAATGGATGGAAGTTAACAAAGATATTCCTTTCGAGTATTCTTTCCTTGATAACGATTTAAATAAACTATACAAAAAAGAAAGTAAGTTCGGCAGTATAGTAAATATTTTTTCCGGGTTAGCAATAATAGTTGCCTGCCTTGGATTATTAGGCCTTTCAATGTTTAGTATAGAGCAGAGAATAAAGGAAATAGGTATAAGAAAAGTTCTGGGAGCTTCGATACCTATGATTATTAAACTGGTTACAAAAGAATTTATAATAATAGTATTACTTTCAAATATAATTGCCTGGCCGATTGCTTATTACTTCATGAAAAATTGGCTTAATAACTATGCATATCATGTAAATATAAGTTGGTGGGTATTCATTCTAGCTGGCGGAATTGCTTTAATGATTGCTGTAACTACTGTAGGCATTCAAGCGATTAAAGCTGCAACCGCAAATCCAGTTAAATCATTAAGATATGAATAGGCCCATCCTAAATCCTTCCCAAGGGGAAGGACTTATCAAAGCCCTTTCCTTTTCAGGGATTCCTTGAAGGAGAGGGTTTGGGAGAGGCTGATAAAGTTTTTATTGCAAATCATGTTGAGTCACTAAAATATTAGTAGGATGGAATTATGTTAAAAAATTATTTGAAAATAGCTCTTAGAAACTTGTTAAAGTTTAAAGCTTATTCGTTGATTAATATTCTTGGGCTTGCAATTGGAGTTGCTGCTTGTATGATGATCTTGCTTTATATAAATGATGAATTGAGCTACGACAAATTTAATAAGAAAGCAGATCAAATTTATCGAATTCATACGTATGCAAAATTGGCTGGGAATGAATCAAATATAGCTGTCTCTCCATCTCCGTTGGGTGAAACTTTAGTTGAAGAATACCCGGAAGTAATTCAATATACGCGGTTAATGCCTAATAAAACTATGCTGATTAGGTATAAGAATAATGTATTCAATGAATCTAATTTTTTCTGGGCTGATTCAACAGTATTTGATGTATTCACTATTCCATTTATAGAGGGTGATCCGAAAACAGCGCTGACCCAGCCGCACACAATTGTGTTAACAGAAAATTTAGCTAAAAAATATTTTGGCAATGAAGATCCAATGGATAAAATAATGAAATTTGAAGATGGTACTCCGTATACTGTCAAAGGGGTTGTAAAAAATTGTCCTGCGAATTCTCATTTTCATTATGACATATTTGCTTCTATGTCCAGCCTTGGTTTAAATAATGCAAAATTCTGGATAAGCAATAGTTTTTATACTTATATTGTTTTAAAAAAGGGAGTGGCTGGCTCGGTGCTTGAGTCAAAGCTACCTGCTTTTGTAAAAAAATATGCTGGGCCGCAGCTTCGTGAACTTTTTGGAACATCTTATGATGAATTACGAAAGAAGGGAAGCTTATATGAATTTCATTCCCAGCCGCTTACAAGCATCCATCTTCAGTCTCATCTTGATTATGAAATTGAGCCAAATAGTGATTTAAAATATATATACATTTTTTCTGTCATTGCTTTATTCATATTAATTATTGCCTGCATAAATTTTATGAACCTTTCTACTGCTAGGTCAACTCTTCGTTCAAGAGAAGTTGGAATGAGAAAAGTGTTGGGTTCAACCAAGTCACAACTTATTAAACAATTTTTAGCGGAATCGGTTTTATTAACCTTTATTGCAGTACTGGTTGCCATAGTTTTAGTTGAAGCATTTCTACCTTCATTCAACCAGCTTGCAAATAAAAAATTAGAAATAACTTTCTTTAACAATTGGCTGACAATTCCTGCGTTGCTTATTTCTGTTTTGATGGTTGGATTAATTGCAGGCAGTTATCCATCATTTTTTCTTTCATCAATGAAACCGGTGACAATATTACAAGGGAAATTCAATAATTCACGAAGTGCATGGTTAAGAAGCGGATTGGTAGTCTTTCAATTTTCCATTTCAATTATTCTTTTTATCGGGACTTTCATTATTTACGGACAGCTTAAATACGTGCAAGAAAAAAATTTAGGATTTGATAAAGATCATGTTCTTGTAATTCAAAGAGCCTGGGCAATTGAAAAACAGAATACATTTAAAACAGAGTTAATGAAAAATCCACATATAGTTAATGCATCATATAGTGACGATATTCCAGGAAGAAATTTTGGCCAGACAGTTTTTGTACCTGAAAACTCACCTTCGGCGCAGAAATATATATTAGCTATAATGTCGACCGGATATGACTTTGATAAAACTATGAAACAACAATTAATAGAAGGAAGATATTTCTCAAAAGATCATCCAACAGATTCTCTTGCAATAGTATTAAATGAAAGTGCAATAAAATTAATGGAAATTAAAAATCCGGTTGGAAAGAGAATTACATTGCCCGGACGAACTTCTGAACAAAATGTTACCTATTCTATAATTGGAGTTTTAAAAGATTTTCATTTTGAATCTTTGCATCAGAAGATCAGGCCACTAGGCGTTCTTCTAAAAAGGGGCTTAGCTGCCTACATGCCGATAAGGTTAAAAGTTAAAGATATTCAGGGATCAGTTTCTTTCATTGAAAAAGAATGGAAGAAATTTGTCCCTGATAAACCATTTGATTATTTCTTCCTTAATGATGATTTCAATAAGTTGTACCAGTCAGAACAAAAGACGGGAGAAATTTTTACGTCTTTTTCAATACTGACAATTTTTATTGCATGCCTAGGTTTATTTGGACTTGCTGCTTTTACTGCTGAAAGAAGAACAAAAGAAATCGGAATACGAAAAGTTATGGGTGGTTCAATCCCTGGAATTGTAATTCTTCTTTCAAAAGAATTTGCCAGGTGGGTTTTACTTGCAAATATAATTGCCTGGCCGGTTGCATATTATTTTATGAATAACTGGTTAAAAGATTTTGCATATAGAATAAATTTAAATCTATGGGTTTTTGTTTCATCGGGAATTATAGCTTTAATAATTGCACTTATTACTGTAAGTATTCACGCTATAAAAGCAGCTACTGCAAATCCGGTGGAATCTTTAAGGTACGAATAAATAAGGGAGTTCTTTGATCATAAAGTTTTTTAAATTGAATTGAAATTATAACAATACAAAATGAAAGCATATATTAAACAAGCAGTGTTGACAGGGAATTAAAATAATTATGCTAGCTTAGGAATATTTATCTTTGTAATACAATTAATATTAGTTTTAACATTAAATTATTTTAAAAGTGAGTTAAAATGAAACGGATAAATAATTTTATCCTAATCACCTTCTACATACTTTTAATTATAAATCCTAAAAATTTTAGCCAAACCGATACAGCTGATTTCAAGTCTTCAAATTTGCCTATAGTTGTAATCAATACTCATGGACAAGCTATTCTTGACTCACCCAGAATAATTGCTGATATGGGGATTATAAATAATCCGGATAGCCAGAGGAATTATATAACTGATCCATTTACTGATTATAATGGAAGAATACACATTGAAACTAGGGGAAGTTCTACTCAAATGTTTCCTAAAAAATCCTATGGGTTTGAAACGCAAGATTCGATTGGCAATAATTTGAATGTTTCTTTAATGTCGTTGCCTAAAGAAAATGATTGGGTTTTATATGCACCTTATTCAGATAAAACTTTATTAAGAAATGAACTGCCGTATCACCTGGCAAGGTCGATTGGCAGATATGCATCTAGGACTGCATATTGTGAATTGGTTTTGAATGGTAAGTATTGGGGCATGTATGTACTACTGGAAAAGATAAAGCAAGATAAATATAGAGTTGATATTGCAAAGCTTAATCCTGAAGACACAACGGGAGATGGATTAACAGGCGGATATATCATAAAAAATGATAAACCAAATTCATTTGACTGGTCAGTAAATATTGCACCGTTATATGGATTTAATCCATCGTCATTTCAGCTCCAGGATCCAAATGATGATAAAATTGTTCCCAAACAAAAAGCATACATACAAAACTTCATTTTTGAAGTGGAGAGCACTCTTGTAAGTTCAAATTATGCTGATACAATTAATGGATATGCAAAATATTTAGATGTACCATCTTTTGTTGATTTTTTTTTGATTAATGAATTAGCTAGAAACCCGGATGCTTTTAGATTCAGTAATTATATGTATAAGAAAAAAGACAGCAATGGAGGTAAATTATTTGCGGGCCCCTTGTGGGACTTTGATCTGTCATTTGCAAATTATGGAGGCATATGGGAAATGCCATGGCTGCCTGATGGCTGGAATGCCGAAATAGCTACCTGGCGACGAACTTTTTGGATGAAAAGACTAATAAGTGATACAAATTTTGTAAACAAATTAAAAGTTAGATGGAATGAAATTCGTCAGCGATCTTTTTCCAATGATAGTATAATTGCCTTTCTTGATAAAACTATTGATTGGATAAAAGAAGCACGGATTCGTAACTTTACCAAGTGGCCAATAATCGGAGATTCAGTATGGCCTAATTACTATATTGGAGCTACTTATGAAGACGATGTTTCATTTTTTAAAAATTGGATTATCGATCGATTAAATTGGATGGACATCGAACTTACAGGGAGTCCTGTATCTGTTAAAGATAAAATTAATCAAGTTATAAAGTGCTATGAACTTTCACAAAACTATCCCAATCCATTTAATCCATCTACCACTATAAACTATCAGCTTTCTGTCTTTAGTGATATTAAAATAACAGTATATAATTTGTTGGGGCAAAAAGTGAAAACACTTGTTAATGCATTTCAAAGTTCAGGGAAGCATTCGATTATTTGGGATGGGAAAGATAGCAATAACAACTTTGTTAGTTCAGGAATTTATTTTTACAGAATTGAAACTGCTAAGGGAAGTATTCAAAAGAAAATGATCTTACTACGGTAACTGGTAATCATTATCATCCTTGATAAAATAAAATGTGAATTTTATGTCTATAACTTTAATTTATTTTCATCAAAGTCCAATTTAGACAATCATTACATTGTCCGCCTGCGTTCACTTACGTTCATAACCGAACACCATTATATCCATTATTATCTAATTAATGTTATTAATTTAGGAATTTTATTCAGGCACAGTCTTTGGAATTTACTAAGATAAAATTCCCGTTTATAAAATAATAATACCTTTTGAATATTAATTTTAACGGCATAAGATTGTAATCTATATATTGAAAACCGGGTCTAATATTAATATATATATTTTAATTTAATATTTACTCGAGATATCAAGCAATAAAATCTAAGAGATATTATATGCTTAAACACAACTTACTTATCATCTTCAGAAATTTTAAAAGAAATAAAAGTACATTTTTCATTAACCTGGTTGGTTTATCAACAGGGCTTGCCTGCGCTTTATT
The DNA here is from genome assembly GCA_963775245.1 of uncultured Bacteroidota bacterium. GTDB lineage: Bacteria > Bacteroidota > Ignavibacteria > Ignavibacteriales > Ignavibacteriaceae > CAVSWT01. Next base: position 170,320 of record CAVZID010000040.1, read on the forward strand.
AATTTATTTGTGGGTAAATGATGAGCTGCATATAGACAGGTGGAACAAGAATGATAACCATCTATATCAAGTTATGGAAAATAATAAAAACTCTGACGGTATTACTACTCAAGAAAATACTCCGGATCAACTTGCTAAGGCTCTCGCTAACGAAATGCCCGAAGTAAAATATTCAACGTTTGTAACACCATCAGAATGGTTTGGTTATTTTACACTTGCTAATAATGGAAGGAATATAAAAGCTGTTGGACAATTTTCCGGTAAGGATTTTTTTAATGTTTTTTCTTACAAACTTCTTCAGGGAAGCTCTAATCAGGTATTAGCGGAAGAGAATTCTATTGTCATTTCTAAAAATCTAGCCCTTAAGATATTTAATAAATATGATAATGTTATAGGTCAAACGCTTGAATGGCAAATACTTGGATTTAAAATGCAAGCAGTTGTAACAGGAGTTTTCGATAAAATTCCGGATAGTTCAACTGAAAATTTTGAATTTGTTCTTACATGGGGAGCCTGGGTAAACCTTTGCAACTTTTTACACAGAAATATACAGTGGGGCAATACTGGGCCGCTTGCTTATATAATTTTAAAAGATGGAACTATTGAAGATGATTTTAATAAAAAAATTGCCGGTTTCATAAAATCAAAAGCACAGGGCTCTAACACAACATTATTTATAAGAAAATATTCAGATAAATATTTATTTAATAAGTATGAAAATGGAATACAAGTAGACGGTAGAATTGAATATGTAAACTTGTTCTCAATTATTGCAATTTTCATTCTACTAATTGCCTGCATCAATTTTATGAATCTCTCCACTGCAAAAGCTTCTACCAGGTTAAATGAAATTGGGATAAAAAAATCAATAGGTGCCTCGAGAAGTTCTTTAATGCTTCAGTATCTAAGCGAGTCGGTATTCATGGCATTTTTCTCACTTATTATTGCGTTAACAATTATAGAATTTGTACTACCTCAGTTTAATAATATAACGGGTAAACAACTATCCTTAAATCTAAACAAACAAGCAGTTTTTTTCATTTCATTGGCAACATTATTTGCAGGACTTTTGGCAGGAAGTTACCCTGCTTTATATTTATCAGGTTTTAGTCCAATCTCAGTATTTAAGCAAAAAATTAAAGGCTCTAGTGGAGAATTATGGACTAGAAAAGGACTTGTTGTATTTCAATTTACATTATCAATTATTCTTATAACCGCTGTTATTGTTGTTTATAATCAGATGCAGTTTATACAAAAAAAGAATTTAGGTTATAATAAGGATAACGTTATCTATTTTGATGTAGAAGGTAATGTAGTAAAAAAGATTAATGATTTTCTTAATGAAGTAAGAAATATACCGGGGGTAGTTAACGCATCCAGTAGTAATGATTATATTATTGGGATGAGAAACGGAACTTACGACCTCCATTGGAAAGGGAAAGCTTCCGGTACAAAAATTAAATTTTTTGCTGCTTCAGTAAATTATGATTTATTAAAGACACTTAACATTCAACTGAAAAAAGGGCGGAGTTTCTTAAGGAAATTTAAAACTGATAGTTCAGCTATTATTTTTAATCAAGCAGCCATAGATATGATTGGAATGAAACATCCAATTGGTAAAACCATTAATTTGTGGGGAAAAATGAGGCATATCATTGGAGTAACAAAAAATTTCAATTTTGAATCATTGCACGAACAAGTAAAGCCATTGTTTTTCATCTTAGCATCGCAAGGAACTCTGAAGGTATTAGCGAAAATTAAAGCAGGTACTGAAAAAGAAACATTGAAAAAGCTCGCTGAATTTTATAAAGCATTTAACCCTGGTTTTACTTTTAATTACAAATTTTTGGATAAAGATTTTCAAGCACTGTACACTTCTGAAAAGAGAGTGGAAGTTTTATCTGGTTACTTTGCCGGATTAGCTGTCATCATTTCATGTCTCGGATTATTTGGCTTATCTGCATTTACTGCTGAACAGAGACGTAAAGAAATAGGAATTCGTAAAGTTCTAGGTTCAAGTGAAATTGGAATTATTTATTTATTATCAAGCAATTTTACCAAACTGGTTATTGCTTCAATATTAATAGCCTCACCGCTAAGCTATCTTTTAATAAAAAACTGGCTTGATAGCTTTGCTTACAGAATAAACTTAAACCTCTGGTATTTTGCTGGTGCAGGGGGTATTACGCTGATTATCGCTTGGATTACAGTTGGAATTCAAGCATTAAAAGCTGCAAAAATTAATCCTTCTCAAAGTTTAAGGAATGAATAAAAAATAAAAGAAATTTAATGTTAAAAAATTATTTAAAGATAGCCTTTAGAAATATCTTAAAGAATAAAATTTATTCTTTCATTAATATATTCGGACTAGCTATCGGGTTGGCCGGATTTATTCTAATTACTATTCTTATTAAAAATGAATTGAGTTATGATTCATTCAATAAAAAAGCAGATAGAATATATAGAGTAGTTGAAATTCAGAATCAGGAAAATATAGGCAAGTTAAAAGTTGCGGTTACCATGAGTCCACTTGCACCGGCATTAAAGGAATATTTTCCAGATGTAGAAAATTCAGCAAGGATAGCTCCAGCACCGGCTTTATTTTGTAAAGTACAAGACAAAGGATTTTACGAAAAAGAAGCTGCATTTGCAGACCCTTCAATCTTCGATATATTTACCATCCCTTTTATAGAAGGCAATCCGAGCACAGCGTTAGAATCACCGTTTTCCTTAGTACTTACAAAAAGCATTTCAGAAAAATATTTTGGAAATAATAGTCCTTTAGGCAAAACCATTAAAATATCAACAATTTTTGGAACGAGTGATTATAAAGTAACAGGTTTAATAAAAGACTATCCGGAAAATTCCAATATAAATTTTGCAATGCTCTGTTCCTACAGTACGATGCAGAAGTATCTGAATTGGCTTGACAACTGGAGAAATAATACCCTGGCGACATATGTTCTTCTTAAGAAAAACGTGCCGGCATCAAAGATAGACAATCAATTTACAGTATTCATAAATCATTACATTCCTCCTGATCCTAAAACCGGTGAAGCAAGTGATTTAAAAATGTATCTCCAACCATTAAAAGATATCCATCTTTACTCAAATGATATAACTTATCAAATATATAGGCATAATCAAGGGAGCATAAGTACGGTTTATATTTTTTCAGCAATTGCATTGTTTATACTTTTAATTGCTTGTATAAATTTTATGAATTTAGCTACTGCACGTTCTGCAAAGAGAATTAAAGAAATTGGAATGAGAAAAGTGCTGGGCTCTACAAAAAAGAGTTTGATATTTCAGTTTATAAGTGAAGCGGTATTAATTTCTTTGTTAAGCCTTTTAGTGTCTGTTTTTTTTGTTGAAGCAGCTTTGCCATATTTCAAAAATATTTTTGATGGCAGAATAATATTTTCTTATCAAACCAGTTTAATTTTTATCCTGGAGTTAATCGGATTAGCAATTTTTGTAGGTATCATTTCCGGAAGTTACCCAGCATTTTTTCTTTCGAAATTTCAACCGGCTGCATCATTAAAAGGTTCTATTACTAGTAAAATAAAAGGTTCTTTTCTTAGAAAAATTTTAGTTGTACTTCAATTTACCATTGCTGTTATATTGATTGTGTGTACCGTAATCGTAAGCAATCAAATTAACTATATTAAAAATAAAAACCTCGGCTTTAACAAAGAACATGTTTTATATCTTCCAGTTAGAAGTAAAGATGTTCGAAACAAAATTGCACTTATTAAAAATGAACTGGTAAAAAATTCTAACATTGTAAATGTTGCAGCTACATCCGGATTGTTTGGAGCAAGCGGCTCAGAAGGAACTGAAACTGTTGTTGGGACTAACAATCAAATAAGAATGATGATGAGAAGAAGTTTTGTCGACTATGATTATATAAAAACAATGGGAATGGAAATAGTACAAGGTAGGGATTTTTCTCGGGATCATATACCTGACTCAACTTCATCGGTTATAATCAATGAAACCGCTGTTAGAAAATTCGGTTGGAAAAATCCAATAGGAAAACAATTTGATGGGAAACCTATTAAGACAGTAATCGGTGTAGTTAAAGATTTTAACTTTTTTAGTCTGCATTCTAAAATTGGCCCATTAATAATGTCAATTGAACCAAGAGAATTTTCTTATTTAGTGATGAGGGTAAAACCTGAGAATATAACTGGTACAGTTAACTTTATCGAGGAAACCTGGCATAACGTAGTTCCAGGAAAGCCATTTGAATACTCATTTTTAGATCAACACTTTGATGAGATATATAAAAATGACCAACGAACAGGTAAAATGTTTGGTTCATTTGCATTTCTTGCAATTTTCATAGCGTGTTTGGGATTGTTTGGGCTTTCAGCCTACACTGCAGAACAGAGAACAAAAGAAATAGGAGTAAGAAAAGTTCTTGGGTCATCAGTTAGTGAAATAGTATTACTTCTTACAAAAGATTTCTTAAAACTGATTTTAATTTCTGTAATTATTGCAGCACCAATTTCTTATTATGCAATGAATGAATGGCTTCAGGATTTTGCTTACAGAATTAGTATCGGCCCTTGGGTATTTGTTTTCGCTTCTTTGTTGGCTCTTTTAATTGCATTTATAACAATAAGCGTGCAAGCACTTAAAGCGGCATCGGCAAACCCAATTAAAAGTTTGAGATATGAATAAGCCCAGTCTTCAATCCTTCCCTAAAATGGAAGGAAGTTGGAAAGTCTTCTCATTTTCCCAAAGGGATTACTTCGGAAGGAGAGGATATAGGAGAAGCTTTAAAGTATGAATAAAAAGGAAACAACATGTTTAATAATTTTTTAAAAATAACTTTTAGAAATTTAATTAAGAACAAAGCCTATACGTTAATAAATCTATCGGGATTAGCAATAGGTATAGCTTGCATAGTTTTAGTTTTACTGTGGGTTGAAAATGAATTAAGCTATGATAGATTTTTTAAGAATGCAGATAATATTCATTTAGTGCTGCAAGGAGATAATAAATCTTATTCAACATCTACTTCAGAATTAATGGCCCCTGAATTAAAAGCTAAATTCTCTGAAGTTACTGATGTAACTGACTTTGGATATGTTAATGAAGATTTTCTTTTTAAATATAAAAACAATTCTTTCAATGAATATGTTGCTTTTACTGATAATAGGTTTTTTAACATTTTCAATTTTCCTTTTATTGAAGGTAATAGAGAAACCGCACTATCAGATCCTAATTCTCTTGTAGTTACGGAATCATTTGCAAAAAAATATTTCGGTGGCAAAAATGCAGTTGGTAAAATTATATCATTTGATTTGGTAAACTCCTCTTATGATTTAAAAGTAACCGGAGTGTTAAAAGACTTACCTCAAAACACTCATTTTCAACGCCAGGCATTTGTATCCATGGAAATTTTAAATAAAAGATTTCCAAACATGAAATCCTGGGGAAGCTTTTGGCCGCGAGCTTATGTAGTGTTAAAACCAAATACTAACATAAAATCCTTAGAACAAAAAATAACTAATACTTTTAAAGTTCATTTTCCGAAAAATCAACAGAGTGCATTGAATTTTAAGCTGCAGGAATTAAAAGATATTCATTTACATTCTGCGGTAATTCAGGATTTAGCAATTCATGGTGATATTACAAATGTGTACATCGTAATCATAATTGCTTTGTTAATATTAATAATCGCTTGTGCAAACTACATAAATCTTTCTACAGCTTTAGCATTTAAGCGGAGTAAAGAAGTTGGTATTAAAAAAGCAATTGGAGCTAGAAGGTCACAACTAATAAAATCTTTTATTGGGGAAACCTTCATATTTGTATTTATATCAATGGCAGTCGCTATTGTTCTTGCTGAATTGTTTTTGCCATATATGAACAATTTAACAGGAAAAGACTTATCGCTTAATTGGTCAAATTTAAATTTAGTAGTAGGATTATTTTCAGTTGTAATTCTCACCGCAATAATTTCGGCTTATTATCCGTCATTGTTTCTTTCATCATATAATCCAGTAAGAATATTTAAAGGAGAAACTTATAATGGAAATAAAACAATAAGTTTAAGAAAAGGATTGATAGTATTTCAATTTTCTCTTTTAATTGGATTGATAATCTGTACTTTGGTAGTTACAAGGCAATTAGATTTTATAGAAAACGGAAAGCTTGGTTATAATAAAGAGAATATATTTTGTGTCCCTTTAACCGGCTTCAGCTATTCGCAGATTGACGCATTAAAAAGTGAATTGTCTAATAATCCTAATGTAGTTAGCTCGTGCGCAAGCGAACCGGTTGATGACCGAAGCTTATCAAGTACAACATCATTCTTTTGGAAAGGTAAATCAAGAGAAACCCATCAGGCAATAACCAGGCTGCATGCAGATCAAGATTTTGCATCAACATATAAATTAACATTAAAGGAAGGAAGATTTTTCACTCCTGAATTTTCAGCCAGCGATTCTAACAATTTTGTTTTAAATGAAACTGCGGCAAATCTAATGGGAAAAACTTTTCCTGTTAATAAAGAATTCAAATTGGGCAATAGAGTAGGGAAAGTGATTGGAGTTGTTAAAGATTTTCATTTCAGTTCGTTTCATAAAAAAATTGAGCCGCTGGTAATAGTTCAGCCGAATGAAAAACAAAATGCAAGACTTCGTTTATTAAGTGTCCGTCTTAAAAAAGGTAATTTAAAAAATTCAGTTACTTCAGTTGAATCCGTGTGGAAAAATATAGCACCTTCAACGCCATTTAATTTTTATTTTCTTGACCAGTATATCGATAATCAATACCGCGCTGAACAAAGAACAGAAACACTATTATCATATTTTTCAATCTTTGCAATATTAATTGCCTGTCTTGGATTATATGGATTAACCTTATTTATTACGGAAACAAAAACAAAAGAAATCGGAGTACGTAAAGTTTTAGGCGCTTCAGTTAGAAGTATTGTATCACTATTTGCTAAAGATTTTATTAAATGGATTATAATCGCAAACTTAATTGCCTGGCCGGCAGCCTATTATTTTATGAATAAATGGCTTCAAACTTTTGCTTATAAAATTGAATTAAGCTGGTGGTTATTTGCTGTATCTGCCGGGATTGCTTTATTAATTGCATTAATAACTATTAGTATACAAGCTATTAAAGCAGCAACTGCAAATCCGGTTAAATCATTGAGGTATGAATAAGTTTAAAATCAAAAGAAAAAATAATTTACAAAATCAAAATACCGCAATATGTGGGATTTGAGAAGGATAATATTTAATTAATTTATCAATCGTTTTATAAACGGTTAACTAAACTAATTTTATTATTAATCCAAAGTGAACCATCATGAAAAAAATATTAGCGGTTTCTATAACTGTGTTTTCATTTGTTTTTAATATAAGCTTTGCTCAGCAATCGGCTGAAAATGTGTCTATGTTTAGAGGAAATTCGGCATTGACTGGAGATTACCATTCAATGCCGGTTAATACTTTAGAGCAGCTTCAGTTTACATTTAAAACACAAGGAGCAATTCGTAGTTCTCCTGTTATTTCAAATGGCATTTTATATATAGGCAGTAACGACAAAAAATTTTATGCATTGGATAGTAAATCGGGTAAAGAGATTTGGCAATTTAAAACTGATGGAGAGATTACATCTACCGCTGCTGTTTATAATGGAACTATTTGGTTTACAAGCAGAGATGGATATTTATATGAACTTTCTGTAAAAGATGGACGAGAATTGTGGAAGTTTAAAATGGGCAAAGATTTAGTTAATAAAGATTATCAGGATTATTGGGATTATTATCTTTCCTCTCCAAATATATATAATGGAAATGTATTTATAGGCAGCGGAGATGGATTTCTTTATGCTTTTGATTGCGAATCGAAAAAGAATTTATGGAAATATAATGCACATTCAAGAGTTAGATCAACTCCCGCAATAAGTGGTGAATTAATTGTATTCGGAACTATGGATGGCCACATTATTACTTTGAATTTGAAGACCGGAATAATGAAATGGAATTTTGCAGTTGATGGTGCTTCATTCCATTTTGATGATAGAAACAATGACAGAACATCAATTTTCTGCTCACCATCAATAGAGAATGGCATTGTAACAGTTGGCGGACGCGATGGCCTTTTGTATGCAGTTGATCTTGAAACTGGTAAATTAATTTGGAAGACAACGCACGATGGCTCATCATGGATTCTTTCAACAGGAATTTCCGGAAATACACTTTATGTTGGCAGCGGCAGCGCATTTATACTTCAAGCCGATGATTTACAAACGGGTAAAGAGAAATGGCGCTTCAAAACTAAGAGTGCAGTTTTTTCATCAATAAGTATAACTGGAAACACTTTGTATTTTGCTGATATTGCAGGAATGGTTTATGCTTTAGACGGATCGACAGGAAAAGAAAAATGGGAATACCCTGCAGGCACTAGAATTTTTTCGACTCCTGTTGCTGCCGATAGCATGATTTATTTTGGTTCTGATGATGGGAATGTTTATGCATTAAAAGGGAAACCTAATGATGTAGTAAAAAAACATCCTTCCAAAAAAATTGTTTATTGGGAAGGGCCTAAAACTGATACTTCATTCATTCCATTTCAATTTAATACTGACTTATGGCTTCGCGACTATTTTGTTGGGGCAGGCTATGCATTAATGAATACTAATCAATTAGTTGATTTTATTAAGAATGAAGATTATAAAAACTTTCGAAGTGTTATTGTATTAGCTGATAATAAATTACCAAAAGAGTTAATAAAAACTAATTCAGATACTTCTCTAATCAGAAAATATTTAAATGACGGAGGCAAGGTTGCAGTTTTTGGTGATAATCCTTTAGCTTATAAACTCGATACAACAAGCGGTGTACTTGAAGATATTGATTATAAAATAGCAGAAAAAATACTCGGCATTACAATTATTGATCCCAGATATTCACGAGGATATTATCCTTCGGAAATAACATCTGAAGGAAAGAAATTGGGACTTCATGAATTTTGGGTTGGGAATGGTTTTGTAATTGAAAATGATTCAACAGTGAAAGTACTTGCTATTAATGAGTTTGCAAAAGCAACTGCCTGGCTAAAGAATTATGGGGGGCAAAAAGGTACCGGGTGGTTTCAACTAAATGCAGCAAGTTACAAAGGAATAATAGGTGAACTTGTATGTCAATTTAGAGCAGCAATTGAATATGGAATAACTTGGTAAAAATCTAAATAAAAAATTAACATAACAATTTTAACAGCGTCTATGAAAAAATTTAATCTCTATCTCATCATTTTTCTTTTAAATACAATTATTTATTGTCAAAGTGATAGTATTATAAATAACGGAAATTCAACAATTCATTTTAGAACATTTGGAAAGGGGATTCCAATTCTGATCATAAATGGCGGGCCAGGCATGAACAGTGACGGCTTTGTTGAGCTTGCTGTCCATCTTTCTAAAAATTATAAAACAATTATTTATGACCAACGAGGGACTGGTAAATCATTTATAAAAAATCCGGATAGTACAAACATAACTATGAAGCTTATGGTTGATGATATTGAAACTCTTAGGAAGCATTTAAACATTGATAGCTGGGTTATACTTGGCCATTCTTTCGGAGGAATGCTTGCCTCATATTATGCTTCATTTTATCCTGAACATGTTAAAGCACTGATATTATCTTCCTCTGGCGGTATTGATTTGGAATTGCTAAAAGATGTAGGGAAAAGTATTACTTCTAAATTAAGTAAAGAAGAGCTTAATGAATATAAATATTGGGGTGAAAAAATTGAGAAAGGGGATACAAGCTACAATGCGAAATTACAAAGAGGAAAAGCATTAGCTAATGCTTATGTCTATAACAAAGAAAATATTTCAACCATTGCTGAAAGGCTTACACAAGGAACACCAATAATTACAAGTCTTGTATGGAAGGATTTACAAAAAATAAAATTTGACTGTACAAAACCATTATCATCTTTTGATAAACCGGTTTTAATCATACAAGGGGAAGAAGATATTGTAAATAAAAATATTGCAATAAAAGAACACGAAATTCTTAAGAATTCAAAACTGGTATTCATGAATAATTGTGTCCATTACGGCTGGTTAGATAATCCTAAAAAATATTTTAGTGAAGTGAATAAATTTCTTCAATCAATGTAACTTTTAAAAAAGAAAGGAAGTCAAAATGAAAGAAATAAGTATTCCTTTGCCGGATTTTATAGATAAACAAATTGCCGAAATAGAAGTTAAAATTAATGGCAAGAAAAGACAGTTTAATTTTAAGGTTGAATCTTTTAGATGGGAAAGGGATGACGAAATACTAACGCTTGATGAAAAAATAAAAAACCTACAATTCGAATTGAAAAAATATGATAAAGCGTGGGAATTGATTCAAATATTTAGGCCCAAAGACGATTCAAAATTTATTCAAGTTTTATTTAGACAGAAAGAAATTTCAAATCCAAATTGACGATTATCTTATGAGGATGTAATGTTAAAAAATTACTTAAAAATTGCAATAAGAAATTTAAGAAAAAATAAAGGATTTTCGTTTATAAATATTACCGGACTTGCAGTTGGTATAGCATGCTGTATTGCAATCATTCTTTATGTGAAAAATGAATTAAGCTACGATAAGTTTAATATTAATTCGGAACAAATTTACCGGGTACATATAAAAGGTAGAATAAATACTAATGAAATAAATTCAGCAATTAGCCCTGCTCCAATGGGGGCGGCATTAAAACATGATCTACCGGATGTAATTGAATATACTCGAATTCGCAATTTTGGCTATCCTGTTTTAAGATATAAAAATAAAGCATTTAGTGAAGAAAAGTTTTATTGTGTAGATTCAACATTTTTTAATGTCTTTTCTGTAAAGTTTTTAGAAGGAGAACCGCAACAAGCCCTAACTCAACCGAATTCCTTAGTTATTACTGCAGATATGGCAAAAAAATATTTTGGGAATGAAGAACCGATGGGTAAAATATTAAATGCAGATCATCGGCGGGACTGGATAGTTAGAGGTGTAGTTAAAGGCTTTCCTAAAAATTCTCATTTTCATTTTGATTTTTTAGGTTCAATTAATACTTATGAAGACAGCAAAAGCCCTTTCTGGCTAAGTAACAATTATTACACATATATCGTTTTGCGAAAGGGGACTAGTCCGGATGTTTTTCAAAAAAAATTAAACCAGGATGTATTGCAATACATTGGCCCTCAACTTGAAAATATCGCACATATCTCTTTATCGCAATTTGAAAAGAATGGAAACAGTTATGGTTTCGTAATACAGCCTCTTACCTCTATCCATCTTAATTCTCATCTGGACTATGAACTAGAACCAAATAGTGATATCAGCTACGTTTATATTTTTTCTATAATTGCATTAGCAATTCTTCTAATCGCTTGCATAAATTTCGTAAACCTTTCTACTGCAAGATCCGAAAAGAGAGCAAAAGAAGTCGGTATTAGAAAAACGTTAGGCTCAATGAAAGGTCAGTTAATAAAACAGTTTATTGCGGAAGCAGTTTTAATGAGTATGCTTGCAGTTATTCTTGCGATTATCTTAACTGAGCTTTTTCTTCCAATATTTAATGATATTTCCGGCAAAGAAATGAGCCTGGGGATATTTGATAACTTTTATAACATTATTTTATTAATTACCTTTTCATGCTTGATAGGCTTAATTGCTGGTAGTTATCCGGCATTTTATTTATCTTCATTTGAACCTATGCAGGTATTAAAAAGTAAATCTAGGGGAAAACGAAAATCTTTTCTTAGGAATGGCCTGGTTATTTTTCAATTCGCTGTAACTATTATCCTTTTTATAGGCACTTTCATAATTTATAATCAGCTTAAGTATATTCAAACAAAGAATCTTGGTTTTAATAAAGAGCAGGTGATTATTATTAATAAAGCTGATGATCTTGGCAATAAAATAACTTCTTTTAAGCAGGAGTTGTCTAACAATCCGAATGTATTGGAAATAAGTAACTCAAGTGCAATTCCTGGTAACCAGAACGGCGATAGTGCTTATAGATTGGAAGGAACTTCAAATTATCAGATTCGGGATTTGCGTGAATTATGGAGTGACTATGGTTTTGCCGATACATATAAAATGCAAATTGATAAAGGAAGATTTTTTTCAAGGGAACACCCATCAGATACAACATCAGTAGTTATTAATGAATCTGTTGTAAATATATTAGGGCTTAAAAATCCTATAGGAAAAAATTTAATTGCACCAGGGAGGGAAGGAGATGAAAAATATAAAATTATAGGTGTATTAAAAGATTTTAATTATGAATCATTACACCAAACAGTTCGTCCTTTGGTCATACATTTATATAAGAATTACGGCTACGGGTCTTTTATTTCTGTAAGAATAAAACCTGAAAATTATCAAGGCACAATAAGCTATTTAGAAAATACATGGAAAAAGTTTGCCGGTAACCAGGCATTTGATTACAGCTTTTTAGATCAGAATTTAGCACATTTGTATATTGCAGATCAAAGGACAAGTAAAATTGCATCAACATTTTCAATCCTTGCTATTTTTATTGCCTGCCTGGGATTGCTTGGCTTAGCATCGTTTGTAACGGAACAAAGAACAAAAGAAATTGGAATACGAAAGGTGCTTGGTGCTTCTATTCCTTCTTTATTATTTATGCTGTCAAGAGAATTTTTAAAATGGGTATTGATTGCTAATGTAATTGCCTGGCCGGTTGCTTATTACGCTATGAATAATTGGTTAAATAACTTTGCCTATCGTGTAAATATAAATCTATGGATTTTTATTTTATCCGGGATTGCAGCTTTAATAATAGCTCTATTTACTATTAGTTCACATGCAATTAAAGCGGCAACATCAAACCCCATTAAAAGTTTGAGGTATGAATAAAAAGCCCATCCTAAATCCTTCCCAAAGGGAAGGACTTTTTAGAATTAACTTTACCTCAAAGTATGCCGAAGTCTTAACAGTATAAGTTCTATTTAATATTTAGAAAACTCTGCGACTTTGTAGTTGATACTTAAAACAAAAAATTAATTTATTTGAGATTATAAAAATGAAAAACCTTTGAATAGTTTGTTCAAAGGTTTTTTATATGTTGCGGAGAGACATGGATTCTCCCATAGGGATGACTATGTCAGAACCCGGCGGCATTGCCGTTACTATGTAAAAGGACTTGCATCCTTAACGGTTTTTCCCAAAGGGATCGCCATGCGACAAGACCGCCGCATTCAACCAGGGTAGTAATAAATTAAATAATATTATTTACTTTTAACCATTTATAGCCATCAACACTTTTAAAGAAAGCCTCTCTTTTTATAGCTTCAGTTTTCGTTTGAAATGATTCAAAGTAATATAATTTCCAAGGGCGGTGGGATTTCGTATAATGTGATTTTCCCGAATTATGATAGCAAAGTCTTTTCTCTAGGTCGGTTGTATGCCCTTTGTAATAAGTTCCATCTTTAAGGCTTTTTATTATGTATGCATAATCCATGTTGCGGAGAGACAGGGATTCGAACCCCGGAAGGACTTGCATCCTTAACGGTTTTCAAGATATTATAAACAATTTATTTAGCTGCTGAGTTGAATTCTAAAATTAAATTTTCTCCCCCAGTTTAAACATACTTTTACAAGTTGGTTTTACCAAAAGGGAGTTTCAATATATACAATCTCTAAATTACTTTGTCATGCAAATATTAAAACAACCCAAATATACTCACATCTTAGAAGTGAGGATTTAAAAACTGTAACCGATTTATTATAGTTATTTCCATCTTTCAAAGTGAACTAAATATAAGCTGTTATAAAAAATCATAACTGTTAACTAAGTTATTAAAGATTTAAAGGTGATTAATGAATAATCAAATACAAAACTCATTTCATTATTTTTTGGGGTTAAAAGTATCTGATGATGTTTTAGCAACAATTATAATTACAATTTCTATATTTTTAATTGGCGGCATAATAAAATTTATATATAATAGCATTAAAAATTGGAATAAGAAAAATACAACTAAAAAATTAATTACTACTTCCATAAATTCAATGGAAACAAGGATTACAAAACAAATTGAATATTTAGATGAATTTATTGAATTATTGAAAAATAAAAATTTAAAGAGTTTGAAATTTTCTTATTCATACCCGTTTCAATTAAGAGTATTAAAAACTATTCCATATATTGATTTATTCTCAATTTATAAAAATGAAGATAAAATATTCTCTGAGTTTATAACAAATGTTTTTCGTATTGATTCAATATATAAGGAACTTAAATCGCTTTTTACGGATGCTTTTAAAACATTAAAAAAAATAGAAAAAGATTGGTATGATTTAATTATGATATTCAATTCAAAGTATGATTATATAAGGATAGAATCAGATAATAATGATGAGTTTATAAAATCCATTAGGACTATTTATTTAGAGTGGATAGAAAATATTGATACTAAAGATTTAACCAAAGCTTTAGAGTTTAATAAAAAAATGTATAATGCCTGTCGGGCATACAATTCTGATAAAAGAGCTATAAAGCTTATCCATATAACAAATGATATAATGAATGCGATAAGAAATTATCAAAGCAAAACTATTAATTATTCAGATGATTTTAAGTATTATAAGGAAAATTTAGATGAGGTATATAATAATCTAAAAAACACAATTATATAGAAACGGTCTGCTTAACCGTTAATTTTATTTTAAGAATCCTAAGTTTTATTGTTGTTCAATTGGATATAAGAAATTGCAGTGTAAATAATAGTTCTTTTTATGATTTACTGTTTATATACTATTTTATAAATAAAAGTTTAAATAGTTAATACGGTTAAATTCTTAATAATATCTAAACCATTTAAACTGTTTTAACCATATATAGTATTTTTATATTATTTCATTTATTATTAATCATGATGTCACCAAATTTTTATTCAATTAATTATCCACCAAGCAATTCCAATTAAAACAATATACAAAACAAATCAATGCTTATAAAGTTGAGGACTGAACAGCGGATTAGCCAGGAAGAATTAGCTTTTCGTTCTGGACTTCATAGGACATATATTAGTTCTGTTGAAAGATGCAAAGAAATATTTCTATAGATGTATATAAAAGATACCAAGGCGTTTGATATTAAATTAAATATTTATTAAAGTTTGAAAAATAATAAATGAAAGATTCATTTTAATCTTCATAAGTTCGAATGGGTGAATGGAGTTTTCATTAAATAATTACTTTAAATTTATTTTATCTATAATAATACCCACATGAAATATTTATTCAAAATTGCTTTTACTTAAAAAAATATAAATATTTGTTACGTTCTAAATTAATAAGTCAAAACCAAAAAAGGATAAAGTAATGAAATATCAATTTGGCAATAGTAGTTCTGAAGACAGCGGGGACTTTAATGACGAACGAGCTGTGAATGAAGGTGAAGATAAACATGATTTTTATATTGAAAATGCTAAAGAAGATGAAGAGGGTAATCTAGAGGAAGAAGATGAATTTTGGCAAAGAATGGAAGACGAGGAAGATGAAAGAAATAAAAAATGAAATCCTTATAAATTTTTAATTTGGCTTTATAAATATCAAAGCAATTCTATGTAATAATCTTACTTGAATCATAACATATTATTTTTTTTCTTCTTAACTTTCCAATATACAAGCGGTCTCTTAAATACACTTTAGTCTAGTAATATCACGACTTGGTTTAGTTAATAAATTCCTTTTCTGAATAAAAATAGTAATCTTCAATATACGATAGTGATTATATTTTTGATTATAGCAATTTAGTTTTCTTAAGAATTATCAAAATTTTACATCATTAAACATTTCATGTTTAAAACTTAAAAGTCCTTAAAGACATTTAATTTTTAAAGGTTTATTAAAAATTTGCGGAGAGTCAGGGATTCGAACCCCGGAAGGACTTGCATCCTTAACGGTTTTCAAGACCGCCGCATTCAACCACTCTGCCAACTCTCCAAAATTATTTTATCCCCCACTTACATCCTTAACGGTTTTACCCAAAGAGAGCGCCATGCGACAAGACCGCCGCATTCTCACATAGTGATGGCAATGCCAAACCACTCTGCCATCTCTCCGGTTAAAATTCATATCAAAATTTAGGTTACAAATATAATAATGTTTCTCAAATCACCCAAAACGAATAGGCTAAATTAAATGGAAAGCTTTTTTCCATTTTTAATTAAATTTAGTTAAAAATTGATAACAAAAAAATAATGTATGAGTAAGTGATTTTATCACATATAATCATAATTTTAGCTATGTAATTATTTCTCAACAATACTGAAAGCCAATGGAAAATTTATCAGAATTTAAAGACTTCGCAAAACACCTTTCAAATCTAAGCGGCGAAATTATCAAGAGTTATTTTAGAAAACAAATATCTATTGATTCCAAACATGACTCTACCCCGGTTACAGTAGCAGACAAAAAAGCAGAAGATTTAATGCGAAATGAAATAATGAAGCAGTATCCTGAACATGGGATTTTGGGTGAAGAATTTGGAATACATAATAATGATGCAGAATTCCAGTGGGTTTTAGATCCTATTGACGGAACAAAGAGCTTTATATGCGGCAGCGTTACGTTTGGAACATTAATAGCATTAGTAAAAAATGGCCAACCGGTTCTCGGTGTAATTAATCAACCTATATTAAATGAGTTTTTGATCGGAGATAATAAATCCGCTATCTTGAATGGTGATAAAGTCAATGTAAAAGAAAATGATCAGTTTATCTGAATCTGTTTTGCTAACCACTGATCATTTGAACATAGAAAAATACCAGGACATAAATAAATTTGATCAGCTAATAAGAAAAGTAAAGCTGTATAGGAATTGGGGAGATTGTTACGGCTACTATCTTGTCGCCACTGGTTTTGCAGATACTATGATTGATCCTCAAATGTCCGTCTGGGATAAGATGGCATTAATTCCGGTTATTAAAGGTGCAGGTGGAATAATAACAGATTATCATGGAAATGATGCGCTTAAAGGGGATAGCATAGTTGCTTCAACTCCCCAAATACATAATGAAGTAATTAAAATTCTAAATAATAATTGATTTAACTTTTTATCAATACAAAAGCTAAAATTATAATCGAAGTAAAAATTATTGCGTACAGTTTTGATTTTTTAGATTTAAAAATTAAAAAAACAGCAACAGACCATATTGCTAAAATTATTAGAGGTTTAATTTCATAAAGCTGGGTAATTGTTGGCACACTATGATTGATTGCATTAAGTTCATAGGTTTTTCTAAACGGCGTAATTACAATTGCACTTGAACAAAAGAAGAAGAAGAAAGCAATCAAAGATAACTTTTTTAGTTTTTGGCTTATCATTAAAATATTCTAATCCCGTTCTAGTGCTTAAAAGCAGCCCAAATAAAATAAAGAAAATATCGAGATTCATTATTGTAGTAGGAACTTTACCTAAAAATTTTATAGTTACAATTCTATTTCCTGGTATTCTATATTCTTTATCTTTATAAAATACTTTGATAAAATATTCTGATTCTTTTTCAGGTGCTAAATGAGGCAGGCTTGCTTCTAATATTTTGGGAGCAGATGTCATTTTAATTTCATTCCATGGTGATTTAGAATTTTTTTCTTTCCAATATAGGATTCCTTTTAAGCCTTCAATGTCAGTGAGAATTTTAATTTGATAATCATCGTTGCCTCTATATATTTTTTCAAGCTTGTAAGAGACTTTTTGTCCTTCAATTCCAAATGTGCTTGTGATTGGATAATATGGACTTAAACCGCTTTGAATAAAACCAGCTAGAAAGGTTATTAATGCGGCTCCGAACCAGAGAATTAAAATTTGCTTCATGATAAATTAAAATATTGTCTGCAATTGCAATTGTTAAATTAAACAATTATCTATAGATTATTAAATGTGTTAAGTCGCAAACCTAGCTTTTAACATTATAACTATTTTTAAAATCTTTATTATCAACTTTACTAAATATTACTATTACATTTAAACGTTAGAAATGGAGTTATAAAAATGAAATTAGGATTTATAGGCCTTGGTAAAATGGGGAGCAACATGGTTGAGAGATTATTAAAGGATCATCAAGTAGCTGCTTATGATAAATCAACAGAGCAAACACAAGCGGTAGGGAAAAAAGGAGCAGAGGCTTCTTCTTCTTTGGAAGATTTAGTTTCCAAATTAACAGGAAGGAAAATTGTTTGGCTGATGGTTCCTTCGGGCAAAATTATAGATGGCATTATTGATTCACTTATTCCATTAATGAAAAAAGATGACATAATTATTGACGGAGGCAATTCATTTTATAAGGATTCTTTACAAAGGACAAAAAAAGTCAATGAAAAAGGAATTCATTATATTGACTGCGGTGTCAGCGGTGGAATTTGGGGATTGAAGAATGGATATTGTTTAATGTATGGCGGTGAAAATGAAGTTGTGAATTTTGTTGAACCAGTCTTTAAAACTCTTGCTCCAGAAAATGGTTATTTCCATTGCGGTGAAAATGGTTCAGGTCATTTTGTTAAGATGGTTCACAATGGAATTGAGTATGGAATGATGGAATCAATTGCCGAAGGATTTGAGATAATGGAAAAATCAAATTTTAATATTAATTTAGCTGGTGTTTCTAAAGTCTGGCAGCATGGCAGTGTTGTTAAATCCTGGCTGCTGGAATTATCTTCATTAGCTCTTTCCAATGATCCTGATTTATCAAAAATAAAAGGATATGTTGAAGACAGCGGGGAAGGGCGCTGGACTGTTGAAACTGCAATGGAATTGGAAGTACCTGCACATACTATTTCAGCTTCACTTTTTAATAGGTTTCGTTCTAGAGAAGGTGATTCATTTGCAATGAAAGTTTTAGCCGCTTTAAGAAATGAATTCGGCGGGCATGCAGTAAAAAATAATTAAGGAAACTACATGGGATTAAAAAACAGCAACATGCAGACACCGGAAAACAGTATCATTGTTATTTTTGGTGCTTCAGGCGATTTGACAAAAAAGAAACTTATTCCGGCATTATTCGAACTTTATAATCAAAAATTATACTGCAGCAGCTTTGCCATTCTTGGAGTAAGCCGCAGTGAATATTCTGATGAAGAATTTAGAAATAAAATGTTCGAAAGCATAAATCAGTATTCGGAAAGAAAGAATATTGATAAAAGCATTATTGAATCATTTGTTAAAAACATTTATTACTTATCTATCCAGACAGAAAATCCGGATGATTATTTCAAATTAAAAGACAAGCTGAATGAACTGGATTATCAAAAAAATATAAATGGAAAACATATCTTTTATTTATCAACTCCGCCGAAACTATATGATACGATTATTGATGGATTGAGGAAATCGAATCTTCATAAAAATGGAAGCCTAAATAATGAAAAGAAAATTATTGTTGAAAAGCCGTTTGGCTTTAACCTGCATTCAGCAGAAAAACTGAATAAACACTTACATTCCGTTTTTAATGAAAAGCAAGTTTATAGAATAGATCACTATTTAGGAAAAGAAACAGTACAAAATGTTTTAGTCCTTCG
The DNA here is from genome assembly GCA_963775245.1 of uncultured Bacteroidota bacterium. Lineage (GTDB taxonomy): Bacteria > Bacteroidota > Ignavibacteria > Ignavibacteriales > Ignavibacteriaceae > CAVSWT01. Next base: position 189,893 of record CAVZID010000040.1, read on the forward strand.
CTTTTCAAATGGAATTTTTGAACCTTTATGGAATAGAAATTATATCGATAGGGTTGAAATAACTTCTGCAGAAAATATTGGAGTTGAAAACCGCGGCGGATATTATGAAGGAATAGGGGCGCTGCGAGATATGATCCAGAATCATATGCTGCAGGTAGCTGCCTTTATTGCAATGGAACCCCCTTCGAATTTTGATCCCGATTCTATTCGTAATGAAACTATGAAAGTTTTTCAATCTTTGCGGCCTATAAAAAAGGAAGATGTGGAAAAATATACAGTCCGCGGCCAGTATGTTGAATCAACAGTAAAAGGTGAAAAAGTTTTAGGGTACCGGAATGAAAAAGGTGTAGCACCGGAGTCAAAAACAGAAACCTTCGCCGCTGTAAAATTATATATTGATAACTGGCGGTGGGGAGGTGTTCCTTTTTATATTCGTGCCGGTAAAAGACTGCCAACAAAAGTTACAGAAGTTGTGATTTATTTTAAAAACACTCCGCATTTTCTTTTTACAAAAGATAATGTTCATCAATTTGCAAATCAGCTTGTAATTAGAATTCAGCCGGATGAAGGTATTCTATTAAAGTTCGGTTTAAAAACACCGGGAGCAGGTTTTAAAATTCAAAATGTAAATATGGATTTCCATTATTCCGATATTAGTGAAGTAGAAATTCCCGCTGCCTATGAGAGGCTTTTACTTGACGCTTTATTAGACGATTCAACTCTTTATACACGTGGAGATGCAGTTGAAGAATGCTGGAAATTTGTAGATCCAATCATAGAAGCTTGGAATGAAAATCCTAAAATTAAAATCTATGGATATCCGTCTGGTACATGGGGACCGAAAGAATCATTTGATTTATTTGATGATAAAAATCAAGAATGGAGATATCCTCATAAAAATCTTACTAATGAAGATTTATATTGCGAGTTATAAATAATGAACAAGTAAAATATAAAATGATAAAAAGAAACATAATAAAATTTAATACATCGCAGCTATTGGCTGAGAAAGTAGCTAATGAATTATTAACATTATTAAAAAAAAAATCCAGCGAAGATTTTTATTTAGCAGTATCCGGAGGAAGCACTCCTAAAATTTTATTTGGATTGCTTGCCTCATCAAATTATTCGAATAAAATACCGTGGGAAAAGCTTCATATATTTTGGTCAGATGAAAGGTGCGTTCCGCCGGATGATTCCGAAAGTAATTATGGAATGACGAAGAAATTATTATTTGATAAAATTAAAATTGATGAAAAAAATGTTCATAGAATAAAAGGGGAGAGTATTCCAAAAGACGAAGCTAAAAGATATGCTGAAGATACTAGGCAGATTATACAAAATGTTAAAAATGAATTACCCCAATTTGATTGGATATTATTAGGAATGGGCAGCGACGGACACACAGCCTCTTTATTTCCAAATCAGAAGCTAGAATTTATATCTGAGAATTTATTTGGTATCGCAACTCATCCTACATCAGGCCAAAAAAGAATTAGCATGACTGAAGAATTAATTAATAATTCGTTTCGAATAACTTTTTTGGTAACCGGCGAAGAGAAATCTAATACTCTAAAAGAAATTTTTAGTGATAGTAAAGTAGAAAATAAATTTCCTGCAGCAAGAGTTCATTCTGTCGATGGAATATCGGAATGGTATATAGATGAAGCCGCTGCTAAACTTCTATAACTTATTTTTAGTAGGAAGTTCCCACTTTTATTCTTGCATTTACAAAAATTGTAAGTAATCCAAAACTACCTGAGTCTGTATTAGCGAAGACAGCAGAAGGCCCTAATGAAATTGCACTGAAGGCCCACATTCCAAAAAGCTTTTGAGTCAATACCTCAACAACTAATTGCGGCTGCCGGACATCGCTCTTAGGCATATAATCTAAACGCAAATCAAACGTACTTCCACCTAAAGAAAGTTCCCGTCCGGTATATCCTACATGCCATTCATTTAAATATTCACCAAAATAAAATTTAGATCTTGTTGAACCTAATATTTGAATTGGGTAACGGAACTCCCAGCTAAAATATGTATCTTTTAATACCTTAGCATGGTAACCAAGAGTATCATACTTAGCATATTTATTAAGTTGATTTTGACTTGGCGGATCAGTTACATCCTGCAAACTAAATTCTAAAAAATTTCCAAATGGAACTACATAACCTATTTGAAGTCCGAATGTAGTATATAAATTATTATGATTATTTTTTGTCTTTAATTCCGACAAACCATCAACCGAACTAAAAACTCCTCCTTTAAATCCGGCAATATGAAAATTTGCTTCAACAAAATTTGTTTCAAGCATACCTGAATATGGAGTCCCAATTCCCACTGAAAATCCAATATCATCTTTTATAGGGAATCCAAATCTCTCGCCGCCATAAGCCTGTAGAAATGGATTTATATATTGCAAACCAGGACTAATCTGGGTTCTAGAAGGAGGTGAAATCACTTTACTCAATTTCATTTTTTCAATTACCCGTGTAAAAACACTTCCATAATTTATATCTTCTTCAAGATCAATTTTATATGGATAAGTAATTATTCTTGCGCGAGTTTCAGGAGTAAAAGCTAAAAATGGATACAATGCTCCTTTAATAGCCACGGTCTGGTTATTAGGATCACGTAAGTCAACAATTATTTCAGCCTTGGGGTCAGGCGGGTCAATGAATACTTCATTTTGCATTTTAATAAATAAGCTGTCGTCAAATGGCTGCATTTGAAAGTATTTTATTAGAGCAGGATTTGATTGCTGTTCCTGTGCAGAAATATTTGATATAAGAATTAGGATAAAAGAAATTATCCAAAATATCTTTTTATAATAAGTATTGTTTGAAAAACTTAAATGCAATATTCCACCCTATTATTTTTTAAATAAATTTTTATTAAAATAAAGTTTCTATGTATCTAATATCAATTGATTATTAACTTAAAAAGATGTCCCCACTTTTAATCTGAAATTTAGGAATATAGATATGATGCCAAAATTTCCAGTATCCTGCCTTGAAAAAACCGCAGAAGGGCCAAGAGCAAATGCACTGAAAGCCCAAGTTTCAAATACTTTTTGAACTAACAAATCAACTACATACTGTGGTTGTCTTACATCACTTTTCGGCATTGCATCAAAACGGAAATCAAAAGTGCTTCCAGCTAATGACAGTTCACGTCCTGTATAACCGATATGTAATTCACCCAAATATTTTGCAACATAAAATTTACCTCTTGTTGAACCAAGCAAGCTAATGGGATATCTTAATTCCCAATCAAGGTATTCACTATCTACTATTTTAGCATGATAACCTAAAGTGTCGTATTTCTGAAACTGTTGATAGTCTGCATCGGTTGGCTTTGAGAACGGCCCTTGAAATCCTATTTCGAAAAAATTTCCAAAGGGTAAAACGTAGCTGAATTGATATCCACTTGTAACGTATAAATTATTATGGTTGTTTACATCTTTAATAGTTACAAAACCATCTATCCTGGTAAAAAAGCCGGCTTTAAATCCCAGGATATGGAAATTCGCCTCCATGAAGTTTGTTTCTAATGGACCGGAATATGGTGTGCCTAATCCTAATGACAAGCCAATATCATTTTTTAATGGCAACCCGAAACGTTCACCGCCAAAAATTTGTAAGAATGGATTTATAAAATATCTTGTGGAAGAAATTTGAGTTAATGAGGGAGGAGCAAAGACTTTTTTAAGGCTAAGTTTGTCAATAACTCTTGTAAATACGCTTCCATAATTAACTGTTTCTTCAAGATTAATTTTAAATGGATATGTAATTATTTTGGCTCTTGTTTCCGGAGTTAAAGCTAAAAAGGGATACAAAGATCCTTTAATTGAAATGGTTTCATCATTTGGATCTCTAAGGTCAACAATAATTTCTGCTTTAGGATCGGGCGGATCGATATAAACTTCATTTTGGATATGAATGAATAAACTATCATCCAATGGTTCCATCTGGTAATATACAATTTTTTCTTCTTCCTGGGCATTTGTTTTAACAGCAATTAGGAGAACGAGTAGAGTAAAGAGTAGTAGAACTTTATTTTTCATAACTTGAATTCCGCCATTTTTTTTATTTTGAAAAGTCTGTAAAATAAAATGAATCACCCACCTGTACACGATCCTTCGATATTTCATCTCTAGCAGTAAAGAAGAAGTTCACCTTATACCTGCCGTCCGGTTCCTGAAGGTTGCCATACTTATCGACCCATTCATCATATTTAGATTGAGTGGAGGCTATTCTAAGAGAAACATTATAAACAAGATTTCCATTATTGTCTTTTGTGGGCCCTGAGACTGAAATCGGGCCTGAGTTTGTGATTTTTAACTGGTCAGGCCTTTCATCAATTATTGTTACTTTAAAAACTGTTATTCTTTGTAAATCCTGAACATAAATGTCCGAATTGTTCATCTTTGTAGTAACTCTTTCAATTTTAATTTCAGGAGGCCTATTTGGAACAACTGGAATTTTTGCTTCCTGGCTTCCGAATTTTGCTATGACTTCTTTCTGATCAGTTAAATTGAATTTCTTTTGAGAATTAGGAGGAATTATTACTAATGGAGTATTCATATCATTCGGATCATATAGAGAAGTTGGTACATTGCCGGAGTTTTTTGCTATGTTCCAAGTATATTGAATAAAAGTTTCACTTTTTGCAATTGGTAACTGAAGTCTTGTTTGTTCTTTTTCAACTGGCTTAGGTTCTTCTTTCTTTTCTTCAGGGGGTATTTCCCTTATTCTTTTAGTCAGATCTTTCATCTTCATATTCATTGCTGCGATCTTTTCCTTTAACGCCTGATTTTCTTCTATAGTGTTTTCCTGAACTTTAATATCAAACTTAAGCCCCAGTGCATTTAATGAATCTATCATAACAACAAGAGAATCGCGTACACTTTTATCAACAGAAGTAGCTTTGGAAACAACTCGGCTTAAATCAAGGTCTGCACCTTTTAATGCAAGTACAGTTATTACAAAGATGTAAAGAACCTGGTATATTATAAATTTGCTGTCTCTTTCTTTTTTTAACATAATTCTTTTTTATTTTTTTACGATTGATTCTAATGATTTTAAACCGGATAATGTTTTCTCATCACTTAATGATTTAGCAGCAGTAGAAATTGATTGAGTTAATTGATTAAGCTTATCAATTTTTTCTGAAGTGATGCTCTGGCTTTCATTAATCTTTTGAAGAATTACGCTGACGGCATTAAAATTCTTTACCATACTTTCGCTTAAAGATGAAGTTTGCTGAAGCACAGTTTTGTAGCGTTCTAAATCTTGAAGGGAAATTTCAGGTAATTTATTAATATTAGTTTGCTCTTCTTCATGCCGAGCCTCTGAATAATATTTCTCCCTTATATCATGAACATGGGTAACAACATTTTGGAATTCGACTCCAAGCAAATCTAATACTGGCTCAAATAACTTTCCTATGGCTAGAACGATTAAAGCTTTTATTTCGAACGGAACGGACAGCCCAAGGAAAACTTCCTCGCCAAGTTTAATACTTATTAAAAGAATTGCCGCACCAATTAATGGGAGTGCTGTCGCAAGGCCGTCAACTATGCTGGTGTAAGAGTTAATTATTCTGTCAATTGTTTCTGAGGCCGGGGTTCTACTGATTTCAATTTTCAATTTATTGTAAGCAAGGAATGCCATCAATACGAAAAAAACAAATACAAATACAGGCAGCCACCAAAAGCTATATGGGGCAATTGATTCTTTAACCGGTTGCCATGTAGGAAATAAATATTGAGCAATTTCAACTGTTATATTTCCCAGGATAGGAACAGATGAGAGATCCATGAAAAATGATATTATTAAAGCTACAAAAGAAATTGATAAAGGCTTAAGAATAACAGAGAAATTTATTTTTTTCAGTGCAGCTTCTTTGTAATAATTTACTTTTCCTTCAATCCCGTTACTCCCGTTGCCATTGGATTTTGCACTGTTAGTTGGTTCAATGGTACTTTTAGTTTCAATCATTAACGCCTCAAATATTTCTTGTTAAATTAAGAAAACAAATTAAAGGTTTATTAATTCTAAATCTGATAACTAAATCACAAATTAAATAAAAATGAAAAGCATAAAATCTAAATTTCTCAACAATTATTATTCCATAGATTCAAAATAATTGAGAAATAAGGATTTATGTTTAAAAAAGCCTTTTTATTGTAATTTATTTTATTTAGCAGCGATTTTATAAAAGTTTCAAAAATGAATTGTTGAAAATACTTAATTATTACGTAACTTTTACTATTCTAAAAAAAATTTTTAGGCAAAAATTGGGAACCATCAATCCTAAAATATACGAGATAAACTTCAGAGTTTGGATTAAAAAATTCAGTGATAATTCTACAATTTCAAATATCCCGTTGAATTATTTTCAGATGCTCAGAGCCAAAGGAATTAATATAGTATGGTTAATGGGAGTTTGGGGGACTTGTCCAAGTGTAATTGAGAAATGTTGTTTTGAAGTTGGACTAATTCAAAATTATAATCAAGCGCTTCATGATTGGAAGAAAGAAGATATAATTGGCTCTCCATATTCAATTAATCAGTATGAAGTAAATCCCGATTTTGGTAGTTGGGAAGATTTAAAAGCGTTTAAAGAAAATTTGAACGAAATAGGGTTGAAGTTAGTCCTTGATTTTGTTCCCAATCATTTTAGCTGTGATAGTATCTTAGTAAAAACAAACCCTGAATATTTTCTTCAAGCTGATGAAGAGATTTATAAAAATGATACTCATACTTACTTTATATCCGAATATCACCCGGATAAATTTTTTGCTCATGGACGCGACCCGCTTTTTCCTGCCTGGTCAGATACAATTCAAATTAATCACTTTAATGAAAGTGCAAGAGAATATTTAACTAATACTTTGATAAGACTTACTGAAGTTTGCGATGGTGTTAGATGCGACATGGCTATGCTTCAATTAAATAATGTATTTAAGAATACCTGGTTAGGAGTTATTAATAAATTTGAAATTCAAAAACCAAAGGAAGAATTTTGGAAATATGCTATTAGTAAAGTTAGAAATATAAGAAAAGACTTTTTATTTATAGCTGAAGCTTACTGGGATCTAGAGTGGGATTTACAGCAGCTTGGATTCGATTATACTTACGATAAAAGACTTTTAGATAGGCTTTCCTTACATGATTTAATTGGTGTAAAAAATCATTTGAAAGCCGAAATTCAGTTTCAATTAAAGTCAGTAAGATTTATAGAAAATCATGATGAAAAAAGAGCGGTAGCAAAGTTTGGCAAACAAGCTTCAATGGCTGCTGCTGTTTTAATGAGTACTATCCCTGGAATGAAGCTTTATTATGACGGACAATTTGAAGGTAAAAAAATCAAACTGCCGGTTCAAATCGGGAAAGAACCTGTTGAAAAAGAATCCAAAACAATAATAGATTTTTATAATAAGATATTAGAAATAACGAAAGATAAAATATTTAATGAGGGTAATTTTAGACAGTTGGATGCAATTCAATCTTCTCCAAATAATTTTAAAAATGAAAATATGTTTATTTTTTTATGGCAATTAAAAAATGAATATAAATTAGTTGTAATCAATTATTCTGAGAACACTTCACAATGTAGAATTAAACTTGATTTAGAGACTACACAAAATGAAATTATTTTTGAAGATGTTTTTAATAATATGAAATTCATACGTTCTGTTTCTGAAATAAAAAATCCTGGATTATATGTCGAATTGAAAAGTTATGGGAGCCATATTTTTACTTTTGAGTTGAACTAGCTGTTCTTAGACATTCAAAAAATATTGTCAAATAAGCGGAACAAACAAACAACATCTAATGAATATTTTAGCAATCATTCCTGCCTATAATGAAGAACAATCAATAGCAAAAGTAATAAATGAAATCCCATCTGATATTGTAAGTGAGATTATTGTAGTAGACAATAATTCAACTGATAGAACTGCTGAAGCTGCTGCTAATGCTGGTGCTACTGTACTTAGTGAATCTTTCCAGGGGTATGGTGCTTCATGCTTAACCGGGATTGAATATGCTAAAAGAAAAAATTGTGACATAGTAGTTTTTTTAGATGGTGATTACAGCGACTATCCTCAGGAGACTTCTTCATTAGTTAATCCGATTATTAATAATAACTATGATTTTGTAGTTGGAAGTAGAATTTTAGGAAAAAGAGAAAAAGGTTCTTTGCCATTTCAATCTCAAGCTGGAAGTATTATTGCAGGATTCTTAATTAAATTATTCTGGAAAGTTAAATACACGGACCTGGGGCCATTTCGTGCCATAAAATTTGATAAGCTTCTTGAATTAAATATGCAAGATAAATGGTACGGCTGGACTGTTGAAATGCAAATCAAAGCTGCAAAAAAGAACCACAAAATTTTAGAAGTTCCGGTAAGCTATAGAAAAAGAATTGGCAAATCAAAAGTTACTGGTACATTAAAAGGAACCTTTATGGCATCAGTTATTATTTTAAAAACTATTTTCTCCCAATTAAAAGATGATTAAAACAGAACAAAAAAATGCCATTATAATTTTTACCCGTTACCCTGAGTCTGGGAAAGTTAAAACAAGGTTAGCTGATTCAATTGGAGATGAATCTGCATGCCGACTTCATAAAATTTTAGCTGAACGAATTTTTAATGAATGTTTATTACTGGATGAAAAGGATTTTTCATTATTTGTTTTTTATCCTGAAGAAAATAACACTGAGCAAGTTAGGAATTGGGTTAATAAAAGATTTACTCTTTTCACTCAAATTGGAAAAACTCTTGGTGAGAAGATGAGCAATGCTTTTAATAAGATTTTCGAATTGAATTTTGAAAAGACAATAATAATCGGGACAGACATTCCTGATATTTCAAAATCAATTTTATCAGAAGCATTTTTAGATCTAGAAAAAAATGATATTGTCATTGGCCCCTCAAATGACGGCGGTTATTATTTGCTGGGTATGAATAAATTTATACCTGAAATGTTTGAAAATATTGAATGGAGCATAGGTCCAGTGTTTAGAAAGACAACTGAAAATATAAATCAAAATAAGCTAAGATATAGAACCATGGAAATGCTAATAGACATTGATGTTAAAGAAGATTTATTAAATTGGCATGAAAAAAATAAAGTCAAATGTAATGATGAATTAGTGAAATATATTTCGAGGCTAATATTTTAATTTCAGTTTATGTATCAATCAAATTTCATTCATCGTTTTATTGATTCGATTCCACAACTCATCGATCCAATCTAAATGTTCCGGTTTCATTAAGCATGACCTTAAACATGTAACATTATCGCTGTTTATTATTATTCCTTTATGCTGAATTTTTGTAGAAGGGAAATTTAAAATTGACAAGTACAGTTTGTTCTCTTCAGCTTTCTTGAAAAATTTTCGAGATAACTCAGAAATTTCATTTGTAGTTTTTCCATTCACAATCCAAACAACAATATCTAATTCTGGATCTAAAATTAATTTAAATCGTTTATCGGAATTAATTTTTTCTGCAAGTATTAAAGCTGCTTCACGACATTTAGATAAATCTTTTGCAAATTCTCCATTTTGTTGTAATGGAAGAAGCTTTTGAGTTGCCCAAAGTCCAACTGCGGAAGCTCCGGGACGCGAACACTCCAAACTAATTTCTCCTAAATGAATTTCATCAGAACTATAATAAGTGTAGGGTGAATCATGAAAATAAAATTTACTTACCGAAGGGTCTTTAAATAAAACACAGCCGCAGCCGTATGGCTGAAGTCCATGTTTGTGCGGATCAATTACAATGCTGTCAACTTTATTTAAGAGATCATATATTTCGTTTTGTATCCTTATTTCAAATTATCAGCAAGAGTATAATAACCTCCGTAAGCTGCATCGGCATGAATTCTAAAATTATATTTTTTCTGAAGCTGTAAAATTTCTTCAAGTGGATCAACACTTCCGGTTCCTGTTGTCCCAATAGTAGCAACAACTGTCCCAACATTCATTTTCATTTAAAGCTTTTCCCAAATCTGCTAAATCCATTTTCCCATCAGAAGTTGTTTTAACTTTTCGGAATTTTAATTTCAATACATCTGAAATTCTTTGATGAGTATAATGTGCCATATCAGAAGCGACTATTATTTTGCCGGGATGAAGCTTACCAGAAACCCATAATGCTTCAAGATTAGCCATTGTCCCGCCGCCGGTTAAATGCCCAAGATGCTTTTCCCATCCAAACATTTTTGCAATTTCGGCAACCGATTCTTTTTCCATTTGAGAGCTTGCTTTCCCTCCATCCAACGCATGATTATTCGGGTTAATCCACATACTAAGCATGTAAGCCGCTCTTGCAATTGGATGAGGAGGTTTTAACATTTGTCCGGCATAAAGAGGATGGAAATATGGATAATCATCTTTTAACTTCTCTGAAGCTTGAATTAAAATATTCTCAATTTTTTTGTAATCAAATTTTTCAGCATCAGGATTATCCGGCAAATTAAATACGGTCTTCAAGATTATCTAAGGCCTTCTTTAGAATATCAATAGTAGTTTTTTTCAAATATCATTTACTTACTTAATTATTGTTATAAAAAATCAATTCAATTATAATAAATTGAAAAGAGAGATTCTTTTTGCTACATAAAAATTAAGTATAAATTTTTATATTCGTATTAAATTTCCCAAGTAATTATGTTTGAACAAAAACCCATGGGTAGGGCATCACGCTTAAACCCAAAGAATAGATTTGAAAAATTAGCTATTGAAGACTTTAATGTCGATGAAGTAGATAATTTTTATGAAGAGGAATCTGAAAGAAAAATTCCAACAACTTATTTAAAGGATAAATCCCAAACTGTTATTTCTAAAAATGACAGTCCTGATGTTGGATTTGACTATTCTTTTAATCCGTACCGCGGCTGCGAGCATGGATGCATTTATTGTTATGCGCGTCCAACTCATGAATTTTTAGGATTTTCATCAGGGCTTGATTTTGAAACTAAAATAATGGTAAAGCTTGATGCGCCATTACTGCTGGAAAAGGAATTTCAAAAGAAAAGTTACATCCCTAAAGATGATAATGTTTTCAGGAAACACAGATTGCTACCAGCCGTTTGGAAAGAAAATTAAAAATCACACGCAAAGCATTAAGATTTGTTTGAAATATAAAAATCCGGCTGCATTATAACTAAAAATAAATTAGTCCAAAGGGATGTTGACATATTGAAAGACATGGCAGAAGAAAAATTAGTTACAGTTACAATATCAGTTACAAGCCTTAATCCAAAGTCTATGCAGACAGATGGAACCCAGAACTGCATCGCCGATTAAACGACTGGACACAATTGAATTGATGGCAAAGAATAATATTCCCACAGGAGTAAATGTTGCTCCAATTATTCCTGGGTTGAACGATGAAGAAATTTCAAATATATTAAAAGCAGCATCGGAACGAGGTGCGATTTATGCCGGACATATAATGCTGCGGCTTCCTTATCAGGTAAAAGATCTATTTGTGGATTGGGTTGAAAGAGAATTTCCGGGTAGAGCAAAAAAGATTATAAATAAGATTAAAGAAATGCGAGACGGCAAGCTAAATTCATCTGAATTTGGCGAAAGATTTTCTGCAAAAGGAGAACAGGCGGACTAGCAATCCATAATCTATTTTATTTAAGCTGTGAGAAATATGGATTGAATAAGGAAAGAATAGCAATTGAGGCTAAGAATTTTATTAAATCATATAATAATCAGTTTGAACTTTTTAGCTGAGAATGGTTTAGAATTATAAGTCTTTATTTATTAACTTTAGCAATCAAATAAATATCAAATAAGGAATCCGAATACAAATATGGCTCAGAAAAATAATAAACCACGGGAAAGACAAATCGGAAAAACAAAAATTGAAAAGAAACATTTAATTGATCCAAAATATAAAAATACAATCTGGACAATCGTCATTCTTGTTATTTTAATAATCTTCTTCATCATCAATAATACCAGAGATGTTCCTGCAGCCGGGCCTTATCCTCCATATTACAAGCAATCGGAAAAAAGTAAAGTGGATACAGCGATTAGCCCGAATCTTCAAATCGAAAAAAAGAAATAATAATTACCAAAGGATATATTGTGAATAAAATAAAATATGGTTTTTCAATATTATTAATACTTACATTAATATTTATATCATTTGGCTGTTCGAAGAATACAAAAGTAGAAGAGAGCAAAACTGAAGATAATAATACCAATGTTCAGGCAGCACAAGTAAAAGATGAAAAAGCAGCACCGGATTTTTCATTGGAAAGCACTGAAGGAAAAACAGTAAGCTTAAAAGATTATAAAGGTAAAATAGTCATACTTGATTTCTGGGCAACCTGGTGTCCCCCATGTCGAAGAGGAATACCGGATTTAATTTCTCTTCAAGATAAGTATAAAAATGATTTGAGAGTTTTAGGAATTTCTTTGGATTCAGACACTAAAAGTGATGTTATTCCTTTCGCAAAAAAAATTAATATAAACTATCCAATTCTTTATGGCAATCAACAGGTAATACAAGATTACGGCGGCATAGAAGCAATTCCAACCACAATAGTTATAGATCAGAATGGAGAAATTGTAGCAAAGTTTGTTGGATTAGTTGATAAAGAAACTTTTGCTAAACATATTGAGGAGTTGATATCTAAATCTTAAAATATTAATTGCTATAAAAATATTTTCAAATCTTAGTTTGGACAGAGCTGCATATTGCTCTAAATAATATTTTACTATCTAAGTAAAATCATCTTTTTTGTCGTTATAAAATTACCCATCGATAACCTATAAAAATAAACTCCACTTGCGAGTTGTGAAGCATTAAAATTTACTTCGTAATTGCCAGGTGCTTTTGTTTCACTAACGAGTGTTGCAACTTCTCTTCCAAGTATGTCATATACCTTTAATTGTACGAACTTCATTAATGAAGTTCCTACATCGGGGATTGAATATTTTATTGTTGTTGTGGGATTAAATGGATTTGGATAATTTTGAGAAAGTGAAAACTTTATTGGTGCTTCTAAATTAATTTCAACAATTTTTGAATATTCAAATGAACCATCTAAATCAATTTGTTTAAGCCGGTAGCTACATTTTTCGGTGACCAAATTATTATCTATAAATTGATAAGTATTTGTTGTCGTAGAATTTCCGTGCCCTTCTACAAATCCAATCTTTTCCCAGCCTACCCCCTGACCCCCTTCCAAAGGAAGAGAGGAACCAAAAGCCCCTTCCTTTTGGGAAGGGGTTGGGGATAGGCTTCTTTGAATCTCATAACCAAGATTATTAATCTCTGTAGCAGTCGTCCAATTTAGTTTTACTTTACTATCATGAACTGAAGCATTGAATGAAATTAACTCTACAGGAAGAGGCGGTCTGTTGTTATAACGAATTATGGCTATGGCATTATAAAAATTACTATTACCAGCATTACCAGCAACAACTATTTTCCCGTCACTTTGCATAAGTAAAGAAGAAGTGGAAGCATATGATGCGCCAATAGAAGTATAAATAAATCCGCCTACACCAAAATTTTGATCTCCACCTCCATTTGCGGTTAATCTTACTAACAATATTTTTTGTGTGTTGGAAATATCATTAACCGATCTACCTGCTATAATTATATTTCCATCATTTTGAATTAGAACTGATTCAGCTTCTTCGTATAGACCCGGACTTCCGAAAATAACCTCTCCATTTGTATTAAAAGTGCTGTCTAAGCTTCCATTCGTTTTATATCGTACTATTACAAAATCATATTGATTGCTTTTTTGCATATATCCGACAGCAATAATTTTTCCATCTGATTGCAAAGCGGCTGAATTAAGGTATACGTATGGATTTTCAAAGGGTGTTAAGACAATACCATTAATTCCAAAAGAACTATCAATACTTCCATCAATGTTATATCTGACTAAAGCAAATTTATTTTCTGTAGTATCGGTTGCTATTCCGGCGGCAATTATTTTACCGTTGTTTTGTAATAAAACTGAATAAGAATAATCTTGTTTGTAGTCGGTAAGAGAGGGCGTAATAACAATTCCATCATTTCCAAAACCGCTGTCTAAATTCCCATCAGTATTATACCGTGCTAAAATAAAATGAACTTCTCCATTACTAAATGAATTTCCGATAGCAACAATTTTACCATCACTTTGTATTGCTAATGACTGAATTGCAACACTGGAATCCATCGTTGTGATTGTATAACCATCGGTTCCAAAATTAGTATCCGGATTTCCGTTAGAGTCAGCACGGCAGATAACAAAAGATGCTTTCCCGCTAATATATGCATACCCGCCAATTAAAATTTTATCATCATTCTGTATTTTTATGGAAGTATAAGTACTATATAAAGAGCCAACCGGAGAATAAGATTTAGAACCATTATCTAAAAAAGTATTGTCAATTGTGCCATCAGAATTGAATCGCGCAATACCCAAAGAATTAGGTGAAGTAAAAGACCCTACTGCAATAATTTTCCCGCTGCTTTGAATGGCCGCTGAATTACAAAAGGTGTTGGATATTCCGTTCTGAGATAATTCAATACCGGAATTTGCAAATGTTTCATCTAAAGTTCCATCGGGATTGTAGGAAACCAAGGTAAAATTATGTTCAATACCTGCACTTGGCTTTTTAGGAGCCAAAAATTTTCCCGTAGAGTTATGAATCATGCTTGCTTCAGAATAACCGGCAGCTAATATATTTCCATTGCTTTGAATTGCTATTGCATTTGCATAATCATTGGCAGTCCCAACAGGGGTGGTAACTATACCATTAGTTCCAAAAGAGCTATCGATGTTTCCATCTGATTTGTACTGGACTATGGCAATGTCATTATCGTTTTTATTATATGAATATCCTGCCAGTACAATTTTCCCATCACTTTTAATAGCTGCTGAATATGCATAATCATTAGTTATTCCTACATTGGTAATTGTTCTTCCAATCGTTCCAAAAGATTCATCCAAAAAACCACTTGTGTCATATCTTGCAATTGAAAAATCATAGTTGGCTCCGTTGTAAGAATAACCGGCAGCTATGATTTTGCCATCATCCTGTAATAGGACAGTTCTTGCAACATCATTTGCTGCACCAACTTGTGTAAATACTTTCCCGTTTATTCCAAATGTATTATCTATAGTACCATCTGTATTATAACGTACTAAAGCATAATCATCATTAGTTTGAAAGCCGGAACCAGCAAGAATGATTTTCCCATCGTTTTGAATTACCATCGAATATGCATAATCATACGAAGCTCCTACTTGAGTTATAACAGCTCCATCGTGTCCAAAATTAGTATCATAAGTTCCATCTGTGTTAAATCTACTAAGAAAAAAATCTTCGTTGCTTCCATTAAAGTAATGTCCGGCTGCAAGAATTTTTCCATCCTGCTGAACCTTTGTTGAAGTAATTGTCACACTATTTGCTCCGACAGATTTAAGTACAATTCCATTGTCTCCAAAAGAAATATCCAGAGCGCCGTCAGTATTATAACGAGCAATGGCAATCTTGCTTATACCACCTACTGAAGAAAACCCCGCTGCAATAATTTTCCCATCGCTTTGTAATGTAATTGAATTTGCAAAAGCCGCATCGTTTATATTAGTATTTACAATTCCATTAGTCCCAAAAGTATTATCCATGGTTCCATCAGTGTTATAACGAACTATAGAAAAACGGAAAAGTGTTTCATTAATAGTTGTATATCCGGCTGCTAAAATCTTTCCATCATCCTGGATTGCAATTGAATTTATTTCAGAACTTCCTTGTGAATAAATCGAAGCTGTAGTAATTCCGCCTTGTCCAAATGTTGGATCTAATTCTCCATCTTTCGAAAAAATAGTTTTTGTAATCGAGATAACAATTAAAGCAAGAATAAACATTTTTGTTATTTTGAAATATTTCATTTTGGCCCTCATAAAATTTTACATTGTTCTAAATATTTTTACTTAATCAACTTCATTATTTGAGTAGTATCATTTTTTTTACTTGATGGAAATTACCTGCATCCAATTTATAGAAGTAAACACCGCTTGGCAGAGAAGCTTTGTTATTTGTATTTGCAGCATTAAATTCAATCTCATAATTTCCAGGCTGTTGATTTTCATTTATTAACGTTGAAACCTCTTTGCCTAGGATATTGTAAATTTTTAGTTGTATGGGAACCCACCCGCCCCTTGCCCCTCCAGGGATTGGACTTCCCGAGGAGGGGATAGAGTATCCTATTTTGGTGGAGGGATTAAAGGGGTTAGGATAGTTCTGCAGCAATTTAAAAGAAGTTGGTATTTCTTTTACCAAATTTTCAGTTATGTTTGAAGTCTTTTTATCTCCCGTATAACGAATAATCGTATTTACCGTCATTGTTTCATCTCGATTTATTGAATTACCGGCAGCAATTATATTCCCATCTTTCTGAATAGCAATAGACTTTATTAGATTAAACGGAACCCCATATTTATCTTCCCTAAGACCATTTTCGCCAAATGTGGAATCAAGACTTCCATTATTGTTATATCTTAGGATAAGAAAAGATCTATCCTTATCGGTACCGCCGACAACTATTTTTCCATCATCCTGTAATTTTAATGAATATCCAACCGAAGCTGAATCAGGTGTTGGCGTGAGGACAATTCCATTATTTCCAAAAGTGCTGTCAAAACTTCCATCTGAATTATAGCGCACTAAAGCTACTTCACCAATTTTGATATTTCCGTAAGAACCTGCGGCAATTATTTTACCATCATTTTGTAATTTTATTGAATAGCACCTGTTATTACTACTTCCGATAGGTGAGGTTACAAGCCCGTCTGTCCCAAAAGTGCTGTCTAGTTTTCCATCAGCCGTTAAGCGTACTAGTGAAAAATTATCTTTATCCCCGTTTCTGTATGAACCTGCTAATATAATTTTATCATCATCTTGTATGGCTGATGAAAAGGCAAAATCATAAGAGCTGCCTATAGGAATGAATGCTTTTCCTTCGGATCCAAAAGTATTATCAAAGCTTCCATCTACATTATAACGGACTGCTGCGAAAACTGCACCGTTATTTAAGTAAGAATAACCGCATGCTATTATTTTTCCATCATTCTGAATTGCTGCCGAATAAACAAAATCAACTGAGTTATTTGCAGGAAGGAGGGCAATTCCGCCCATACCGAAAGTATTATCCAAACTTCCGTCCGAAGTATAACGAACGGCAACCGAGTGACGCTCATTGTCAATATAAGTAGAACCACTTGCAATTATTTTCCCATCATTTTGTATAATCAAGGATTCAAAATCATCGCTGGAAGAATCTTTGATTGATTTAATTGTTTTCCCATTTATTCCAAATGTATTATCTAGTGTACCATCCGGGTTAAAACGGTTTAAAGCAAAGTCATTATCACTGCCGTTCCAAATATTACTTAGTGTAATAATTTTTTCGTTATCATTTTTGTTTTGTAATACTACAGATGTTGTATATTCCATAGAATATTTAACTTCTGTAATTACAATTCCATTATCTCCAAATGTATTATCCAGGCTCCCATCAGCATTATAGCGAACTGTAATTGAATTGCTACCATTTGTGTCTGAATCAATAGAACCAGTTGCAACAATCTTCCCATTACTAAGTTTTGCTACATCATAAGCTTGCTCACTTGAGTTTTCTATTGAAGTTATTTTTATTCCGTTATTTCCGAATGAATCATCTAATGATCCGTTAGAGTTGTAACGAACTAATGCATAATCCCCCTCGGTCACATTATATGTGCGCCCGGCAGCTATAATTTTACCATCGCTTTGTATCACTATTGAGTTCGGTTCATCATTATGCTCTCCAATTGGTGTAAGTGTTATACCATTTGTTCCGAAAGAAAAATCAAGAGTTCCATCGGAATCATAGCGAGCAATTACAAAATCATCATTATTAAAACCGTTGGAATAATCTCCGGCAACCACAATTTTTCCATCCTCTTGAATTGCAACAGATCGAGCTTCGCTGTCAGAAACCCCAATTGGCGTTGTTACTACACCCCCTGATCCAAATGTATTATCTAAATTTCCATCAACTTTATACCGAATCAAGGTAATTACTTTTTTACCATTTAAAGAAAGTCCGGCAACAACTATTTTCCCATCAACTTGTATTTGTGCGGAATATGGATAAGATGCTGATGTTCCAATTGTTGTGAATACTGCTCCATTATGTCCGAAAGTATTATCCAAAGTACCATCGGAGTTGTATCTTGCTAACGTAAAATTATAATCACTCTGATTATCAGATTTAGAAGAACCGACTAATACTATTTTTCCATCCGGTTGTATTAGGACTTTGTTTGAGTAAGAGCTTATTCCTAATGGGGTTATCACAATTCCATTGTTTCCAAATGTAAAGTCCTTGTTTCCATCTATGGTATAACGAACCAAAGCGAAATTATCTCTTCCTCCCTTATTCGAATATCCAGCAGCAATTAATTTTCCGTCATTTTGCATTGCTAGTGATCTTGCATCTAAAGATTCTCCGGCGTTTGCAGTAGCAATTCCATTCAAGCCGAATGAATTATCTAATTTCCCATGCTGATCATACTGCATTGCAAAAATTTCATTATTTGTCGAGCCACCTACCACTATTTTTTCAACATTTCGAATTACTAATGCCCTAGGAAAACTGTTTTGCCTGATAGGATTTATAATATTAGTTACTACACCTCCATGACCGAATGTGGTGTCCAATTGCCCGGCCTGGGGATAAATATGTTTTGCATATATCATTAATAATAAACCGAAGATTAAAAATACCTTTCCATTTTTCATTTTTGTAATCCTATCCATTAATAAAAAGTTAACTTTAGCAGTGTTTGCTTATTGATTTATGTTACAAGGTTAGCGTAAAAGAATCATTTTTTTTACAGCCTCATACCTACCGGCTTGTAATCTGTAGATATATATTCCACTGGCAAAAGAAGTTGCGTTGAACCGCGTTTTATAATAACCAGCATCTCTTACTTCGTTAATAAGAGTAGCTACTTCGTTTCCAATTATATCATATACTTTAAGCGAAACATGGGTGCTGACCGGTAACTGCCAGTTAATTGTTGTAGTTGGATTAAAAGGGTTAGGATAGTTTTGGAAGAGCATATATAGAGAAGGGACGACTTTTACATTTATAACATCCGAATATGAAAAGCTTCCATCCTTATCAACTTGTTTAAGCCGATAATCAAAATTGCTTCCACCGACAGGATTTTTATCTATAAAGGAATATTCTTTTTGTGAGCTGCTGTTGTCGCTGCCTGCAACAAAGCCAACCTTTTTCCAGTTCTGATTATTTCCTTCTGATTGTTTGTTATTAAGCTGCCTTTCTATCTCAAAGCCATAATTGTTTAATTCTGTTGCAGTCTTCCATTTTAAGTTAACTTTATCCTGGTTTACCGAAGCTTCAAAAGAAGTTAATTCAACTGGTAGTGGGGCACCTTGATTATTAATAGTAACAGTACCGGGATTACCCGAAAAATCTACTATGCCAAAAGCATCTGTAGGTTCAAAATAAGCATGGCCGTTTCCTACGGCAGAAAAATTAATTACAATAGCATTAACAGAAGAGGTAACCCAATAATCATTATCCGTACCACCATTGAAATTATCATATAATAATCTATGGGTAAAAGTATATCCATCTTTAGTCCAGTTACCGTCAGCTATATTCTCTGTTCTATAACTTGTTCCCCAACCGAAAGTGGTTTTCAATTGAGAATCATCAACCCCGTTTAAAGAAAGGGATGTGGTAGCATCATCACCATAATATAAATAAAAACTTATGTTTGGGGCCTCTTCATCCTTTGGGTCTCCTTTGATGTTTATTGTTAAAGGATTTACCCCATTCAGAGTAACAGTAACATTACCTGCAATTATAGGCTTGATTGTTAATGCTATAATTATACATTTAAGAAGAATCGAAATTTTCATTGTTCACTCCTTAATTAAGATATTTAATGTGAAGGTACTGATGAAGATTTACCTATATTCAGCTTTATCTTTTCGTAATCATTCGAATTTACTAATCCATTAAAATCGCAGTCTCCGTTTAGATAACCACTGGAACTTGCTTCTGTTTTTGCAGCAACATAATCTCCAGAGTTTATAAACGAGCTTTGGTTAACATCTCCGACAATCATTCCCCAAACACCGGGTTCAAATTCCTTTACACCGGAACTGCCGCCATAAAATTGGCTGCTTGCTGAAGTAAAATTATAATTTGATACTGTGGATGCTGTTCCCCAGGTTAACCCGGTTTTCGCACTTGCAGTCATTGCAGTGATATGGTTTCTATGCAGAACAGAAATGTAAAAATCTCCTGGGGGTGCGGCTATTCCTATTCCTCTACCTGATGTTGCATTATCATCGATTAGGTTTCCAGCAGAATCTAAGTAAGCGGAACGTGAAGCAATAATTGTAGTTGGAGTAGTTACATCACGAAGCTGAACCAATACCCAATCAACAGCGGTTGATGGTTTTGACGAAGAGGTTCTTGCATCTTCTAAATAAGGAGACGTTAACGGGATTTCACTATTAATAGTGGTATTCATATTATGGTTTGTTGTATTGTAAGGCCCTTCCAAAAATATCTTTGCTTTAACACCAACACCTTCGGAGATTACCAGTTCTGTTTGTGAATTTTTAGGGAATGTAATTGTATCTGCCTCAATTGTGTTTCCTGTTGAACCAAAACCGTATCCTTTCCAGTTGCTGCCGTTCTTTGTGTAAATAAAAAACGGCCCGGTAAGGCTTCCTGCTTCACCGGATGCTGCAACAATAGATACATTTGTTTTTAAATTTGAACCAGTACTTTGGTTAGTAATTTCATAATAGCGTGTGAAATTTGTACTTGTACCTGAATATTGAGTTCCGATTATACATGTTATATTACCTTTTAATGGGGACGAAAAAGTCAATCCGCTGAACTGAGTAACTGTATCTCTATCGCCGGATGAGAAAATACCTTTCAAGTGGCCGTTTCCATTTTCTATAAGATTGCCGGAAAGTTCAACCTTTGATGCTCCAGTTGTTTCAACCTGCATATTATTATTTAGTTCTAAGTCAATTCCTCCATAAGCGGAAACATGAACTATAAAAATTATAAGAGGAAATGATATGAATTTTATTTTAAGCAGTTTCATAAAAGCCTCCATACTTTAATTAAAAAATCGTATAAGTTTCATTCTATTTTTGAACAACAAGGTTATTTAATTTGTCTTTAAGTTCTTGAACTTCATTTTTAAGCTCTTCAATCATTTTTTGCTGTTCCTGCATTCCTTTAACCAGAGGCACAACAAATTCAGAATATCTTAATCTGTAAAAATCATTCTCATTCTCCGGTTTTTCTACACCGTCGAAATCGATTCCTAATTTATTCACAAGAGACTCAACCTCCTGGGCTATAAAACCAACTTGTCTTTCTTTAGATTTTTTCTCTCTGCTTTGAATCATTTTTGGGTTTTCATCAAGATGATTCTCAATACCGTTTTTATCGAAAGTAATATTTTCTTGAAGCTTAATTGAAATTGCGTTCATATCAAAAGTGAAAGTAACCGGCCTTAATCCCAAGATAAAATTCAAACCGGAAACATTTTCTTTAACATTTCTTTTGAAACGTCCATCAGAAAGATTAGACCAGGGAGCATAACCCCCAATACTTGTAACTTCATTATTTCCAATTCTTACTTGATTATCAGCAAATACATGCGCATTTAATCCTATTGCAGTGGTATTGTTCAAACCTTTTAATGAAGAATTTGCTGGTCCAGCATAGTTGCCGACTGCAGTGTTTTCGCCTCCAGTTTGATTATTAAATAATGCATATTTTCCAACTGCTGTATTATTTTCACCGGATGTGTTGAAAGAAAGTGCTCCGTTTCCTATTGCTTGATTAAATCTTCCAGTTTTATTCAATCTAAGTGCATCGTAACCCGTTGCTGTATTTTCGGTACCATTTGTATTTGAATAAAGTGCGTGGGTACCAAGTGCTGTATTTTCATATCCTGTCGTATTTGAAAAAAGCGCAGCACTACCAAATGCTGAGTTGCTATCTGCCAATATTATGATATAGTGTAAGCAAACCTACAGCGGTGTTGCCATTCCCAATTTGGTTAATTGCGAGAGCTTCATAACCAATTGCAGTATTACCAAAACCGAAAATATTGTTAAGAAGTGTATAACCACCAATTGCAGTATTGGCACCCCCGGACGTATTATGCTGAAGCGCTATATAACCAACTCCGGTATTTCCATTATCCGTTCCATCATCATTATCTCCTGCACCTGAACCAAGAAAAAGACTGTGCCCGATATATTTTGCATCGGAGAGGTCATTTAATAGAGAAGCTCCACCTGTACCGTTTAATTTAGTATCTCCCCAAAAAAGATTGCCGTCATTATTATAAAGTTTGTTGCCGCTTAATGCGCTTCCAACGCTTGGTAAAATTAGCGAACCGGCAGAACCTTCGCTGTTTATTTCAATAAGTGTTGTACTTCCGTCTTTAAATGATACTTTATCATTAACTGATTGAGTGTTTACCGATTTATTTTGAATACTCTTCGTGTCGTTTTCTGTATCAGCTTTGTTTTTATTATTCTGTTGAGCAAACAAAAGGGGAATAGAGAAAAGAAAAATTATTAGTAATAATACTGCGCTTCGTTTCATACAATCCTCATCTAAAGGTTAAAAATATTTTTAGCAAATGATTTCATTTTAATTTTCATCATTAAGCTTTTTAGTTATTATTTTCATTCTCTAAATCTTCTATTCTTGTTGTAAGTTTCTGTATCATTGTTTGCTGTTCTTGATTTTCTTTCTTAAGCTCTTCAATCATTTTTTGTTGTTCCTGCATACCTTTAACCAAAGGGACGACAAACTCAGAATACCTTAGTCTGTAGAAGCTATCCTCATTTTCAGGCTTTTCTACTCCATCGAAATCAATTCCCAACCTATTCACAAGGGACTCAACCTCCTGAGCAATAAAACCAACTCTTCTTGTTTTAGATTTTTTCTCCCTGCTTTGAATCATTTCCGGACTTTCTACCAAACTTTTTTTGGTACCATTTTTATCAAAAGTAATATTTTCTTGAAGCTTATTTGAAATGGCATTCATATCAAAAGTGAAGGTGACAGGCCTTAATCCTAAAATAAAATTCAAACCGGAAACATTTTCTTTAACATTTCTTTTAAATCGTCCATCAGAAAGGTTAGACCAGGGGGCATAACCGCCAATACTTGTAACATTAGTATTTCCAATTCTTACTTGGTTTGAAGTTGTTACGCTAGCTTCATTTCCTATCGCAGTAGTATTTTCTAAATCGGAATAAATAGATGATGACGGTCCCGCAGAATTACCAATTGCTGTATTTAATTTTCCAGATTGGTTATATTGTAGGGCACCTAATCCAATTGCAGTGTTTAGAATCCCATTTTGATTATAACCAAGTGCACCAATACCGATTGCTGTGTTTCTATTTCCAAGTTGGTTATATTCCATAGAGTTTACCCCAATTGCAATATTACTTGAACCGGTAGTGTTTGACTCAAGTGCACTAGTGCCAATTGCTATATTATCATACCCCGAAGTGTTTGAATAAAGAGCATGGGCACCAATTGCGGTGTTATCAAATCCTGTTGTATTTGAAAAAAGTGCTGCGTAACCAAATGCTGAATTGCTGTCAGCATTATTATGATAAAGTGAGAGCAGACCAACAGCAGTGTTACCATTCCCATTATTGTTACTTGCGAGAGCCTCATAACCTGCAGCTGTATTTCCAAAGCCAGAAGTATTTGCAGTAAGTGCATAACTGCCAACTGCTGTATTAGCAGCTCCGGATATATTATGCTGAAGTGCTATATAGCCAACTCCTGTGTTTCCATTATCTGTTCCATCGTCATTATCTCCCGCACCTGAACCCAGAAAAAGACTATACCCGATATATTTTGCATCTGAGAGGTCATTCAAAATAGAAGCTCCGCCGGAGCCATTTAATTGTGAGTTTCCCCAAAAAAGATTACCGCCATTATTATAAAGTTTGTTGCCGCTTAATGCACTTCCAACGCTTGGTAAAATTAGCGAACCGGCAGAACCTTCGCTGTTTATTTCAATAAGTGTTGTACTTCCGTCTTTAAATGATACCTTATCATTAACTGATTGAGTGTTTACCGATTTATTTGATATTTTATTTTTTTCATTTTCTGAAATAGATTTATCTTTTTTAGCTTGTTGTGCATGTATAAATGAAATGGAGCAAATAAAAATAGTTGATATAATAAGTGTATTTCGTTTCATACAAACCTCATTTAAAGGTTAAAAAAATTATTTAAACAGATAATCGGTTTTATATTGAATGAATTTTTGGGCAATGATTTTCTTTTTGCTTTTATCACTTAACTATTTCAATTTTTTAATTAGCATTTTTATTTTCTAAATCTTCTATTCTCTTTGTTAGCTTTTGTATCATTGCTTGCTGTTCCTGAACTGCTTTTACCAAAGGCACAACAAATTCAGAATATCTTAATCTGTAAAAATCATCCTCATTCTCCGGTTTTTCTACGCCGTCGAAATCTATTCCTAATTCATTCACAAGGGATTCAACCTCTTGAGCGATAAAACCAACTCTTCTTTTTTTAGATTTTTTCTCCCTGCTTTGAATCATTTCCGGACTTTCTTCACTATGTTTTTCAATACCGTTTTTATCAAATGTGAAATTTTCATGAAGCTTATCTGAAATTGCATTCATATCGAAAGTGAAAGTGACAGGCCTTAATCCTAAGATAAAATCCAAACCGGAAACATTTTCTTTAATATTTCTTTTGAAACGCCCATCGGAAAGATTAGACCAGGGAGCATAGCCTCCAATACTTGTAACATCAGAGTTTCCAATTCTTACTTGATTATCAGCAAATACATCTGCATCAAAACCTATTGCAGTGGTATTGTTCAAATCACTTAAAGCAGTGTTTTGTGGCCCAGAAAAGTTACCAACTGCAGTATTCCTATTTCCGGTTTGATTAACAAATAATGCCACTATTCCAATTGCTGTATTATCTTCACCGGATGTGTTGAAAGCAAGTGATCCAATTCCAATTGCTTGATTAAATCGTCCTGTTGTATTAAGTCTAAGTGCATCAAAACCCATTGCTGTATTTTCAATACCATTTGTGTTTGAATAAAGAGCCTGGAAACCTATTGCTGTATTTTCATATCCTGTTGTATTTGAAAAAAGAGCAGCATAACCAAATGCTGAGTTGCTATCTGCATTATTATGATAAAGTGAGAGCAATCCCACAGCAGTGTTACCATTTCCATTAATGTTACTTGCTAGAGCTTCATAACCTGCTGCTGTATTTCCAAAGCCGGAAGTATTTGCAGTAAGTGCATAATTGCCAACTGCAGAGTTAGCAGCTCCGGATATATTATGCTGAAGTGCTATATAGCCAACTCCAATGTTTCCATTATCAGTTCCATCATCGTTATCTCCTGCACCGGAACCTAAAAAAAGACTATGCCCGATATATTTTGCATCTGAGAGGTCATTCAAAATAGAAACTCCACCGAGACCGTTTAATTTAGTATCTCCCCAAAAAAGATTGCCGCCATTATTGTAAAGTTTGTTGCCGCTTAAAGAGTTTCCAACACTTGGTAATATTAACGAACCGGCTGTTCCTTCGCTGTTAATTTCAAAGAGTGTTGTGCTTCCATCCTTAAATGAAACTTTATCATCAATTGATTGAGCTTTTTCTAATTTATTAGATATATTGTTTTTTTCATTATCTGTAAAAGTCTTATTTTTTTTAGCTTGCTGAGCATTTAGAAAACTGATACAGCTAAGTAAAATTATAGATGTAAAAAAAGCACTTTGTTTCATCTTTATCTTCCTTTTATGTTATTACAAATATTTTTTTAACTACTGATAATTCCATTTCGTAAATCAAGTATCGTTTAAATAGACATTACTCCTGTCTGATTTTTTAATCATTAAGTTATTTTATATGGTCGGGATGAGAGGACTACTTGTGCGTTCAGTTTATCAATGATTGATTACTAAACTTAAAATCGGATGACAAAATGAATTGTTACAAACGTAAGAATTGAAAATTGAGAATGCTTGCCCTATTGTTACAAAAGTTTGTACTATATTCTCATGTGATCAAAAAATGCTTAAAATTGAAAGTATTAAAAGTTTTTAATTTTTTTGTTGTGAATTAGGAACAATTTAAATTGTGTGAAATGAGATTACTTTTTATCCGGATTGTTTTGGGAGGCATATTCTGACGGAGATTGATTAAAAAGTTCCCTAAAACTGCGAGTAAAATAGGAGAGGCTGCCAAAGCCGACGGCATAAGCAATTTCAGTTACATTTCCACTCTTATTTTTTAACATTTGAGCAGCCCTTTCAAGTCTATAACGCCTTATGAATTCTCCAGGGGCCTGGTCGGTAACTGCTTTCATCTTGCGATGCAATTGAGCTCTGCTTATAGCCAGATCATTTTGTATTTCCATTGCATTAAAATTCTCATTTGAAATATTTTTTTCAATAAGATCTTCCACTTTTTTTAGGAATTGTTCATCCATACTGCTAATAGTTATATTCCTTGGCTGAAGAATAATTTCTTTGCTAAATTTTTTGCGCAATTTTTGACGTTGAATAATTAGATTATCTACTCTTACTTTGAGTTCTTTTCTATCAAACGGTTTGGTTAAATAGTCATCAGCACCTGTTTCCAAACCCTCTAATTTATTTTCTTGACCGGCTTTTGCGGTAAGCATTATAATAGGAATATGATTTGTATATTCATCATTTTTAAGTTTATTGCAGAAAGCCATTCCGTCCATTTTAGGCATCATTAGATCCGTAATAACAATATCAGGAATCTCTTTTTTAGCTATTTCAAAGCCTTCTAATCCATTTCTTGCTTCTAATATTCTATAATTCTGAAATAATTCTTTCTTAATAAATCCTCTCATATCATTATTATCTTCAACGATAAGTATTACTGATCTATCAGTATTTGCATCTTCTCCATACTCTTCAGAAGGTTTAATATTTTCATTACTTAAAATTGATTGAGGTATAAATTCATTAATCGAATTATCATTTTTTTGAAATGAGATTTCTTCGATGGGAATTATGACTGTAAATTTTGAGCCAATCCCAGGTTGACTTTCTGCTTTCAAATCACCATTCATTAAAACAACCAATTCTTTTGTCAATGAGAGACCAATACCAGTACCTTCATATTCTCTTGTTATTGAATTATCAGATTGAAAGAAACGGTCAAAAATATGAGGCAGTTGTTCGGGTGGTATACCTATTCCTGTATCAGTGATTTCTATTTTAAGAAGGCGATTATCGAAGGAGGTGTTTATAGAAACACTCCCATTATCAGTTGTAAACTTAAAAGCATTTGACAAAAGGTTATAAATAATTTTTTCCAATTTATCCTGATCAAACATTGTATAAAGTTTTTGTTCAGGTATATTTATTTGATATTTTATGTCTCTTTGTTCAGCGTAAGAAGTAAAAGCAGAACTAATGGCTCGTAATAATTCAAAAATATCTCCTTTAATTGGATTTAATTCCAGGCTATTCGCATCAAGTTTTGAAAGATCCAACAATTGATTAACGAGTCGAATTAAACGGTTTGCATTATCACGAATCATTAATTTATCTTCTTTCGATATATTTTCATTCGGTGTTTCTAAGGCTTGATCCACAGGCCCTTTTATTAAAGTTATAGGTGTTCTAAATTCATGAGAAATATTTGCAAAGAAACGTGCCTTTTGTTTATCAACTTCCTTTAGTTTTTCTGCTTGAACTTCAAGCTGTTTTGCTTGTTCTGCAAGTTGAATAGTTCGTTCTTTAACAGTTTTTTCCAATTCTTCCTTTTCGTGAATCAAATGTTTAGAACGCCATTGTACAATTAAGCCCACAACCCCAAGTCCAGCAAAAATATAAATTAAATATGCCCACCAGGTTCTTTGCCATGGAGGCAAAATTGTAAAAACGTATGATGCTTCAGAACTTATTTGTCCATATATATTCTTACCTTTTACGTGAAAAACATATTCACCCTCGGAAAGATTTGTAAAATCACGCTGTATTTCATTTGACCATCCTGACCAATTTTTATTATAGCCTTCGAGAAAATATTGGTATTGATTGGATTCTGGTTTATCGTAGCTGGGCAAAGAGTATATAAAGCGTATTGAATTATAATTATATGTGAAAGACTGGCCATTAGAATTTTTTTGTAATGAGTGCCCTGCAAAAATAGTCGAATCATTATTAAGAGTAATTTTCCTAAGAATTACATTAAAAAGTGTTTTATAATTTTTTGTAACTTTATTGTTATAGCAAATAATACCTTTAGGATCTCCTCCAAAAAAAGTGATATCACCTTTTTCATACATATTATAAAAGCCAAAATTAAAAAACCTTTTAAGAGAAACTATTTCTGATACAATTCCGTCCTTATATTTATAAAAGTAATTCTTTGAATTTGCTCCCAATAATATCCACATACTATTATCAACTGATGGTTGCAGCAAACTTTCAAAACCTGAAAATGGAATATTTATCTTTTGCATTAGATTATTATCAGGCAGAAATTTTTGAATTTTTGAATTAAAATAAAAAATACCGGACTGAGTTGTAAAATAAATGTTATTGTTTATCCTGTAGACTAAATTATAACTCATTTCAGGTAATCCGTTGGAAGTATCATAGTGTGTTATTTTATAATCATCATCGAAACTTCTTTTTAAATTTGATGAGTTCCAATCTAGTTTATAAATGCCATTATAGCGTGTACTTATCCATAGAGAACCGTCAAGGTCCTCCTCTATTTTCATAATCCTACCTTCGATTGACAATTTTGAATTATTTGACTTCCATTGATTATGTTCTAATTCTAAAATATAAATATTTCCATTGGTTGTTCCGGCATACACTCTATTTGTATCTATAAACGAAGGAATTAAGTTAAAAGTATTTTCAGTTACGTTTAGTTTCACATAATGCTTTGAGTCAATTTGGTAAACACCGTTGTAATTTCCAACCAGCAAATATTTCCCCTTTTCAATAATATCCCATGTATTAGTGTTAATTCCTTCAAACTTCTTAAACCCAAAATCTTTCTTTTCTGGCTCAACAGAATTATTTTCTAGAAAAACGAGACCGTTTTTAACTCCAGCATATAGTTTATTGTTTTTAAAAATAATTTTACTAACTACTTCTGATAACCCACTTTGCTGATTAAAGATTCTATAAGGAGAAGATATTTCAACACGATTAATCCCATTTTCTGTCGCTAACCATAAATTTCCATCTTTATCTATATATTCACCAATAACAACATCACTAGTAAGTCCTCTCTTTTTACCTAACCATTGTTTGATATTGCCATCTTTGTCAATTATAAAACATCCGTTCCCAAGGGTAATAATAGCATAATCGCCGTTTGGTAATTTTAATCCATTATATATCCTTTTATTGGATAATAAATTTTCTTTCTTTGGCTTAAATGGTAAGATTTTATTATTATCATATAAAAATAAACCTTTGATATTATGCCCTAATAATAATTTATTATCATAAGGTAAAAAGGTAGTTACACTTCCATCGGTATTTAAAAATTTATCTCCATCTGCCAAAAGTTTTAAAGAATCATTTTGCAGATGCATTAATCCAATGCCTATGTTATCTATGTAAATTTGATTATTGACAAGACTAGAAAAGCCAAATTTCTTTTTAGGTCTCCAAACTTTAAAAACATCTCTGTTCCATTTAAATATATATTTATCTGAAATGAAGTAAACATTGTTACCTATTGCATAAGTAAACCAAATATCTTCAAAGTTTTGGTAGGTAGAATCTAGTTTAGATAAAAGAGAGATAAATTTAATTTGCCCAATTGAATCAGGTTTTAAGTAACCAAGGTCTCTTACAGCTCCGACATAAATCGTTCCGTCATTTGTTTTAGCAAATGATTTGGGTGGACTACCATTGGGAAGTTTTGTTAACCGCCAGGTATTCCCGTCGAATTCCAAAATTCCTGAAATGTTTCCAGTATAAATAATTCCTTCATTATCCTGGATAAAGCACCAGTTTTGAATGTGGGCTTTATAATCTTCTGATGAATATTGAGTTATTAACGGAAGCCCATCCTCCCAGACTTGATTAATATTTACATTTTGATATCCAGATTGTGAAAGAACTTTTAGATTAAATAAAATGATTAAACAACCGATTCTAATGACTTTGAAAGTTGTACTACTTCGTGAATATTTTTTTATAGTAAAAAGATTCAAATTATTTAAACGGATTAAATATTAATATTGGAGGTAATTATTGTAGGAATTTATGATAATGGAATTAAAAAAGCAAAATGATATTTAAACTAAAAAAAACTGATAATGTTTTGTTAAAAATTAATTTGAATTTATTTCCTAAACAGATAAATAATCAAACTGATGATAATACTAAGAAGAATTGATGTAACGATAGGGAAGTAAAAAGTAAAATTTTTCTTTTTAATTATTATATCACCGGGGAGCTTGCCAAGAAAAGGTATTTTATCTCCAAATAAAAAAAATACACCGACAATAATTATAAATATACCTACCATAATTAATATCTTGCCAAAAGATTGAAATTCAGGAAACATTTTTTAATCCTTTATTAGAACTAAATTCCGTCTCTCAAGAATTTAGGTTCTTCTAAAGTAAGAATCAATGAAATGCGGTGAGTATCGTCTAATCTGTCTAATGAAGTTGCGTTGAAACGAGCAAAAGAATAATCGATATTAAGTTTAGGAAGTTTTACACCGGCTCCAATTGTAAATTGTTTTACATCAGAGTAACCTCCGCGGATAGCGAATATATTTTTATAATTAAATTCAATACCTGAATGTGCATCAAAGCTTACTGGCCCTAAATTAAATTCAGATGCGAATCGTCTATTCTCGAATCTTATATCAAAATCTAAAGCCGGAGTAAGTTTGCCGCCTAAAAAATCAATCCCGTATGCGGCGCCTAATTTTAATGTAGGAGTTATTAGTTCATTTCTTCCAGTACTCCATGCTACTAAAGTAGTGGTAACATCCTGGATATTAGCTCCGACTGCAAAATTTTCGAAAGGTAAATATAAAGC
Source organism: uncultured Bacteroidota bacterium (assembly GCA_963775245.1). Lineage (GTDB taxonomy): Bacteria > Bacteroidota > Ignavibacteria > Ignavibacteriales > Ignavibacteriaceae > CAVSWT01. Next base: position 221,099 of record CAVZID010000040.1, read on the forward strand.
TGCAACGTCCAATCCAATTCCTGTAGCTCCAGCGTCGCCAAGATCTCGTCTTATAATTTTTACGTTACCACCGTAAGAAAATTTATCTGATTGTCTTTTTGCAAATGAAAAATAAAAAGCATAATCCTGGTTACTGAAATATGTTATTAAATCATATTGCGGTCTAAAGTTGGGATCATTAACATCAGTTACATCTGCAATGCCATCACCATTTAAATCTGTTATTGCTGCACGAGTATCTGGAATACCATCAACAGATAATCTAATTCCACTTATACTAAAAGTCATATCTTTGCCGAAAGGGATTGCAACTGCGGCGTAATCATAATTAACAAGGCTTCCGAATTGTTCGGAGTGCATTAAAGATATTTGCGGATAGTTTAGAAACGCAAGTCCAGCCGGGTTATAATATCCAGCGGTAACATCGTTTGCCACAGCGGTAAAAGCCCCACCCATGCCCGACGGCCTTCCACCAACTCCCAGAGCCATAAATTCACCGGCGTATTTTGCAATTACAGTTTGAGAATTTACATTGATATTAAGTAAAATGAACAACAATAATGTTGGGATAAGTAAAACTTTTTTCGGCATGTATTAAAATTCCACCATAAACTTTATTTAATAAAAAAGCTTGAAAAAGATTGGGATTTTGGTTCTGAAAGTCAAGGCTAAATTTATGTTCTGACGATATTTGCCAATCTTTAAAAACAAAAATTAAAACTAACTCAAGAAAGTAAAACCAATGTAAGAAAATGAAGCACCCATACTTAAAATTGAATTATTCAATTAACAACTTAATGGATATTTCAGTTACTAAATCATTCCTTTATGTCTATTTATTTTATAAGTAGAAAAGAAAAAAATATTATTACTTTGCTTTTCCTTGATTAGCAACTGCATTAGCTGCTTTAGCTATTTCTTCCGGGTCACCTAAATAATAATTTTTAATTGGTTTCAGATTATCATCAAGTTCGTAAACTAAAGGCACGCCGGTTGGAATATTTAAGTTTACAATTTCACCATCGGGAATGTTATCAAGATATTTAACTAATGCACGCAGACTATTTCCATGTGCAGCAATTATGACACGCTTTCCACTTTTAATTGTTGGTGCCATTGTTTCTTTCCAAAGTGGAAGAAACCTTGCAACTGTATCCTTTAAGCATTCTGTTAATGGTAATTCATTTTCACTAAGATCACTATAGCGTCTGTCTTTGCCGGGATATCGCTCATCATTTTTATCTAAAACCGGCGGCGGAGTATCATAACTTCTTCGCCAAATTTTAACTTGTTCGTCACCATATTTAGCAGCTGTTTGAGCTTTGTTTAATCCCTGAAGGGCGCCGTAATGTCTTTCGTTTAATCTCCAGGAACGAATTACTGGTATCCACATCATATCAAGTTCATCAAGTGAAATCCATAATGTACGAATAGCACGTTTAAGAACAGAAGTGTAAGCGATGTCAAAAGCAAATCCATCTTTTTTAAATTGCTGGCCCGCGCGCTTTAGCTTCTTTTAATCCTTGTTCAGAAAGGTCAACATCTGTCCAGCCGGTAAATAAATTTTCTTTATTCCAAACGCTTTCACCATGACGTAATAAAACTAATTTGTGCATTGTTTTCTCCTTTAATCAGAATAATGTTCAGAAAAATAATTCAAAAAGTTGATACAAAAATAAAGAGAGATTTATCTGAATGCAAAAAGATGAGTTGAATTATAATTTTATTAACAAAATTAATAATTAATTTATTCTTCAGGGGAATAAAATAATTTCGCCCCTGGAATTTTGACTTCAGCTTTGTAAACAGAATTAGTTTCATCTTCTGTAATAAACAAAGTTTTGAAATCTTTCCCTCCAAACTCTACATTGCTTGGACGTTTACCAGGGGTTTCAATTGAAACTAGTATTTGTCCTTCAGGTGAAATAATAAAAATATGTCCACCTCCAAAATGAGCTGCATATAAATTTCCTTTTTGATCAAAAGCAATTCCATCCGGATCACCGCCAGGCAATTCTACAAAAACCTTTTTATTGCTTAGCATACCTTTTGTATTGATGTCAAAAGATAAAATTCTATTTTGTGCTGATTCACAAACAAATAATTTTTTTGCATCTAAAGAAAAAGAAATTCCATTTGGGAAACATAAACTGTCAGCGGCGGGAATAACTTCTTTTGTACTTTTACTAATCATATAGACTATTCCATCCGGTTTATCTTTCCCATAAGATTTAGGATCTGTGAAATAAAGGTTTCCTTTTGGATCAAAAGCTAAATCATTAGGGCGGTTAAATCTTTCATTATTATAACCGGAAGCGTATATTTCAGTATTACCAGAGGATGAGATTTTTAAGATTGCCCCGATTCCATAATCGCATGCAAAAATATTTCCATCTTTATCAAAAGTTAATCCGTTTGTTTGTTTTAATCTGAAAGGTTTTTGAGTTGAATCAACAAATTTAAAAGAAGAATCATTCGAGATTTCATATATGTATCCGCCATAGCAGCTTGAAACAAACAAATTACTTTTGCTATCCCAGGCAGGCCCTTCAGGGAAATTTAAATCTTCTGCAATTTTTATAAATTGTAAACGATTTTCTTTTATATAATTATTTTGTGGATATAAGAAATTTACAAACAATAAAATGAAAGCAGCTACAATTATTAAGTTATTTTTTTTCATATAATATTTAACGAATTATAAAATGAAAATACCGGAAATGATTATTTTTGAGATATAAAATTATACTGAAATTTAATTAGAAAAGGAACTTTTATGAAATCTATTTTATGTGTATTAATAATTTGTATGTTTGGGACTTCTTTTTCTTTAGCACAATCAAAGATGGAAGATGATATTACTATTGCATACCAAAATGCTAAAAAAGGAATTTACTGGGCTCTGACAAATATTCCGGAAAAGAAATCCAGATTAGACGAGGACCTAATTGCAAATGATAAACTTTATTCATCCGTTAAGTTGGATAAAGTTGTTGATGGAATAAAAATAGAATCAACAGGATTTAACTCTTCAAACGAAGTTAAGATAACAATTTATAAATCTAACGAATCTTTATTGAAGGAAGGTTATTTAAAATCGGAAGAAGAAAAATCAAAGAAAGATAAATCTAAAAATTAATTTTTTATCTATACCTCATCTTCTGTTATCAAATTATTTACAAATATTTTAACATCATTTTCAGTTCCAAGTAAATCTTGTAAAGTAGTTTTCCCTAAAACGCTATCCAATAAATTTTGAACTGTTCTCCATAAAGATCTTATTGAACAGTCAATAGTGTGAGTACAAATGAGTTCAGCTCCCGCATGATCATCACAAAAGCCTGCTTCAAATAATTTACCTCCAAGCACAGCTAATACATTGCCAATAATTATTTCATCCGCCGGGCGCCCTAATTTATAGCCGCCGGTTTGGCCGCGTGAACTTTCAATGAAACCTCCCATTCGAAGTAATCTTAAAATCTTCCCAGCCAATGCAATTGACACTCCTTCCATTTCGCTTATTTCAGGAATGGTTAAACCATTAGGAGATTTTGCAATTCTTAATAAGCATCTTAAACCATATTCTTCTTGTGAACTAAATTTCATTTTCTTAAAATCTATTCTTAATTATAAACCAATTTTTAGTAGAATGGTTACATGAGACAATCATGCAACCATTCAATCATTCAAACTTTTTCATCCTTTATATAAGGGAATTTTCGAACCACACTGCTTAGCATATTGCACTTGAGCAAATGCTTCAGCAGGGATAGAAGGCCCTTTGGCAGAACAATGTTCATTGAATGCACTAACCAACTCACTTGCAATTTGTTCGGGATATCTGCCTTCAATATCTAATCTTTGCATAAAATAAATTAAAACGCCATTCTTAAATAGTGCAACGCTTGGCGAAGATGGAGGATATTCTTTAATCATCTGTCTAACTCTATCAACAGCTTCTCTTTCCTGCCCGGCAAACACTGTATAAAGCTTATCCGGGATAACATCACTTTGTAAAGCAAGAGAAACACCTGGACGAGCACTTCCGGCAGCACAGCCGCAGACAGAATTAATCATTACTAATTTTGTTTTATCATCGTTTACTTGTAAGACTTCGTCAACTTTTTCCGCTGTTAATAATTCTTCAAAACCTACAGCAACCAATTCATCTCTCATTGGCTGAACTGCATCCTGGTCATACATCGGTTGACGAGAAAGTATGTTGAACATGTTTGCTCCTTATTTTTGTCAGTTATATATTTATTTTAATTATTTTAGTCTTTATAACATTTGTAATTTCTATAGTTCAAGTTCATGTTCAAGTGCTTTTCCAACTTGAACATAAACTTACACTTGAACTCTGTATCACATAAATCCTAATTCTACTTTTGCTACTTCAGACATCATATCCTTATCCCATGGTGGATTCCAAACTAATTCTATTTTACATGATTTAACTTCAGGAATAGAGGCTACTTTGCTTTCTACTTCTCCAGGAAGCGAACCGGCAACCGGGCAAGCAGGAGAAGTTAAAGTCATTTTTAAAATTACATTTGCTTCATTATCAATTCTTATTTCGTAAATCAATCCAAGCTCGAAAATATCAACAGGAATTTCAGGATCATAGCATGATTTTAAAACCTGAATAATTCTTTCTTCCAATGCTTGTTTATTCACTTCAACCATGGTTTTTATTTCATTTCCCATAAAATAATTTACTCTGTTTTTACTTTTTGTTTTTCATTTTTTAACGCTGCTGTCATTGTGTGCCAGGCAAGAGAAGCACATTTTACTCTTGATGGAAATTCTTTAACTCCTGCAAATACTGATAGCTTTCCAAGATTTTCTATTGATGCCTCCTCATCAATTTTCCCTGTAATTAAATCATGAAATTTTTCAAAAAGTTCTTTTGTTTCATCAACACTTTTACCTTTTACAATTGAACTCATTAAAGAAGCTGATGCTTTTGAAATAGCGCATCCATTTCCTTGAAATGAAATGTCTTTTACAATTCCGTCATCAACTAATAAGTAAATATCAATTTTATCACCGCATAGAGGATTATATCCTTCTGCAAAGTGATTTGCATTTTCAATTTTTCTAAAGTTTCTTGGACTTTTATTATGGTCCAAAATAACTTGCTGATATAATTCTCTTAATTCAGCATCCATTAACTAAACACCTCTGAAACTTTTTTTAATGCTTTAATAAAAATATCAACTTCTTCTTTTGTATTGTAAAGAGCAAAAGAAGCTCTTGAAGTTGCCGGAATGTTAAACCTGTCCATAACCGGCTGTGTGCAATGATGGCCGGTTCTAATTGCAATTCCTTCAAAATCTATAAACGTTCCAACATCATGAGGATGAATATCTTCTACAACGAATGAAATAACTCCGCATTTATTTTTCGAGGTTCCGATTATTATAACTTTATCTAATTTTGAAATCTCGTTCGTGGCATAATCAAGAATTTCTTTTTCATAATTATAAATATTTTCAAGCCCGATATTTTGTATGTAATCAATAGCAGCACCTAATCCAATTGCATCAGCAATGTTTGATGTACCTGCTTCAAATTTATATGGTAAATCATTGAAGGTTGTTTTTTCAAACGTAACTTTTGAAATCATATCGCCGCCGCCCATAAAAGGAGGCATGGCTTCCAAGAGACTTTGCTTCCCGTAAAGAGCACCAATTCCTGTCGGGCCGTAAAGCTTGTGTCCAGAAAATGCAAGAAAGTCGCAATCCAATTTTTGAACATCGATAGGGAAGTGGCTTACAGCTTGAGCGGCATCAAGTAAAACCGGGATATTATTTGCATGAGCAGTTTGAATTATTTTTTCAACCGGGTTGATAGTTCCCAATGAATTTGAAACATAAACAATAGAAATTAGTTTTGTCTTTCTCTGAAATTAATTTTTCAAATTCTTCAAAAATAATTTCACCTTCATCAGTAATCGGGATTACTTTTAAATTTAATTTCTTTTCTGAAGCAAGCAATTGCCATGGAACAATGTTGGAATGATGTTCCATTGTAGAAATAATAATTTCATCACCTTCATTTAAATGACTTCTGCCGTAAGAATTAGAGACAAGATTTATTGCTTCAGTTGTCCCGCGGGTAAAAATTATTTCTTTTTCGCTTTTAGCATTTATATACTTTTGAATTTTCTTTCTTGAATCTTCAAATGCTTGTGTAGCAGCTTCGCTTAGCGCATGAACTCCACGATGAATATTCGAGTTTATAGTAGAATAATAATTTGTTAAAGCATTAATAACTACTTGTGGTTTTTGTGTAGTAGCGGCATTATCAAAATAAACCAAAGGCTTATTGTGAACAGTTTGTTTAAGAATAGGGAAGTCATTCCTTATCTTTTCTACATCAAAAGTTTTTATTATTTCTTTATTCTCTACATTTATACTCACAACAAACCTCAGCGTTTAAGAATTAAATTTTTGGTTCAAGATTTCTTCAAGATAATCACGCACTTCTTTTATTTTTATTGAAGTTAAAACATCACTGGCAAATGCACGAATTAAAATAGTTTTGGCTGTATCTTTTCCAATGCCTCTTGCATTTAAGTAAAACATTGACTTCTTCATCTAATTGCCCAATCGTTGCTCCGTGTGAGCATTTAACATCGTCAGCAAAAATTTCTAATTGCGGTTTTGTGTTTACAAGTGCTTCATCAGATAAAATTATATTATTGTTTTCCTGGAATGCATTTGTTTTTTGTGCATCAGGACGAACAATTACTTTTCCGTTAAAAACTCCTCTTGATTTATCATCAAGAATACCTTTGTAATGTTCATGACTGTTGCAATGGGGTTTTGCGTGGTCAATTAAAGTATGCGTATCAAAATGCTGAGTGCCATCAGTCAAAAACAAACCATTAAGCATGCACTCACCGCCAACATCATTAAACTTTGAGTTAAAATCATTACGGGCAATTGAAGCTCCAAGTGAAATTGAATGTGAAGTGAAATTGCTTGACCTTTCCTGGTCAACTTCCATTCGTGCAATATGAAAAGCATTTTTACTTTCTTCTTGAAGTTTTATATGGTCAACTACAGCATTTTCATCAGCAACAAATTCAGTTACTGTATTTGTAAAATAAATATCTTCATTTAATGAAATATAATGTTCTATAATTGTAACCTGAGTATTTTTTCCTGCAACAAATAAATTACGCGGCTGGGACAACACTTTTTTACCAATTGAATCTGTAATAAACAAAATATGAATAGGTTCTTCAACAACTTTTCCATTAGGTACATAAACAAAAGCACCATCATTGGTAAAAGCAGTACTTAGAGATGTGAAAATTTGTCCATTATAACCTGCATATTTACCAAAGTGTTTTTGAACAATTTCAGAATTTTCTTCAATTGCCTTCGCCAAATTTTTAACTACTACGCTTTTAGTAATTTTTTGAAGATTTGATAATTCTTCAGCATAAAATCCATTAATAAAAACCAGGTAGTTGTCTTTTAAATTATCAAATAAATACTTTTGAATATCTTCATGAGTTAATTGTGTTTCACCTTTTGATGGAGTAAAATTATGCTTCAATAAAGATGCAATATTTGTGTACTTCCATTCCTCATCTTTTGTGGTAGGGAAGTTGAGTTCACTAAAAGAGCTTAACGCATCTTTTCTTATTTTATGAATTGGCTTTTTACTTTCACCGTTAAGACTGTTTTCAAAAGCCTCAAAGTTTTTCAAGAACCAATTTTTAAATTCTACTGCTTGACTCATTTTATTTTAAAAGCTCCAAAATCTTTTTACATTATTTTTAAAATGTTATTCCGAACTTGTTTCGGAATCTTTAATAGTTTTTTAAGGATGCTGAAACAAGTTCAGCATGACTACTTGCTGATAATTAATTACTATGATTCTACTAATTCATTTTTATCTTCTTTAATCCAGTCGTATCCTTTTTCTTCAAGCTCGAAAGCCAATTCCTTACCGCCTGATTTTACTATTTTTCCATTATAAAGTACATGAACAAAATCCGGAACAATGTAATTCAATAATCGTTGATAGTGAGTAACAACAATTGTTGCATTATCTTTTGACTTTAATTGATTTACTCCGTTAGCAACGATTCTTAACGCATCGATATCAAGTCCCGAATCAGTTTCATCAAGAATTGCAAGCTTCGGTTCCAAAACTGCCATCTGAAAAATTTCATTTCTCTTTTTCTCACCGCCGGAAAATCCTTCATTCACTGAACGGCTTAATAGGTTTTGCTCTAATTCTACTAATTTCATTCTATCTTTTATTAAAGAAAGAAAATCCATCGTATCAAGTTCTTCCAAACCTCTATATTTTCTTATTTCATTTAAAGCAGTTTTTAAAAGATTTGTATTGCTTACTCCGGGAATTTCTACCGGGTATTGAAAGGCTAAAAATATTCCTTCTCTTGCTCTATCTTCTGGAGATAAGTCAAATAAATTTTTACCGTTAAAAATTGCTTCGCCTTTTGTTACTTCATATTCTTCTTTCCCGGCAAGAACTGAAGCTAAAGTACTTTTACCGGAACCATTTGGCCCCATAATAGCATGAACTTCTCCGGCATTTATTTTTAAATTAATACCTTTTAATATTTCTTTGCCTTCAATTTTAACGAATAGATTTTTTACTTCTAACATTTTATTCCTTAATGATTTTTTATTCCTAAATAAGCCTTCCCTTTGGGAAGGTTTGGATGGGCTTTTATCCCACACTGCCTTCAAGACTAATGCTTAAAAGCTTTTGCGCTTCAACTGCAAATTCCATCGGCAATTCTTTAAAGACTTCTTTGCAATATCCATTTACGATTAATCCAATTGCATCTTCTGTAGAAATACCTCTCTGATTTAAATAGAAGATTTGGTCCTCACCAATTTTAGAAGTTGTTGCTTCGTGCTCAATTTGAGCAGATGGATTATTTATTTCCAAATAGGGGAATGTATGTGCACCGCATTTATCTCCTATTAATAGAGAATCACACTGAGAAAAATTTCGAGCGTTATCAGCTTTCTTAGTAATTTTAACTAAGCCTCTGTAACTGTTATTACTTTTACCTGCGGAGATTCCTTTTGAAATGATTGTGCTTTTCGTATTCTTTCCCAAATGAATCATTTTAGTTCCGGTGTCTGCCTGTTGATAATTATTTGTCATTGCAACAGAATAAAATTCTCCAATGGAATTATCTCCCTGGAGTATGCAACCGGGATATTTCCAGGTAATAGCAGAGCCTGTTTCAACTTGTGTCCATGAAATTTTAGAATTGACTCCACGGCAAGCACCGCGCTTTGTTACAAAATTATATATACCGCCTTTACCTTCTTTATCTCCAGCATACCAGTTTTGAACTGTGGAATATTTTATTTGTGCATTATCCAAAGCAACTAATTCAACAACTGCTGCATGAAGCTGATTTTCATCTCTCATTGGAGCTGTGCAGCCTTCAAGATAACTTACATAAGCACCTTCTTCGGCTATTATCAAAGTTCTTTCAAATTGGCCGGTCTTAGAAGCGTTAATTCTAAAGTAAGTGGAAAGTTCCATCGGACAGCGAACACCTTTTGGTATGTATACAAAAGAACCATCGCTGAAAACGGCAGAGTTCAAAGTTGCAAAGAAATTATCAGTGTATGGAACTACGCTGCCCAAATATTTTTTAACCAAGTCGGGATGATTTATGACTGCTTCCGACATAGAGCAAAAAATTATTCCTTCTTTAGCAAGAGTTTCTTTAAATGTTGTTGCAACTGAAACTGAATCGAAAACAGCATCAACTGCAACATTGCTTAATCTTTTTTGTTCTTCAATTGAAATTCCTAATTTAGAAAAGGTTTCTAATAATTGCGGGTCAACTTCGTCGAGACTTTTTAATTCGGGTTTCTTTTTTGGCGCAGAATAGTATGAAATATCTTGATAGTCGATTTTATTATATTTAACATTTGGCCAATGAGGTTCTTCCATTTTTAACCAATGGCGATAAGCTTTTAATCTCCATTCAAGCATCCATTCAGGTTCTTTTTTTACTTCTGAAAGCTTACGAATTACATCTTCATTTAATCCAATCGGGAAGCTATCTGAATCGATATCAGTCACAAATCCATATTTATATTCTTTATTCGCGAGCTGCTCTATAGTGGAAGTTTCAGTCGTACTCATAATTTCTCCTAACAAACTTTATTGAGAATTTTTAGAAAAATTCAATTATTTTCTCGTATCAAACGTAAACAATCTGTACAAAAAAGTCAAGATTGACTTAAGATGTGGAAATTTTTCTATCTTTGCCAGAGTAAAATTTTAAGAAATACGGATGAAGTTCAAAAAAATAGTTCTTTTTTCATTATACAATATTCTTGTTGTTATAATACTATTAATAATTTCGGAATTTACAATTCGTATCTTTGCTACAAGAATTCAACCTCAAGGCACTTCAGAAAATTTAATCATTGAAGATGAATACTATAATTCAACTGGGCTAACTCCTAATTCAGAAGGATTATCAAACGGTAAGATAGTTACTGTTGATAAATATGGATGTAGAAAGAATAATTCCCCTGTAGACACTTCTAAAAATAGCTGGTTATTTTTAGGAGATTCTGTAACAATGGGAATTGGTGTTGATAATGATTCAACTTTTTCAGCAATAGTTCAAAATAAAGTTTCAAATATTAATATTTTAAATCCTTCAACAATTGGCTGGTCAGTTTATGATTATAAGAATGTTTTGAGATATTTTATAAATGAAAAACATAACAACCTAAAAATAAAAAAGGTATTCTTGTTGTACTGCTTAAATGATTTATATAATTCCGAAGTAGGAAAAGAAATGCCCGGAGGTAGTGCAAGAGAATTTTTTGGTGATTTTTTAAGATATTTCAGATTAAACAGCAGGCTTTATATTTTCTTAAAAAATTTATTTTCTGATAGAGCCAAAGCATATTTTGAATACGACAAGCAATTTTATAATTCTACAAATCCAGAATTTAATAAAGCGCTAAATATAATAGAGGGTATTGATTCTTTTTGCATCAAGAATAAAATTAATTTCATAGTCATCATATTGCCTTATGAATATCAATTAAGAAGAGGAGATAAAGTAGACCAGCCCCAGCAGTTATTGATAGATGATTTAGAGGCAAAATCAATTAAAACATATAATATGCTGAATCTTTTTACAAAGATTCCTAAGAATAAAAAGCTGCTGTATCTTTATGCCGATGGAATTCATTTTTCAAATAGAGGTCATAGATTGGCTGCTGATTTTATAATAAATACAATTATAAAACAATAAATTCGATATCAGCTTAAATTGTTTTTAATCGATTATTCAATTAATTTGACATACATTTTTTAAAATTAGAGTACCAGGTGGAAGAAAATACAAGAAACGAAAACACAACAAACCAAGATAGTAAATCGGAATCTAATCAGACAAGCAGTAGTAATAAAAGTGATTCTACAGGAAAAACTTACGGAAAACGCAGATATTATAACAGAAGAAAAAGCTATTATAATAGGCAATCAAATTCGCCGCAGTCACGGGAAGCATCTGTTTTCAAAAAAGTTTCGATTGTAATTCCATTGTTGAATGAAGAAGAATCAATCATTCCTCTTGCAAATGAAATAAAGAAATCTGTTAGGGTTTTAAACATTGGGCTAGAGGTTATTTTTGTAGATGATGGAAGTACTGATGGTTCATTAAAAATTATAAAAGATTTTTGTAAACAAGATAAGAGATTTAAGTATTTAAGCTTTAGAAAAAACTACGGCAAGTCTGCAGCCCTTCACATGGGTTTTAAGGAAACTACAGGAGATGTAGTAATTACAATGGATGCCGATCTTCAAGATGATCCAAATGAAATCCCAAATCTTATAAAAAAGCTTGAAGAAGGATTTGATGTAGTAAGCGGCTGGAAAAAAGTAAGGCATGATCCATTTATTAAAAAATCATCTTCCAAATTTTTTAACTTTGTTACAAAAGTAATGAGTGGAATTAAAATTCACGATTTCAATTGCGGATTAAAAGCGTATAGAAAAGAAGTGGTTGAGAACATAAAGGTTTACGGTGAGCTTCATCGTTATATACCTGTACTTGCAGACTGGCAAGGATTCAAAATTTCTGAAATACCGGTTAAACATCATGCAAGAAGATATGGCAAATCAAAATTTGGTATTTCAAGATTCTTTTAAAGGATTTTTAGATTTAATTACGGTTATATTCGCAACAAGATATATTAAAAGGCCAATGCACCTTTTTGGATTTCTCGGTGCTTTTGCTTTTTTAATAGGTATAATTGTTAATGGCTATTTAACTTTTGAGTGGATTTCAGGAGTTCCTTTAAGCAATCGTCCGATGCTATTTCTTGGTATCTTATTAATTATAGTAGGTGTTCAATTTTTTTCAGTCGGATTACTTGGCGAAATGATGGTAAATAACTTCCTTGATGAAAAAGAATATAGTATAAAAGAGAAGGGGTGAAAGTTCATGTTCAAGTTTAGGTTTAAGTTAAAGTTTAAGAATTGGCGATTATAATTTTGTAACTTTTCAAATTTCAAACACATAAATTATTAACAAACTAATAAAACTATTTTCTAATATCTTTCCACAATAAATGTTTTACGATCCAATTAAAAATGTATTTGCTTCAGTAATAAAAAAAATTCCAGCCCTTAGAATTTTTTTCTATAAAATTTTGAATTTAATGTTTTTGCGTTCATGGTATGTCAGAAGAGAATTAAAAAGACTAAGGAGGGTGTTAGGAGATAAAGAAATTAATATATTTGATGCCGGTACTGGATATGGACAATATTCATATTTTATGGCTAAAAAATTAAAGCCTAATAATATTTTATCTGTCGATGTAAAAAAAGAATGGATTGAAGATGCAGAAGATTTTTTCAAAAAAAGTAGAATTAATAATGTTGAATTTGGAGTAGAAGACCTTACAAAAATAACTTATGAAAATAAATTTGATTTGATTGTATGCGTTGATGTAATGGAACATATTGAAGATGACGTAAAGGTATTTAATAATTATTATAAAGCGCTAAAGAATGATGGATTCCTTTTAATCAACACTCCTTCTATCTACGGTGGCAGCGATGTTCATGAAGAAAGTGAAGAAAGTTTTATTAGTGAACATGCAAGAGATGGTTATTCATTTGGGGATTTAAAATCAAAGCTTGAACCAATAGGATTTAAAATTTATCAGTCAATTTATACTTACGGATTTTGGGGTGATAAAGCCTGGAGACTTGGAATAAAATTCCCAATGTTAATGTTAAATGTTTCAAAATTATTTTTAATTGTACTCCCATTTTATTATTTGATAACATTGCCTTTTACTTTAATTATGATGTACATAGATTACTCATCGAAAAATAAAATTGGTTCAGGAATAAACTTTATAGTAAGAAAATAAATTTTTTTATTAGGTGAAAATAAATGACGAAAGTTAAAAAGAGGACTTCATCACAAAAAAATAAAAAAGAAACTTTTTTCTCCAAATTTAGTTTGGAAGAATTTATTCCTCAAAAGCATCATATTTGGATAGTTATTGTAACATTAGTAATTCTCTTTTTAATCTTCTTAAACCCGCTATACTTTGGAAATAAAACATTTGAGTCCGGTGACATTATTGCCAGTAGTTCAATGCAAAATTATATTTCGAATCATGGTGAAGGATATACACTTTGGAATCCGTATATATTTTGCGGAATGCCTGCTTACGCAATTGGGGTTGGATTCAAATGGTTTAACTTGATTTATGTAGTTTTCACAAGCTTGCGCTCATTGTTTGCTTCATTCTTTTCTGTTGGTTATGCAATGTGGAGCTTTTACTTAATAATCTTGGCTGTCACATCTTTTTTCTTAATGAAGTATCTTTCTAAAAACACGTTAGTTAGTTTGTTTACTGCAATTGCTACTTCATTCAGCACTGGAATAATTGTATTTCTATATATTGGCCATGTTACAAAGCTAACTTCACTTTGTATGTATCCGTTAATCTTTTTAATGCTTTTAAAATTTAAAGATAAAATTAGACTGCTAGATTTTTTAATATTAGTTGTCGCTCTTCAGTTATTTGCACAAGGATTTCACGCGCAAATAATATATTACACATTTTTATCTGTCGGATTATTTTTCATTTATTACTTTGTAAGGTCTTTAGTTAAAAAAGATTCAGAGCAAAGAACCAAAACGATAAAGTCTGCTTTAGCTTTTATTGCTGCTGTTTCAATTGCTTTATTGATTCAGATGGACAGCATTACCCAAATTTATGAATACACTCCATATTCAACCCGCGGTACAGAAAGCATTGTTGACAAAGCCAGCGGCAAACAACAGGAAAATACTTCAAACTATTATGAGTACCATACAAGCTGGTCTTTTTCTCCAGGAGAAGTTTTAACATTTATAGTTCCTTCTTATTATGGATTCGGAAACTCAACCTATAAAGGGGAATTGACTAAAAATCAACCTGTAGAAGTGAATACATATTTTGGCCAAATGCCTTTTGTAGATGTGGCGGTTGGTTACATGGGAATAATAGTTTTCTTCCTGGCACTTTTCGGGATATTTACAAAATGGAAGGAACCTTTCGTTCAATTTCTAACGATACTTTCCGGGTTGGCTTTACTAATTTCTTTCGGAAAAACTTTCCCGGTTTTGTTTGATTTACTTTTTTATTATTTGCCGTTCTTCAATAAATTCCGTGTGCCTTCTATGATTTTAGTACTGGTACAATTAAGCTTGCCAGTTCTTGCGGGATATGGAATTATGAGCATCCTTTCTGCAAGAGAGGATAATAATTTGAAAATATCCAAGGTAATAAAAAATTCAGCTTATGTTTTTTCGATATTATTTGTTCTTTCACTTTTACTTAGCGGAGTAATTACAGATTGGTTTTCATCAAGAGTATTAGAATATTCACAAAGTATTTCCGGCTCTCAAAAACAATTAGCACAACAGTTTCAAGCTTTATCCGGGTATATTTCTCAAATGTTTATTGGTGATTTATTATTTGGGTTAGCATTTTTAAGTATTGCTTCATGGGCAGCTTTCGGCTTTGTAAATAAAAGTTTTAGTAAAGATTCCTTTGTTGCAGCAATAATTATTTTGACTATAATTGATTTATGGCGAATTGATGCTCGTGGCGCTAAATATAAAGAACCATTATCAAAAGAAAACTTTTTCCAAGAACCGGATTACATTAAAACAATTAAAAATGAAAATGATAAAAATCCATTTAGAATTTTAAATTTAAATCAAGATCAATCTCCCGGATCTTTTTCATATAATGAAAACTTTAATGCATATTTTTTAACGGAAGATTTTTATGGATATTCTGCAATTAAACCAAGAGCTTATCAAGATATTATCGATATAATGGGGCCTGTTAATGAAACAGCATGGAGAATGTTAAATGTCAAATACATTATTACAGGTAAACCGGTACCACCTGCACAATTTCCTTACTTTGTTCAAGTAGGAAATTCGGGAAAAAGTTATGTTTATCAAAACGGCAATGCCTTACCACGTGCATATTTTGTGAACAAGGTTGAACAAAAATCCGGTATGGATATTCTAAATGCAATGAAATCAAATTCATTTGATCCTAAAAACATAGCATATTTAGAAGATCAAAAATTAAATGTTGATCCAATTGATTCAACTGTATATGCTAAAGTAAAAAAATATACTGATGAAAATATAGAATTAAATGTTGGTGCATCAGGCAACAATTTCCTATTTGTAGGTAACACATTTGTAAAAGGCTGGAAGGCATTAATAGATGGAAACGAAACAAAAATTTACAAAACAAATCATGGATTTCTCGGATTTGTAGTTCCCAAAGGAAAGCATGATGTCCTTGTTACATATAGTCCAACAAGCTTTTATATCAGTAAATATATTGCATTAGTTTTAAGTTCCGTAGTTATGTTAGCATTACTTTTTGCTATATATTTTGAATTAGTAAAGAAAAGAAAATTAGTAATTGAACAATCATAATCATTAAAAATTTGCAAGAAAAAGAGGAAGTAGTAACCAAGATAAATTTTGGTTCAAAAGCTTTTAAAAAATACTTCTCAAACACATCCTGGCTCTTTGGTCAAAGAGTATTCAAATTAGTTGTAAGTTTTATAGTAAATATCTATATGATTAGATATTTAGGCCCTACTGACTTTGGATTACTCAGTTACGCAATTAGTTTTGCAGGTATTTTTGCCGCTATTTCAACATTAGGGCTAGACAGCATTATTGTTAGGGAATTAGTTAATAATCCTTCAAATAGAGACGAAATACTTGGAACAACATTTAAATTAAAATTATTCGGTGCATTCTTATCTGTTATTTTAATATCAATTACTTTATTGATCATATCTGAAAATAGTTTTACTTCAACTTTAATTTTAATTATATCAAGCTCTGCATTATTTCAAACTTTAAATGTTATTGACTTTTACTTTCAAGCTAATGTTAAAATAAAAAATTCAGCTATTGCACAATTTATTGGTTTAATTATTTCTTCAATATTTAAAGTTTTTTTAATATTAATTAAAGCTCCTTTAATTTATTTTGCTTTTGCATTTACATTAGAATTTCTTTTAATAGGCATTGGGTTTATTATTGTCTATAGATTTAAGGGATTTAATTTATTTAATTGGAGTTACAAAAAAAACATAGCCATAGATTTATTTAAAGACTCATGGCCTTTAATTCTTTCAGGTTTAGTAATTGTAATATATATGAAAATAGATCAAGTTATGATTAAGAATATGCTAAGTGATACCGAGGTTGGATATTATGCTGCAGCAGTAAGAATATCAGAAGCCTGGTATTTTATCCCGACAGCTATTTGTACTTCACTTTTCCCTTCAATTATTAATGCAAAAAAAATAAATAACATATTGTATCTTAGCCGTTTGCAAAAGTTATATGATATATTAACCTGGTTCGCAATAGCTGTCGCACTTCCGATAACTTTGTTTTCGACATTCATTGTTGGGATATTGTTCGGACATGAATATCTAGCTTCTGCACCGGTTTTAACGATATACATATGGGCTGGTTTACCGGTGTCGCTTGGGGTTGCAAGCAGCCAATTTTTGGTAAATGAAAATTTAACAAAGATTTCATTCAGCCGAACTTTTATTGGAATGGTTACAAATGTTTTATTGAATTTTATTTTTATCCCGATTTATGGAATTATTGGCTCCGCCTTCGCAACATTAATTTCATATTCATTGGCAACATTTTCAATTGGATTTTCAAAAAAGACTTTTTCTCAATTAAAAATGATGTTGAATTCAGTTTTACTTATAACTCTCTTTAAATATGTTAGAGGATTATGGCAATCTCATTAGAAGAACAAATAAAATCTATATATAAATTATTTATAGAACCTAAAATACTTAGAGCGCTTCTATCGCAATCACATATGGGGTATTTATTGGATATCGGTTGGTTTAATTCATTTAGATCAAAATCCCCAGTTGATAAATTTAGTAATCCAATTCCATGGCTTTCATATCCATGCATAGATTTTCTAAGTGACAGGCTAAGCCTGAATTTAAAATTATTTGAATATGGAAGCGGTAATTCAACATTTTATTATGCTGCTAAAGTTCAGAAGGTTGTTTCTGTTGAACACGATAGTGCTTGGTTCGAAAAATTAAATAAAAATATACCCAAAAACGTAGAATTGATTTTTGCAAAATATGAATCGAATAATGATTATTCAATAATGAGCATAAAATCCGGAAATAAATATGATGTCATTATTGTTGATGGAGTTGATAGGAATAATTGCATGAGACATTCATTAGAAGCTTTATCTCCAATAGGAGTGATAATTTTGGATGATTCAGAGCGCAAAGAATACAAAGAGAGTGTTAAATTAATGTTAAAAAATAATTTCAAAAAAATTGATTTTTGGGGAATAGCACCTGGAATTTTATATAGGAAATGCACCACAATTTTTTATAAAAGTGATAACTGCATTGGTATTTAATTCTACGATTAAAATTATGATAATAAAATATTGTCAAGTAAAGAAAACCATTGCTGATTAACAGCTTAGTTAAGATTGTATTCTGAGATAGAAATCACTGATTACTAATTTTACGAAAAATAAAATTTAATCCTATTAAAATTTTATTGAAATTTAATCTATTTATGTTCAGCTTTTTCATTTTTATAATATTAATTATCTGGCTAAAATATTAAAATGGTTCTTGCCCCAATAATATTATTTGTATACAAAAGACTTCGGCATACTCAACAAACAGTTGAATCTCTTAAAAAAAATTTATTAGCAAGAGAAAGCGATTTGTTTATTTTTTCTGATGGTCCTAAAAATGAGGCGGATGTAAAACTTGTAAATGAAGTTAGAAAATTTATTAAGAATGTAAATGGTTTTAACAAAATAAATATTGTTGAAAAAGAAGATAACAATGGATTAGCAAATTCAATCATCAGCGGTGTAACCTCTATTCTAGAAAAATTTGATAAAGCAATCATTTTAGAAGATGATTTAATTTTTTCCCCACACTTTTTAAAATTCATGAATGAAGCTTTGAACTATTATGAAGAGGATAACCATATATTTTCTATTTCAGGATATAGCTTCCCGATTGATATACCACATAATTATAATAAAGATATTTATATGTTACCACGTTCATCATCCTGGGGGTGGGGAACATGGTTAAATAGATGGCAGAAAGCAGATTGGAATGTAAAAGATTATAATGAATTTTTGACAAATAAAAGTAATCAAAACATTTTTAATCTGGGAGGAGAAGACCTTACTCCAATGCTCAAAATGCAAATGGCTGGCCAAATAGACTCATGGGGTATACGTTGGGCATACGCGCACTTTAAAAACAATTCATATTGTCTGTACCCGGTTAAATCGCTTTGCAAAAATATTGGTACTGATAATTCAGGAACTCATTCTAGAGCTACAAAAAAATTTGATGTTGTTCTTTCGGAAAAAGAAAAATTTGATTTAATACATGATTTAAATTTGAATAACCAAATTTTAGAGAATACTAGAACGTTGGTTCAGCCATCAACAATTAGAAAAATAATAAATAAATTAAAGTGAATTTAATTGACTAAAGAAATTAATTGCAGAATATGTTCGCATAAATCAAAATATTTATTTTCAGCAAAATTACTTCGAAAATATGATGTTAGTTATTTTCATTGTTCTAATTGTGGATTCCTCCAGACTGAGAACCCATATTGGCTTGAAGAAGCTTATAACTCAGCGATTGGCGCTGAAGATACAGGTATATTAAAAAGGAATTTTCTTTTTTGCTAAAAGAATTTCTGTATTAATAAGTTTTCTCTTTAATAAAAAGAAGAAATTTCTAGATTATGCAGGTGGCTACGGAATATTTGTTCGAATGATGAGAGATATCGGTTTTGACTTTTATTGGAATGATATTTATGCTGATAATTTATTAGCGAGAGGATTTGAACTTAATAATTTAGAGAGCTTAGAGGTAATTACCGCTTTGGAATGTTTTGAACATTTTCTAAATCCAATTGAAGAGTTTGAAAAATTTTAAAATTTTCAAATTCAATTATAATTTCAACAAGAGTATTTAATGATATACCGCCAAACCCATACGAATGGTGGTATTATAGCTTAAACTCTGGCCAGCATATTTCTTTATATTCTATTAAAACACTTCGATTTATTGCAAAAAAATATAATCTATATTTGAATTCAGACTATAAAAGTTTTCATATGTTATCAACTAAAAAAATTAATAATACTTATTTTAATTTTTTAATTAAAATGAGCTCACTCGGACTATCTGGTTTTATTAAGTTAGGAATGAAAAGTAAAACTGATTCTGATTTCAATTTACTTACAAGGGGCAAAAAATAGAATCTTATTCTGAGCAGTTATTTATTAGCTCTTTCCATCAGTAGTTTGTAGACATAAATAAAAAATTTTCCTGAATCAAGATTCTTAAAATACTCCATCCTTAGTTTCGAATTTTCTATATTTCTTCTCCTAAATTCTGAATCATTGATCCCTTTTTGGATTAGTTCAGCTATGTTTTCAGGGTCTTTAGGATTAAACATAAATTCATCATTACTCATGGTCTCTGGTAATGAAGTTGTTCTTGCACAAATAACAGGGGTGTTATATCGCATTGCCTCATAAAGTGGCCCACTTCCGGCTTCATATAGTGTTGGGATTACCACAAGCGTTGTATTTTTATATAAACTAATTAAATCACTCTCCGGTACAATGCCTAAGAATTTAACTTCATTACTCAAATTGAATTCAATTATTTTTTTTCCTATTACATCATTAAAGTATTCAGTTTTATTACCCGTGCATACAAGTTTAATAGATATGTTTTGTTGTTTTAGGATATGAAGAGCGTGTAATAAATTTATATGATTTTTATGCTGCCACGTTGCAGCAGGATACAGTATAAAATCATTTAGTAAATTGTATTTATTCTTAACATCAACTAATTCCGTATTTTCACTTTTTGCAAACCAATTAATTTGAAATGGAGGCGGACAAACAGAAATTTTTTCCCCATCGATTTGAAAATATTTAATTAAATCTGTTTTGATATGATCAAATGAAACTATGATATGAGATGACTCTTCAATTGCTTTTTTATTATTTATCGAGCGATGAAGCCTTTCTTGTGATGAAAAAAATTCGGGGAAATGAAATTCTTGTAAATCATGCATTGTAATAATGATGGGTTTATTCAAATTATAAATAGGTGAATACTGAAGCGGAATATGAAGAACATCAAAATTAATTTTACTTAAAATGAATTTATATGGATTGATAAAAAAGGATATTTTTTTTAAAAATGAAAATGATTTAGAATTTGGTAAGTAATTTTTGATTAATAAATAAGAATCAAAAAGAAAATAAGAAATCATAAATGGAAATTTTATATAAAATGCATTTCTATTAATTTCTATTAATTCTACTTTTTTATTTTTTATAATCTCCGATAAATCATTTCTAATTTCAGGAGAATAAATTAAATATATTTTTTCTATTTTTTCTGAAGCGAGTAAAAGTTTTAAAATACCAATTGAATAAGTAAAAATACCTCCGGCTTTAATTGTAGAATGATGAATGTAAAATCCAATCTTCATATTAAGATGATAATTTTTATAACTTCAATTTATATATGATGTTTTCAATTTTGGGATCAGTTCCTGCAGGCTTAAAACCAAAATTCTCATATAAATTTTTTGCGGCGATATTTTTTGGATGCACTTTAAGCATAATTTCATTTATGTTATTTATTTTACAAAAAGTAATCGCATGCTGCAGTGTTAATTTAGACAACCCCTTCCCGGAGAAATTTTTTGAAATCCAAACACCATATGAAGGAATTTCAAATCCTTGATCGAATCCTCTCAACATATAAAAACCGACAATTTTATTGTCAAGAAATAGTCCCCAAAAAATATCTTTTTCGATATTTCCCAGTATGTTTTTTATTGATTCGAAATTAAAATTAAATGGAACGAAATATTTTGAATATTCAGGTGGTTGAGATAGTAAAAGGTCTGATAACTCTCCTGCATACTCTATTCCAATTTTTTTAATGGTAATTTCTTTAAAAATATTTTTAATCAACAAAAATATTCCTTGATTTTCGAAGAGATATATTCAACATCAGATTTTTTTAAATCCGGATAACTTGGTAAATTAATTCCTCGACCAGCAAGATTTTCTGCTACAGGCAAATGTACCTTTTCATGATAATAAATTGGCATTGTGTGAATGGGGAAAAACATTGGACGGGTTTCTATCCCTTCATTTTTTAAAAATTTTCGTAAACTATCTCGATGTTTATGATCATCAACTAAAATATTATACATCCAATATGAGTGAAATATGTTCTTAATTTCTTTGTGAGTTGAAATGGGCAGTCCAGTTAAAAAATTATCATACCATTTTGCAATTTCCCTTTTCCGATGAATAATTTGATCCGCTTTTTCTAGCTGAGCGAGTCCAATCGCGGCACAAATATTAGTCATGCGATAATTATATCCTATTGTATCATGCCAGTATTCACGATTCTTCGCTAAACCTTGCCCTTTAATATGAACTGCGTGGTCAAAAAGTTTTTTATTATTCGTTACAACCATACCACCTTCACCAGTAGTTATAGTTTTATTTCCAAAAAAACTAAAAGCTGAAATATCACTAAAATTACCTACATGCTTATTTTTATATTTTGTTCCAAATGCTTCAGCACAATCTTCAACAATAAAAAGATTAAATTCTTTTGCAATATTTTTAATCTCGTCCATTTCACAAGGAAAGCCATACAAATGAACGGGCATTATTGCTTTTGTTTTTTTTGTAATTTTTTTTCTAATGTCAGCAGGGTCTATTTGCCAAGTATGATTTAATGAATCAACAAATACAGGTTTAGCTCCTATATATTTTACAGCATTTGCAGATGCGATGTAGGTTAAGGTTGGAACTATTACTTCATCATTTTTCTCAATTCCTAAAGTTAATAACGCAAGGTGAAGCGCTATAGTTCCATTGGGAACTGCAATTGCATATTTTGTATTTATGTACTTTGCGAATTCAATTTCAAATTTATTTATGAATTTACCTTTGGATGAAATCCAAGTAGAATCCAAGCACTCAATTACATATTTTTTTTCATTACCTTTTAATGATGGCTGATAAACCGGGTATTTATAATTCATATTAAATTTTAAATTGATTAGTTGTTATTGCTGTTAATATAGTATTGGAAATAGAACGTTCAAATATTTTTTTTATAGTGAATAAATGTGATGACAAATCAATTATTATTTCCCAAATTATATGGGTTTTTAGGAAGCTTAATTATTTCATACGATTCATCAGATAAGCGCTCTGCATCGATATCGATTTTAAAAATAATTGAGATGAGAAAACTAGGTGGAAATAGTCGTAGTTTCCACAAAATATCTCTCAAAAGAATTTGATGTTTTATTTTTTTTAATATCTTATCATCTTTCTTTTTATATTCCAATCCAAGGCCATCTTTATAGTAATCATTTGAATACTTGAAAGCGATATATGGAAGATTTAAACCAAGTGCAATTTTTTCAATCTCCCTTTTTGAAATAGAATATTTATAGTTGCCTGATATTTCATATTGATTATGGATATCACCTTTAATTTTTCTTAATAACCAATTCCCAAACCTTTCAGCATATGATGCTGCAATTTCTCTATCATAAGGCTCAATCATAAATACGCCGATTTTACTTACGCGAAGCATTTCATATAAACCCAAATATGGTCGTGGCAGATGATGAAAAGTTTCTTTGCAAAGAGTAAAATCGAAAGTGTTGTCATCAAAAGAAAGTGATTCAACATTTTCCTTTGAATAATTTTGAATGTACCCTATTTCTTTTCCTATCTTTAAAAAATGATCATCAATGTCAGAAGCCATTGCATAATGTCCTTTTGACTGTATATATTCCGCATCTGTACCATAATAAAAATCACCAACAGTGAGCCACTTAGAACCAGGATACATTTTTAAAACTGGGTCAATGCTTTGGTATAATCTCTCATATCTCCATCGATTAATGGTATCATGATCCAACATTAATTTACATCTATCTTCCGGGTAATTTTTTAAATGATTAATTTGATAGTTGTAACTCTTTTGATAAGATTCCAATTACGCTTTTCCTTAAAAACTTAATCTTTATTTTAACTTTCTAAAATTATTAAATAAATAAAATAAATCATACCAATTTAATTTAAAAGTTCTTGTCCATTTAAGTATTCAAAGTTAATACTAACAATGAAACGTCAATTTACTTTAAAGATCCTTGATTTAAAAGTTTAATATAATTTAGTGAGTGTATAATATAAAACTGCACAAATTTATTCTTATTAATTATTTGACTTAATGTTTCAAACTAAACTTTTCTCATTTATAGATAATTTTTACTGTTGGTTGATTAATTCAACACCGAATAAAATAACATTAATCCTGATTGATTATTAAATATCTTTTCTTTACTTTTTCAATAACGTAATATCAAATAATATTACAGGGGTCCAACGAATGAAAAAATCTGTATTTATACCTTTTCTTATTATTTTATTTAACTACTGAGCTATAGGCTATGTATACGTTTAAATGGTGTATTTAAATGTAAGAAAACGGTATGAACCCTATATATAGACTAAGAATTGGCATAAAATTGTATACAAATATTAACTTAAGGTGTAATAATAAAAATTGAAGTTATTATACAAATGTTAGTCATGTTAATTCACATAAATTCATTTGTATAGC
Source organism: uncultured Bacteroidota bacterium (assembly GCA_963775245.1). Taxonomy (GTDB): domain Bacteria; phylum Bacteroidota; class Ignavibacteria; order Ignavibacteriales; family Ignavibacteriaceae; genus CAVSWT01. The sequence goes on from CAVZID010000040.1 coordinate 245,447, forward strand.
AAAAAAAAATATTTAAATGCAAACTTTTATTATATAGAAATTTTAACTTAAAATTTTTAATTGATCTAAAGGGAATAAATTATGAAAACGACAATTAAAATATTATTTACAATATTACTATTACTTTCTTTAAGCTGTAAAGAAAAAAATATCATTTCTTCAGGTACAGATAACTCTCAAGGTAGTGTTTCTCTAACTATTGATAAAACAGATGCTCCATCTGATGTTATATCTGTTATTGCCTATTTAACAAGAGAAAACTTCAAAACCTTTGCTGGTTATTTAAATTTACTCTCAGATTCTACGGCAGATATTTCATTTCAGAAAGTTGCTGCAGGAACATGGCATTTGAAGGTTGATGCATTGAATAAAGATAGTGTTGTAATTTATTCTGGAGAAAGTGATTTAAAAGTTCAGGAAAATGTATTAACTCAGGTAAATTTAACATTATATCCGATTGGGAACGGAACAGGAGAAGTATATATTCATGTAACATGGGGTAATCAAAATTCATGGATAGATTATAATTATAATCCAATATTTACTCCCTCTGATAACCCAAGTTATCCGGTTTCAGTGAGTACTTCTAAAGTTCTTTATGATAATGAAATATTTAAAATGTGGTATTTATGCACATATAATAGTGGTAAAGGGAATGTATGGTATGCAGAATCCAAAGATGGATTAAATTGGCAAAATAAATTTGATGAACCTATATTTGTCAATGGGATGAATTCTAAGTGGGATGGTTATACAGTAGGGCCGGGTACAATTCTTAAAGAAAACTCAAATAATTATAAAATGTATTATAATGGATGGAATGACCAATATGGGCAATGGCAAGTTGGATTAGCTACGTCAATAGATGGAATCCATTGGGAAAGATATTCAGATCCTGTATTAAAAGCAGATAGTTTAAATGAATTTAAAGTCGGTGCTACATCAGTCATCAAAATTAATGATTTATACTACATGTTTTATGGTTCTAGCTCAATCTATAATTACAATTACATGAGAATAAATTTAGCTACTTCTTCAGATGGAATAAACTGGGAAAAATATTCAGGTAATCCAATAATAAGTCCTACGGAACCATGGGAGGGCATAGGTGTTACTTTCCCTGCTGTAATTTATGATAATAATCGATTCGTAATGGTTTATAGTTCTGTTGATAGAACAAAGTTTGGAATTGCTTATTCAGATGATGGAAAGACTTGGGTGAAGAATTCAAATTATACTTTAAGTAATCAGACTACAAATACTAAGTGGATTCAAATAAATTATCCGTTCTTGGTAAAAGTTGGTAATGAATATAGACTCTATTATACAGGAACTTCACCAAATGGAACTGTAGAAATTTGTTTAACAAAATCCTTTACTTTATGAAATTTCACAATAAAAAAATTGATTCTTAAAAAAACTAGAATTTTTATTTTATAAAAGGTTATATAAAAAAGGTACGATTTATGAAAAATCTCATTGTATCTATCATTATCTTTTTAATGTTATTTGCGAGCTGTTCAAACAATAATAATATTACTTCTCCTTCTGATTCTTCAAGCGGAAGCGTTTCTCTTAGCATAGACAAAGCAAATGCTCCTTCTGATGTTGTCGCAGTAATAGCATATTTAACCAGAGAATATTATGAAACATTATCTGGTTATTTAAATTTAATTTCAGATTCAACTGCAGACATATCATTTCAGTCTATACCTATAGGAACATGGCATATAAAAGTTGATGCAATAAATAAAGATAGTGTTGTGATTTATTCTGGAGAGAGTGATGTAGTAGTTCATGAGAATATTTTAACTCAAATAAGTTTAGCGTTACTTCCAACAAGTAATGGCAGCAGTACCGGAAGTGTTTACATTTATGTTACTTGGGGATCAAACACCTGGGTCGATTATTCGAATAATCCTATTTTATCAACAACTAATTCTTATTGGGATATCTATGGACCAAACCAACCTAAAGTATTATATGATGAAGGTATTTATCATATGTGGTTTGGAAATCTAGTTAATGGAGGGGGTTCTTATGTTGGATATGCGTATTCCTATGATGGGAAATCATGGATTCGTAAGGTTAGTTATCCGGTTTTGACTCCAGGTTCTAATGATAAATGGGATTATGGAAGAGCTGGAGTTGGTCCTGTTATAAAGAAAGATGGTGAATTTGTTATGTACTATAATGGTTGGGGAGATCAAAATGGTTTATGGCAAGTTGGGATGGCTGTTTCTAATGACGGGATAAACTGGGAAAAATATCCGAATCCAATATTATCAGGCGATTTAAATGGAGATGATGCTAGAATTAATGCTAATTGTATTATGAAGTTAGGCAATCAATATTTTATGTACTATACTTATGGTCCAAGTAATGGGGTAAATTATAAAATAGGACTTGCTTTCTCTGGTGATGGAATTAACTGGGAAAAATATCAAAATAATCCCATTCTTGATGCCTCACTAAATTGGGAAGGCGCTGGTATTGGCAATGCTAGCGTAATAAATACAAGCACAATTAATTGAAAGAAATTATTTTACTTTAATATATTCAAATACTTCAGGTGGATCAAATACAGCTTTCGGTATGGCTGTTTCAGATGATGGTATACATTGGGAAAAATTTAACAATCCATTTTTTACATCAAAAGATCAATCAATTAAATGGAATATAGATGAAATAAGATATCCATTTGGGATCCTGGTGAACTCAGAATACAAAATATATTATACTGGGGTTAAATATGCTAACTATTCTAATTCAGAAGAATATCTTATAGGCTTGTTAACTAAAATTCGATAGAATTTTTGAAATTAATTAGATGATAATTTTACTTAAGAGTTTAATGATCATAATTATTTTAACTAATCGATGAAGTTGTTAAAAAGAATAATGTGTTACAACAATATCGTAATAGTGATAATTAAGGTTTATTTAAATTCAAATCATATTTAAGGTTTAAATTAAAATTTTTTCTTTCCTAAATTAGAACATGGAAATCGGATTATGAAAACATCAATTGTAATCTCCATTATCTTCATGGTTTTATTTGTGATCGGTTGTTCAAACAATAATAATATTACTTCTTCTGCTTATTCTTCAAACGGAAGTGTTTCTCTTAATATTGACAAAGCAAATGCTCCTTCTGATGTTGTTGCGGTGATAGCATATTTATCAAGGGATAATTATCAAACAATTAGCAGATATTTAAATTTGTTATCAGATTCTGCAGCGGAAATATCATTTCAATCTATTCCAGTGGGAACTTGGCATTTAAAGATTGATGCAGTAAATAAAGATAGTATTGTAGTTTATTCTGGGGAGAGTGATGTTCAAATTGAGGAGAACATATTAACAGAAGTCCATTTGATATTAGCCCCAACTGGTAGCGGTACTGGTAGTGTATATATTTACGTTTCATGGGGTGACTTAAATTCTAATTGGACTGATTTCATAAACAATCCCATCATTACAAAGGACAGTTCATTCTATGATGAATATGGAGTTGGAGCAAGTTTTGTATTAAATGAAGATAATGGTTTCAAAATGTGGTACTCAGGCGTTGGTGAGAATGGCTCTGCGTATGGTTATTATGCCTATTCTAAAAATGGATTGACTTGGACAAGATATAGACAAAATCCTATTTTACTTCCAGAGACAACAGGGAGGTTGGGATTCGCATCATGTTTCTCCAGGCCCAGTAATAAAAGAAGGCGGAGTTTATAAAATGTATTATTCTGGTTGGTCAGATCAAAATGGAGTATGGTCTGTAGGATTGGCAACATCAACTGATGGAATAAATTGGGAGAAATATAGCGGCAATCCAGTTCTTAGCGGAAATGGTTGGGATTTTGTAATAAGGCCGCAATCAATTGTAAAACGAAATGGAATATATTATTTGTTCTATACAGGGGGTTTAGGATATAATTGTAAAATTGGAGTTGCAACATCTGAAGATGGATATAATTGGGAAAGGTATTCAGGGAATCCTGTTATGACTTACGATAAAGATTGGGAGGGAGAAGGAATAGGATTTCCTTCAGTAATTTATGAGAATAATCAATTCGAAATGGTTTATCAAGGTTCAGTTCAACAAACCCAATCAAATACAGGATTTGGGTCTGCATTTTCTAAAGATGGTTTTAATTGGGTAAAAAGTTCAAACAAAGCATTTTTTAGCACGCAAGATTGCAATAACAATTGGTTAAAGATTTCCTTTCCATACTTTATTAAAGTAGATAATGAAAGCAGGATTTATTATACCGGAATTGATTTCAATAATTCAAATTGGTCAATCTGTGTGACTAGAAGATTAAATTAAGCAAGATTAACACAATCATCAAAATAAAGAGTTAAGATTTCTTTCAATCTTAACTCTTTAATATTTCACTAAGTTCTTTAGCAATATTTTTTCTATCGAATTTCTTTACATAATTTTGGTTTGTTTTAAAAACATTTTCATCTAAAAATATTTCATGAGCATCTTCAGAATATTTGAAAATCATTCCAGCATTTGATTCTCTCAAAATATTTCCAACTTCAAAATTATCATTGCCGAAAGCTATAATTTTATTCCCAGTCCTTAAATATTCGAACAATTTTCCAGGTACATGACGTGGTTCTGTTGCACAAACTAATAAATATGTTGCTTTTATTAATTCATCAACCATTTGATCATACGGGAGAAACCCCAAATAATTAGTATGTTCATCTAAGCCGGCATCATGAATCGATTTTTTGATTCCAGGACTTACAGTTCCGATAAATTTTAACCTAAAGTTTTTACCATTTGTTATTTCTACTTTGATCTGTTTCCAAAAATTTTCTGGATTTTGGTAATCGAAAATATTTCCCGCATGAAGGATAGTTTCTTCCTCACCTTGATATTTCTTTTCTTTGTTTTCAAACTTTTCTTCATTATATCCCCAATAAAGAACGTGAGATTTATTTTTAATATTAGGGTATTTTTCTTCATAATCTGTTTTCATAGTATCGGTAACAAAAATGGCATTATCTGCATTTTCCAAAACCTTTTTTTCAAAATGATTGTCTATTTTCAAGGTTAATTTACTTCTCTTAAAATCTTTATAGTAAATTATATTTGTCCAGGGATCAATAAAAACCGGAACGTGAGGAACTTGAAATTTTTTACTTAATTTTTTCCCGATTAAATGAACAGAGTGGGGAGGGCCAATAGATATAATTACATCATGGGCATCTTCATTTAAGAATTTCTCACCTGCTTTAGCTGCTGAAAAATACCAACCCACTCTTGCGTCAGGGATGAAAAAATTCATTCTTATCCAAATAGAAAAACGATGACTTAATTTTTTATTGGTTAAAGAAATAGTTTCCGATGCGATTAATGGTTCGTCTTTTTTCTTCCCTATAAACTTTTTATATATATTAAATGGTTCCCATGATTTTGTTTTTATAACTTTTAAGTTAGGGGCAATTTCTTTTAAAAGGCTTTCATCAGGATGAGAAAAAATATCTTCTTTAACAGTCAATACAGAAGGGATATAGTTAAATTCAGGCAAATATTTTATCATATACAAAGGCCAGTGAACTGATGCCTTCCCCGACGGTGGCCAAAAATAAGTTATAAATAAAACTTTTTTCATTCTATTATAAATACGTCTTTATTTTTGATAATAAAAATAGTTAAATGCTTTAAGAAAACCATTAATTGAACTTATAATGGCTGTTAATGATTAGCAAGAATTTTGTGAATTAACATTTCGCAAAATATTTTATATGTTTAAAATAGTTTTAAATTAATTTTTATATAAAGAGAATAATTGTGGAATTACAATTGAAAAATATAGATAAATTTATTGTAGTTGGTGACCGGGTTTTAATAAGGCCTGAAGAACAGACTAATAAAACAGATACCGGATTATTTTTACCACCTGGCGTAGTAGAGAAAGAAAAAATTCAAAGCGGCTATGTGATAAAAGTTGGGCCTGGTTACGCTACTGCTGCAAATATTGAAGATGAACCATGGAAAGAATCTAAAGAACCTGTTAAGTATATTCCATTGCAGGCTAAAGTAGGGGACTTGGCAATTTTTTTAAGGAAGGAAGCTTTTGAAATTGAATTTGAAAAAGAAAAGTTTTTAATCGTTCCGCATTCAGCAATACTTTTATTTATTAGAAACGATGAAATTTCATTTTAAAGTTGCAGTTAGAAAATATTAAAATAAAGAAAAAATCTTACCTAATAAATATCCGAAGTTGACTCTTTTTTTACCTATATAAATTGGTTCTTCATCAAGATTAAAGGTATCGGGCGATGGATTTTGAATTGTATCGTCAAAAACTTTGACTTTATTGTAAGCAGCGTTAAGATAATTTTTTAATGTATCTGTGCTTTCAGTCCTATTTACCGGTAAACAAAAATCAAGACATTCGTTGTAGAGTTCTTGTTTGGAAATTGGAGTATATGTTTGCATGAATTTAACCTCACAAATTATATTTTAATATAATTTAACTTACTATCAATGTTATCTTAATATTGGCAGAACTAAAGAACGAACTATATCTTAAAGAGTAAATGTGGTTAGTAGAACTAAAATCGGAAAAATAAGAAGAACAAAAAATAATTTTTTCCGCTTTTCCTTGGTTTTTAGAATTTTATCTTCTTCATACTGATATCCAAGCCAATCCCCCTTTTCAATTGACCATTCTTCGTTATTTCTGTCTATATATTGTAAATTCTTCATCTATTTTTTATATGAATTATATTTAAATAATATAATTCGATTAAACTTGTCTTAATTTATATCCCAGTTCACTTGCCGGTTTTGCTTTAACAATTTGAGTATGTCCGAAGGATCCTACGGATTGAATTTCGTTTTCAGGTAAGGTTCCATAATGAAAACCTTCGCTGTCTTCCCAGCCCTTTGGTGAAGATTTCAAAAAGAAAACACTTACAGCACCAACAAAAATTCCGAATAAAACGTAAAGAAGAATAAATGACATTTCTGACTCCTATATAATCTTTCTGTTAATATTTACAACTAATATGCCGTCTGAATTTATCAGTTAAATCTTTGATTTTACAATAAATTACGTGTATTTTTTCAGAGGGAAATGGTGAGGCGACAATTATGACGTCAATTATGTCGTAGGTGACATTTTTCGTTCTTAAACGTGAGATTCTTTTCGCATTTGTTGTAATCTTCTTTGTAACGTTCTTTCGCTAACTCCTAATATTACAGCAGCTTTCTGAATATTCCCATTAGTATAACTCATGATCTTTCTAATGTGAGTTTTTACTGCATCTTCTATCGTTGAAAGATTAATATCCTTAATTTCAAATCCTTCGGATAAATTGTCATCCAAATTAATTCTTAAATTATTTGAATCTAAATTTATTTTTTCAATTATCTTTTGGTCTTCATTTTTTGCAACTGAATTTAATATTAAATTTTCAAGCTCTCTAACATTTCCGGGGAACGAATATTTTTTTAATGAATGAAGTAATTGCTCTGAAAATCCCGGTATATTTTTATTATAAGTTTTATTTCCAATTTCTAAAAAATGATTAGCTAAAATAATAACATCGTCGCCGCGTTTTCTAAGAGGTGGCAATTTTATGAATCCTCTATTTAACCTATAATAAAGATCAGCCCTGAATTTTTTATTATTGACATCTTCAGCTAAATCTCTATTAGTTGCTGCAATAATTCGTATATCTAATTTAATAGGTTTTGGATTTCCTATTCTGTATATCTCACTGTATTGAATTGCTCTTAATAATTTACCTTGAAGTTCAAAAGGCAATTCGCCGATTTCATCTAAAAAAATTGTTCCGCCATTAGCTTCTTCAAAATATCCAATCTTTTCATTCATAGCTCCAGTGAATGAACCTTTTTTATGTCCGAATAACTCACTTTCAAAAAGTGTAGAAGAAATTGAAGCTAGGTTTACTATTACGAACTGCTTGTCTTTTCTCGGGGAAAGTTGATGAATTTTATTTGCAATTAAATCTTTCCCGGTACCGGTTTCACCCATAATTAGAACAGTCTCATTAGTTGGGGCAAAAATTTCTACAAGCTCAAAAACCTTAGACATTACCGGTGAGTTTGTGATTATATCCTGAAATACAGTTTCTTTATTTTCATGGCTTATTGATGCAGTTCGCAGAGAATCTCTCTCAAGTTCCAATAAACGCTGCTCAAGGGCACGCTTTATTGTAAGAAATAATTTATCTGTATCCGGCGGTTTTGTGATATAGTAATAGGCTCCTAACTTAATTGCTTTTAATGCTGTATCCACATCATCCATTCCTGTAATCATAATAACAGGAATTTTGGGAAACGATTGAGCAACTTCTTCCAGCAGTTCAAGACCATCCATCTCCGGCATATTCACATCACAAAGTATTAAATCAATATTATTATTTTTTAATATTGATAAGACATTTTTCGATTTATTTTCAGTTATTACTTCATCATAACCTTCTTCATGTAAAAGTTCTTTAAGGATTATTAAATAATTTTCTTCGTCATCAACGATTAAAATTGAAGTTTTTTTCATAAAATTTTCTCCAATAAAGGAATCAATTCAGAAGTTTAAATAAATTTAAAATAAACTTAATAAACTCATCTAATATATAAAAAATGGTTACGCAAATTTATTCTTATTTTAGTATTTTAAAAACAATCAATAAAAATTAAAATCTTAAATTTGAGGAAACATTATGGCTGCTAATATTGATATGATAAAAAAGAATTATTCACAATTCAGAGACAAGTTAACGGATATTAGAAAAGTATTGAACAGGCCATTAACTTATGCTGAGAAAGTTTTGTACACTCATTTATGGGAACCTGCTAAAGTTGAATTAAAAAAAGGGAAAGATTATTCTGAATTAGCTCCGGATCGTGTTGCAATGCAGGACGCTACAGCACAGATGGCATTGTTGCAATTCATGTCTGCGAACAAAAAAGAAGCCGCTGTTCCATCCACGGTTCATTGTGATCATTTAATACAAGCTCAAATTGGAGCTAAAGATGATCTTCTTCGAGCAACAGAAGAAAACAAAGAAGTTTACGAATTCCTTGAGAGTATTTCTCGAAAATATGGAATAGGTTTTTGGAAACCTGGCGCTGGGATTATCCATCAAGTTGTTTTAGAAAATTATGCTTTCCCCGGCGGAATGATGATCGGAACTGATTCTCATACACCAAATGCCGGTGGCTTAGGAATGATTGCAATTGGTGTTGGAGGTGCTGATGCTGTTGATGTAATGGCCGGAATGCCTTGGGAATTAAAATGGCCGAAATTGATTGGAATAAAATTATCAGGAAAAATGTCTGGTTGGACATCAGCAAAAGATATAATTCTAAAGTTGGCAGGAATTTTAACTGTTAAAGGTGGAACCGGAGCAATTGTAGAATATTTTGGAGAGGGAACAACTTCAATTTCTTGTACTGGTAAAGGTACTATTTGCAATATGGGTGCTGAAATAGGTGCTACAACTTCTATTTTCCCGTTTGATGAAAAAATGTCTGCATATTTAAGAATTACTGGCCGTGCTGATGTAGCTGCATTAGCAGAAGGCTTAGCTGATGAATTAATTGCTGATAAAGAAGTTTTTGAAAATCCGCAAAAATATTTTGATCAGGTAATTGAAATTAACTTAAGTGAATTAGAACCACATTTAAATGGGCCATTCAGTCCTGACAAGGCAATTCCAATTTCAAAAATGAAAGATGCTGTTAAAGAATTAAATTTTCCTGATAATATTAGAGTTGCGCTGATAGGAAGCTGCACAAATTCTTCATATGAAGATATTGACCGTTCAACAAACATTGCTAAGCAAGCTTTAGCAAAAGGCTTGAAGGCTAAATCACAATTCACAATTACACCTGGTTCCGAGCAAGTTCGTGCAACAATTGAACGTGACGGACAATTAAAAACATTAAGTGATTTTGGTGGGCTAGTTCTTGCAAATGCTTGCGGGCCGTGTATTGGAATGTGGAAAAGAGTTGACATTAAAACCGGTGAAAAGAATACAATAGTAACTTCATTCAATAGAAATTTTGCTAAAAGAAATGACGGGAATCCTGAGACATTAGCATTTGTAGCAAGCCCTGAACTTACGACTGCCTTAGCAATCGCAGGGAAATTATCATTCAATCCTTTAACAGATACATTGGAAAATGGAAAAGGTGAAAAAGTTAAATTAGATCCACCTACGGGTGAAGAATTGCCGCCATCCGGTTTTGATAGGGGAGAAGAAGGTTTTGTAGCACCTGCTAAAGATGGTTCAAATATAGAAGTTGTAGTTAAGCCTGACAGTGAAAGACTACAATTGTTAACGCCTTTTAAGAAATGGGATGGAAAAGATTTAATTGATCTGCCTGTTCTTCTAAAAGCAAAAGGTAAATGTACAACCGATCATATTTCAATGGCTGGTCCCTGGTTAAGATTTCGAGGACACCTTGATAATATTTCCAACAATATGTTTATCGGCGCAATCAACAATTACACTAATGACGCAGGAAAAGTAAAAAACATTTTCACAGGTGAATACAAATCCGTACCTGAAGTTGCGCGTGCTTATAAAAAACACGGACATGATTGGGTTGTTATTGGGGATGAAAATTATGGGGAAGGATCTAGCCGTGAACACGCTGCAATGGAGCCAAGATTCTTAGGTGGCAGAGCAATCATTGTAAAAAGCTTTGCAAGAATTCATGAAACTAATCTTAAAAAACAAGGTATGCTTCCATTGACTTTTGCAAACCCAAATGACTATGATAAAATTAAAGAAAATGATAAAATTGATTTGCAAGTTTCTTTTATTGCACCGGATAAACAAGTTAAGATGATTGTAAAACATGAAGATGGTTCAAAAGAAGAAATAATACTTAATCATACTTTTAATGCCGCACAAATAGAGTGGTTTAAAGCAGGAAGTGCTTTGAACTTAATAGCTGCACAAAATAAATAATTAAATATTTATAAATAAAAATTAAAAAGCTGTCATAAAAATATGGCAGCTTTTTTAATTAAGTCTAAATCTTTGTCGTTACTTTTAAGTTAATAAATATTTTAATTCTCGTCTTTGTATAATTTCTCACATAAATCAGAAAGCTTAATACAATCCTCTTTTGATAATTTATTGTTAATTAAATTATCAGCATCTCTAATCGATTGTTTCATCTCTTCAAGTAATCCAATTCCTTTTTGAGTTATTCTTGAAAAAGAAAGCCTTCGATCCTCATCCGACGTAAATCTATCAACCAATTTTTCTTTTTCCAATCTATCGATTAATCTCGTTACATCGGGGCTATAGTCTATCATTCTCTGTATAATCTCAACCCGCGGATAACCATCTGGATAAGCTCCTTTTAAAATTCTTAAAACATTATACTGAGAGCTGGTTATATTATGATTGTTGCAAACAACTTCATGTTTTGAACGAATATAGTTTGCGGCTACAAGTAAATTAAGTGTGGCTTCTTGTGCTTCACTTTCAAATTTTTTTTGCTTTAATTTTTTTTTAAGTGCTTCGCCCATAATTATAAATTTTTAAATTATTTAATTTGAATAAACTTTATTTAATACCTCTAATAAATTTTGTCCTCTTACCTGGCTTTCAGTTGCAATAATTTTACCATCCTTGTTCACTAAAATAGGTTTGGGAATTCCTTCAACTTGAAATTCCTTTGCTAAATCACTTTTAAAACCATTATCTACAAAACTATGATCCCACGGCATTGGCCATTTTGCTTTTCTAAATTTTTCTATATCGCCAGCCTTCTGATCAAATGATAAACTAAGTATTTCAAATCCTTTATCATGATATTTTTTATATGCCTCATGAAGATAGGGCATTTCACCAATACAAGGCTGGCACCAGCTTGCCCAGAAGTCAATTAAATAAACTTTTCCTTTCAAACTTTTATTGCTGAAAATCTTCCGGGAATCTATTAATGATTTTACAGAAAAACTTGGAACAGGTTTTCCGGCAGTTATTTTTGTGTCAATGACTATTAAGCTAGCATATTTCCCAAAAGGAGTTTCACTAAAATTATTTTTTAAATTAGATTGATATTTTTTTGCTTCCTCTAAATTTCCTGCACTTTGTGCTTCATCCATTTTTACATAAAACAAATAAGCAACAACTCCCATATCTTTATTTCGATTAATTACTTTATCAACATATTCATATTTATTTTTATTATTATCTTGTTGAATAGATAAATCCAAAACAGTTGGATCAATGCTCCAAAGATAAGATGAAGGTTCAATAGTTTTAAAAGCTTTCTTCACAATTTCATTATTTTGATTTTCTCCAGACAGATCAGCTAAATGTAGATAATTTATGTACTGAATATTCCTATCGAAATCGCTTGTGGCGGATTCAATTTTCTGTTTGATGTCGGCAAAATCCTTGCTGTAATCTATCTGCGGTTTCTGGCCGGGAGTCTTTGCTGCTTCAATTCTGTAATTTTTTTCTCTGGCATCAAGCCGCTCTCTTAATGAATACAATTTAGATTGTCTATCATCATTTCTAAAGGTAACTACAGGTTTGATTTCATCTCTTTTTATTTTAGAAGGATCAAAAACAATTTTTACTTTTCCATCTTTTACAGCAACAACAGATCTATAATCACCGCCTCCATCATAAACATATTTGTCAGACATAGTTCCATTAATGCTTCTTCCTGTTTTTTCTATACCAAGTAATTGGTAAGCCAGAGAGTCTTTATCTGTTTTGAATTCCGCAGTAAAAGTCCCATCATTTTGTTTTGTCATTCTTTGAGATGATCTAAAATTAAAATGATTAAAGTCTCCGATTATATTTACGTCTTCAAAATTATCTACGTAATTATATCTTTGTAATTTTACATTAAGCTGAATGCTTTCTCTTCTATCATTTAAAATAGGAACAGTAATAGCCTCATGATTAACGCCTGAGAAAGTCAAATTAAAAATTCCATCATGCTTTAATTCAATTTCGTAACTGCCATCTTTGCTTATTTCTACTACCTGAATTGCTTTTCCGCTTGTGGTATAATTTAAACTTACATTTGCTTTTACTAAAGATGTATTATCGCTGCCTAAAAGTTTTCCTTTTACGATTGTATAATCTGGTTGGGTTTGACATCCCGCTAAACTTAAAATAAAAATTATCAATGAAAATATTTTTAGAGATGAATTACTGCTATTCATTTTCATTCCTTTAATATTTAACTTAGTTACTAAATTATAGCTTAATTACTACTATTTCAATTAAATTATTCTTCATGTATTTTTATTCTAATTTAATCGATATACTGAAAACCGGACGACTATTTTTTAATCAAACTAAGAATTCTTTTATAATATGATATTTCTAAATCCTGCCGTTCTATTTGGACTTTTAGCTGCTTCAATTCCTATTTTGATTCATCTTTTCAATCTCCGGAAATTAAAAAAAGTTGAATTCAGCACTTTAAGATTTTTAAAAGAGCTGCAGAAAAATAAAATCAGAAAAATTAAATTGAAGCAATGGCTTTTGCTTGCTTTACGTGTAACGATTATTCTTTTTTTGGTAACTGCATTTGCGCGTCCGACTTTAAAAGGTGTTGCGATTGGAGGAACAACGTCAGCAGCGAAAACGACTTCGGTATTTATTTTGGATAATACATTCAGTATGTCAGTTATTGATCAAAATGGATCTTATTTTAATCAGGCAAAAGAAGCAATTAGAAATTTAATTCAACACCTTCAAGAAGGAGACGATGCTGCACTTATTTTAGTTTCAAACCCCGATGCACAAATAAAAGCCACTTCAAATTTAAATGAACTGCAAAAGAATGTTGATGATGCACAAATATCTTACTCAAGTGGATTACTGCATAATGCGATAGTAAATGCAGGAAAGATACTGTCGAACTCTCAAAATTTTAACAAAGAGATTTATGTATTTTCAGATTTTCAATCAAAACGTTTGGCAGATAAAAACTCTCTATCTGATTTAAGTGAACTGTTAAATGATAAAATAAATCTTTATACTTTTAATTATTCAGGCAAAGAAATTTATAATATTGGGATTGATGAATTAAAGACTAACACCCAAATATTTGAAAAAGGAAAACCGGTAAGCTTTAATATTTCTGTTACAAATTATTCCTTAAAAAATTCTGACAACATAGTTGTTTCATTGTTTATAAACGGACAAAGAAGCGGGCAGCAAAGTATTTCGCTTGGCCCTAAAGAAACGAAAATATTAACAATGGAAACAGATGTTAAAGCCACGGGTTATGTAGATGTACTTGCTGAAATAGAAGACGATGATATTAATTATGATAATAAAAGATATACGAATCTTTTCATTCCCGATGAAATTCCGGTTTTAATTTTTTCAAATTCAAATAGTGATTCAAGGTTTGTTAAACTGGCATTAACAGCTTCAGGAAATGATGGGCCGATTAAAATTACTGAGAAAAATTTCAATCAACTTTCATCATATAATTTATCTTCTTATGATGCAGTCATTGTAATTGGTTCCGAAATAGAAAACAACATTGAAAGATTAAAGCCTTATGCGGAAAGCGGCGGAGGATTGTTTTTAATGCCCGGTGAAAATTCAACGGTAGGAAATTTTAAAAAAATCACTGAATCATTGGGAATTTCTTCTCCAACTAAAGCAGTTGGTAAATTAAATGATAATAAAAATTCAATTCGATTTGATAAAGTTGAATTTAATCATCCAATATTTCAAGATATCTTTTCAAATAATGAAAAGAAGAATGTGGAATCACCGGAAATATATTTTCACTTTGATCAGAAGGCCGGCATAAATGCAAATGAAGTTATTTCTTTAATTGATGGTTCTTCTTTTTTAAGTGATTATAAAATCGGGAAAGGAAAAGTATTATTGATGAATACGGCTCCTGTTATGAGCTGGTCAAATTTTCCAATCAAGAGTATATTTGTACCTTTAATGAACAAAGCAGTTTATTATCTATCTTCAAAGGATAGGAATGAAAATAATTTTGTTGCTGGCAGCAAAGTTAATATTCGCTTGCCTGAAATAAGTTCACCTCAATTAAAAATTGACAGGCCTGATAAAACAGAGGAATTTGTTAATCTTGAAGATTCAACAAATTTAAATTACTTAGCTTATGATAAAACAGATTTGATTGGTAATTATAAAATTTACAATAATAATAAATTGATTGAAGATTTTTCAATCAATAACAATCCACTTGAATCGTCAACAGAATATCTTAGCAACAAACAATTTGATGACTATTTGAAAAGGATTAACTTCAAAGGGAAACATTTTGTAATAAATAAAAATCAAAATCCTGTTGAAGTTGTTTTACAATCAAGATTTGGTTCAGAACTTTGGAAATATTTTTTATTGGCAGCTTTAATTTTAGCTTTAATTGAAATGACAATTGCAAAAAATTCAAAAAAGGAATTAGTTACAAAGATTGAATAATTTCTGAATGGAAGAATGTTGATTTTAAACTGAACTGAATCTTGAACCTAAACTTAAAATTATATGATAGAAATTATAAATAAAACTACAGAACGGGCAATATTAGTTGCATTAAATACAAAATATTTAAATCGCGAAATAGTTGAAGAACATTTATCCGAACTTGAAGAATTAGCTTTAACAGCAGGCGCGGATACAATTATTAAATTAATTCAAGATCGGTATGCAATGGATCCGGCTTTTTATGTAGGTAAAGGTAAAGCTGAAGAACTTGCGCAGCTTACTGAATTGAATAATATTGACCTGGTTATTTTTGATGATGATTTATCCCCGGTACAGGTTAGAAATCTTGAAAGATTAGTAAATAAAAAAATAGTTGATCGAAGCGGATTGATTTTGGATATATTCGCTTCACGTGCAAAAACGAAGGAAGCAAAAACTCAAGTGGAACTTGCACAGCTTCAATACATGCTTCCAAGATTAACCAGAGCATGGACGCACCTTTCAAAGCAGTACGGAGGAATTGGAACTAAAGGCCCCGGCGAAACTCAGATAGAAACAGATCGCCGAATGATTCGTACTAGAATTAGTCATTTAAAAGAGAAGTTGACAAAAATTGAATCGCAAAGGGAAACTCAAAGCTTAAGCAGAAAAGATTTAATAAAAATTTCTTTAGTTGGATATACAAATGCGGGCAAATCAACTTTGTTTAATTTGCTTACTTCTGCAGATGTTTTTGCAGAAGATAAATTATTTGCTACGCTTGATTCAACTACACGTTCATTAGAGTTAAATAAAAATCAGAAAATATTATTGAGTGATACAGTAGGCTTCATTCGAAAATTACCTCCTAATTTAATCGCGTCATTTAAAAGTACTTTGAATGAAGTTAGAGACGCAGATATTATTCTGCATGTTATCGATTTATCCCATCAATATTATGAAGATCATATTCAGGTTGTTGAAGAAACTTTGAAAGAATTTGGAGGGAATAAAAAAACTGTTATTAAAGTTTTTAACAAAGTTGATTTGATTAAAGACAAATCTAAAATTAGTTTTGTACTTAACAAATATGAAAAAGCAGTAGTAATTTCAGCACAACGCGGGATAAATATTTCAACACTTAAGGATAAAATATTAGAAGTAGTTGAAGATGAATTCATTGAAGAAAAAATAGATATCGAAATGAAAGATTCTAAAATTGCCGCTAAGATACATTCACTCGCCGAAGTCCTTAATACTAGTTATGATGAAAATATAATTCATCTTACTTACAAAACGAATAAAGAAAATTCACAAAAAATAAAAAAAATTATTTATGACAAATAAAAAACTTGTTGTTGACGGAACCTCTCTTACCTTAGATAAAATTGAAAATTTTATATCACAAAATCTTCAAGTTGAAATTTCTTCAAAAGCAAAAATTAAAATAAAGAAGTCTCGCACTTTAATTGAAAAATGGGTAGAGAATAACGAAGTAATTTATGGTGTCACAACCGGTTTTGGCGAATTTTCGAATGTAAATATTAGTAAGAAAGATATTTTGAGACTTCAAGAAAATTTAATACTAAGTCACGCAGTTGGATGCGGTGAAAATCTTCCTCCCTTGATTGTAAAAATTATGATGCTGCTGCGATTGAATGCTTTGGCTCGAGGTTATTCAGGAATAAAACTGGAAACTCTTCAATTGCTAATTAATATGATAAACAACAATATAATCCCTGTTGTCCCTTCTCAAGGTTCTGTTGGGTCAAGCGGTGATCTTGTTCAACTTGCACATTTAGTTTTGGCAATGATAGGGAAGGGGAGAGTTCAATGCTTCACTCCGTCGTTCTCCGAAGGAGAGAGTTTAGATTTCTGGGAATCAGTTTCAAATGAAAAGATTGTTTCAGCTAAAGAAGGGTTAAAAAAGTCTGGGTTAAAACCAATTGTCCTTGAAGCTAAAGAAGGTATTGCTCTAATTAATGGTACACAAATGATGACAGCATTTGCTTCTTACATTTCAATTCAAGCTAAAAAATCAATTAAGCTTGCAGATATGTCTGCAGCAATTTCTCACGAAGCATTACGGGCAACCGATAAAGCATTTGATAAAAGAATACATGATCTTCGTCCTTTCCCGGGACAAATTACAACTGCAAAAAATATTTTAAAGTTAATTCATAATAGTGAAATAAGAAATTCGCATTTAGATAATGATCCGCGTGTTCAAGATGCTTATTCGATCAGATGTGTTCCTCAAATTCATGGTGCTTCAAGAGACGCAATTGATTATGTAATATCAAGAGTTGAGATTGAAATTAATTCTGTTAATGATAATCCAATTATATTTCCTGATACTGAAGAGCATATTGAAGGAGGAAATTTTCACGGACAATCAATGGCGCTGGCAATGGATTTTATGTCTATCGCATTATCTGAATTAGCTAATGTTTCCGAAAGAAGAATTGAAAGAATGGTAAACGGAGCATTAAGCGGGCTGCCAAGATTTCTTGCGGTTGAAGGTGGATTAAATTCAGGATTGATGATTGCCCAATATACTGCTGCTAGTTTAGTATCTGAAAATAAAGTTTTAGCACATCCGGCAAGTGTTGATTCAATTCCAACTTCTGCCAATCAAGAAGATCATAATTCCATGGGTTCAATTGCCGCACAAAAATGTTATAAGATTTTGCAGAATCTTCAAAATGTATTATCAATTGAATTTTTAACTGCTGCTCAAGCATTAGAATTTTTAAAGCCATTAAAGTGCGGAGAGGGAACTTCAATAATTTATAAAAAAATAAGAGAAGTTGTTCCTCCTTTGAATGCTGATAGAGTACTTTATGATGATATTAAAAAAGTTTTGCATGTAGTAAAAAATGATTCTATATTGAATTCTGTTGAGAAAAAAGTTAAGCTGTCTTAACTTTACTCAAATTGTAAGTTGATAAATATTTATTTGCTTCATACAAAATTTTCTTACCTATAAACGAAATAATTTTAATTATAAATACATAAACAATTTTGGGAGAATTTTTAATGAAAAGGACAAATGCTTTTGTGCCATTATTATTTTCGTTTTTATTTTCGTTTTTATTTCTATTGATATTTACTGTAAAAATACTCCCGGAAGTAAAGTCAGATACGGATGAAATAAATAATTCACAAAAGGATACTACCGATATTTATTCTAGTTTAAAGTTTAGGAATATTGGGCCAGCAATAGGTGGAGGAAGAGTTACCTCTGTGGTTGGTATTTCAGGTAGTCCTGAAATTTATTACATAGGTGCAGCAGGAGGAGGAGTATTTAAAACAACAAATGCAGGCCATTCATGGAATGCTATCTTTACAAAATATCCTTCGTCAATTGGAGCAATTGCTTTAGCTCCATCAAACAATAATTTAATTTGGGTTGGAACAGGCGAATCAAATATTAGAAATGATGTAATTGATGGCCATGGAGTTTATTACTCTCCTGACGGCGGTTCAACATGGAAATTTATGGGATTAAAAGATGCTGGCCAGATATCAAAAATTGTAATTGATCCAAATGATCCCAAAACAGTTTTTGTTGCAGCAATAGGCCATGCCTGGGCACCAAATAAAGAACGTGGTTTATTTAAGACCACTGATGGCGGGAAGAATTGGAATAAAGTTCTATTCGTAAATGATACAACTGGTGTAAGCGATGTTGTATTCCAGCCTGGTAATCCGGAATTAATGCTTGCCGGTACATGGCAAGTTATTAGGCATCCTTGGGGATTAATTGACGGAGGAGCTGGAAGCAGTATTTATGAATCAAAAGATGAAGGTGAAACCTGGCAGAAACTTTCAAAAGGTTTACCCAAAAGTCCGCTAGGCAGAATTTCATTTGCAACTTCGTTAAGCAATCCTGATCATGTATACGCTTTAATTGAATCAAAACATGGTACGTTGTGGGATTCTCAAAATTTTGGTAAAGATTGGAAGATGGTTAGTAATAATCATCAAATTAATGTTCGCCCATTTTACTTTTCTAAGATGGCAGTTGCTCCCAACAGTGACAATAAACTATATTTTCTTTCTTTCTTGATTACAGAATCAACAGATGGTGGGAAGACAGTAAAGTCGATCAATAATGGAATTCATGTAGATCATCATTCTATTTGGATAGATCCTAAAAATCCAAATAGAATTATTGTTGGTAATGATGGCGGAGTCTATCAATCTCTAAATGCAGGTAAAGATTGGATTTATTTCAATAATATTCCAATTGAAGAATACTATCAAGTTGCAGCCGATACGCAATTAGTTTACAACTTAGGAGGGGGCTTGCAGGATAACAATGCCTGGTATGGCCCCTCGAGGAATCTAAAGGGCTCTAGTATTGATGGTTCAAATTGGTTTGTAGT
Source organism: uncultured Bacteroidota bacterium (assembly GCA_963775245.1). Lineage (GTDB taxonomy): Bacteria > Bacteroidota > Ignavibacteria > Ignavibacteriales > Ignavibacteriaceae > CAVSWT01. The sequence goes on from CAVZID010000040.1 coordinate 265,282, forward strand.
TTCCGGTGGAGATGGAGAATACGTTGTTCCTGCTCCCAGCAACCCAAATGTAGTTTATTCTGAAGCGCAAAACGGATATCTAAATAGACTCGATATAAAAACAGGGATACAAAAACATATTCGTCCATATTTCTTTGACGTTACAGATAAAAGCCCTGATCAACTTAAATATAGATTTAATTGGACAACACCAATAGCTGTTTCAAGTAATAATGAGAATGAAGTTTATTTAGGTGGAAATGTATTGTTTAGAACAGAAGATGGCGGGAATAATTGGAGCATAATTAGTCCGGATTTAACACGCAATGATAAGAGCAAACAACAAAAGAGCGGAGGTTATATTAATCTTGATATGAGCGGCGCAGAAACTTATGGGACAATACTTTCCATAGGATTATCTCAACAAGATTCAAAAACTATTTGGATAGGCACTGACGATGGCCAGGTTCAAGTTACAAAAGATGGAGGAAATAATTGGACGAACGTAACTAAAAATATTCCCCATCTTCCTGAATGGGGAAGGATATACCAATTGGATGTGTCCACATTTTCTCCTTCAACTTGTTATATTGCTGTTGATCTGCATATGCTGGATAATAAAAAGCCTTTTGTTTATAAAACAAATGATTATCGGTGAAACTTGGAAAGATATTTCAGCAGGATTGCCTGATGATGCTCCGGCTCATGTTGTTAGAGAAGATCCAAATAAAAAAGGATTTCTATTTTTAGGCACGGAAACAGGGCTTTACTATTCAACTGATGACGGTGGCAAGTGGACAAACATTAAAAGTAATTTTCCTAATGTGCCTGTTTGGGATTTAAAATTTATAAAACAAACTCATGACTTAGCTGTTGCTACACATGGCCGTGGAATTTTTATTTTGGATAATATTTTGCCGCTTGAAGAGATAAGTAAACAAGTTTTAAATAGTGATTTTAATTTATTTTCAAATTTACCGGTATATAATTTTTATACTTGGAATAGAAGCGGTTTTGAGCAATCGAGCAGATACACTGCTCCAAATCCTCCTGGAGGTGCTGTAATTGATTATTATCTTAAGGACAAAATTGACTCATCAAATCAGAAAAAGAATGATAAAAAAGTTCCGGTTTTAATTAAGATAACGGACTCTCAAGGAACTGAAATTGATACTATTCATGGGTCAGCTCATAAAGGAATTAATCGAGTTCAATGGAATCTTCATTATAAAAGTGAAACCCTATATGCGGCGGATACAATTGGAAATGAACATCCAAATCTACATAATGGCCCACAAGTATTGCCTGGAAAATATACTATTAATGTGATTGTAAATGGCAAAACAGTTTCTAATAATGTCATAGTAAAACCTGATCCGAGATTACCTTTTAATATGAAGAATGCTCAAACTCAATTTAATGCTGAACTACAGGTTTATAATGATATTTCAGGATTGAATACAATGCTTAATAGAATTGATAACGTTCACAATCAAATAGAAAATTTAAATAACTCAATCAAAATTGTTGGCCAAGGAAATCAAAGTTTGAAGGAAAAATATAAACCCCATTTAAAACAAGCTCATGAAATTGATTCGTTGATGAATGAAATTAAAGATACGGTCATGCAAACAAAAGCACAAAAGGGAGTAGGAGAAGATGATATTCATTATCTTACTAGGCTGCATGATTGGCTGAATAATATTAGGTTTATTATAGGATGGGATTATAATGCTACTCCAAGTTTAGACATATTAAATGAATTAAAAGGCTTTGAAAAGCAGTTGAATTATTATATAGGTGCATATAATAATTTAGTTAGCACAAAGGTTAATGAATATAATAAAGCAGCAGCCAAAGAAGGTTTGCCGATTTTATTTACCGGGCCTCCATTAAATATTCCGCAACTGTAATGTTATGTAACAATAATTTAGTCTGCAATCTAAAATGGATAAAAATATTCTTATAATATTAAATTTTGTGTAATTCTACTTAAATTAGAAACCAATAAAAATATTATTTTATACTTACAATGGAATTTCTATATCTATTAGTTGGCTTAGTGGTTGGTTTTTTAATTGCGTGGTTTTATTTTAAATCAAGAAGTCAATCTGCAGGGATTACCAAATTAGAAGCTGATGAATTAAAAATTAAAATTGATTCTCTTTCTATTGAAAAGGGGAAGGTTGAAGAGCGATACAATAGTTTAGATGAAAATTATAAATCGACTACAAATGAATTGAATAAAGAGAGAGAAAAGGTAATAGAGCAGACTAAAGAACTTTCCACATTGACAGCAGATTATAAAAACCTCCAGGAAAAATTATCAGAACAAAAAGGTGAATTAGAAAATATTCAAGAAAAATTCACAAAAGAATTCGAAAATCTTGCAAACAAAATATTTGAAGAAAAGGGGAATAAATTCACAGAACAAAACAAAGAAAAACTAGGTGAAATATTAAATCCTCTAAAAGAAAAAATTGCTGATTTTGAAAAGAAAGTTGAAGAGAGTAATAAAGAAAGTATAAAAGGGCATGCTTCGCTAAAAGAACAGTTACAAATGCTGAAAGATATGAATCAGCAAATTACACAAGAAGCAAAAAATTTAACTCAAGCATTAAAAGGGCAAACGAAAACACAAGGAAATTGGGGAGAATTTATTCTTGAAAGTATTCTTGAAAAATCCGGATTAGTAAAGAATAGAGAATACGTTATACAAGAAAGTTTAACAACAGAATCCGGTAAAAGATTTCAGCCAGACGTTATTATTAAACTGCCGGAAAATAAAAGCATTGTTATAGATTCAAAAGTATCTTTAGTTGCTTATGAAAAATTTGTTTCTGAAGAAAATGAGAAAGAAAAACAATTAGCTTTGCGAGAACATATTAATTCAATTCGCGGTCATATAAAAAATCTTAGCAGTAAGAATTATCAGAATCTTTATCAATTAGATAGTCTGGATTTTGTTTTAATGTTTATGCCTATCGAACCGGCTTTCGCACTTGCAGTTCAAACGGATGCTTCGCTTTTTAATGATGCATTTGAAATGAATATTGTGATTGTAAGTCCAACCACTTTGCTTGCAACCTTAAGAACAATTACTAGTATTTGGAGACAGGAAAATCAAAATAAAAATGCTATGGAAATTGCAAGGCAAAGCGGTGCACTTTATGATAAGTTTGTGGGTTTTACAGAGGACTTGATTAATGTTGGTAAAAAAATGGATGAAGCTAAAAATAATTACTCATCCGCCATGAGAAAATTAACTGACGGAAGAGGAAACCTGGTTAGAAGTGTGGAAAAAATAAAAGAACTCGGAGCTAAGACAGCAAAACAATTGCCTAACTCATTATTGGATAGAGCAGATGAAAATGATGAAGAATAAATTATTTAATATTTGAATTGGTATTCAATAAAAAGGGAAACCTTGACTGAGGAAAAAATAATAGAGATAAAAAATCTCACTAAAAATTTTAAAGAATTAAGAGCAGTAAATAATCTAAGCCTAAATGTTTTTAGGGGAGATGTATTTGGCTTTTTAGGCCCAAACGGGGCAGGGAAGAGTACCACGATTAGGATGCTTCTTTCACTTATCTCTCCTTCATCCGGCGATATAAAAATATTTGATAAATCTCTCAACAAAAATAGAATTGAAATTCTAAAAAAAATCGGAGCTATTGTAGAGAAGCCGGATTTTTATGGTTACATGTCTGCTTATAAAAATCTTGAAATTTTAGGAAAACTTTCATTCACAGATGTTTCCCGAAAAAAACTGATGGAAACACTTGAACTTGTCGGACTTGAAAAACGATATAAGAGCAAAGTAAAAACTTTTTCTCATGGAATGAAACAAAGGTTAGGGCTGGCTCAAGCACTTCTGCACGATCCTGAATTAATTATTCTTGATGAGCCTACCACAGGCCTTGATCCTCAAGGCATGAAAGAAATACGTGAACTGATTCTTTATTTAAGTAAAGAAAAGAATAAAACCATTTTTCTTTCATCTCATATTCTCTCTGAAGTTGAATTAGTAGCTAACAGAATGATAATAATTAGCAAAGGTACAACGCAGGTAGAAGGAAATGTTAGTGATTTGTTAAATGCAAATAAATTGAAAGTTACATTTGAAGTTGATGATCCTCAGAAAGCAGCAAGTCTAATTTCAGAGAGTAAATGGGGAAATAAGTTAGAATCAACAGCCAATAAAAATTTAATATTTATGCTTCAGCCGGAAGAGATAGCACAGCTAAATAAATTGTTCGTTGAAAATAATATTTTAGTTAGTGCAGTAATTCCATTGCGTTCTCTAGAAGAATATTTCCTCCAAATTACTGAGAAGGAAAGTTGATGGCTACTTTGGTGCGAATAGAGTTGTATAAAATTTTTAAAAAATGGCGGACATATATTGGTTTCATTGCAATTGCTGTACTTGTTCCGATTATTGAAGTGGCAATGCTTATAGAAGGAGCGCGTTCATTAGATTTTATGACACGCAATCTCCAGCAGTCATTTGTATTTGTTGGTAATTTATTAAACGGATATTTAGTTTCTTATCTTATACTTAATGCCTTAACAATTCATATCCCTTTCCTAATTGCATTAGTAGCTGGGGATTTATTGGCAGGAGAAGCAACAGCCGGGACTTACCGAATGCTTGTAACAAGGCCCATTTCAAGATTTAAAATAGTGACTTCAAAATTTATTGCTGGAGCAATTTATACCAACTTACTGGTTTTATGGCTGGCTATTTTTAGTCTGGTTTTAGGTTTCATTATGTTCGGAATTGGAGAATTAATTGTAATTAAGAGCAGCACAATAATTATATTTTCAAGAGACGATGTATTTTGGAGATTTATATTAGGATACGGGTTTGCTGCTTTAAGCATGATGGTTGTAACTTCATTAGCTTTTCTCTTTTCTTCTTTAGTTGAAAACGCAATAGGGCCGATTGTAACGACAATGGCAATTATAATTGTGTTCATAATAATATCAGCAATCAATATTAATTTTTTCCAAAATATAAAACCATATTTGTTCACAACATACATGCAGTCATGGCGTTTGTTTTTTGATAAACCTGTAGACTTTTCCGAAATTATTAAATCTGTTTTGATTTTGAGTGGACACATAATTGTATTTTTTAGTGCGGCATTATTTATCTTCAAAAGAAAAGATATTCTTACATGAGAAATAAAATGAAGAATAAGTCAATTAAAATATTTGAGATTATCTTTTTTGTAATTGCTGCTATTATATTAACAAATGCACAAACGAACAACCCGAATCAAATTTTAGATAATGTTAAAAAAGAATTTAGTTCGATTAAGGACTACGAAGTAAATGTTAATATTAAAGTTGATGTAGAATTTCTGAAAGTGCCGGAAACAAAGGCAAAAATTTATTTCAAGCAGCCGGATAAAATTCATTTTGAATCGGATAGATTTGCTTTGCTTCCCAAAGAGGGTTTGGATATTTCTCCTATTGGTTTATTAAAAGAAAAATATTCAGCGTTCTATTTAAAAGAAGATACAGTCGATGGAATTAAAACTTCAGTTATTAAGGTCATACCTTTAGACGAACACAGCGAAATTATATTAACTACATTATGGATTGATCAATCAAAAAACATAATTAGAAAAGCAGAATCCACAACAAAGATCAACGGTACTTTTACAATTGATTTGAAATATAATAATCAATTTGCATATCCTTTGCCTACGCAAATGATTTTTTCTTTTAATGTAGATAGAATGAATATCCCGCGTGGAATAAGCGGCGAGATTGACAGCGACAGCAATAAAGATAAGAAACCTAAAAACACAACAGGAAGAGTATTTATTAAATATTCTGATTATAAAGTTAACGAAGGAATTCCGGATAAAATTTTTGAAGAGAAAAAGAAAAAATAAACCTGGTTACTTAAAGAGACCGGGTTTATATCAAACTTAATAATTTTTTAGTATTATTTATTGAACTCTTTTAATCTCGATCCGTCTGTTTTTTGATCTGCCGTAAGGTTTATCATTGTTTTCAATTGGATTACTATCTCCCATTCCAACAGCTTCAAATTGAGTGAAGGGTAATCCCTTTGATACAAAATAATTTAAGACAGCTTTTGCACGTCCAGTTGATAAAGTTTTAATTCTATATTCAGAACCTTGGTTATCCATGTAACCTTCAATGCGCCATTTTGTTTTAGGATATTTTCTGATTATCTCGGCAATTCTATCCAGCTCTTTATAACCGCTTGGTTTTATTTGTGATTCTTCATCTTCAAATGTCAGTACGCCATATAATAAAAACTTGTTCGGTAAATCTTTTAATGAAGGTGTAGCATTAGAAGTTTCATTTGTTTTTGAAGTAGTCGTGTTTGTCTTAATATCCGGTATTTTAACTGGAGGAACTTTTACTTTAGGTAATTTGGTAGTTGTATTTGAAGTAGTCTTGCTTTTAACTCTATCTTTAGGAGCAACATCTGGGCAGCCGTCATCATCCATATATCCATTAAAAGTTTCCGGTTCGTTGGGACATTTATCTAATGAATCAGGAATTCCATCATTGTCATTATCATAGTCCGGGCATCCATCCTGATCCTGAAATCCATCAAAGTCTTCAGGTTCATTCGGACATTTATCAAACTTATCTAATATACCATCTCTATCATTATCAGGGTCCGGGCAGCCGTCGTCATCCTGGAACCCGTCAAAATCTTCGGGAGCGTTCGGGCATTTATCATTTACATCAAGTATCCCATCTTGATCGTTATCTACATCAGGGCAGCCGTCATCATCCTGAAATCCATCAAGATCTTCAGGGACATTCGGGCACTTATCATTTACATCTAATATTCCATCATGATCATTATCCGGATCAGGACAGCCGTCATCATCCTGGAATCCATCAAGATCTTCAGGAACATTTGGGCATTTATCATTTACATCAAGAATTCCATCATGATCATTATCGGGATCCGGGCATCCATCATCATCCTGGAATCCGTCAAAGTCTTCAGGTTCATTTGGGCATTTATCTTTTGAATCTTCAATTCCATCTCCATCAGAATCATGTTTCCCAAATAAAGCAATAGATACTCCTAAAGAAGCTGTTAAATAACCGTCGTTACTGTTTCCTAATGCTATGTCATCTAAATAATCTGTTGGAGTTAAATGGTAAGCTACGCTTGCGTTAAGATTTATGTTATCCTGCAAATTTACACGAAATCCTACTTCACCATCCAATTCAAAAGTATTTTGAGTGTATAGTTTTTTTTGAGCATTGGGAGCAGTCTTTCCTAATTCATCTCTTGGATAAAATAAAAGAAACGCAGGGCCCCCATATATATAAGGAAAAAATCTATCTTCAACAGAATATGCATATGAAGCACCGGCTCCTAAAGAATACATGTCGGTTTTAAATTTCTTCAAACTCTTATTATCATCGGTTGCAGTGATGTTGAAAACCGAGCCGTAAAATCTAACCCCAAATATGCTTCTTGTTGTAGTAGGGAAAAAATATTCGACCAGCCCTCTTGCTCCATAGCCTGTTCCGGAACTTACATAGTCGGTTTGTGCATTCGAAGCCAAAGCTTCAAGAGATAAAACCATTGTCCCCGAATAAGGATGTGTTTTAATCTGAGCAAAAGAAAAAGAATATAAGAAGAAAAACAAAAAAATCGTTAAAGCGAATTTATGATTTAAGTTTTTTATCAAGATGAAAAATGTTCTGATATTTCTAAATATTTTTGCAATAACGTTCTAAAATACGAAAAGTTCAAAAATAAAGATAATTAATAATTTATGCCTACAATAAAAATCTTCAAACTAAATGCCAGAAGATTTAACTAAAAATTCTCGAAAATTATCAGAATCGTATTTTGCCATACCGGTTTCTTTTGCAATTATTTTCCCCTGACGAGATATTACAAAGGTTGTAGGAATTGTATTTGTTGAAAATGCCGCAGGAATTCGATCTGCTAAAAAAAAGAATGGAAGATTAAAATTTTTATCTTTTACAAATTGTTTTGCTTTAGATTTGTCATCATCGAGCGAAATTAAAACGAAAACTATATTTGAATCTTTCTTTACTTCATTATAAAGATCTTGAATGGTCGGCATCTCTGCTCTACAAGGAGGACACCACGAAGCCCATAGATTTAAGAAAATTGTTTTGCCTCTCAATTTACCAAAATAAAATTCTTTATCGTCAAAGGAGTTTAATATAAAATTATAGTCTGCATCAAATTGCTCATCTTTTGAAAGTATATCCGGTTTCATTAAGCCGGTGCTTAAAACAATTCTTTGAACACTGCCAATAACTTCAGTATAAAGCCCGGTTAAATATAAGAAAGCAGCTATTCCTAATATGATTCCCCATTCAATAAGATTTCTTTTTAGTGATTTATTTTTTTTCATCTAAGCTAAAAATTATTTTTCAGTTCACGTGAGATGAAAAAATACTTCAGTGGATTCAAATTCTTATTAAAATGAATTTAATAAGATTAATATTTCCAATCACCTAATAACTTTCTTACAGTAATAATTTGGCCTAAATGATAAGAATTATGATCTGCATTTAGCAGTATTTCTCTCAAATAAGTGTGGGATTGTGTATGAGGAATAATTGAAGTTAAATCTATAGATTCATCTTTAATGATTTGAATTAACTCTTCCTGGTCTGAAAAAATTTTATTGATAGAAGCCATCCATGTTTCATCTGGAATAATATCGGATTTTTCCGGCCAATATTCTTGCGGCCAATTTGGCGAAACCCATTTAGGGTCAACCATATATTTTAAAATATCTTCTTGCGAAATTCTTATATGCTCAACTTCTTCCCAAACAGAATGAACATTTTTTGAAGGCTGCTTATTTCTATTTTCTTTTTTTAATCCAGCTAAAGCTCCTTCAAGATTAATATGAGCTTGTTCGGCGGTGATTAAAGTGATTAAATGATTACGAAGTACGGAATCTGCGGATTCTTGTTTTTGTTTCAAATTGCACTCTCTAAAATTAAAATTGAAGGTAGCTCAAACTAATTTTTATAAAGGAGAAATGCAATTTCGGATATAGGATTTGTGATTTTTATTTTAACAAAATTTCATTTTTAGGAGTTGAGAAATTTGAATATCAAATATTAATGAATAAGAATTCATTCTCCAAAATCTTTATCTGATAAGATCATATTTTTGTTAAAGAAATTATTGGAAACTACTGTATTGGTTTAAACCTTTTAAATAATTCTCTTCCAGTCTTCTTTGAAGGCGAAGGACTGAAAAATTACCACGGCTTAGTTGAACTTCATTGTTATCAAAATATAAAACATGGTTTATGCATGAATCCAAAAATGTTTGATCCTGTGAAGATAAAATAAATCCACGTGAAGTTGAAGAGAGATATTTAATTAGTAAATTTTTGCTTTTAAAATCTAAATATTCAGTTGGATCATTTAGCACAGGAATGGTATCCTTCTTTAAAAACATTGGTATTATAAGCATTAGTGTTTTTTCGCTCTTCGTCAAATGCTTAAAGTTTTTATAGAGTATTTCTTTTTTCAAGCCTAATTTTAAAACTTCTTCGATTATATTTTCTTCAATTGTGTAGCCGTCTGCTTCTTCATATTTGAAAACTAGCTCAAAGTATCTTCTGCGTCTTGATTCATCATTATCAGCAATGATATCCTTCATTTCTCTTTTCCAATCGTCGAAAGGAGCAATTAGATTTTTGATTAAATCAATAGTCTGTACATTTCCATCAGAAGGGAAGTGAGGGAAATAAGAAATATTTTCACAATAAGTAATGCTGCCTTTAATTGGCTCGACTTCTTTATTTAATAATTTTAAGAATTCTGTACGAAGTGATTTTGAGCCGCCTGTAACTCCAGTCTTCCAGTTTGAAGAAACTGTAAGTGAAATGTTTTCGAATATTTTGCCTTGTTGAGATTCTGGAGAGTTGTAATTAAAACTAATGTCCTTAAAAATAATACAAGCCATAGTTCAGAGTCCTTATCTTGTTAGCGGAAACATTATTTTTTAATCTTGACGATTGAAAACTATTTTTTTAGTGGGGGAGTAACAATAGAACAAATGCACTAATCTTTTTATTAATTAGTGCATTATTGTTCTGATTGTAGTTCAAATGTATTAAAACAATTTCTTTAGTGAGGTTAAAAGTCAAAATCACATTTCAATAAAAATATTTGAATGATACTTTTTTATTCATCAAACTTTTTGAAAATGACTGATGTGTTATGTCCACCAAATCCAAATGCATTACTTAATGCTATATTAACATTTTTTTTCTGTGGTTTGTTGAAAGTATAATTTAAATCGCATTCCGGATCCGGATGTTCAAAATTAATTGTTGGGGGAATCATATCATTTTTAATTGCAAGTATTGAAGCAATTGCTTCAACAGCTCCTGCAGCACCAAGTAAATGTCCTGTCATGCTTTTAGTAGATGAAACATTCATACTATATGCTTGTTCTCCAAAAACTTTTTTAATAGCTTTTGTTTCGGCAATATCGCCTAAACCTGTAGAAGTGCCGTGCATATTTATATAATCAATATCTTCTGGTTTAATGCCGGAATTATTTAATGCCATTTCCATGGAAAGAATAGCACCGGTTCCTTCCGGATGAGGAGCTGTAATATGATATGCGTCAGCAGATAATCCCATTCCAATTACTTCCGCATAAATTTTTGCACCTCTATTTTTAGCATGTTCAAGTTCTTCAAGAATTACTGTTCCGCCGCCTTCTCCCATTACAAATCCATCTCTCGTTGAATCAAAAGGACGGCTTGCTGTTTCCGGAGATTCATTTCTTGTGGATAAAGCTCTTGAAGCATTAAAACCGGCAACACCAATTTCATTAATCGAAGCTTCACTACCTCCTGAAATAATAACGTCAGAAAAGCCGTTTTTAATTAGCATATATGCATCAATCATATTATTATTTGCAGTTGCACATGCAGAAACTATACAGTAATTCGGCCCGCGAAATCCATAGTTAATTGAGATATATCCAGCTGCCATATCTGGAATTAGCATTGGAATAAAAAAAGGCGATACTCTTTTAGGCCCTTCTGTATGGTTAATAACTGATTGCCCATAAAAAGTCTGTATTCCACCTATGCCGCTTCCGAAAATCACACCTACTCTTGATTTTTCATATTCACTCATTTCAGATGGCTTTAAATCACTGTCTTCAATTGCTTGAGATGCAGCAGCCAGAGCATATTGAGCATAAGGGTCCAATCTTCTTACTGTTTTTTTATCAATGTATTTTGTGGGGTCAAAACCTTTTAATTGACATGCAAATTTGGTATCAAGTTTTGAAGTGTCGAAAGATGTAATTTCAGATGCGCCGCTTTTTCCTTCCATCATACTTTGCCAGAATTCATCAACTGTAAGTCCAATTGGAGTTACTGCACCCATACCTGTAATGACAACTCTTTTACTTTCATTTTGACTCATTATTTTTCCTCGTATTCTTAGTTTCGATTTTTTATTTAGAAATTAAAAAATGTAGCTGGTAAGATAAAAATTTTTATTAATAAATCTTAATAATTTTTTACTTTGATAGGTTATTAATGATGTTAAAATTTATCCTCTGGCGGAATCACTCACTTTGTGATAAGTCTAAAGATTCTCCATTCTTTCATCAATTTAGCGCCAAGATTTTGGTAAAATTGGATAGCAGGTTCGTTCCAGTCTAATACTGCCCACTCAATTCTTCCACAGTTTTTTTCTTTTGCGATTTCAATTAGCTCATTTAATAATTGTTTTCCTATTCCTTTCCCACGGTATTCAGGTTTTACAAAAAGGTCTTCAAGATAAATTCCAGGCTTAGCAAGAAAAGTAGAGTAATTATAAAAAAATAAAGCTTGTCCAACCGGTTTTTCATTATATTCTGCTAATAAAACTTCAGCATATTTTTTTTCGCCAAAGAGCGTTTCCTTTAGTTTGATTTCATCCGCTGTTACTTCGTTTGATAATTTTTCGTAAACGGCCAATTCATTTATTAATCCTAAAATTATTGGGATATCATTTTCAGTTGCAAATCTAATATTTATTTTTTCACTCATGTTATTTTTATGTATTTATGTTTTATAATTTTCTTTATTTAGGTAACTTTGATTTAATCTCATTTTTTAATTTTATTTTTTCATCTGCAAATAAAACAATCGAAGCAAACAAATATCCGAATGCGGAGCCGATAATTGCACCACCTAAAATATCGGAAGGGTAGTGAAGCCCTAAATAAATCCTGGAAATTGCAATTAAAGAAGCAGTTATAAAAAGTGGATATTTCAAATTCGGATATAAGCGGTAAAAAAATACTGCGGCGGCAAAATTATTCAATGCATGATTGGAAGGAAAAGAAAACGAACCTGTACAGCCGAGTGGAGTGATTACATCTGATAAAGCGCCGCATGGACGAATTCTCTGGAAATATTCTTTTAAAAGTTTGTAACCTAATTGGTCCGTAGCTACAATCAAAAGAAGCACTCCAATTACAGCAAGCTTGCCTTTTGTTCCTCCTTTTATAAAGCTTATAAGCAGCAAAATAACATAAGCAATATACCAGTTATTAACGCTTGTAATTATCGAAAAAAATTTATCGAAAACTCCGTTAGATAAAGTATGGTTGAAAAAATAAAAAATTGTGAGGTCAATTGAATATAAAAAATCTACCATGTATCTGTAAAGTTAAAGGTAAAATGTTCTGCTAATGTATAAAAAAAATAATTATTAACCATTTTCAATGAGTTTTGAAAAGAAAAAAATACCGACATACCTTGCACGGTTTTTGCTAAAAGTTACACAGCCAATTTATGTCAGATGTCAAAATAAATTAGTAGAATTAAAAAAAATGAGTTTTTTTACTCATTGCTTTGATTATTGAATTAAAGCACAACTAAATTTATTTCATGGATTAAAATGTCAAAATCAAAAAATCTTACGCTTAAAAATATTTTTAATAATAAATTCAGTTTTTCAAAAAGCCATTATGACTTTTTAATATCAACTTCAAATAATATTTTAGTTACTCCATTAAAAGTTATGTCATTGCTGATTGCCATTTCCGGCTTATTCGCAATGTATTTTGAAGTAAAACACTTTCAGGCATTCCGGGTAGAAGTTTATTTTACTAGGCTCACGGCAACATTAATAGCATTTGCGGTTTTAGTCTTAAGCACTAGCAAATTCGGAATGAAACATTCTGTCATTCTCATCCACGCGCTTCTGCTTACTATTATAATATCATCAGGAATAATGATTCATTTGATGCCAACAACTTTGGTAGTAAATGCACAATTAGTAGGCTTAATGATTTTTTTAACTGCTTTATTTTTTAGCTGGGAAGTTAAAAATCAAATAATTGTAGCTATTTATTATAATGTGGTATTTGCAGCCGCTATACTTTTTAGTGATTCAAAAATCTATATCCTTCCTAACGTATATGAATCAGTTATCTTTGTAATATTTTTAAGCTTAATATCAGTTATCGGAAGTGCGGTTAATTTTAAACTAAGATTAGAGTTGACAGAAAAAACTTTTGATGTGGAAGAATCCGAAAAGAAATTCCGTTCAATAGTTAATAACTCAATAATAGGAATATTTCAATCTAATCTTGACGGCATTTTCATTACGGTTAATTCTGCTTTTTGCAAAATTTTGGGTTATGAAAATGCAGAAGAACTTATAAATGCATATAATGGGAAATTATTTTTCAAAGATGTTCTTGAAAGAGAAAAAGTATTTAAAGAGCTGCGAATAAAAAGAAAAATTGAAGATTATGAAACTGTTCTTTTAAGAAAAGATTCTCGGGAAGTTGACGTTCGCATAAATATCATGATGATGGAAGACCCTGCCACAGATAAGTTTTATCTTGAAGGAAGTTTGCAGGATATAAGCGAAAAGGCAAAAGCGGATAAAGAAAAACAAAAAGCATTGGAAGAGTTAAGGATCGAGAAAGCAAAATCAGACAAGCTTGCTGAAGAAGCAACAAACTTAAATCAAAATAAGAGTCAATTCCTAGCGAATATGAGTCATGAAATTCGCACACCTATGAATGGTGTTGTTGGATTTTTATCCTTAATAGAAAAAGGAGCATACAAAGATCAGGAAGAAATGAAACAGCTGTCGTTATCTGCAAAACAATCGGCAGAAACGCTTTTGGATATTATTAATGATATATTAGACATTTCAAAGATAGAATCGGGTAAAATGGAATTGGATTCAGCAGATTTTAATTTAGATGAAATTATTGACGATTCCATATCAATACTTTCAGCAAAGATAAATGAAAAAAATATAAATATATCAAAAGATATTTCTAAAGATACGCCGCTTTATTTGATAGGCGATTCAACAAGAATTAGACAGATCCTTGTAAATCTCATAAGCAATGCCGTTAAGTTTACTGATAATGGACAGATAGAAATTGAAGCAAAACCTGTCTCTGTTGATAATAAATATGCAGTGATCTATATGTCGGTAAAAGATTCTGGAATAGGGATTCCTAAAGACAAACAAGATTATTTATTCCGTCATTTTTCACAAATGGATGTATCTCATTCCAGTAAATTTGGAGGTACAGGTTTAGGGCTGGTAATCTGTAAAGAATTTGTGAACATGATGGGCGGTGATATTGCAGTTTCCAGCGAAGAAGGTAAGGGAAGTAAATTCTATTTTACAATTAAATTAAAAACTCAAAAAGGATTGAAAACAAACACTCCGCATGAACAATTGAAAAAATCTTATGACTTTTCCAACATTCAGAAAAATAATTCTGCATTTGGAAATGAAAATTTAAAACTATCCCGCCATCAGCAGAAAATACTTTTAGCAGAAGACAATCTAATTAATCAAAAAGTAATTTTACGAACTCTCAAAGAAGCTGGTTACGAATATGATGCTGTTGCAAATGGATTGGAAGCATACAGCTACGTAAAATTAAATCATTACGATTTAATTTTGATGGATGTTCAAATGCCGGAGATGGATGGTTTAACAGCGACTGAAAAAATTAGATCCTTAGGCAATTCTAAAAAAGAAATCCCAATTATTGCTATTACAGCACATGCATTAAAAGGTGATAAGGAAAAATGTTTAAATGCCGGAATGAATGATTATATATCAAAACCGATTAACACCGATGAACTAATAAGATGCATAGATGAATATTTAAAGATAAAACCTATGGAAACAAAAAATGATGAAACTGAGAATGATGAGTCAAACAATCATGATTCATTATTTGATTTTTCTCATCTGCAAAAAATGAGTCTTGGAGATATGTCCTTCCAGACTGATTTAATTCTTAGCTATGTTGAAGATTTAACTGATAGATTTAAAAAACTTGAAATTTACATTGCTGAAAGAAATTTAACAAAGATTGTAAAAGAAGCACATACAATAAAAGGCGCAAGCTATTCAGTTGGTGCTACCAAAGTGGGAGATGAAGCTTTAGGTATCGAAATATCAGGCAAACATCATGACCTTGATAATGCAATTAGCAGGTTGGTCAAACTAAATCAGGCAGTAGAGGAAACTAAAAAACTTCTGAAAGAATATTTGCAGGAATCTAAAGTTTTATCGAATTAAAATAGTTCTCCTTCAAAAAAACCTCCATGGTTTACAACATAGCCGTGACTATGTAAAGAAAGCCTGGAGGTTTTTTTATTTTATTATAAATTTAATTGTCATTTCTTTTTTATTGACATAAACATTTTTATTAAATATTTTTTAACCAATAATAGAAGTTAATAAATTTCAGTCCTTTTCGATGGAATAAAAGAGGTGTTGTGGAATTAATTTTTGAGTGGGACAAGAAGAAAGCAAAAATTAATTTTAAAAAACACAATATTGATTTTGAAGAAGCCAAAACTGTTTTCTATAATCCTCTTTCAAAAATATTTGACGATGAAATTCATTCTATCAAAGAAAGAAGAGAAATAATAATAGGACATTCAAGTAAAAATAGACTATTAATTGTAATCTTTAATGAAAGGGAACAAAATTCGATAAGAATAATTAGCGCAAGAATTGCAAATACTAAAGAAAGAATAGATTATGAAGAAAATATCAAATGAAAAAAATAAAAATATGAAAGAGGAATATAATTTTGATTATTCTAAAGCAAAGCGAAATCGCTTTGCAGATATTGTTAAAGAAAAAGTAATTCTTTATCCGATAGATGAAGATGTTGCTAAAGTTTTTCAAAATCCAACCGAAGCAAATAATGCTCTTCGTGCAATTATAAATGCAATACCTAAAACAAGAAAGCGATTGTCAAAGACAAATTAGCAATGTGATTATGGCCCTAACATTTATAAGGTGTTATCATATCCCCATTTCTCCTTCGATAATTTGCCAGGTATAATGGATGAACATTACTTCTTTCAAAAGTAGAAAAAATTTCTATAGCAAACTCTGATGAAATTGGCTTAAGACTTTTAGATATTAAATCGAGAAATCATAGCTCTTTCTTCAATTGGAAGATATATAATTGTTTCACTAGACCTAGTAAAATTGATAACTCTGTTATAACTGCTTTTTCAGGCTGGGATTTTGAAATTTACATTTCCAACAATTATAATTTCTTAATAATATTATTTTGAAGAGCATGTCAGTCTATCAATGTTATATCTTTTGTTTTTGAAATACTCCTATTAACATCATTTAATTTTTTTTAATAACTTCTTATTAAAAGTTTTAGCTTAAATAAACATTACTTCATCTTCAGCACTTTTTCTACTCTTTCAAGTGCCCAGTCAATTTCTTCTTTTGTGATAACTAACGGTGGAGCAAAACGAATTACATTTTCATGTGTCTCTTTACATAAAATTCCTTCTTTCATTAGTGCTTCACAAAATCTTCTTGCACCTTTTGCTTCCGGTTTTAATTCAACTCCAATAAATAAACCTTTACCTCTTATTTCTTTAACATGCGGAGAAGAAATTTTATTTAGTTTATCCCTGAAATAATTTCCCAGCTCAAAAGATTTTTCGACTAATTTTTCTTCAACTAAAACCTTTATACTTTCACGGGCAATTGCAGCAGCTAATGGATTGCCACCGAATGTTGAACCATGGTCCCCAGGATTAAATACTCCTAAAACTTCTTTATTAGATAAAACCGCCGAGACAGGATAACATCCTCCTGAAAGTGCTTTTCCCACAATAACTGCATCCGGTTTAATATCTTCATATTCAAAAGCAAATAATTTTCCGCTTCTTCCTAATCCTGATTGAATTTCATCTGCAATAAAAAGTACATTATTCTTTTTACAAATCTCAAAAGCTTTCTTTAAAAATCCTTCAGGTGGAACTATAACTCCGCCTTCACCTTGAATTGGTTCAACTATAAATGCTGCAGTATTCTTTGTTATAGCTTCTTCTAATGCGCTTGCATTACCATAAGGAATAATTTTAAAGCCCGGGGTTAAAGGGCCAAATCCATCTTTGTATTGTTCCTCGGTTGAAAAGCTAATTATGCTAATTGTTCTTCCTGCAAAATTATTTGAGCAGGCAATTATTTCCGCTATAGTTATTTTCAATTCCTTTGACTTTGTATCCCCATTTACGAGCAGCTTTCAAAGCTGTTTCAACTGCTTCTGCGCCGGAATTCATTGGCAGAATCATTTCATAACCAGTTAATTCGCAAAGTTCTTTATATAAAAGTGGAAGCTGGTCATTTCTGAATGCTCGGGATGTTAAAGTAACTTTGTCTGCTTGTTTTTTTAATGCATCTACAATTCTTGGATGGCAATGGCCTTGATTCACAGCAGAATAAGCTGCTAAACAATCGAGATATTTTTTCCCTTCTACATCATATACCCAAACTCCTTTTGCTTCGTTTATTACTACATCTAATGGATGGTAATTATGAGCTCCGAATTTGCTCTCAAGTTCAATGAATTCCTTAGCTGACATACATTCCTCATTTAATATTTACAGTTAGATTTTTGAGCCACAAATTTATATAATTTCTTAGTCAAGAGTAACTAATATCAATAACATTTCGCTTGAATATTCCTTACACCTTAAGTAAGTTTAATTTTGTTCAGAAAATAAATTTGGAATGGGAATTATGACCAAATTTGGCGTTGAAACCCAATTTTTTTCAGTTAATTCTAAGGGCAACAACGATATGATTGATATAACAGATGAAGTAAGGACAATTATTTCATCTTCGGATTTTACTGAAGGAAGCGTGTTAATTTTTGTAGGGGGAGCAACCGCTGGAATTACAACTATTGAATATGAACCCGGGTTACTAAAAGATTACCCTGCATTTTTTGAGAAAATTATTCCTTCCAGCGCTCAATATCATCATAATGATACCTGGCATGATGGAAACGGGCATGCTCATGTACGTGCCGCATTACAGGGGGCATCTTTCACAGTTCCTTTTAGAGATAAAAATTTATTATTAGGAACCTGGCAGCAGATTATCTTAGTAGATTTTGATAATCGGTCAAGAAAAAGAAAAATTATAGTTCAATTAACAGGAATGAAGGAAAAATAATTAATGAAGTTCAAATCAGTTCTTACTTTTGTTTTTATAGTGTTTTTATTTTTAGCTCCTAAAAATTTTCCATGGGGGAAAACAGGCCATAAGCTTATTAACAAAGAAGCTGTAAGTATTCTCCCACCGGAAATGATTGCTTTTAAAGGATGGCAAGATTATTTGATAGCGCATGCTGTTGATGCCGATGATAGAAGAAAGTTTGACAAAACAGAGCCGCCCAAACATTATATCGATATTGATTTTTATAAAGAATTCAATAATGGCAGAATGATTTATGATAAACAGCAATTAGAAACGATTTATAGCGACAGCACTGTTAAGGCAATTGGTTTGCTGCCCTGGGCAACTATGGATACATTTAACAATTTAATAGAAGCATTTAAAGAAAATAATAGAGATAAAGCTTTAATATATGCTGCTGATCTTGCTCATTATGTTGCGGACGGACACCAGCCTTTTCATACTGTTATGAATTATAATGGACAACTTACAAATCAAAAAGGAATTCATGGCAGGTATGAAATTGATATGATCGAAAAATATTACGATCAAATTATGACTATGCTTACACCTGATAAAGTAACGTATATTAATGATCCTTTGAATTATATTTTCAGTTACATTTCTAACTCTAACTCTGTTTGTAGTGTAATTCTTGATGCCGACCACTTTGCATACAATTCTGTTAAAAATCATGATAGCGATGAATACTACAGGCTATTATGGTTTAAAACAAAATATATTACTTCCATTCAACTAACCAAAGCATCCGAGGATGTAGCATCATTAATATATTCAGCCTGGGTGGATGCCGGCAAACCCGATTATAAAATGTTTAATTAAGAGCAGATATTATTTGGGGCTTTTATGAAGAAATTTATATTACTTTTTGTGATAGGACTTTGCCAGTTATTTTTTTCTCAGGTCGTTCAAATACAACCAACGTTCGCAACGGAAAACGATTCCATAGTAATTTTTCTCGACGCTAGTAAAGCCGGAGCAGAAGAATTGTTAAACTATACCGGGACAGTTTATGCGCATACGGGTGTTACAGTTGATTCTATGGGCACTACAAAAGATTGGCAGTGGGTGATAGCTCCTTGGGCTACAAATACATCAAAAGCCGCTTTAGTTAGACTTTCAACAAATCAATACAAATTGACAATTGGGCATCCAAGAATATTTTATAATGTAAATAATCCGAATGTAAAAATTACAAAACTTGATTTTGTTTTCAGAAGTTCGGATGATTCTAAACAAACAAGGCCTGATATTTTTATCCCTCTATCCCAAGCTGGTTTAAATGTTTCAATTGTTTCACCTAATGCTAAACCTTCATTTATAAATTTAAATGATAGTATAAAAATACTTGCAATTTCTTCAGGTGCTATAGATTTAAATTTATTTATTAATGATTCACTTGTATCATCAGTTATGAATGATACGCTAGAATATTATTTAAAAGCTAATAACTACGATAAGAAAAGAATAAAAGCCGAAGCGGTAATGGAAGCGTTACATGCTTTGGATTCAACTTATGTAATTGTTAGGTCGCCTAATATAATTGAAGCACAGCCCCAAGGGATTGAAAATGGAATTAATTATATAAGTAATACTTCAGTTACTTTTTCTTTGTATGCGCCTAAACATCAAAGCGTTTATTTAATAGGGGATTTCACTAATTGGGAAGTTGATCCAAAATATAAAATGAAGATTACACCAAATGATTCTACTTTTTGGATTAACATAGATGGTTTAATCCCAAAGAAAGAATACATCTGTCAATATCTTGTCGATGAAAATTTAAAAATTGCCGATCCTTATTCTGAAAAAATAAGTGACCCGTCAAATGACAGCTATATCAGCAATTCAACTTATCCTAATTTAATTCAATACCCAAAAGGTAAAACAACAGAAATTGCTACCGTCATACAAACTAATCAGGACCCTTATCAATGGCAGACAACAAATTTTATACGGCCAAAAAAGGGAGACTTAGTTATTTATGAATTGCTCATAAGAGATTTTATTACCGAACATGATTACAAAACATTAACTGATACATTAAATTATTTTAAAAGTTTGGGCATTAACGCAATTGAATTAATGCCTGTTATGGAATTTGAAGGAAATGAAAGTTGGGGGTACAACCCGGATTTTATGTGTGCACTAGATAAATATTATGGCCCTAAAGATGACTTTAGAAAATTTATAGACGCTGCTCATCAAATGGGAATCGCTGTTATACTTGATATTGTTTTAAATCATCAATATGGGCAGTCACCTTTAGTAAGGTTATGGTGGGATTCAGCAAATAATAGGCCTGCTTCGAACAGCCCGTACTTTAATGTAACATCTCCAAACACAGCTTATTCGTTTGGTTATGACTTTAATCATGAAAGTAATGCGACTAAAAATTATGTTGATAGAGTTACCAGTTATTGGCTTACTAATTATCATATTGACGGTTATAGGTTTGATTTCACAAAAGGATTTACAAATACAGTTGGTGATGGAAGTGCTTATGACCAATCCCGAATAAATATTCTTGAAAGAATGGCTGATAAAATTTGGGGAGTTGATTCTACAGCGTATATTATTTTGGAACATTTCACTGCAAACTCTGAAGAAACAATTTTAACAAATTATGGAATGATGGTTTGGGGAAATATGAATGGTGCTTATCAACAGGCTTCAATGGGTTATCCCTCAGGACCTCCCGGAACCTGGGATTTAACCGGAACTTCATATAAGTCTAGAGGATGGAACGAGCCTGGTTTGGTTTCATACATGGAGAGCCACGATGAAGAAAGACTTATGTTTAAAGATATTAAATACGGAAATTCAAATGGAAATTATAATATCAAATATCTTGGGACTGCTTTAAATCGAATAAAATTATGTGGAGCATTTTATTTTACTATTCCTGGCAATAAAATGATTTGGCAATTTGGTGAGTTAGGCTATGATGTATCAATTGATTCAGTCTGTCGTGTTTGTAATAAACCGATTAGATGGAATTATTATCAAGACCCTGCAAGACTAAATTTATACAAAACATTTAGAGCGTTAATTGATTTAAAAAAATATAATGCATTTAGATCCAATAATACTTTATTCGATTTAACTGGACCAGTAAAAAGAATAAACCTTTATGATCAAAGCATGGATGTTTCAATTATTGGTAATTTTGATGTAATTCAAAAAGATGCTAACCCAAATTTCAGCAAATCGGGACTTTGGTTTGATTATTTTACAGGAGATACTTTAAATGTTAGTAACACAACAGCAGTAGTCACTCTTGTACCAGGAGAATTTCATATTTACACAACAGTAAAATTGCCAACACCAGAAGCAGGTATTTTAACAGGTGTTGAATCTACAGAAAACCAAAATGAAAATATTCCAACAACTTTTTCACTTGAGCAAAATTATCCGAATCCATTTAATCCAACCACAAAATTAAGATATGAAATCCCAGCCTCTCCCACAAAGTGGCAAGCCAACCTCCCCAAAGGTGAGGCTTTAGTACAATTAAAAGTTTATGACATATTAGGAAGAGTGGTTGCTACACTTGTTAATGAAACAAAGCAGCCGGGCAACTATGAAGTCAATTTTAACGCAGCTAATCTAGCGAGTGGAGTTTATTTTTATACGATTAGAATTGGTTCATTCATTAGCACTAAAAAGATGGTATTGCTGAAATAATTTTTGAGTTTATTAAAATATTTTTTATCCCAATAAAATTAGATTTAAAGATTTAACTCTTTTCTAAGTATTTTTCTTTTAAATCTGCATTAAGATTTAAATTTTGTTATCATTTTGTCCCCTTTAATAAACAGATATTACTAGTAATATTAAAACCAAAGAAAATTAAAATATTTTGCTTTTTAATTAGGAGGCCTAAATGAATAAAAGATTACAATCTTTTCTTTTAAAATTCTTACAATTACTTTCTTGTTTTGTTCAGCTCTAATGGCTGTTGAAAAAAATCAAGTTGATACTTTTCAAGATAGTACAACTCAAGCCTGGGGAAGCGGAGCACCTAATCCCAATACCCCAACTGTTGTTCTTAATGATGGTCCGAGTGGAACGAACGATATTTATTTAATGGCAACATCCAGCGGAAATACTGGAGCAGGAAGCAAGCTGGTGATTTTTAATAATTCCCAGTGGACAGGAGATTATATTTCAGCAGGAGTAAACGCAATCAGTATGTATGTAAATAATTTTGGTTCAACAGATTTGTCATTAAGAATTGCCTTAAGAGGAAGCGGCGGTGATTTCTGGTCAAAGGACCCTGTTTCTGTTAATGCTGGGAGCGGTTGGCAAATTGCTGTTTTCGAAATCGACAGTATGCATTTAGCTGGTAGTGGCACAAGCGTCAGCGCTACATTAAGAAATGTTAATGAAATTAGAATTTTACATAGTGCAACTGGAGATTATAAAGGTGACGCAGTAACGGCTTCATTAGGGATAGATAATATTACTGCTGCAAACAATCCATTACCTGTTGAACTAACTTTATTCACTGGATATCAAAATAATGCAGATGTTATATTGAAATGGACTACTCAATCAGAATTAAATAATTTAGGCTTTGAAATTCAGAAAAGAAATTTTAATGCAAATAGTGAGTGGAAAAAAATTGGTTTTGTGAACGGGAAGGGAAATTCAAACTTTACTGAAGATTATACTTTTGTAGAAAAAAATAAAATCAGTTCAATTGCGTATTATAAACTTAAGCAAATAGATTTTGATGGCAGCTTTACTTTTAGTAATGAAATTAAAGTAGAATTTAATTTACCTGATAAATTTTCTTTAAAACAAAATTATCCGAATCCATTTAATCCAACCACAAAAATAAGATACTCAATACCTGCCTCCCTTAATTCCTTTAAAGAAGGGACTTTAACGCAACTTAAAGTTTATGACATACTTGGAAATGAAATTTCTACACTAGTGAATAAAGAACAGCAGCCAGGTAATTATGAAGCTACATTTAATGGAAACGGACTAGCAAGCGGAATTTATTTTTATCAATTGACTATAGGTAATTTGACTCAAACTCGAAAAATGAATTTAATGAAATAAAAATAGATGTAGATAAAAATACCACTTATTAAGAATTGGTTTTATTTGAAACTATTTCTTAATTCTGCCAATATAATTGCCGACGCACTTGCAACATTGAGTGATTCAGCGCCGCCAAATTTAGGGATGGTTATTTTTTCATCGGCAATTTGTAAAGTTTCTTGAGACGGCCCATTTGCTTCATTTGAAAAAATAACTACGTGCTTTTGAGAGGATTTAATATCAAAAATATTTTCTCCTTCCAGATCAGAGCACATAATTTTATATCCATTTGATTTTAATTCTAGAAGAGTTGAGTTCAACTTTTTATCTTCAAAAACTTTCACATGAAAAATTGAACCCATGCTTGCACGAATAGTTTTTGGATTAAAAATATCTGCACATCCTTCACTTAATATAATTTCTTTAATTCCAAACCAATCACAATTTCTAATTATAGTTCCAACATTTCCAGGGTCCGAAATATTATCTAAACAAACAATTATATTTCCAGAAAAATTTTCTTTTTGATTAAATTTTTGTTTATAAAATACCGCCGCTATGCCTTGCGGCGTTTTTGTATCAACTAATTTTTTAAAATCTTGATTCTTTAAAGTTGTAAATGGAATCTGATTAGAAATGAGTTTATCTAAATAGGGTGAATTCTCTTCTATAAATTCATTTGTTACAAATAATCTGTCTAACTCGAAATTACTCTTTAATCCTTCTTCAACAATTTTTTTACCTTCAACAATAAATTTATTTTCTTCATCTCTGCATTTTTTTAACAGCAGCGAAAAATAATATTTCAATTCGTTTTTAGTTATGTTCATAAAATTGAAGTATAATTTTGTGTGCCGCCCGATTTTTCACTTTCTTCAAGCTTCTTCAAATATTCCCATGAATAAATCCCCGTATTGTGCCCGTCTTTCCAGGTTATTGAAATAGCATATCCGCCAACTGTTTCAATATTTGTAATTTTATATATATCCGGATTATCATTGTTTTGTTTTACTGGCCTGTAAGTTTTAAGAAGTACTGTTTCGCCCTTACAATTTGCGCATGGACATTCATCGCGGAGATATTTCAAAGAAATATCGGTTTCAGTTTCGTCATTCCATTTTATATATAGTTTTGATTTATCTTTAATTTTAATCTGCTTGGCTTTCATAAAATCCTTAGATTATTAATATATTTATGATGATAATTTTAATTAAAAAAAATCTATTATCAAATTTAATTTATTTCGTAATTTTTAATCCTTGTGTTACACCATTTATAAAACAGGATTAGTGAATGAACATTAATATGATTTATTAAGTAATTATTTTTTTAAATTTGCATAGATGTCAATAACATCGTAATTAAAAACAAAATGGATTTAACAATATTGGAAGTAATACTCTTTATAATCTTAATTATAATTGCTGCCTATTTAGCCGCAGCGGAAATTGCAATAGCCTCATTTGGTCAAAATAAAATTGAGGACATGAAGGACAAAGAAGATCCGATGGTTCCTGTATTTGAGAAAATACAAGAAAGTCCTGATACTTTTTTTGGTACAATTCAAATTATTTCTACGCTTTCTTTAATGTCATCCGCTATTTTAGCATATCATCTCTCTACAAAAGTTATATACCCGTTTTTAATTAACATTCAAGTAAACTTTATAAGTGATTCTGCAATTATTTTTACTTTTATAATTTCAGTTATAATTGTTTCTTTTTTTATTTTAATCTTTTGTATTCTTATTCCAAAAGCAATTGGATTCAAATATGCCGAATCAATAGGCAAAAAATCAGTTCGCATTTTACTCGTACTTACATCCACTTTTAAACATCCGGTTAATTTTATTACGTTGATAAGTAATTTTGTATTAACGCCGTTTAAGGAAAAAACAAGTTTCACACAGACAAGATTCACCGAAGATGAAATTAGATTGATTATTTCAGATAGTGTTGAAGCCGGTGCTTTAAATGAAACCGAAAAAGAAATTATTGAAAATATTTTTGAGTTCAATGACTTGAGAGCTAATGAAGTGATGATTCCAAGAACAGAAATGATTGCATTAGAATTGAAAGAAAACGAGCAAGAAATTACAGACAATGTAATTAAAACCGGGCATTCGCTTATTCCTGTTTATGAAGAATCGATTGATAATATTATTGGTGTGCTTCATACAAAAGACGTAATGAAATCAATTATAGAAAATAAAAATGTAGACTTAAAGAGTCTATTGCGGCCTGTTTATTTTATTCCCGAAACAAAATTTATTTCAGAAATTTTGAAAGAGATGCAGAATAGGGGAGAGCGCCTTGCTGTTGTAACCGATGAATACGGCGGTACAGAAGGTTTGATTACAATGGAGGATATTCTTGAAGAAATTGTTGGTGAGTTTAAAGATAATTCCGAAATAGAAGTTAAAGAATTTTACCGATTGCCGGATGGAAAATTTTATATTCTAGGTTCTATGTTTATTGATGACTTTAATGAAATATTTAATATAGAACTTCCAAAGTCAGATGAATACAATACTATCGCTGGATTTATTTCTGAAAAGACCGGTAAGATATTAAATACTGGCGAGATGCTAGATTTTGAAAATTTACGGTTTGAATTAATCAAAAAAATTCGTCAGAAGATGGTTCAGTTTAAGGTTCACCCCACTGAAGGTACATTTGTTGAAAAGACAAAAGACGACAATGCAAATAAGTAAAAATTAAAAGATCGGTAATATTTAATCTGCAAATTCGAGTAAAAAAGGGGTGATAATTATTATTTCTAAATGGCACTTGATTTGAAAATGTATTAAAAAAATATAAGCAGCCCAATGAAAAAAATAATTATCCTTATTCCGCTAATCATTTTTTTAGCCTACAAATTCTGGCCTGAAAAAAGAATTTATTATCCTCCTGGAGTTTTAGTTTCCGAAGCCCCAAAACAAACTAACCTAACAAATGGAAAAGAATGGCAGGTAGATGAATTTAAAATTAAAGCTTTAGCTGAATACGATATTACAGCAAGAGTTTTAAGTCTTAATTATTATTCTCTGGGGAAAGAAAGCGAACTGTCTCCAGTTGACTTAGCTTTGGGTTGGGAAAAAATGTCAGATCAAGCAATACTTGATAGAATAGAAATTTCACAAAGTAACCGATGGTACCATTGGCAATCAGAGGATTTACCGATTCCATCTTCAGAAATCTCCAAAAACAGTGCTAATACTCATATACTTCCTAGTGATGATTCTATCAAGGATAAGCTTGACGAATTATGTAAAGGAAGCCTGATAAAAATGAAAGGTTATCTTGTTTCAATTCACACAGATGATGGATGGCATTGGAAAAGTTCATTAACAAGAGATGACACCGGCGGCGGAGCTTGTGAAGTTTTTTGGGTAAATGATTTGGAAATATTAGACAGCCAAACCTATAACGGTGAATTGAAGTAATTGCCTTCTTGCTTCGCAAAAAAATTTGTATTAGTTTTGAGACTCGAATTTTTGCTGGCGTAGCTCAGCTGGTAGAGCAGCTGATTTGTAATCAGCCGGTCGGCGGTTCAAATCCGTCCGCCAGCTCAAAAAAACAGAGCAAAATCGCATGAAACCGACTGATTAATAGTCGGTTTTTTGTTTTTAAACACAACCTCGGAGAAGGCGTATCTAAATTAAATTTAGGCTGAATTTACTGTAAGATATGATGAACAAAATAAAGCTTTTCCCATTTTATTATTTGTAATCCAAATAATCCGACTGATACTTTTTCAGCGTATGAAATATTTTATGGTTTTATCAATTATTAACAAAGTGAAGTGATGAATATAAAACAAATTAATTGGGACTGGACATCAACTACATTTAACGTATGGCCTTCATTCTGGAATAATGTGGATCTTCTTTTAACGCAGCTAAGACATCTTTGGTATTGAAGAAAATTCTCTTTCCCAATCTTCGATATGGAATCATTCCTTTAGATTTCCAATTATTCAAACATGATGCTGAGATACCTAAAAGTTCTAAGGTCTCTCTAAATGTTAATAGTTCTTTTTCCTTTTTTGCATTTACTGCCTGAGCAACAGCTTCATGGATTAATTCTTTTAATTCTTCTTTAGAGATAGAAATTAATATTATTTTTTCATTCATATTTTTCCTCAATTATTTTTGAATATATAACATAGGGTTACTTAATTATCAGGAGTAAATTTATTGATTCTAAATTTTATGTATTTTCCGTACTTTCCGAACCCAATTAAATCAGTAATCTAATATAAAATAACGAGTTAAGTAATTTGGTAATATAGTGGGTTCGGAAAATAATTAAAGATAATCTAAATAATTCAAGTAAATTTCCATAGAATTAATTCAAAAAACAGATTATTTATTCAGTTTTATCAGGATATAACCTAATAATTATAAAAATATATATGGTTATATCCTAATATATTAGTTGCATATTTAAGGTTATACCCTTATTATTGTAATGTTAATATAAGGATATACCCTAATGAAGAATACAAATCGACAACTATTACTTGAACAATTAGATAAAAAACTTTCAAAGTTTACAGTAATTGAAAATGAAATTATACCTCCCAATGGATGGATTAAATCTATTAGATTAGCTTTAAATATTTCATTAGTTCAATTTGCTAAGATGTTAAAAAAAACTCCCCCCACAGTTAAAGAGTTAGAAGAGCGAGAAGTTGAAAAAAATATTACTTTAAAAAAATTAGCTGAAGTTGGTGAAGTATTAAATATGAAATTAATTTATGGATTTGTACCAATTGATGGTTCACTGGAAATGATGATTGAAAAACGTGCATATAAAATTGCAAAAGAAATTGTTATGCGGACTTCACATACAATGAAACTTGAAGAACAAGAAAATTCTGAAGAAAGATTACAAAGGGCAATTAAAGAAAGAGCTGAGAAAATTAAAAACGAAATGCCTAAATATTTATGGGATTAGATTTAAACTATTCAGATGGTCAAACTCCATTAGATGAAGATGAAAAAGAAGGACTATTAATTCCTTCAATAACAACTCGTGGTGAGTTAGATGAATTTGAACAACTTGGAGTTGAAAAAGCAAATGAATGGCTATTATCAAGAAAACTAAGTGTTGACAAAATTCTATCGGAAGAGTTTATAAAAGATTTGCATAAAAGAATGTTCGCTGATGTTTGGGAATGGGCGGGTGAATTTAGAAAAACAGAGAAAAATATTGGTGTTGATAAATTTTTGATCAGTGTTGAAATAAAAAAGCTTATTGGGGATTGCAAATTTTGGGTTGAAAATAAAATATTTTCAGATGATGAAATCGCAGTAAGGTTTAGTCATAGAATAGTATCGATTCATCCTTTTGCTAATGGTAATGGAAGACATTCTAGATTAATTGCGGATGTTCTAATAAATAAAGGATTTGGGAAATCATATTTCACTTGGGGAAGTGTTAACCTTATCAAAGTAGGTGAAGCGAGAACAAAATATTTGGAAGCTTTAAGAGCTGCTGATAAAAATGATTATAAACCTTTAATTGAGTTTGCAAGACTATAGATAGTTCTTAATTTATATTTGAATAATTAGAATTGAATTATACGGCTTATTTATTTTCATCTATTCTAAATTCGACTCTTCTCTTAATATCATAGTGAATATTTTTATGAATCAAATTCTAGGTAAATATTAATAAATTACCTTGAAATCGATTCATTACAACTAGATAGCTTATGTGAGTTATGAACTCACATTTCAAATATAAAAAATCATTTCTCGGCAAGCTGATTCTTAGTAAGTCGGTTTTATAATATTTTTCTCCTTTAATTTCCTCCAATCATTCATATCTCTATTTTATTAATTTCTGTTGATGTTGACGGAAAATTTGTAAATATTGCAACAGTGTCAATTAGATTATAAAGTTAGCTCCATTTAAATGAACATTTTTAATATCCATTCAGAGATAATAAGGGACTATTCAGATTATATTTTAAGTTTCATTGATATAGCTGATGAAGAAATTAGAAAATCTTTTGTACAATGCGTTGGCTTTTCCAATAACTTTTACGAAGTAGATTACCTCCCTGAAAATGATAGAATTCGCTATACAATTTCTCCAGAAGCTAGAAAGGAAATATTAAAACGGCTGCTGGATCTCAATCATAAAATTCATGAAGAAGAAGTAAAGGAAGGATTGTGGAATAAGAAAGGGAAGAAGAAAAGTAAAAAAGTAACTGTCGATGAAAATCAAGGAGGCTCGTTTGGGGAATGATGATGAAATAAATGTGGAGGATCTTTTTGAATTCCCTGATGAAGATCAAAAAGGCTATTACGAATATAACCGCGAATCTCCAAATGTAATCCATATTGATGAAAAGGAAAATGCTATTGATTCTTTGGAAACTGCATTATCATTTTTAATTAGAGATGATAATCTAAAATGGAAATGGGTAGTATTGGCTCTGCACCATTCCTTATATTCATTTTGTATTAGTGCATTAGAACATGGAAACTATGAAAATGTACTTTCAAGAAAATATGGTGAAGATGATGACTGGATTGTACATATCGGTAAAGATAGTCCTAGAAAATCAAAAATTGTCCCTTTCTATATAAAAGAATACAAAACTCCAGCTTATCGTATTGAATGGGAACTTATTGACAAAAACACTTCCACAAATACAAAAAAAACATCAAAAAAACAGAAAGAAAAATTAATAAATTTTTGGACTGCTCTTGCAAGAGTTCAGGATAATTATTTTTGGATGGGGAGGTATTTTAATTCAAAGGCAGTGGAAATAACTGATGAGGAATTGCATGATATCTGTTGGTTATCTGAAAAGGTAAGAAATGATTTAATGCACTTCATACCCAAGGGATATTCAATTGACATTTTAAGTATTATTAATGCAACGAAAGTTGTGTTAAAAGTTATTTATTTTTTAGTATTTGAATCATTTACTATTAATTTTTTGGATTATGAGAAGTCTCAAAAAAGAATAAAGGAAGCCCTTGAATTGATTAATGTAAAACTTAATGTTGCTGAGGAAATTATTCATTTACACATAATTCGAGAAAATCACAGGGTGATTAAAAAAAGGTAGTTTCCAAATGATTTTCACACTAAATGAAATAAAAAATATTACTAAAGAAAAGGTAAGTTCCTTAAAGGAAAATCAGGTTGCTGAAGACAAGCATCTGGAATACAAGTTAAGACTACCAAGTGAAAAGTATGAAGACAAAAAGGAATTTTTAGCAGATATATCTTCATTTGCAAATGCAGATGGAGGTGTAATATTTTATGGAATAAATGCCAAAGATGGAATTCCAGATGATATTACAGGATTAGATATTGATAATACTGATAAAGAAATTTTAAGATTAGAAAATCTTTTAAGAACATCAATTGAGCCAAGAATAATTGGAATATTTTTTCATCCATTCAAATTGTCAAATGGAAGATACTTAATTATAGTTTATATCCCGAAAAGTTTTAATCCACCTCACGTTGTAAACTTTCAAGGGCACTGGCGATTTTATTCTAGAAATTCCGCAGGTAAATATCCTTTAGATGTTTCTGAACTTCGTTCTATAATAAGTCTATCTGATACTGTTTATGAAAAAATTAGGAATTTTAGAATTGAGAGAATTTCCCGTATTAAGAATCATGATTTACATTTTACTTTTTCAAGTGGACCAAAATTTGTATATCATCTCATTCCCCTCAATTCTTTCTCATTAAATACTTCTATTGATTTAAAAATACTAGAATATAGCAGTGTAAGTAAAAAACTTTTTAGCTATTTCGAAATGATATATAATTATGAAGGAATTTTAATATATAACTCAATTGACAAACATAAAATAAGTTGGTATTCACAAATCTTTAGAAATGGTATTATTGAAGTTTGTGGTCTTTTAACAAATGAACCCTCTAAAAAGGAAATAGATCCAAATATTTTTGAAACAGAAATAATTAGTGTACTTCCAAATTGGTTTAAAGTAACTGAATTATATGACCTATCATTTCCTTTTTTATTTTTTTACAGTCTTATTGATATTAAAGATTATCAACTTCAATTGGGATCTCATGAAATGGGTAGAAGAATGCGGAAATCGACCTTTTGATATAAATGAAATAGTTCTTCCTGATATCCTAATAAATGAAGATAAAAGTGATAACTTATCCACAATATTAAAATCTGTCTTTGACCAAATATGGAATGCAGCAGGTCATTCTCAATCTCCGAACTTTAATGATAAAGGGGAGTGGAAAATATCTGAGTAATGAAATCCTATCTCCTTAGTAAATCATCTTTCCTAAAAGGCATTCAATGCGAGAAACAATTATATATTTATAAACATCATTAAGATTGAAGGGACTCAATAATATTACTGAAAGGAAATTGATAATACAAACAAGGAAATTTTAAGATTAAAGAATCTTTAAAAAGCTTGTATATGAACGCAAGTTATGTTTCATAATATAATTGAGATAATTGATATCGCAATACTGATATGAAATATAATTTGCCTATCATTAAATGATGTTATATATTATAAATACGATAAATAAAGTCGTATTTTTAATATGAAAAAACATATATCATATCGTTCAGCTCAATTATTAAGTGCATTAAATAACCAGAATAAGAATTTTTTTACAATCAAGGAAGCACAAGAAATCTTACATGAGAGTGGAGAAGAAGCTGTAAGAAGATTGCTTATTTACATGGCGCAAAGAGAATTGTTACTAAGAATTAAAGATGGGCTTTACCATGTAGTACCTTATGAAAAAAATATTGAAGAGTATTTTCCGGATTGGCATTTGACTGCGGAGGCTATTGTCCATCCAAAAAATTATTACATTGGTTTTTACAGTGCACTTGATATTCACGGATTGATTACCCAGCCTTCTCTTACAGAGCAGATAGTTACTGATAAACAGATGATTCCGAAATATCAGATTGTAAAGAAAGTAAAATTTGAATTTATAACATTTAACAAAAATAAATTCTTTGGTTATGAAAAAACCTGGATAGATGACTTCAATAAAGTTAATTGCAGCGATATTGAAAAAACAATTATTGACTGTCTTTACAAACCAAACTATGCAGGTGGAATATCAGAAATTGCTAAAGCTATTTATAAAAGTAGAGAAAAAATAAAACCGGATAAAATAATTGAATATCTTGAAAAATTTGATGCACAAGTTGTTTATAAACGATTGGGATTTATATTGCAACATTTGAACATATTGCATGAACTAACAAAAGAAATTCAAGCAAGGTTAACAGATTCTTATACATTATTAGATCCGTCTTTACCAAAGAATGGTAAGCACCATTCCGCATGGAAAATTGTTGACAATATTGATATTGAGTCTACATTAAAATCAATAGGTACTTGATATGATTAAACAAGCTGAGGTACAAAAGATTGCCGGCAGTCTTGGGACTCAGAGATACTCAGATTGAAAAAGATTATGTAATTGGATGGGTTTTAAAAGGAATTTCTAATAATGATTTTCTTAAAGATAAATTAGTCTTCAAAGGCGGAACAGCTTTAAGAAAAATATATTTTAGAGATTATAGATTATCCGAAGATTTGGATTTTACATGTAGCGAAACTGATTACCCTTCTAAGGAAATAAAAAAGAATTTTACTGAAATGATTGAATGGATAAGAAACGAATCCAGAATTAATCTGAATATTCAGGATGAAGATGAAACATTTAATAATTTTTATCTCGGTTATACTGGCCCATTAGGTGGAAAAGGAGCCAATAAAAATATAAAAGTGGACATAGCAGATGATGAAATTCTGTGTAATGAGCCGGTTGAGAAGTTGGTTATGAATGAATATTCAGATTTACAAGATGAATATAAAATGTTGTGTTATACAATTGGAGAAATAGTTTCAGAGAAAATGCGTTCTTTGATGCAAAGAACCATGCCGAGAGATTTATATGATATTTGGAATCTATTTGAAAATGAAAATTATAACATTGAAGATTATGTGTTTGATTTTCAAAAGAAGACGGAATTCAAAAAATTAAATCCGAATAATTTTATAGAAATGATACAAAGCAAAAAGGAAACATTTAAAAGACTATGGGAAGCTAATTTAGTTAATCAAATTATAGAAGTTCCAGATTTTGAAGATGTATGGAGGAGGTTAGGGAAGCATTGGAGAAAATTTGAAAAGGTTTCTAAATAGAATTACACAATTATAAATAATGAAAGCATACGCTCTAAGTAAATCGTCATTCTTAAAAGGCATTCAATGCCAGAAACAATTATATCTTTATAAGCATCATTATGATTGGCAAGATCCAATAAGTGAACAACAGCAAGCAATTTTCTCTCGTGGTACAGATGTAGGGAAGTTAGCACAAAAACTTATTTCCTAACGGACTTAATTTGGCTCCACCAAATCCATTTCAATACGAAGCTGCTGCAAAATTAACTAAGGAGATAATAAGCCAAAACAAAAAGATTTTGTATGAGCCTTCTTTTATTTATGATGAACTGCTTGTCGCTGTAGATATACTTGTTAAAGAAAGAGAATAAGTGGAACATCTATGAAGTTAAAAGTTCAACATCAATTTCAGATGTTTATATACTTGATACGGCAGTACAATATTATGTTCTAAAAAATTCTGGCCTTGATATAAAAGATGTTTATATCGTTTACTTAAATAACCAATACATCCGGCAAGGTGAATTGGATATAATCAACTTTTCACAATAGAATCTGTATTTGATTTAATTCAGGACTATCAAAATACAATTCCGGAAAAAATAAAAGATTTTAAAAAAGTATTAAGTAGTAAAACTATTCCAGACATTAATATCGGCCCTCAATGCAATGATCCTTATGCTTGCTCGTTTCTTGGTTACTGCTGGAAAGATATTCCGGAATATTCTGTCTTTAATATTTCCAATTTAAAGACAGATAAAAAGTTTGAACTTTTTAACAAAGGAATTATAAACATTGAGGATATACCGGATGATTACGGACTGAGTTCTAATCAAAGAATACAGGTTGATGTTCATAAAAGTAATCAAACCATAATTGATAGTGATAATCTAAAAGAATTTATGAGTATGATTAACTATCCTCTTTACTTTATGGACTTCGAAACATTTATGCCGGCTGTCCCTCTTTATGATAATTCTCGGCCATATCAACAAATACCTTTTCAATACGCATTATTTTATAAGAAAGATAAAAATTCCGAAGCCCAGTTTTATGAATTTCTTGGTAATCCTTCCGAAGATGCACGAATTTCATTTATTAATAGCTTATTGAAGAATACAAAAAAGAAAGGTGATATAATTGTTTATAACAAGTCCTTTGAGACAACTAGACTAAAAGAAATTGCAAGAGATTTTCCTGAGTATGCTGATGAAATAGAAGATAGAATTTCACGAATAAAAGATTTAATGATTCCATTTCAAAAGAAATATTACTATAAACCGGAAATGAAAGGTTCATATTCGATAAAGTATGTTCTTCCCGCATTAGTCCCGGAATTAACTTACGAAGGAATGCCTGTCGCAGATGGTGGTATGGCAATGATTGCTTACGAATCATTGCTTCATGAATCCGATCCGCAAAAAATTGAAGCCATAAGAAATAATTTATTATCTTACTGCAAACTTGATACATACGGTATGGTAAAGATTTGGGAGGAGTTGGAAAAAATTATTTGAAATAAAAAATAATTTATTGAGGTTCAATTAATTGATGGAAAACTAAGTATTTTATATTAGATTTTTAATTTGAAGTTCAAGACATTATAACTTCTTTGAATATCAGTTTGCGTAAAGAGTAATTATTTTAAAATTAATTTAATTCTAAACAAATAGTTATGAAAGTGTTTTATGAATCTATTTTTAGGTAAACTCTCTGAACAATATCCAGAACAATTTAATGAAAACTTTTATGCTGCCGGAGATGAAGGTAACAGTTGGTATGGTGGAATTAAACCAGGAGATTATGTATTTCCAATTTTCAAAGGTAAGATTAGTAAACTTTGGAAAGTCAAAGAATATGGCCAAAAACCGAATAGAATTGACATAGATAATTCTGGTGTTATATTTTTCGATATAGCAAAAACCTATAATAAATCATATTCTTTAGCAAATGAATTTTTACGATATAAATATTTTGATTTAGATATAAACTTATTAAATAAAAGTGCAAAAAGTGTAAAAAATATTGGGTTCCATAAAATAACAACTCTTAAAAATTCTCCGACTCCTGAAAATATTGTTTTTGAAGATAACATAAGAAAAATATTAATTACTATTCCCAAGTACGCTGTAGATGATTTTTCAGAAGGGGATATACGAATTCAATTAGATGATTTCGAAAAAACTAATATTAAACTAATAGAAATATTTCAAGATGGTATTTTTAAACAATACGAGAGTCTTTGGAAATTATATATTGATAGAAATCCTGAATCTAAAAGATATTCAATCAAGAAATTGCTAGAGTATTCTAAAGTTGATAGAGCTTCAAAAAAAGAATCATTCCTTTCAGCATTATTGGACGATATACAAGATAAAGGATTTTTCTCTGTTACAAATCCAATTTCTTTATATGATCATATATTTGTCGGAAGAAAAGTAGGCAGATCAAACAAAGAAAAAATTTATACAACTCAGATGACTGAGAATGAAATTGATGAAGTTGATGCAACAAGCGATTTAAGTGTATATAAACCATTTGTTGAATTATTAGATGATAATCCAAATTTGATTTTATATGGACCTCCAGGAACCGGTAAAACATTTTTAACTCATAAGATAGTAGAAGCTTTTGACTACGAAAAAAATAAAGAAAATAAAACGTATGAGGATATAGAGAGCGAAGGTAGAGTCAGGTTCATAACATTTCATCAAGCTTATTCTTATGAAGAATTCATTGAAGGATTAAGGCCTGTTTTAATCAAAGATATTGATGAAGAAGATGAAAGCGATATTAAATATAAGATAGAAAATGGTATCTTAAAAATACTTGCTGAATCAGCTTCCAAGCAGAAAATTAATAAAGAAATGGAGGTAAATGCTGAAACACAAATAACAGAATCTAGTCAGATATGGAAGGTTTCTTTAGGAAGGAAAAACTCCGAAGAAAATATCTATAGATATTTTAAGAAAAAAAATCAAATAGCAATTGGTTGGTTAAATGATCAATCATTAGAAGGGAAAAACCGTGAAGAAATATTAAAACTTTTAATCGATTCAAGAAGTAAAGGTGATTCTAAACCCACTAATGATGCAAGTTCAACAGATGCATTAGTTAATAGGATGAAGAAAGGGGATATAGTTTTTATTTATGATTCCCAGATTACAATTAGAGACATAGGATTAATTACGAGTAATTATAAGTATTTGCGGGAGGATATTGGCTATAATCATAGACGAGATGTCAGATGGCTCAAAGAATTTGAAAATCCATTAGATATTTTTGAAATGAATGGTAAAACTAGATTGACATTAAAAACAGTTTACCAACTTAACAATGTTAATTTCTCTGATATAAGAGAAATTATTTCTAGTGGAGAAGAAGTAGAAAATAACGATAAGTCATATAGTCCTTATTACCTAATAATAGATGAAATAAATAGGGGTAATGTTTCAAAAATTTTTGGGGAATTAATTACCTTAATTGAAAAAGATAAACGTGAAACTTATTCATGTTTACTTCCTTATTCTCAAAAGTCTTTTAAATTGCCATCCAATATTTACATCATTGGAACTATGAATACAGCGGACAGATCATTGGCGATTTTAGATACCGCGCTACGACGCAGATTTTATTTTTATGAAGTTGAACCTGATCCAACAGTTTTCACTAGAGTTAGTACAAATAAATTAATAAATGATAATGTTGACTTAGAAGAATTGTTAAGAAAAATTAACACAAACCTTGATCGAGATCATAGAATTGGTCATTCATATTTTATGGATATTCAATCTTTAAAACAGCTTTACCTTGTTTGGTATTTCAAAATTTTGCCACTGTTATTTGAATATTTTTATAATGAAAACGGAAAAATTAAAAAATTAATTGGGGGAGAATTTTTTGATGAGAATGGAAATATCAAGAAACTTGAATATAAATCAGACAAACAGATATCCCCTTTTGAACAAGCTCTAATTTATATATATACTAGCAAATGAATCATAAACTGATCACAATATTTGAAGATATTCAAGAAAAATGTGAGCTTACTCCAGAACAAAAAGCAGGTATTCTTGAACTAAAGGATATTATCGGAAATCAAAATGTTATATCACAAACAGATACAAATCTATTAGTAAAAAAATACGTTGGTTTTTTTGCAAATAAAAATATTAAACTTCAAATACTTCCTAAAATATTTTCTGAAGAAAAAAAGAAAGATGATGACCAAATAAAAACATCCGTTAGTCTATTTATTAGATTATTGTACTATACAGAATATTCGAAGTTAAAAAACATTCCACCTATATCAACAACATCACATGAATCAAATATTTTGGAAATTTTTATTGATTTATTAATTAAAAATTTCCTGTTGCAATTTAATCGATCTATAAATAAAGACTATATTAAACATGAGGAAAATCTAATATTTATTAAAGGAAAAATACTTTTTGGAAAATCGATAGTTAAGAATTCATTTTTAACACATAAAAACTATTGTGAATTCGATGAATTTACAGAAGATAATCTGCTAAATAGAATCTTCAAATCTACTTTCAGTAATCTACTTCAGATTTCAGAGTCGGCAGACAATAAAAAATTATTAAAATTAAGTTTGACATATTTGGAAAATGTTGGAAAGATAAATCTTTCAAAGGAGGTATTTGAAAAAGTCAAATTTACTAGACTTAATGAAAACTACAGACCAATATTTAATTTGGCAAGGATGTTTTATAATAATTCTCAACCTGGTTTTCGTGATGGTGATGAGTTAACATTTTCTTATTTAATACCATTAAATCTCCTTTTTGAATTTTTTGTTTATAAATTAGTGCGTAAATCTCTAATTACGGAATCATATAGAGTGCTCTATCAAAAGCCTACTAAAAATTTAGCATGGAAAAATGATGAAAAAGTTTTATATCAAAGACCGGATATAGTTGTAAAGATAGGGGATGAGACAATTATGATCTTAGATGCCAAATATACTAATCTATTCAAAGACAAAAAATTTAATCCATCTGATGCAAACGTATATCAGCTTCTTTCTTATGCCATTAACTATAATTGTAAAAATTTATTTATTGTATCTCCATATTATCTTGGTGGGGAAAAGATTGATGAGTTAAAGAGTTGTTATGTTATTAAAAGTAATAATAATGACATTAAATTAAAATTTATACAACTAGATATAACTCAAAATTCAAAAAATCTAATAATGGAATTAAAAAATATTTTAATTGACAAAGAAATTATAGAATACTTATGAAATACTTAAAATCAACATCTGAAGAATTAAAACAATTATTTGATCAGCAAATAACAGCAAAACATATTGCGGAATCTTTCAAATCATTTGACGATAAGGCAGATGCTGATGAAGTTAGAGAATTTATGGAAGAAATGGAATTTGATGTCATTGGGGTAAGAAAAAATGGAGAAATTACTGGTTACGTTTTACAGAAGGAATTAAAAAACGGACAGTTAAAAACAGATTTTAAGAAGTTTGAAGATTCAGATGTTATTCCAAATACAACTTCATTGATTTAGGTTTTAAATTATTAAATAAAAAAGAAAGACTATATATAGAGTCATACAATGTAGCGAATGGAATAGTCACAAAGGGGACTTACAAAAGCATCCTGTGAGAATGTGGTTATTTGGAATTATTTCATTAGTTGAAATGCAAATGCTTAGAATAATAAGAGAATTTTATCCAGATGGATTATGGAAAATATATTTAAATAAAGGAAGAATATCTAAAGCTGAAAATGTTTTCCAGAATAGAAAGATAAAGAATGAACATATTGATTTAGTTGAATGTCTTCAGCTCTGTGATAAAAAAGTTATTTTTATAAAAGATAAAAACATTATTAATTATTTGGGGGAATTTTCATCTGAAAAAATCGAAACTTTATTAATAAGTACTGAAGAGATAAGAAATAATATTGCTCATTCTCAGGATTTTTTAGCAGGATTTTGGCCTGATTTATTTTATACTATTATTGATTTAATTAAGTTTTTAGAGCATTGTGAAAAGATTAAGAAAAAAGAATGAACATATTGTAATTGATTATAAAGCGGCCTGATTGCATATCAGTAGCCTGTAATAATTTTTTCTACTCACTTTTTTATTTTCGAACCAATTTGCTTCGTACAACTACTTGGAATACTCTGCTAATAATTTCTGTAATATAATTGGCTCGAAAAAATATTAGGAAGTTTTCCATGAGATGAGATTTTTATTCTATTAATAAAACAATGGACCGATTTGAAATTTTACTTTGTAGAATAAATAAACAAAGTTATTTTTCATTAATTGTAAATAATTTTTGTAATTTTAAAGAGGGTATTGGGGTTAGATAAATGTGGGATCTTACCTATTTCAAGGTTTAGAAATTACATTTCTTTTAGATTGATTTAATTATTTGCCTTTCGTGTGTTTTTGAAGAGCTGTATTTGAATTTTTAAGAAGAAAATAATTTTCAAAGTGAAGATATTTTTCCGAATCTCTAAAATTTAATTTTATATACATAATGAGAGTTTTAAAACAGCAAGAAGATTTACTATAACTTATACTAAGAATTTTTGGGGTTAGAATAATTCCGGCGATATATTATTGATCTTTCCTATTTCACATGTCTAGGCGAAATTGATTTTTCATATTGAAATTTTATTTATTCAATTACATAAACTATTAAATAAACTTTGAAAGGGAGCCGGCCTAAAAGTTTTTTTTAGAAATGTATAGAAATTTTTACGAATCCTTAAAAATTAATTTTATATAAAAGTAAACATAGAGGGCATAAAATGAAAATGTTGTTACCATTAATTCTCACTATTAAGTCTGCAAATAACAGCTATAAATCACAACTTATAATATCTAATGGATTAAATAGCTATCCAACTTGGTAACCTGATAATAGAATTGCTTTTGTCTCTAATAGAGGAGATAGCTGGGATATTTGGTATATGAACCCAATTAGTAAAAAATAAAATTAAACATCTTTTATTTACTAAAATATTTCGAGACGATATTATGAAATTAAAATTTATTACTATTCTTTTATTTATGCTTTCATTGGCATTTTCAATAGCTTTTTCACAAAATATTGATGAAAAAGACAATGATGATCCTTATGCAAGAATTGAATATGAAAGAAGAATGTTGGCAGACCCTATTACTGGAAAAATTCCAGAAAACATTAGAGCTAAAGAATTAAAATTTGCAAAAACTTTACCAACCATTGAATCAAGAATAAAGGCATTAAAGAAAAATAATTCTTCAACGTCAAATAATAATGAACAATCATTGGATTGGGTAAGCAGAGGGCCAAGAAATGTGGGTGGAAGAACAAGAGCTTTAGCTGTTGATGTTAGAACAGATAACGAAAATGATATTGCTAATAATAGTGTAATTCTAATTGCTGGTGGAGTATCTGGAGGAATTTATAAGTCTATTGACAACGGTGAAACTTGGGTAAATAAATTAGCCCCTGAGTTGATACATAGTGTAAATTGCATAACTCAAGATACTAGGGTTGGTTATGAAAATAATTGGTATATAGGGACTGGTGAAGAAATTGGTAATTCGGCTAGTGGTAATTGGGGAGAGGCACCATTTAAAGGAAATGGTATTCTTAAATCGACCGATAATGGTGAAACATGGTCGTTAAAAAAGTTATCCGATAGCTTTATTTCAAATATAGCTGTTAACAAATTAACAGGTTCAATATTTGCAGCTTCAAACGGTGTTATACTAAAAAGTAGTGATGGAGGAGAAAATTGGTCTGAAAATTTAGGAACATATTTGGAAGGCTATGTTGATCTGACTGATATTCAAATAAATTCATTAGGGGCCTTATATGCTGTAAATAGTTATTCAAATAAAGGTTTTTATTATGCAGTCAGATCAACTGATGATGGTAAGAATTGGACAAAAATAGCGCCTAGTAACTTTCCTTATGGCAGTAGAGCTTTGATTGCAATTTCCCCATCCAATGAAAATATAATTTATTTTCTAATTGATAAATCAAGTGATAATAATAATCCAGATGTACGTCTTTGGAAATATATATTTAAGTCAGGAGATGGAACAGGAACTGGTGGGGAATGGAAAGATTTATCTGATAATTTACCCAGATCATCATTGCTAGTAAACGGAATTAGTAATCCTAATTTTAATTTCAATTCTTATAAAGGTTATGCAATGGTGCTGAAGGTTAAACCAGATGATCCTAATTTTGTAATTATAGGCGGAACTAATTTATATAAATCTGTAGATGGATTTTCTAGCTCAATACCTTACGATGGATGGATAGGTGGTTATAAAAAATCAAGATTGACTCAAGATAATTCAGTTTATTTAAATCATCATCCTGATCAACATTCAATTGTTTTTTTAAGTTCAAATCCCCTGATAGTTTATTCTGGACATGATGGTGGAATAAGCATTACAAATAATATTACTTCATCAAGTGTATCTTGGACAAATCTTAATAATGGTTATGAAACTTCACAATTTTATTCATTAGCCGTAGTTCCGAAAATTTCTGGGGATGAAACTTTAATTGGTGGTTTACAGGACAATGGTAATTATTATACATTAACAAATAATAATTCAGAATGGT
Source organism: uncultured Bacteroidota bacterium (assembly GCA_963775245.1). GTDB lineage: Bacteria > Bacteroidota > Ignavibacteria > Ignavibacteriales > Ignavibacteriaceae > CAVSWT01. Next base: position 307,696 of record CAVZID010000040.1, read on the forward strand.
TTGATTGGGGGTTTGGAGGAGATGGAGGTTATGCAGCAATCTCAAATAAAAGTACCTATTATATGGAGTCACAAAATGGAAGACTCTTTCGGTTAAATATTAATTCAACTGGTGACATAATTGATCATTATTTAGTAAGTGAAGGAGCAGATAATTATTTATTTATTAACCCATTTGTTTTAGATCCAAATAATATATTGTACTATGCTGAACATGATGTTGTGGCAAGAAATGATAATGCAACAGGATCTAGCTAACTGGGAAATCCTTAGTAATTCTAAAATCCAAAACAGTTTATATAACATTATTACTGCAATTTCTATTTCAACTTTTCCTGCAAACAGACTATACATAGGATCATATACTGGAGAAATTCTAAGCATAAATAATGCAAATACTGGTGATCCATTGTCTACAAATATTAGCACTGGGAAAAATCTTCCTCATGAATATATAAATTGCTTAGCAATTGATCCTACAAATGCAGATAAAGTAATAGCAGTTTTTTCTAATTATAATATCCCAAGTTTATTTTATACGACAAATGAAGGAACTACCTGGACCAATGTAAGCGGTAATCTGGAACAAAATGCTGATGGTTCTGGAGATGGCCGATCATGCCGCTGGGCTACAATATTAAAAACTGGTGGAAAAACTACTTATTATGTTGCTACAAGTACAGGATTGTATTCCACTTCCGAGTTGGATGGTAATAATACTAATTGGGCACAAGAAGGAGCTGCTACAATTGGAAATGTAGTTTGTCCAATGGTAGTAAGTCAGGCTTCTGATGGTTTGGTCGCAGTTGCCACTCATGGAAGCGGAATCTATAGCGCTAACCTTCCTGTATTACATCTCCAATAGTTCAAATAACCCAACCTCAAAATAACGCTACTTTAAAAAGGAAATATAAATATTAACTTAAATGCGACTGATGACAAAAGTGGTATTGCAAAAGTTGAATATTATATTAACGAAAATCAAATTGGAGAGAGTTCTCAAAGCCCATATTCTTATCATTGGGATGTACATCTTTTCAAATGGACAGTATCAGCTTACGGCAAAAGCTTATGATAATGCAGGGAATGTTGGAGAAAATTCGAAACATTAATTTAGATAAAGGTACAATATCTTTGTCAAACGGAAAAGTCACTCCAAATTCCGGGACAACAGATGATTCTTTCAGTTTTCAAGTTACTTATACTTCAACCAGTGGAATTGCTCCACAAAATGTTAATTTATATGTAGATAATAATTCAAATTCAATGGGTAGTGGTTCCTCTAATTGGAGTAATGGGGTAGTATATTCTAAATCATTAAATAATTTTTCAATTGGGGGCACCAGTTTTATTTTACTGCCTTAGCCGATAATAAAACTTTGCGCTTTCCTGAATCCGGTGAGCTCAATCTCAATGTTACACAAAGTGCTGCTGGTTGGGATTTGCAAGTAAAGGGCATAAGTACCACAGCAACATATCTTAATCCAAATCAACAATTTCAAGCTAAAGCTCAAGTTTATAATAATAGTAATACCTCAGATAAAATTTACAAAAACGTCAACTACACTTTTACACTTTATGACCCCAGTGGAAATATACAGCAAAGTTTTCCTGGTAAGATTGATAACTTAAATCAATCTGATACCAAAGAAATAGTGGAATATTTTAATGCCGGAAGCAGTAATGGAAATTATCAACTAGTTTTTACTGTAAATCCAACTTTAGATAGTAATCCAAATAATAATTCAAATTCTTTTACAATAATTGTAGGTAGTACTGGACCAACTTCTCAATGGTTAATTAATCCAGAAGACAGAGAAGTATATATGATTAGAAATGGGGATTCTCATCCGTTTAATAACTCACTGTATACGATATTGGGCATTAGCACAACAGGTAAGTACATTGGTTTAAGTAAAGACGGCGCTACCCCACCAGATGTATTATATGAGAAAAGAATTAAAAGGTATAATAGCAGCCAGTATGTAATTATTTGTGAAGTTATCACAAGTGATCATGAGGCTTATGTTAGTTTTGGTAAAGAAAACACTGGCTATGTTAATTTTACAAATACAACTATATCTGGTTTTCTGGAGATAATGTCAAGTTTAATGCAATTGTAATTCTGAACAATTTGCAGGTAATAGTTTGGACATATATAATAGTCCAGATATAATTAATTGGAGTTCAGGAGTATCTTTATTAAATAATAACCATCACTCTGTCTATAGTTTTGATATCCCCACTAATGCTAGTGCGACCACATACGTTTTTTATATTGGAGCACAATTAGCCTCAGGGAGTAAGTTTATTAGGGAATTAAATATAATTGTTCTTAACCATCCGGCTATAATTACTTTTTAAACAAAGATAAATTTTCTGCTGACGACAAAATTATTATTAATGGTAACAATTTTGGAACAACTGGCACAGTTAAATTTAATGATTTACAATCAAGTAACATAGAATCATGGACGAATACATCAATTAGATGCATAGCCCTTGAAGGAATTGAAAATGGAAATATTTTTGTAAATAATTCAAACGGAAATAGCAACGGGTATCCTTATTCTGTAATTAGCTCAACTGGAAACCCGGAAATTATATCTCATATTCCTGATCAAACTATAAATCCAAGTGAAATTAAATTCATTGCGGAGCTTGATAATATCTTTTCAGACCCAAATGGAGAGATTTTAAATTATTCTGTGACTTCTGAAAATAGTTTACTAAGCTATGATACTGATTCACTAACTTCAGGGAAATTATACTTAACAGCCAGTGAAACCTTACAAGGAAACACTAAAGTAATTGTAACCGCGACTGATCCAACAAATAAATCTTTACCGGATACTTTTTTTGTTACCGTTCCTCCTCAAACCTACAGTATTAATGGAAATATAATATATGACAATGACCAGTTCTCACCAATTAACAATGTAACAGTGCAGCTTTATCAAAATCAAAACCCAATTAAATCAATTGAGGTTAACGGAAGTTTTTCATTTGGTTCGCTTCTTACAAACAATTATAAAATTATTCCTAAATCATCTACGACAAATTGGGGAGGCGTAAATTCAACCGATGCATTAAAGATTAGACAATATCTTGTAGGAAAATATTCTATAACCTCTCCACTCATATTACATGCTGCTGATAACAATGGAAGTGGAACTATCACTAGTTTAGACGCATTAAATATTAGAAAAAGAATAGTTGGTTATATTACCAATTTTGATATTGGAGACTGGTGTTTTGATACTTTAAGTGTAACAGGTTTAAATAATAATATAATAGAGAATATTAAAGGCATTTGTGTTGGGGATATTAACAGCTCCTATGACCCGTCTCTAACTAAAACCATTTCAAATATAAATTTCGTTAATTCCAAAGCCATTGAAACTACACACGGGGCTGATGTAAATATTCCTGTTTACATACATAATGAAACTTTGATAGGTGCTATAACGTTATATTTAGGTTATCCAAAAGAGTCAATTGATTTTCTTGATTTAATTTCTAAAGCTGAAGGGTTAATGTACTCCGAAAAGGATGGAAAAATTACAATAGCATGGGATGACTTAAATCCAATTAATTTAAAGGATGACGAACCTTTGTTAAATCTAAAATTCAAATTAAAAGACAGCTTTAAGGTGGGACTGTTAAATTTTTCAGTTGATCCTCAAAGCGAGTTTGCTGATGAGAATGCAGATGTTATTAAAAATCTAAAAATTGATATTCCTTCTATCAAATTAACATTACCAACAGAATATCAACTAGTTCAAAATTATCCTAATCCTTTTAACCCAAGCACAACAGTAAAATATGATTTGCCCGAAGATGGATTTGTTAGTATTGAAATATTTAATGTGTTGGGTCAAAAAGTTATTACTTTGGTAAATAAAAAAGAATCTGCTGGATCATATAGGTTGAATTTAACGCACAAAATTTAGCAAGCGGTATTTATATATATAGGTTAAATGTAAAGGGAACATCTAAGAGCTTCACTACAGCAAAGAAAATGCTGCTTTTGAAATAAGAGAAAACTTCATTGGAAAAATTATCTTTTAACTTTTAATATTTGGAATAAACAATGAAAAACCTTCTTTTTTTAATTATAAGTTTAATTTTAGTTTCATCAAGAATAAATGCACAATCAATGACTGTCTCTGCAGGAGACGTAACTGCAATATCAGGAGACAGTGTTATTATACCTATTGATGTAAAAAACTTTTCAAATGTGGGCGCTATAACTATTAAAATACAATATGATGCTGGTGTTTTAACCTGGGGAAGGGCTTTAAATTGGGATTCTCAAATTCCCGGGGTATTAGTAGGAATAGCTAATAATGAACTTGTAATTGCATGGGATGGAACAGCAGGGGTAAACATCGCAGATGGTAAATTATTGGATTTAAAATTCTTATATAATGGTGGAAACAGCACAATAAATTTTTCAACTTCAGAATGTGAAATAGCAAATACAAATGGAGATGTTTTACAAGTAACCTATCAAAACGGCAGCGTTAGTCAAGCTGCACTTGAGCCCCAGATAAATATAAATCCTCAATCTCATAATTTTGGAAATGTAACAATTGGACAATATCTTGAAACAAATTTTACAATCGAAAATAATGGGAACACAAATTTAACTGGCAATGTAAGCCTTTCAAATACCAGCATAGCAGATTTTGCACTAGTTTCAGGCAATGGAAATTTTGATATTCCAGCAGGTGAAAATAAGGTTATTACGGTTAGATTTGAACCAACTTCAAAAGGATTAGAAGCCGGTTCACTAGTGATTACACATAACGCAAGCAATATTTCGTCTCCTCAGAATGTACCTCTTAGTGGGACTGGGGTTACACAAACAATTAATGTAAATCCATCCACACTACCTAACTTTGGTAATATAGTTGTTGGGCAAACATCCCCAACAAAGAATTATATTTTAACTGGAAGTAATTTAACTTCTAATATCAATATTCAAGCACCGAATGGATTTGAAATATCATTAAATAGTAATAATAATTTTTCAAAATCACTTTCCATAACCCCTAGTAATGGTTCTGTTTCTTCAACTACTATTTATGTGCATTTTAAACCTGATTCTGTAAAAACATATACCAGAAAAATAATTCATTCCTCTGATGGGGCAGAAAATGTTGAAGTTTCTGTTAACGGCACCGGAATAAATCCATCAACTCCATATTTTTCAATTAGCCCTGATAGCTGGGATAATAACAATGTACCTATCGGTCAATCATTACAAAAAGATTTTACAATAAGTAATACTGGAAATGCTGGGATGAATGGAGTAGTCAGCCTACTTAATAAAAGCAATAGTGATTTTCAAATCATTTCAGGAGAGGGCTCATATAATATTCTTCAGGCGGGACTAAAGTTGTTACAGTACAGTTTGAGCCAACTTCAGAAGGATTAAAAACCGATTCGATAGAAATTACACATAATGCAAATAATATTTCTACGCCTGTTTATATTCTTTTAAGTGGTACTGGTTATCATCCACAACCTAATATTGAAACTTCTACAAATTCTTTACCGAATTTTGAAAATACTGAACTTGGGCAAGTCTCACCTGTAAAAAATTATACTGTTTCAGGAAGAAATCTAACATCAAATTTAAATATTCAAGCTCCTAATGGATTTGAAATTTCATTGAATAGTAATACTAATTTTACAAAATCAATATCTCTTCCACCAAATAATGGAGATGTTTCTTTAACCCAAATTTATGTACACTTTAAACCGGATTCAGCAATTGTTTATTCCAGAAATATATTGAACTATTCTTCCGGTGCAGATAATGTTGAGGTTTCTATTAGCGGTACAGGGATATTGCCCGTAGTAACTCCCAATGCCCCAATATTATCTTCTCCAGATAGTGGAGCGGCGAATCAGAGCGTAATATTAAAGTTAAAATGGAATTCTTCTAATGGAGCAGATAAATATTCAGTGCAAGTTAGTATTGATGAAAATTTTTTAAACCAAATAGTTGACCAGGATAACTTAACCTCACTTGAATATCAAATTAACTCTGGAACTCTTTCATACAAGACAAAATATTTTTGGAGAGTTAAAGCAGAAAACAGTGCCGGAACAAGTATTTGGAGTGACATTTGGCTATTTACTACTGAAGCAGAACCATTGACAAAACCGGATATTCCTACATTAGTCAGTCCTTCTAACAGCGCTGTTGGTCAAGACTTGAATCTAACATTAGATTGGAATGATGCTGCGAGAGCCGCTAGTTATAATTTACTTATTTCTGATAATTCTAACTTTTCAGATACAGTTTTCTATCAAAGTAATATAAGTGGTTCAGAATACTATGTGCCGCAAGAAAAGCTTAATTACAACACTAAGTATTATTGGCAAGTCAATGCAGTTAACAATGCTGGGAAAAGTGGATGGAGCTCTGCTTGGTCTTTTACAACAAAAGACGAAGAACTTTTTACCGAAATGAATTTTTCCTTACAAGGAGTTGATGGAGGCTCTGTTGATTGGGGAGATTATGATAATGATGGAGATTTAGATATAGTAATTGCAGGCAATAAGGATATATTACCCTTTACGAGAATCTATAGAAACGATGGAAATAAATTTACACCTATGACATCAATTGATATTACATCCGTTGGTAATAGTTGTGTTAAATGGGGTGATTATAATAATGATGGGTTTTTAGATTTAATAATAACTGGTAGTACTGGAAGTGCATCAATAACAAAATTATATAAAAACAATGGTGATGGAACATTTCAAGAAGATACATTAGCTAATATAATTGGAGTTAGTTATAGTTCTGCCGCATGGGGTGACTATGATAATGACGGTGATCTTGATTTGCTTATAACTGGAGATAGTGGAGGTAATCGTATCTCAAAAGTATTTAGTAATAATGGTGATGGTTCCTTTACAGAATTATCAAAAGAATCTTTAACAGGAATATCAAGCGGTTCAGGAACCTGGGCTGATTATGATAATGATGGTGATTTAGATATCCTTCTATGCGGAGCAACGGGTGATGCAAATAATAGCAGGGTATGTAAAATTTATAAAAATAATGGTGACAGCACTTTTACACAACAATCACAAATTTCTTTGACTGGTTTGTCCAGCAATGCAAGCATGTTAGCTTGGGGGGATTATAATAATGATGGATATTTGGATATTTTATTATCCGGACATACAGGCTCTGAAAGAATGGCCATAATTTATAAAAATAATGGCAATGGTACTTTTACTGAATTGGACGGTCTTCCGTTTACCGCAGTAAACTATAGTTCTGTTTCGTGGGGGGATTACAATAATGACGGATACCTTGACGTTTTATTAACTGGATACGCAAAAGGTCCAAGAATAACAAAAGTATATAAAAACAATTCAGACAATACTTTTTCAGAAGTAACAGGACTCTCTTTAACCGGTGTAAATTATAGCTCTGTTACTTGGGTAGATTATGATAATGATGGTGATTTAGATATCTTAATAACAGGATATGATGGAACGAATAAAGTAACTAAAATATATCGTAATAATTCTAAATACAAAAATAATGTCCCATCAACACCTTCCAATTTAAATTCTTTAGTTAATAGTGACCTCAGCATTACATTAACTTGGGATAAAAGTAATGACAGCGAAACTCTTCAAAATGGATTAAGTTATAATCTAATGATAGGGACATCAGCAGATATACCAGATATTCTGTCCCCAATGTCTGACTTGAGCACTGGTTTTAGGAGAGTTGTAAGATTAGGGAATGCACAAACAAATAGTTACACAATAAACGGACTTCCGGATGGAAAATACTTTTGGAGTGTCCAAGCTATTGATGCTACATATAAAGGCTCTCTATTCGCTCCTGAAAAAAGTTTTAATATAATAACTTCAGTCGATGATGAATTTTCATCAAAGTTTCCAACGGAATATAAATTATTTAATAATTATCCCAATCCTTTTAACCCAAGTACTACCATTTCATATCAAATTCCTGAAGCCTCTTTTATCAATCTAAAAATATGTAATTCTATAGGTCAGGAAATAGGTTTATTGGTAAGCACAGAAAAATCTGCTGGTCGATATACCGTAAATTTCATTGCCGATAATCTTTCCAGTGGGATTTATTTTTATAAATTAGACGCACAATCAAAAATTTCGGGAAAACATTTTATTAAGGTTGGGAAGATGATTCTATTGAAATAATTATTTTGTAAATAAGTATATAAATTTAGGCAGTCTATTAGGCTGCCTTTTTTTAATCTAACAATCTGTAATCTCATTTTGAATTGTTATTATTAAGTTACAATTAAAATTTGAATAAAAATTATTTTATTAAATAATATTGATTTATTTGATTTTAATGAACATATTAGTGACATAAAGAAATGTTCATTTGATTTTAGTTTTTAATTGTCACACTTGACATTATTTGTAATCAGCCGGTCGGCGGTTCAAATCCGTCCGCCAGCTCAAAAAGATGCGAAAATAATTTGTTTTCGCATTTTTATTTTAAATGGTTTCATTTAGTTTTATATTTTACTGATGAAATTATTATTCCTTCTAATATCTCTTTCGTTTTTATCTATTTGTTATTCTCAATCCAATTATAACATTGATAAATTTGAATATCTTTCACCTGTTCCCAGTTCAAAATATTTATCTCCAAGCACAAATATTATAATCCGATTTGGTGAAGCATTGAAAAATTTTAATGTTAATAATTCTTCACTTGTAAATGTCGATGGATATTTAAGTGGGCATCATGAGGGAAGTCTCTATATAACAAAAGACTCTAAGACGATAGTCTTTAATCCTTATATTCTCTTTACGAATGGAGAAATAGTTGAAGTAAAATTATCAAGTGGGTTGAAAACAATTGCCGATACAAAAGTTGACTCATTAAGTTTTTATTTTTTAATCTCAAATAAATCTAGCTCATCAAATATTCTTTTGGGTTCTGTTGATTTTGATCAAAGTCTGAAAGTGGGAAATAATTTTTCAAGAAATATTCAATCAGATATTGATACACATTTGTTAATTCCCTCCGATTTTCCTAAAGTTTACATCAGTAATAAGAATACAAAAGATGGTAATTATTTCCTTGGAATAAATCAAAACTCATCTAATTATTTATCAATATTGGATTATAATGGAATTCCATTGTTTTATAAAAGAAATTTACCCAGGGTTTATGATTTCAAAATTCAGCCTTCCGGATTAATTACATATTTTGATGCTAGCAAAAATAAGTTTTATGGAATGGATAGTTTATATCAAGTAGTAGATAGCTTTTATTGCAGAAACGGATATTGGACCAATTATCATGATTTACAAGTTCTTCCCGATGGACATTCTTTTGTGGTCTCATTAGATCCTCAGAAGATCCAAATGGATACTGTTAAACCAGGAATATATACGAATGCTACAGTTATTGGTAATGTGATTCAAGAAGTAAATGAAGATAACGTTGTTGTTTGGCAATGGAGAACCTGGGACCATTATAAAATAACAGATGCGGATTCAAGCGTCGTTGATTTTTATCAGAATGTACTGGAATATACTCATATAAATTCAATTGATGTAGTTGATAAAGATAGAATAATATTCTCAGTTAAAGATTTTAATGAAATAACTGAGGTTGATAGGAACACCGGCAAAATAAATTGGCGTTTTGGAGGTTACAATAATCAGTTTAAATATTCCGGCGGGTATACTAATTTTCAATTGCAGCATGATGCGCGTCTAACTAATGGAAATAATTTAACTATTTTTGATAATCATAATACTGAACCCGATCAAAATTCTAGAGCATTGATTTTTAGTATCGATGAACAAAATAAAACAGCTAATTTAATAAAAATTATTCCCCATAAACCTGATGTTGCTTCCCGGAATATGGGAAATATACAGGCCACTTCTAAAGGGAACTTTGTTATTGGCTGGGGAAATACTTCGGGAAATTCTTTTTATATGAGTGAAGCAGATAATAACGGAGCTACAATCAGTAATGATTCGTTAGTAGGTAAAACATTTGTATATAGCTATCGCGCGTTTAAATTTCCTTGGAAAACGAGGATAATTACTGCTAACAAAGATTCAATAATTTTTAATACTTATTCAAAGCAGTCTTTTGCAATTGATTCAATCGAAATTAAAAATAATTCTCTCGCTTCTATAGATATTGATAGTGTTTATTTTATGAAAAAGTATTTCAAATGCTCGGATGTTTTCCCGGTTCATATACCCCCAGAGAAAAAACGTTACCTGCATTTTACATTTGAAAGTGTTAATGAAAATGCTGTTACAGATACGGTCTATGTAGTTTCAAGTCAAAATGATATAATGGCATCATTACCAATAATTTTTATAGGAAAAGTTATTACAGGTATACATGATAGGAATTTAAATAATCCAAATTATTTTTCTTTATCACAAAATTATCCGAATCCATTTAATCCGAATACTATCATTAAATGGCAGTCACCAATTAGCGGTATACAAATATTGAAAGTGTACAATGTTCTTGGAGAAGAAGTTAAAACTTTAATGAATGAATTTAAGCCAGCAGGGAAGTATGAAGTTGAATTTAATGCATCTAATTTTTCCAGCGGAATTTATTTCTATAAGCTGAGTATAGGTAACTATATTCAAACGAAAAAGATGTTGTATCTAAAATAAATAATATATCTTTCTTTAAAGAAATTATTTCTAATAATTTTGTTTTATTATAATGTTTTAAAAAAGGTATTATTAAATAGAAAACAATAATTCTTTTTTATTGTTTAAAATTTAAGATAAAACTGTCCATATTAATTTGAACATATACTAAAAATTTAATTTTCACAGTTTAAATACTTTAAGGAATTTAAATGTTAAAAAATATCATTTTTACATTAACAACTTTGGTACTTTCTAATATTGTTATTTTTTCACAGTCGTTTGAATATATCTCTCCTAAAAATAATTCAAAATATGTATCGCTAAGCAATAATATAATTTTAAAGTCTTTTGAATTTATAGATGAATCGAGTATTACTCAAAATGAATTTATTGTTAGAGGCAGTAAAAGTGGAATTCATAATGGCAGTGTAAAATTATCTGATGATGGCAAAACAATTTTATATATACCTAAAATTAAATTTTTACCAAATGAGAAAGTTAATATTGAAATTAAACCAGGAATAAAAACCATATCAGGTAAAGAGTTTTCAGAAACTTCTTTTCATTTTCAAACCACCAGGTTATCCCATCCAATTGATGAACAAAGTTTATTGTTTGCGAATAATACACAAATCAATAATAGTAATGGTTCAGAAAAATATAAAAGTATAAATCCACGTAGTGAAACTTCAGATACGCTGCCTTCTGATTTTCCTGAAATCCAAATTGATTCATCAAATGGTCCGGCAGATGGGGAAATTTTTATTGCTAACAAACCTGCAAAAAGTGGAACTCCTTATGGCAATTATTTAATAATCGCAGATAATAATGGCAATGTAATTAAATACAAAAAATTTGATACACCAGAATCTAATTTTAGAGTTTTGCCGAATGGCGATTTAATGACCTCAGAAAACGGAAGGCATCTTTTACTTGATACTTCATTGACAGTAATTGATACTTTCAAATGTGGTAATGGGTATATAGCGGATTCTCATGACTTTCTGCTTCTTCCAAATGGACATGCACTTCTGTTTGCTACTGATCCCCAGCCTATGGATATGAGCAAAATTGTTGAAGGAGGAAGGCCAGATGCTACGGTTGTTGGTGCTGTAGTTCAAGAACTTGACGCCAATAAGAATGTTGTCTTTCAATGGAGGACTTTGGATTATATTCCTGTAACAGCTTCATATTTTGATTTGACGCAAAAAAATATTCCATATGGACATGCTAATTCAATTGAAATTGATCAAGATGGGAATATACTTTTTTCGCTTAGATATCTTTCTGCAATTGTGAAAATTAATAGAAATACTGGTGATATAATGTGGGTACTTGGAGGAAAGTTAAACCAATTTAAATTTATAGGCGAACATCCCGAAAATGCTCCAACTTATTTCTCAAATCAACATAATATTAACATTTTAGCTAACGGCAATTTACTAATGTTTGATAATGGGGATGATCACTCACCTAGATACTCTAGGGCTGTAGAATACAAATTAAATTTAGATGATACCACTGCTACAATGGTTTGGGAGTATGATCATGGGAAAACAATATATACTAGCTCAGGCGGTTCTGTACAAAGATTACCTAATGGAAATACTGTTATCGGTTGGAGCAGACCGCCAGGCGGCATATATCATCCAACATATACAGAAGTTAAAGACACAAATATAGTTCTTGAAATGTCTTTTAAAGATCAAGATGGACAATTTTCTTATCGATCATTTAAATTTCCATGGCGCAGTCAGCTCCCTGAAGAATCTTATGTTTTTATAGATCCTCAACAAGAAAATACTTATCCTAATCCTCTTAATACGACAAGCAAAATAGGAGTTTATACAACTTTCAGTGAGCTCAAGGCCGATAGCTATTCTGAAGTTCACGTTAAAAGATATAACTATTCGCCTATTAATCCTGCATTTAGTGCGGATGCTCCAATCGTTTATCCTAACTATTTTACAATATCAAATTATCAAGGGGTAAATTCATATAAGGGTATGATTACCATCGAGTTGGAATATTTTCCAGGAATTATTGATCCTGCAAAAACAAAAGTGTATTTCCGAAAAGAAGAGGGTGAACAATTTATTCCATTATCTACAAGTTATGACTCTTCTTATAAATTCAATAATAAGACTTTAGGGAAGGTATTATTAGTAAATGCTGATACCACATATTTCGGTGACTTTCTTTTTGGAACCCCTCAATCAGTTGATTCAGCATATACACCTGTTGCTTTTTCGCCGGCAGATAGCGAATATGTTAATGGCAATCAGCCAGTCAAATTTATTTGGGGAACTCGAGGTATCGTATCAACTTTTAATTTTCAAGTTGCCACAGATTCATCATTTAATAATTTAATAACTAATAAATCTAACCTAACTTCTTATGTCTATTTAGATAGCCTTGATAACAATACTCATTATTTTTGGAGGGTAAAAAATACAAATTCATTAGGAACAAGTAACTGGTCAAAGACCTCAAGGCTATTTACAACTTCACCTTTTATTAAAATAACTTCTCCTAATGGAGGTGAAATTGTATATTCAGATTCAACTTATATTATCAGATGGCAGGATAATATTTCAGATGAAGTTGAAATTGATTTAATATTAAATGACACTACTTATTTGGTAATCGGAAATTCAGTTTCTTCACCAACAAATGCTTTTCTCTGGAATGTTCAGGATACATTAAGCGGTTCAGGATTTAAAATAAAGATTACTAGTAAAAATGATACAAATTTAATTTCAGTTAGTGAAAATACTTTTATTATTAATAAAATTACCGGCGTAAGAATAAAAAATTCTACCGTAAGAGAATTTAAACTTTATCAAAATTATCCAAATCCTTTTAATCCGGAAACTAATATAAAATTTTCCGTTGCAAAAGCATCAAACATTCAGATCATTGTTTATAATTCAATTGGGCAATATGTTACAACTGTAATAAAAAAGGAAAAAGATTTAGGGAACTACTCCATAAAATTTGATGGGAGTAGCTTTGCAAGCGGGGTTTATTTTTATTCATTTATAGCTAAACCATTAGACGGCAGTCCTTTATATAGAGATGTTGGAAAAATGATTCTTATAAAATAATATGGAAGTGTTTGAAACAAACTTTATTAATAATATTACGGCTTTTAAGGATTAACTGTTGTTATCCACAATTTAAATGTTTGGAATTAAAATTAAATCTACCCAATAATTCTTGAGTTATTTAAAGAGGAATACTTTTCTAAACAAATTATGAGTAGTGATATGTAAAACTGAGTCAATTATTAATTGCAAAAGTTTGTATATGTTTAATTTTCTTCTTTAACCTGAAGTATTAGTTCTTAATATTATTTTCTATCCGGATTTTCTTATTAAGGCCTTTTCAACAATTTCAATTAATTCTTCCTTCAAAAAAGGTTTTGATAAATAGTAATCACAGCCTGCCGATAAAAATTCTTCTTTATCATTTATCATTGCATAAGCAGTCATTGCTATTATAGGAATATTTTCATAGCCTTTCTTAGTTTTAATTATCTGTGTTGCCTGCTTACCATCCATTCCTTTTTTAAAATTAATATCCATAAAAATGATGTCATATTTTTTCTCCATGACATTTTGAATTGCGTCTTCCGCATTTTCTACTTTTTCCAATTCAACATTATCATTTAAATATCTTTTTATAATTTTATAAACAGTTGGATCATCATCAACTATTAATACTAATGGTTTAATAGAATTATTAGAAATATCTTTTGATGGTTCTTTTAACTTTTTTTGATTTAATTTTGTAAATATTTCTTCATCTCTATTAAAAGGTAATTCGACAATAAAAGTTGAGCCTATATCAATTTCACTCTCTACAGAAATTTTGCCTCCAAACTTTTCAACTAATTTTTTAGTTATACTTAAGCCTAATCCTGAACCTTCGAAGTTTCTACTATAGCCTTCACTTGCCTGTCTAAATTCTTCAAATATTGTTTCGTAGTCCTTTTTATCAATTCCTATACCTGTATCCATTACTTTAATTTCAATATAGTTATCCAATGCATTAACCAAAGTGCTAACGCTTCCTTCATTTGTATATTTAATTGCGTTATTTATTAGGTTTGTTAGTATAGAGCGAAATGCACGTGGATCAAAATTCATATTTATTGGATCTTGATTAAATGAAAGATTTAGTTCTATCTTTTTCTTCTTAGCTGTCTCGTGAAATAATGAGATAACTTCTCTTGTTATTCTTAATAAATCTATTTCTTGATATTTTATATTTATCTTTTCACTTTCAAATTTTGATAAATCCAATATTAAGTTTAACGTTTCAGATAATCTTGTACCGCTTTTAAAAATAGTTTCAGCCATGTTTTTAATTTCATCAGATACCACATCATTTCGAAGGAAGTCTGCGTATCCAAGTATTCCAACTAATGGAGTTCTCAACTCATGACTCATATTAGCAAGGAAATTTGATTTTAACCTGCTCATTTCTTCAGCCTTTTCCTTTGCTTCTATCAGCTCATCAATCATTTTTTTCTTTTCGGTTATATCTTCTTTGATTTCAATGAAATGTGTAATCTCACCTTTTTCATTTTGAACAGGAGATATAGATGCCGAAACCCAATACAATTCGCCATTTTTCTTTTTATTGTGAAATTCCCCATGCCAATCTTTACCTGAAAGAATTGTTTCCCACATTTGTTTATCTTTTTTTATATAATTCTCGCCAGTTCCTAATATTCTTTGGTCTTGACCAATAATTTCATCGAACTCATATCCTGTTAATTCAGTAAATTTCTTATTTACATATTCTACATTGCCATCTTTATCAGTTATAGATACGGAAGCTGGGCTTTGTTCAACGCCTAGATAAAACTTTCTTATCTCTTCTTCAGATCTTTTCCTTTCAGTAATATCATGTGCAACTCCTTGCAGGCCAACTACTTTCCCATCTTTGATGATCGGATTTTCAAATACTTCAAGAGTAATTAGGTGCGCATCCGAATGTATTATTTCGACAATAATTGGTTCATTTGAAAAATTACCTTGTAAATGGTAATATGTTTTTTCTTTTGCTTTTTTATTTATGCTAGATTTTGATATGAACCAATCTTTGGTCTTGAGCCATTTTTCAACAGGATATCCTGATATTAGTTCAACTGTAGGAGAGATATAAGTCAATTCAGCATTGGTATTTTGAGTGTAGAAGAATAAATGAGGAGTGCCTTCAACAATTGAACGCATTCTTTCTTCATTTGCCTTAAGCGCATCTTCAGCATTTTTTCGTTCAGTTATATCAGTAATAGTTCCGATATAACCCACAACTTGGTTTTCTGAATTCATTTCGGGAATTGCTTTTCCCATTACCCATCTGATAGTCTCATCTTTTCTTATAAATCTATAATCAGCGTAAGATTCATTTTGAAGCTTAGTTGAATCCTGCCAACCACTAAGTAATTTAACTTTATCCTCAGGATGAACTGCATTTAACCATCCATATCCTAATGCTTCATTAGCTGAGAGTCCGGAAATATTGCACCACGTCGGATTAACATACGTTGTATCACCAGAAACATTTGTTCTAAAAATTCCTACAGGGGAAACATTCGCCAAAGTTTGAAAAAGATTCTTACTTTCAAGTAATGCCGCTTGAGCTTTTTTAATTTCAGAAATGTCTCTAGTTACATTAATTATATGAGGTTCATTTTTCAATAGAATAATAGCTGCAGACATTAATCCATAAATTTTTTCCCCATTTTTCATTCTAAATTTTGCTTCAAGATTTTCAACATGGCCATAATTTTTAATTCCTGAAACTAATTTTTCCCGGTCATTAGGATTATCCCATATATTTAGTTCAAGTGAAGTTTTTCCAATAACTTCTTCTCTTGAATATCCGGTTATTCGTGTAAATCCTTCATTTATATCTACATACAGTCCATCATCTAACCGATTTATATTGATAGAATCAGGGCTAGTTTGAAACGCAAGTTTAAATCTTTCCTGACTTTCAACTAACAATTTTTCAGCAGCTTTTTTTTCCGTTATATCTTTAATAAAAACTATCCATCTGCCACTATCAATGTCTTTATATTGAACACTTAGTTCAACGTCAAAAATACTTCCATCTTTACGACGGTGTTTTGATTCAAAACGATCTTCCCCGTTATTTTTTATTTGTTCTCTATGCGAAGTAATTTCTTCGCTTGATTCATGACTCTCGATGTCTTTCACATTCATAGAAAGAAGTTCATTTATTGTATAACCACTCAATGAACAGTAAGTTTCATTTACTTCCAGGATACGGCCGGTATTATCAACGACCAAGAAACCTTCAAGCGCTGTGTGTAGAATTGTTCGATATTTTTCTTCATTCTCCTTTAAAGCTTTTTCTACGAGCTTTCGATCTGAAATATCTGTATGGGTTCCTATTATTCTTCGTGGCTTTCCATTTTCATCCCATTGAATAACCTTTCCTCTATCCAGGATGTACTTATATGAACCATCTTTACATTTTAATCTTTGTTCACTTTGATATACAGGTACATCACCTCTAAAATGTTTGTCTATTTTTTCAAATACATCAGCCTTATCATCCGGATGCAATAGATTTTCCCATGCTTCTAATGTATTGTTAATTTCATCATCTTTATATCCAAGCATTGCCTTCCATTGATGTGAGAAAAATACTTTATTAGTCTTTGCATCCCAATCCCAAACACCATCACCAGCACCTTCAAGAGCAAACTGCCATCTTTCTTCGCTAGCTTTTATTTTGTTTATAAAATTTTGTTTTTCTTCCTGGTCTAATAGTATTTTACCAATAATCAATGTTGCAAAAGGATATACGCCTAATATAGTTGGCAGGATAATTTTATACATTTCAAAAGTATTTTTATAGGGAAGCATGGAGAATAAAATCAACATAGTAGCACTTACAGTAAATCCAAAAATGTACAATTTAAAATTTGTTAGAGTTTTTTCAATATTTTTATTTCTACGCTGGAAGAAAAATAATCCGATGAAGAAAGAAGCTAATATTACAATTGAACCAATTAGTGCTCCGCCGCCGCCTAAATAAAGCCTGAAGATTATGGCTATTATGGATGAAACTGAACCGGATACAGGCCCGAAAAAGAATGTACATAGGCCTATAACAATTGATCTTCCGTCGAAAAAAATTCCTTCTGATAGATGGAAAGGATAAAACATTCCAACTACTGCAGTTATTCCAAAAAGTAATCCCTGAAATATTTTTCCTTTAAATTCTTTTCTACTAAACCTAATATCAATAAAACCTGATAGAACACTAAGAGCGACTAAAACAGATAGGTTATAAATTAAATCTATTACCATCAATATTTCCTCGTTAAAATCATACCTAAATTAGTTAAATATTTTATGAATGTAACTTTTCAATTTTTATTATCGAAATTTTCAAAGAGTGTATTTATACATTCGCAATCAAAAATCTATCATTATAAACTCTAATTAAAATAATCAACCAAATTATGTTTATCTGGCAAACACACAATAATTTGCAAAGTATATTTCAGGTGTTAAATCGTTTTTCATAGCAAAAATTGTTATTAAATTCATTAACGGAAAAAAGTAATTTCATTAAAAAATGACTTCATTAAAATAAATTAATTTTAAAACCTTTTTAATACAAATTTAGTCTAACATTTATTGTTAAAGTTTTAAAGCTAAATATTCAACAGCCTTGAAATTGAAATATGATTTATTATAATTGTGCTGTGATTTTTAATCATAACTAATGATTTGATTTTGAGAGTTAACACATTTTTAATTCTGCATATATATTAAGTTAAATCATAGCAGACAGAATATTTGATATGTTTTGAAATTGTTTTTGTTGATAAATTATCTGCTCTTCAATTAAGTTTATTTCTAATCAAATTATAAATTGTTAATTAAACATAGTTCCATTTAATGTGCTATGAATTATTAAAATTGAAATCTTAGTGTTTCTTATGCTAGTTGTGTGAATGAAATTTTAAGTGAGAGGAAGGCCAAATATGTCAAAGAATGGTTCGGAAAAAGATTATTATCAATCTAAAACTATTGACGAAGTATTAAAAGAATTAAATACAAATAAAGAAAAGGGTCTAACTGATTCTGAAGCAAAGGAAAGAAGTAAAAAATATGGGTTGAATGAAATCCCGGAAAAAGAAGAAACTTTTTTACATAGAGTTTTAAGAAGATTTTGGGGGCCAATTCCATGGATGATAGAAATTGCAGCGATACTTTCCGCTTCAGTTCAAAAATGGGAAGACTTCGGAATTATAACTACTTTACTTTTGGTTAATGCTGTAATTGATTTGTGGCAGGAGAGTAAAGCGTTAAGCGCATTAAGTGTTCTCAAACAAAAGCTTGCAAAAAAAGCTACTGTTTTACGCAACGGAGAATTCAAATCAATAGATGCCAAAGAGCTTGTTCCTGGAGATATAATTAAAATAAAAATAGGTGAAATTCTTCCGGCAGATGTTAAGCTGATTGAAGGAGATTATATTCAAATTGATCAAGCCGCATTAACAGGTGAATCTTTGCCGGTTACTAAACATGCGAATGATACAGCATATGCTAATTCTGTTGCTAAGCAAGGAGAGATGATTTCAGTTGTTACGTTAACCGGGTTAAATACCTTCTTTGGCAAAACAGTTTCACTTGTTGCAAAAGCAGAAAAAGAACAGAAAAGCCATTTCCAAAAGATGGTTATAAAAGTGGGGAACTATTTAATATTCATAACAATTTTCATGGTTGTATTAATTATTCTGACTGCACTATACAGACATGAAAACATGATTGACATATTAAGATTTGCTTTGGTTCTTACTGTTGCTGCAATCCCGGTTGCGTTACCCGCTGTTTTAACTGTTACAATGGCGGTTGGTGCAATTGTACTATCTAAAAAACAAGCTATTGTGAGCAGGCTTGCATCTATTGAAGAGCTTGCCGGGATAGATATACTTTGTTCCGATAAAACCGGTACTCTTACTAAAAACCAAATGACTGT
Organism: uncultured Bacteroidota bacterium; assembly: GCA_963775245.1. Lineage (GTDB taxonomy): Bacteria > Bacteroidota > Ignavibacteria > Ignavibacteriales > Ignavibacteriaceae > CAVSWT01. The sequence continues at coordinate 327,417 of CAVZID010000040.1, forward strand.
AGCAGAACCGGTTACATATTCAAATTTTAGTGTTAAAGATTTAATGATTTATGCTGCTCTTTCATCTAAAGAAGAAAATAATGATCCGATTGAAATTCCGGTATTTGATTACCTTAAAAAAAATAATTTATACGATGAATTAAAAAATTATAAAGTAGAAAAGTTTACTCCGTTTGATCCGGTAAACAAAAGGACTGAAGCATTAGTTCATAATGCTGACGAAAAATTAATTATAACAAAAGGCGCTCCTCAAGTTATTATTAAATTATCTTCAAAAAGTATAGATGGAAATGCGGTTTCAAAAACAGTTAATGAATTTGCTGGTAAAGGATACAGAACACTTGGAACAGCTATTAAAAAAGGTGATGATCAAGAATTTAAATTTGTAGGAATAATTCCGCTTTACGATCCACCACGTGATGATGCTAAAGAAACAATTTCAGAAGCTAAAGAACTTGGTTTGAATGTTAAAATGGTAACCGGGGATAATGTAGCAATTGCTAAACAAATTTCTGACCAGTTGGGACTAAATTCCAACATTCTTGAAATTGATGAATTAAAGAATGGCGGTAATTCACAATTTATTAAAATGACGGAGGTGCTTGCAAAAACTATTCAGCAAAAATTAAATCCTAATCTTCCTGCAGATAAAGTAAAAGAGTTTGCTCAAGAAGTTAGTAAAGAACTTGAATCAACATTACATCTTGAAAAGGTTGAGGAGAGTAAAGGTAAAAAGCATGAATCAGAAATGCTCAGAATAATTGAAGACGCAGGAGGCTTTGCACAGGTTTTCCCGGAAGATAAATATACTATTGTAGAACAACTGCAAAACGGAAATCATATAGTTGGAATGACAGGCGACGGAGTAAATGATGCCCCTGCTCTTAAAAAAGCAGATGCCGGAATTGCAGTTGCCGGAGCAACTGATGCTGCCAGAGCTGCAGCAGATTTAGTTTTGCTTGCGCCCGGTATTTCAGTAATTATAGATGCTGTTAAAGAAGCACGTGTTATCTTTGAAAGAATGAACAGCTATGCCATATACAGAATTGCTGAAACATTAAGGGTAATTTTATTTATGACTCTGGCAATTTTGATTTTCAATTTCTACCCGGTTACTGCAATAATGATTATTATACTTGCGTTGTTGAATGACATACCGATAATAACCATTGCTTATGACAATACTAAAATTGATCCTTTCCCGGTTAAATGGAATAATAGGGAATTATTTGGGCTTTCAACTCTATTAGGAATTGCTGGTGTCATATCATCATTCTTAATTTTCTTCTTGCTAGAAACTTATTCAAATTTACCTCAGCCATTAATTCAAGCAGCAATATTTACTAAACTAATAATTGCCGGACATGCTACGGTTTTTAATACAAGGACCAGTGATTGGTTTTTCAAAAAACCGTATCCATCAAAACCACTTTTGCTTGCTTCTTTATCAACAGCCGTTTTAGGATTGCTCGTTGGTGTATATGGAATATTTGTTCCTGCAATTGGGTGGAAATGGGGTTTGATAGTAACCGGATACGCATTAGCATGGTTTATTTTTAATGATGTTGTTAAAGTTTTTTTCTATAAAAACTTTATTAAAGAGAACAAAATATTTCACAAGTTTTTTAGTAAAGAGCAGGGAATGTAATTTTTTAATCAGTATGACAAATATTGAAATAATAATTTACGCAATTTAAAACTTAACTTTGGAAATACTGTTAACCAGGTTTGCATGTTCGATAGGTGTTCTGATCAAACTAACTGGATCTAAAAAATATGATGTAATTAAACGGCTGTAATCATCATAAGCTGTAATAAAAATATAAGGGATTTTTAATTCTTCTTCCAGCCGTGCGATAGCTTCAATACCATCTAATTGGCCGCAAAGGTTAATATCGGTAATTATTAATGATGGATGAATTGATTTGGCAGTTTCTAATAAGTCTTCTCCTTTAGAAATAATCGGGTAAACTTCGTAATTTAAAGAAGCGAGATAAATTTTGATTTCAGTTGCAACATCCAAATCAACTTCTGCAATTAAAGTTGTTTTTTGATCAGCCATAATTTCTCCAATTATAAAATTAATAGTCAAAAATATTTTTTAAGGGATCTATTAAATAGACTTGGGCCTATTTTTTCCAATTATCCAGCCTGCTTTTCTAGCTTCAACTTGATAAGTACTTTCCAAGAAATTTAGTATTATTTCTTTTGGGGAATCAGAATTTCTTATTTCTTCATACATCATTAAAGCGATTGCTCTACCATGTAACGATCTCCAAAATGCATTATCCGGCTTAAGAGATTCTTCCATTATATTTTTAGGTTCAGGATAAGTATAGGAATAAAAAGCCGGTTCCTGGATGTCATCATCTCCAGCCCAAAAACCAAAACTTATTACTTGATGAGAATATGCTTCTCCTTTCTCTCTGTTTATGCCATTGTTAATATGCGTAGGATTACCTGAAAACCTTCTTAAAGCTAAATCGAAACTATCCCAAAATAAATGAACCTGGGTTGTCTTCGTATTAAACTTGCTGCGGAATTCTTCAAATACTACATCAACAAATCCTAATATTTCGAAAAACCTTTCAATATATTCTTTATTATAAGATCTATGTGTCGTATCTTTTTCAAAATAGACCTCACTAAAACAATGGTAAGGTGCAGTATCGATATTGACTTCAATTCCAAGATCTAAAAGATTTAAAATTACTTTATTATAAAATTCAGATACAGTTAGTCCATCATATAGTGAAAATGATTTTGTGTTATTTACAGTGTGAATAATTAACCGGTGATTAATAAGATCCAATTCTATTTCAAAGATTCCATATTTATAAGGAACAGTTCCGGTTTTCAGTCCTCGTGATGAAATATAAAGAGATGTATGCCACCAATTATAAACTTTGAGATAAAATGAAAGGCGAATCTTTCCTATAATTTGAAGAAATAAATGAAGAGTGTTTTTTGTTTCCTTCCATTCATATAGCGGCAGCGATGGTAAGGCTAATTTTTCTTTGAAAATTGTTGTTTCCATTTTGCAATAAAATTTTATAATGATTCAAAAAAAATATCATCAATATAACAGTACCCCCATTCTTCTCCGGGTTCGAAAGATTGAATAATTGGATGGCCTGTCGAATGAAAATGTTTTGTTGCATGTTTGTTTTTTGAATTATCACAGCAGCCTACATGTCCGCATATTTTACAAATCCGAAGATGCAGCCAATCATCACCCGACTGCAAACACTCCTCGCAGCCTTTTGTATGCGGAGCTACGTTTCTTATTAAGTCAATATGAGAACACTCTTCCATATTTAACCTATCTTGCTTTTGGGGATATAACGAAAATAAATAAAAGTAAGCGTGCAGTACTAACTAATATGCGCTCTAAGCATCCATGCCATTTTCTCATGTTGTTCTAAAATCCCGGTAACAAAATCGCTTGTTCCTAAATCACCAAAATCCTCCGAAAATATTTTTACATTTTTTCTGATTTCAATAATTAACTGTTCTTGATCTTCAAGAAGCCACTTTATAAAACCGTTACCATCATTTTTTTCATTAAATTTTTCTGTGAATTGAGTTAATTCTAAAAATTGCTTTAATGAAGCAGGGGCGTAATGTCCTAACATCCGGATTCGTTCTGCAATTTCATCTGTTATTATGTTTAGCTGCTTATATTGACTTTCAAAAAATAAATGCTTTTCATGAAAACCTGGCCCTTCAACATTCCAATGAGCATTTAATGTCTTCGTAAACAATAAAAATTCATCAGCCAAAATTTTTGTTAAAATATATACTTCCGCCTTTAAGTTTTCCGATTTCATTCCAATTCTTGGTTCCATAATTTTTATCCTATTGTTTAGTAATTCACTTAATTGTCAATTTTTGTTTTGCTCAATTATCTTAATGAATTTAATTTCATACGGAAATTTTCTTCCACTTGTCATTTTTATTTTGACAAGCTAAAGTTTAATGCTATACGTAATTTAATTATTGATTCAGATTTAGGAACCCAATTCGTGTGCCATTGTATTTTGCTGGATTGCAGCCAGCTAAGACAGCTTATATTAGAATATGCCTCGATATTTCGTTGTTTAATGATTGAATCAACGAAATAAAAAATGTAACTATTATTTTATGTGAGCACTTCCATAAAAATTAATTTTACTATTTATTAACTTTATGATCATGATGAGATTATCAATTTGTCCTGATGCCATCCGATATTTTACGCTGCTATTTAATTATTAAAAAATATTAATTTTATTTTTATTTCTTTTTATGTAATTTGAAAAATTATGAAAATGATGAGGTGATTATGTTAACGTCGGATGAAAAAATTGTAGGGGAACATGATCTTCCGGATAATTTAAAAAAAATTCTTGATACACTCCCTGGATTTGTTTGGTGTGGCAATTCTGAGGGTTCAATATTTTACATCAATAAAAAAGGATTAGAATTTACAGGGCTTTCATTGGAAGAGGTAAAAAGATTGAACTTCTTGACTTCAGGTTTCATTCATCCTGATGACAAACAAAGGATTATAAATGAAAGAGGTAATATTATTGCTTCCGGTAAGTCAGGCGAATTTCAGACAAGATTGAGACGTTATGATGGTGAATATTTTTGGTTCTTACACTTTCTTTCGCCATTTATTGATAATGATGGTAAGATCATAGCTTGGTGGGGTGTGAATTTTGATATTAATGAAAGAAAAAAGACGGAAGACGAATTAAGAAGAAGCAGAGGCCATTTAGCCGAAGCACAAAAATTAAGTCGTACCGGTTCTTTTTCAATTGATTTATCTACCAACGAATTACGGGTTTCAGAGGAAATATTTAGTATTATTGGATACGAAGAGGGGACAAAACCTACACTAGAAGAATCATTTGAACGTGTTCATCCGGATGAAAGGCAAGAAGTAAAGGAAACATTTAGAAACTGCATGGTTGAGGGTAAACTTTTTGATCATGAAAACAGGATGGTGATGCCGGATGGTTCATTTAAGTATGTTCATGTAGTTGCTGATATGATAAAACTAAATTCCGGCTCATCAGAGTTTGTTGGTGCGGTTTCTGACATTACACAAATGAAGCTTGCTGAACAAGAAATTCGTCAAAAAGAGAAAGAATTAAGACAAATTGTTGAAACTGTTCCTTGCCTTATTATTATTATGAAACCAACCGGAGAGTTTCTTTATGCTAACAGTAACTTGCTAAATTATACCGGTCTCAAGCAGGAAGATGTTATATCGGAAAATTTTCGTGAAAGGATATTTCATCCGATAGAGTTTAAATATATGAGATCTAAAAGGGATCAAGTTATCAGGGAAGGAGAAATATTTGAAACTGAAGCTCGCATACTGGGTAGGGACGGCAAGTACAGATGGTTTTTAACCCGATTTAGCCCTATAAAAGATGAGAATGCACAAGTTGTTCAGTGGTGTATGACTTCCATAGATATTGATGACAGGAAACGAAATGAAGAAAAAATTCATAAAGAAAACATTGTATTAAGGGAGGGAATTGATACAAATTCAAAAACTGATTTTATAGGAACTTGCGATAAAATGCAAAATGTTTATCGCTTAATTTCCTTGGTTTCAAATACAAACAGTTCTGTACTTATATTAGGAGAAACAGGTACCGGAAAGGAATTGGTTGCTAGAGCAATACATAATTCCTCCCAAAGAAAAGAAAAAATAATGATAAAAGTTAACTGTGCTGCCTTACCTGCTAATTTAATTGAAAGCGAATTATTCGGGCATGAAAAAGGTAGTTTTACCGGTGCGACCGAACGAAGAATAGGAAAATTTGAACTGGCAGATAATTCCACATTATTTTTAGATGAAATCGGAGAGATGCCAATTGATTTACAGGTTAAATTATTAAGAGCCATTCAGGAAAAAGAAATTGAACGTGTGGGTGGTAAAGAAACTGTGAAAGTAGATGTACGAATTATTGCAGCCACAAATAGGAACCTGGAAAATGAAATTAAAGTTGGAAATTTTAGGAGTGATTTATTTTACAGATTAAATGTATTCCCTATAACTATCCCTCCATTAAGAGAAAGAAAGGATGATATCCCAATTCTATCAAACCATTTTTTGGTTAAGTCGGCAAAAAATATCGGAAAAAAAATAAACAGTATATCAGCAGAAGTAATGGAGACATTAATTAACTATGATTGGCCTGGAAATGTAAGAGAGCTTGAACATTTAATTGAAAGGAGCGTTATACTTAATAATGATGTCATAAACGAAATTCATCTGCCTCAAATTGAACAAAAAAAAATTAATCCAAACAAAGATAAAATGGTAAAGACTATCCATGAAAATGAACGCGATTATATTTTGTCAGTTTTAAAAAAGTGTAAAGGAAAGAAAGGAGGAACAGATGGAGCAGCAACATTGCTTGGTATTCCTGTTTCTACCTTAAATTCTAAAATAAAAAAATTTCAAATTACAAAGTCACAGATATTTTCCACGTAATTTATCCAACGGCATATAAATGGGACTCAAGAGTTAAATTTAATTGCCTGCCATTCTTCTTATAATTATTCCATTTAACCAATGAGAAATTTAGAATTTATATTTTTGTCTGAATGTGGTCATTTATCCAATCAAGGATATCTGCCATAACTATTTCTTTTTCAATATCATTTAAGAGATCATGATATCCGCCTTCATAAAGTTTTAATGTTTTATCAGATGAACCAACATTATCAAAAAAGAACTTGCTTCCACTTGATTTTACTTCTTTATCTGCAGTACCATGAAGAATTAATACAGGTAGAATAATGTTTTTAAATTCTTTCTTAAGTTTTTCATCGGCGCGAACCATTTCTGCTAGTGTTTGTGTTGGTTGAGTTTCATGCTGAATTAAAGGATCATTGTTCATGTTATCCACTGCGATTGGATCCCTGGAGAAGTTTTCATTTTTTAATTTAATTACATGAGCATGCGGAGCTATATGTTCTAATCCCTTGAAAACAGCTAAAGCGAAATCCGGAGCCGGCACTTGAAAAGCAAAACTTTCACAAATCAATCCTGCAAGTTGGTTCTGATGCTCAAGAATATAAAGGCAGGAAACTACTCCGCCAGCACTGTGCCCAAGCAAATAAAAAGGCAATTCAGGTTCATGAGATTTTACAATATCAATAAATTCTGTAACATCTTTAACGTAGTCTTCAAAACTATTAACAAAGAAACGCTCCCCATCAGACTTTCCACGGCCCCTAAGGTCAAGCGCATAAGTATCTAATCCATTTAAAATTAATTGCTTAGCGACCCAAATATAATAACCGCTGTGAGCATTGAAACCAGGAACAATTACAACAATGCCTCTTGGAGATTCTTTAGAGTGCCAGGCCCTAGTAAAAATACCAAGTCCGTCAGAATTTTTAAATACTGCTTCATTCATTTTACCAAACCTTTTGCATAAATATCTATCAAGATAATTCCATGTAATTTTTATTTCATTAAAAAGTTAGATGATGTTCAATTGATTTTGCCATCCTTATACATTCTCTAACCAATTGATTTGCATAACCCCATTCGTTGTCATACCAGCTCATTATTTTCACTAGATCGCCGTCAACTACATGTGTCATTGTCAAATCAATAATTGAAGCATGCGGATCCATTATTATATCTGATGATACTATTTCATCCTTGTTTACTGCTATCACTTCCCGGTATCTATCCGTATTCGCTTCTTCTTCAAAAATTTTATTTATTTCTTCTACAGATGTATTTCTTTCAGTAACAAACACAAGGTCGGCAACAGAACCAACAGGAACCGGGCCTCTAACAGCTATTCCGTCAAATTTATTTTTATATTGCGGTAGAACTCTTAAAGTTGCTTTTGCTGCACCTGTAGTAGTAGGAATAAAGCTTTCAGCACCTGCTCTTCCTCTGCGGAATTTTTTGTTTGGACCGTCAACAATTGATTGAGAAGCTGTGTAAGCGTGTACCGTTGTCAATATCGCTTTTTTTATTCCAATTCTTCTTCCGAGTATTTCTACAATGGGAGTAATGCAATTTGTTGTGCAGCTTGCACATGAAATAATCTCTATGTTTTCTTCATGATTAGGTTCATTAACACCATGAACTATGGTAGGAACATCTTCACTTTTTGAAGCAGCAGAAAGTATAACATGTCTTGCGCCGGCTTTTATATGTTTCAGCGAGTCTTCTTTTTTTGTAAATAAGCCGGTACATTCCAAGACTATATCAATTTCCAATTCTTTCCATGGAAGATTTTCCGGATCTTTTTCACTTAACACTTTTATAATTTTTCCATCCACTACTAAACTATCTTTTGAACTGATTACTTCTTTTTCATATCTCCCATAAACAGTATCATATTTTAATAAATACGCTAAATTTTCTGGAGGTACAAGATCATTAATAGCTACAAGTTCAACATCTTCATTATCGATAAGAATTTTAAATGCAGATCTTCCAATTCTGCCTAAACCATTAATTGCTATCCTTGCCATAATATACTTCCTTTCTTTTCAAATTAATTGAAATAAAAGCTTGAGTTTTGAATTTCAAATCAGAGTGACAAATAATTTTTAAGTTAGTAATTTAATTGTTAAAGAACATCCTTCAATCGCATAGCCGAAATAATTATAGTAATATTAATCACTTCAATTCGTTTTTAATCTTTATAATTTTATTTCTAAACCCAAATTATATACCATTATTTTTAAGTTCATTTTTCGCAGATCTTAAAAATTATTTTTAAATAGGTTCGATATATCGTTTTTCTGGAAGATTATCGACGAAATGTCGCCCACTTTCTGTTTAGATTTAATCTTTAAAATCAAATTATATTCATCATTTTTTGGTTTGGTTTAAATGGCAGAGAGGTTGTTATAAATAAAATTAATCAATTTGAAAGGAGTATTTATTATGTCAGATAAAAGTGTTTTTAATCATATTAAAAAATTAACAGAAGAAGAACAACGGCTCTATACTAAAGAGAATTTATCTGATAAAGAGATTAAAGAACTTGACGCAATGAAAGTAGAACTTGATCAATGCTGGGATTTATTAAGGCAAAGGCATGCACTTGAAGATGCAGGAAAAAATCCTAATGACGCAAAGTTAAGATCAGCTAGCACAGTAGAAAATTATAAGCAATAAGCTTTGGAAAATAAGGATATTAATTTTTCCGAAAATAAAAAGTGCAAGCGTGACACCGGTATCAACTATATTTTTTTAGCATGTAGTTAATTTATTTTTCAATGCTTAATGTTGTTACTTGACATATAAAATGATCTGAACAATAAAGGCAAAACCTTATTTGAGCGGTAATTACTTTTTAAAAAGGCCTACAGCGATATATTTCTTTAGTAGCGCCACGTATAAGCCAAATAATTTAAACCTTTATAGCAGCACCTCGCCATCTTGGTGAATGTCAACCGTATTTGAGATCTGTGCTCTGTCCAACCTCTATAATATAACCATCAGGGTCGCGAATATAGCAGCGTATCTCTCCGTACTTTGGAATCGGCTCCGTGATGAACTCAGCTCCTCGGCTTTTCCATAGTTCATAGCACGCCTGAATATCTGCAACTCGGATATTCATAAAACTGTTAATCTTGTTCGGGTCAGGTACGCTAAGTGTCACTGTCGGCTTGTCGGCCGTAGGTCCGCCTCCAACGTTAACAATTAGCCAAGTATTGGCGATCTGAATGTACGCAGGGGCGCCATCATTGTCGCCTCTACTCAGAATTTTGCCGTCAAAGACTGATTTATAGAAATGAGCTGATCTGTCGATGTCGGCAACGGTTAGAAAATGCGCGACAGAGATCCCTTCGTGAGGCGGCATTTCATAGCTTTTATGTTCAATTTGTACTGTGTTCATAAGTAACTCCTTTTGATTTTAGTGCTTATTGCAAATGCTAAATTAATTTTACATCTTATCTCTTCTCCAGCCAATTGATCTTTTTAGAGTCTGCTTCACCTCTAGCTTAACCAATCATGTCCCAAATATTTTTCAGTGTACTTCACCATTTGCCTGTATGTGCACCTCCGTCCACATGAAGTATTTCTCCTGTTACCTGATCTGCTTGTACCAAATAGAGCACAGCATCGACAATGTCATCGACAGATGAAATTCTACCCATCGGCTGCCGAGTCTTAAGAAAGTCATACGATAAATCCTTTTGCAGGTTCGTATCAACTACACCTGGAGCAACAGCATTGAATCTGATACCTTCCTTTGCATATTCGATGGCTAGACTTTGGATCACCGAATTCAGTCCTCCCTTGGTAATCATCGAAACCGAGGCGTTTACACCTGCAATCGGGCTATCGGCAAGCGATGCAGTTATACTCACAACACTCCCTGACTTCTGCTTTAGCATCTGTTTTACAGTTAGCTGTGCTATATAAATGAATCCTAGAAGGTTAACAGAGACTAGAGAATTGAAATCCTCGAGAATATAATCTATGAAAGGTTTGGAGTAGTATATCCCGGCAGCTGCAACTAAGACATCAATAGTCCCGAAGTTGTTAACTGCCGCTTCAACTGCTCTTGCTGCTGTATCCTGTTTAGAAATATCTCCATCAATGAGAATAAGGTTTGGTGATGAAGTAAATGATTGACTTATATTCCGTGAGGTTGCGACTACCCTGAAACCTTGTTTTAGGAAAGCCGCAACTAGACCCCTGCCAATTCCTCCGGAAGCTCCGGTGATAATAGCAGTTTTCTCATTAGACATATTACCTCCTTTTAACCAGCATTTTCAATTATAACTTCCATCTCTACAGTTAACAATTAGGGAGAATTATAAAATTATATCAATATATCATTTATGCCTTAAATCAAATTTGCACTAAATGAACCAATGCGATCAAAGCTCACATTGTAATTTCATTTTTATATAATTATCAATCAATTATTTTAAATTCTAACACTTTACATGTAGATACTGAATACTGAAAAGTTTATCTTTGTCCATCCATATTTTTCTGACTTCAAAAAACTCAGAAACGAATTCCTTAAATTCATCCAAAGTGTACTTATATGAATATTCGGTTACTATATTCTCGCCATTTTCAAAGTTTATTATAGAACTGTTAAGCCTCACAGTTTGATCCTCGATACTTTCTAAATGCATTTCAACTCTTCCTTCATCTTCATTATAAAATGCTCTATGCCTGAATTTGCTTATATCAAAATTAGATCCTAATTCTTTATTTATCCTTTCGAGAATATTTAAATTGAATTCTGCAGTCACTCCTTTGCCATCATTATAAGCTGGTTCGAGAATGCTTTTATTTTTTTTAAGATCGATTCCTAATAGGAGACCCCCATTCTTCCCGCAGATCTTTACAATTCTCCCTAAGAATTTTTTTGCTTCTAATGGAGTAAAATTTCCAATCGTAGAACCGGGATAATAAATAACAACATTTTCATAATGTTTTCTAATATGAGGAAGGAAAAAAGTTTCTGAGTAATCAACCGGTAGCGGATAAATATCAAAATCGGGATAATCTTTTTTTAATAACCTGGACGAATATATTAAATGCTCTTCTGAAATATCGACAGGAACATAACCAGCAAGCCCTACAATATTATCTAGCAATAAACGTACTTTAACACTGCTTCCGCTTCCTAGTTCAACTAATAAAGTTGATTCTCCTAGAAGTGTACTGATCTCGTCGATATTATCCTCCATAATTTGCGTTTCTGTCCTTGTTAGGTAATATTCTTTTAATTTACAAATTTCATTAAATAACTCAGAGCCTTTCTTATCATAGAATAATTTACTAGGGAGATATTTTTGAGGCATTGATAATCCTTCGAGTACTTCATAGAGAATGTCCGGTTCTTGAATTTCTTTGATTAAAGTTTCCATGATTCTAATCGTGATTAGTCAATTAAATTATTTACTCCAAATAAATATATTTCTTAGTTATAATTTTTTTTGTAAAAACTTTTATGTCGCTAGTTCATCTGTTGCAATTCATTTTATAATTTCTAGCCACATCTATTCTCGTATAATCTTTATAGGTGAACTTTCGATGACAATTTATATACCATTACTTTTATCCCAATTATTAAAAGATTTTAAAATCTATTTTTGAACAAAATCGATATATCATTTCCCAGGAAGATTATCCACGATATATCGCACAATTTAATCTTGGTTAAAAACTATAAAATATTATTGTGAATCATTTTTTCACTTTTTATTATATGGCAGAGAGGTTGTTATAAAGTTAATTCTGAAAGGAGAATTTATTATGACTAATAAAAGTGTTTTTAATCATATATTAAAATTATCTGAGGTGGAAAGGAAGTTTTATAAGAAAAAAAAATTATCAGATAAGGAAATTAAAGAACTAGATGGGATGAAGGATGAACTTGATCAATATTGGGATTTGCTAAGACAAAGGCATGTGCTCGAAAATACAGGTAAAAATCCTAATGATGCAAAAATTCGTTCTGCAAAGTCGGTTGAAAATATTAAACAATAGATTAGGAACATATATGATTAGGAATAAGTAAATGAATCACAAAGTGAATATTTAAATAAGTTAAAGACACTGCTAAGTTTTTCTGTTTTTTCTGCATTATTGAGTATCGGTTCATGTGAATTTGATCCCGGAACTTCACGGATTACTTAATGTTTCTGAAAATAACTCACATATTAGAGATTTACTACCAAAGTAATTTAGTTTTTACAATTAAGGAAAGGAATGATTAATGAAAAACGCGATAGAAGAACTAATTAGTAAATTTTATATTCAAGACGTAATACAGAGAAGAAAAGCAAGATTAGACCTTGTGAAAATAGGGAAACCCGCAATTAAATATTTAAGTGGCTTATTAAATGAACCAAAAGAGCAAGTAAGGTGGGAGGCAATAAAAACTTTAAGCCAAATTAATGATTCCAAATCGATACCTATCCTTATTAATGCGTTAGAAAATGGAGATATTGATGTTCGCTGGATTGCAGCTGAAGGACTAATCAATATTGGAAAAGAATCGATTGAACCATTATTGAAAGCTCTACTTGAGAATAGCAATTCAAAATATTTACTTAAAGGAGCCCATCATGTATTGAAAGATCTCCAATCTAAAAGGATCTTCGTTGATCGGACAGGATTAATTAGTAGAATTGAGAATTACAATTTACATCCCAACATAGTGACACCAATAGAACAATTATTATCAAAAGATTAATAATTGTCAATGTAGACTATTATATTGAAAGAAAGATTAAATAATATTTTGTGAACTATAGGTTAAATAACTCTGCATTCAGCGTTTATTGATTAAAAATTTTAAGTAAGGAACTGTTATGTCAATCCGTCCTGTTAAAAAAATATTAAAAGCACAGCCAACAATAGAAGGCGCAGGAGTAAATCTGCGTCGGGCAGTTGGTTTCGGTGATCCTTCCGAAGTAGATCCGTTTCTTCTTCTTGATGATTTTCGTAATGAAAATCCGAAAGATTATCTTGCTGGATTTCCATGGCATCCTCATCGCGGTATTGAAACAATTACTTACGTTCTTGCCGGAAGTGTTGAGCATGGCGACAGTATGGGAAATAAAGGAGTAATATCTTCAGGCGATATACAATGGATGACAGCAGGAAGTGGAATAATCCATCAGGAAATGCCTAAAGGAGATCCGAAAGGAAGGATGCATGGTTTTCAACTTTGGGCTAATCTTCCTTCTGCATTAAAAATGACAACTCCAAGATACCAGGAAATAAAATCACACGATATCCCGGAAGTGACAGATGATGATGGAACATTTGTAAGAGTTGTATGCGGAAATTTTTGGGGTAAGAAAGGAATGGTTGACGGTATAGCTGCAGATCCAATTTATGTTGATGTATCTGTTCCTCCCGGTAAAAGAAAATCAATTAAGATTGATACAAGAAATAACGCATTTGCTTATGTCTTTGCCGGTTCAGGAAAATTCTGCAATGCTTCTGAGCCGCTTTCGGTACCAACAGAAAGTGTTGGCTGGCTTGACACAAAACCGCCAATCGATGCAGATAATCGTTCACTTATTCTTTTTGATAGTGGCGATGAGATTTCAGTTCAAGCGGGCGAGGAAGGAATTCGCTTCTTACTTATTTCAGGAAAACCTTTAAAAGAACCGGTTGCCTGGTATGGCCCTATAGTAATGAATACGCAAGCAGAACTTAAAGAAGCTTTTAAAGAATTGCAGGATGGAACTTTTTTGAAAAAGTAAGAACATCATTTATGATGTCCCTTTATTGTTAAAGCGTCCTTTAACTTTCTTCCAAATATTTTTTTAAAATGCTTATTTATGACTTTAATATGATTATCAAAAATTATTTTTATTAATCAGATTAATTATGACTTTTACTATCACATCTTTTTCTTTTGGATTGCTTTCCGCAATCAGTAAACATAATGCAACTAAAGCATTGTCAGCTATCCGTTTTTCACCATCCATTTTATAAAGATATTTGTTCCTTTCCAAAAACATTAAAAATAGAGCGGCCGCAATTCTCTTATTCCCGTCAATGAATGAATGATTTTTTATAGCAAGATAAAGTAGGATAGCTGCTTTTTCTTAAAGACTGGGATATAACTCTTTTTTATCGAATGTTTGATAAATTGTTCCGATTGTACTTTTTAAAGATTGATCTTTTGTTTTTCCAAATAGTGAAGAATCTCCGAATTTTATTTTAAGGTTTTCAATTATTTCAATAGTATCCTTATAATTGATTTTATATCCCTCTTTCTTTCTAACTTTATCCACTTTTAATTTTTGGTGATCATATTTATCAAGAATATCAAGCGCATAGGTGTAATCAGAAATGACATTTAAAATTCCATTAAACTCATCTTGTTTCAACTGGAAATTTTCTGCAACTCTCTTAAATACTTCTATAGATTTTTCTAACTCTTTAACTTTGTCCGCCTGATCTTTCAATCTTTTTTCATTTAATGCATATCCTTTAACAAGATAATCCTTTAGCACTTTACTAGCCCAAATACGGAATTGAGTTCCGCGTTTTGAATTTACTCTGTAACCCACGGACAAAATCACATCAAGATTATAGAATTTAACTGGCCTATCAGAATTAGGAATGTGCATTTTATGCACATTGCTTTTTTGTTGAAGTTCACCGGATTTAAAAATATTACTTAAATGGCGTGTAATTACAGATCTATCTCTTTGAAATAATGATGCTATTTGCTGATGCGTCAGCCAGAGTGTTTCTTCTTCAAAACGAACATCAAGCTGAATATTGCCTTCTGACGATTTATAAATTACTATTTCACCTTTTGAATCCATTTTTTTCATTTGTTATTGTATTTATTTAAAAGTAAAAACTAACTACCGAGAAATACCCGGCAATTGAAAATTACAAAATAAATAGGGAGTATATTATATTTTTTTTAAAATTCTTTTTTTTCAAACAACGAATAGAACATAATCTTGAAATCTTTTAATCTTTTAATCTTTTAATCTTTTAATCTTGCAACCCTGCAATCAGTCCAAATTTACAACTACTTTTCCTGTAGTCTTCCCGGATTTTAATTCTCTTACAGCGTCCGGTAAGCTTTCAAAAGTAAATTCATGATTTATTATTGGTTTAGGAAGATTCAGATTTAGAACTTCATCAAGCATATTCCGAAGAAATTCTGTTTGTTCATATATCCAGATTAAGTTGAATGCCATAACAGCTCTATTCTGTTCAATCATTCTTAAAGGGTCAACTTTGGGACGAGTTAAATATCTATATGCAAGCTTAAAAATATTTGAAGCAGATTTCCCAGTTGAAAATGCGCCACCGCCGTAAACAACTACTCTACCGGTAGGGGCAAGCAAATCAAATGATGTTTTAAAAACTTTGCCGCTTACTGCTTCCAGCACAATATCTAATTGCCGGTTTCCTAAAGCTTCTTTAATGTTTTTTTTAAGATTTTTATCCCGGACAATTATTTTATCATAACCTTCCGTTTCCAATAATTTTCTTTTTGAGTCACTGCCAATTGTTCCAATTGTGAAAGCGGAAAATTTCTTTGCAATTCTGTTTGCATTTAATCCAACACCACCTGCGGCACTATGTATTAAAACAGTTTTATGCTGATTAATTTCTCCCAATTTAACAAGTGCATAGTAGGCAGTTAAAACCTGAACAATAAATGAAGCCCCATCCTGGAAACTCCAATCATCAGGTAATTTTAAAACGTAACGGTTATTAATATTTATATGAGTAACGTAAGCACCGAATTTCGTAACTCCGTAAACTCTATCTCCTACGGAAAAGTCTTGTACATTTTCACCTTTCCTTATTACTATTCCGGAAAATTCAAGCCCTGGGATCAAATTAAAAAACGGAGCTGCTTTGTATAAGCCGAGAATTGAAAATACATCTGCAAAATTTAAACCAATAGATTTTACTTCAATAGTAGCTTCATCTTTTCCAGGTTCGGGCAGTTCTTGTTCAATTAATTTCATATTATTAATCGAACCGGCTCTTTTCAGAAAATAAGCTTTACGTTTCATGAATTTGTTTTAAAGATTACATTTTAATTTTTTTTAATGTTGGTTATCTCTTAGAAAAGATTAACCCCTAAATTATTTTTGATTCAAATATATATAAAAATAAAAACTAATTGGTTACAAGATTGCAAGATTAAAAGAATGAAAGATTTTTTTGAACTTAACGGCTCAGTAGAAAACTTAATTGTAAAAGTTTTTAAGTATACTTTGAACTCATCCCATACCTTTCCCTTAAAAAAGGACGGGTTTATTTAAGTAGTTAACTTTTTATTTTTCTTTCTGACAGAATTATCAATGCTTTTGTTTTAATTATTATGAGCCTCTCACTTCGCAAGGGAGAGGTTGTCCAAAGGACTCCCATGGAGGAGAGGGTTCTTTAGTTAATTTATCCTCTGACCACTTAAACTTGTCCAAAGGACTCCTTTGGAGAACTTGTTAACAATGAATGTTTGAATAATAATTTTGTGTTTATTCCAGCCTACACATCTTTCCAAAAAATTATACAATCTGTTTAGATTAATTTGAATTATGAGTAGAAATAATTGGAACTATAATTGTGTGTAATCTTTTGTTTAAACATTTCAAAAAATATGGGAGAAATATGAAAAAAATTATTCCATTACTTGTAATCCTTATTTTGCTTGCCTATGGATGCAGCAAAAGTGACAATCCAATTCAATCTTCCCCTTCAATTGAAGATGAAATAAATGCTCAGCAGCCGTTGAATGCTGTAATTGTCTATATAGGAGATCCCAAAACGGCAGAAGATGTATTCCTAAGACAGAATCCATCTGACAAAGACTTGCTGGATGCAAACGCACATGAAGGTTATTTAACTGTTAAATCATCTTTCGGTACGTGGAACTATAATCTTTCAAAAGCAAATTATATCCGAATAGAAACTAATTCAGTAGAATTGGATTACTAAACTAATCAATAGCTCAATGAAACAGCTAATTCACGAGATAAGATAAAAATATTAAGTCAAATAATTAAAACAGTTAAATCATACAAATATATTTTCTATTACGCATAATCTAATATGTATTGGGGTTAATTTTATGAATCAAAAATTCTTACCAAATAAAAATTCAAATATTCTATGTCCCTTTTTGTTGGGCATGTCAGTAATTTTTTTAACAATGTTTTTAGGGTGCGGCCCTTCAATTAATTTTATTCAAACCGGCCCGCCTATGGCTGCAAAATCAACTAATTGTTCTATCGAGGTTTTTAACTCAACGAATCCTGAAAGAAAATATAAAGAATTAGGAATTCTCGAGGGTGAAGGCCAATATGGTTATGATACGTTCGTAGAAGTTTTACCAAAATTAAAGGAAGAAGCATGTGAAAAAGGTGGTGATGCGATTATAATTAAAACCATTCAAAAACTTGTAAAAGGTAAGGACGATGAGAATATTTATGTTACAGCAACTGTTATAAAGTGGCTGGATAAGTAACAGAAGTTATTAAATGCCATACTGAGACCGTCGAAGCAGGATGTTAACATGAATAATTAAAAATAAAAAAATGCTTTTAATAGCCTTAGTTGTTTGTTATTTACTCAAGCTGATAGTCATATGTTAGTAAACCGTTAAAACGGTTATCAATATTCATCTTATATTATTAACCCCGGGATTAATCCCGGGGTTAATGGGAACCAAAAACTTAATCTTTAACTGTTTTAACAGTTTTTAATTTTTGGTGGTCAACTTGATTTAATTAATTATAGCGGGGAAGTCATGAAAAAATATTTTTTATCATTTGTTATATTATTATTGATCTTTTTAAGCGGCTGCGATGCCGATTCACCTCTAGGGATTTTATTTGATCCGCCAGAATGTGAAGTTACTAGTTTACAAAAATTGGATGCCCAGCCTGGGCAGTTTGCTAAGTTTATTATTACAGTTGAAAATACTGGAACCGGTGCAACTGCTTATAACGTAGGATGTACAGTTAGATTAAAACAAGGCAACACTTTTATAGAAAGCTCAGGAACATATTTTGGAGATTTAAAAGAAAGAGAATCATCCATGAGCGAAGTATGGTTTACGAGTATAGACAATCATAACCAATATTCTTCAGCAGAGGTAACTTTATACTGGTATGATGCTGAAGATGGATACTATGAAAATTAATTTCTTAAATATTTACATCTTAAGCTTTGCTTCATTTCTTGCCTTAGCTTTTATCCTGCTGAACGCAGCAGACGTAATGATCAATACTATGCCGGCAGCTAAAAATGAAATAACTTTGTATGTAATTTCCGGGTTTGTTATTCCAAATACCATTAAATAAAATACCGTAATAAGCAATGTCATTACAGCCATAAGCCTGTATTTAAGATTTTTCAATATTTTGCTCATACCAAAATATGCCAATGCTAAAACTAGAAGTGCCAGGCCTGTGTAAACGCTTGGAAGCACACAATAAAATACATAAGGAATCCAGAGAAGAGCTATTATTAAATATGCATTTCTCATTTGATCTGTTTTTAGTTCAAGCCTTTCTTTCTGCCAGTTTAATATTCTTGCACTTATTAAAGCAGTCAATCCAAAGCTAATAGCTTCTGTCTGCAATGATAAATAATTTGCGAGATATGCAATTAATACAATAAAAAAGATTATGAAATTTGCTATGATTATAAATTTGGATTTAAACCATATTGCTGTTGAAAGAACCAGTATGCTCTGCCAGCATAGTAAAATCATATTCCAGGGCTTATCGAATTGATAAATTATTGCCACGCTGATTGCTGCATAACCTGTCATTGCATAAATGAAAGTTGAGAATAAACTTTTTTCTTTCACCCAAAAAAGTATTGCAACTGTTAAGAATACTATTGATGCTGTTAGATGAAATATTCCAAATTGAGGTGTAGAATTTAAAAGAGTAATTATTAAAAATAATCCATAACCGGCGGCACAATTAAGCAGGGAACTTGTTATATCTAAAAACTCTTCCGATTTATTTTCTTTCCTGTTAAGTATTGCTACTGCAAAAATCAAATTATAGCAGAGGATAAAAATTAAATTGATTCCATTTTTTAATAGGGGATAGGTTGTTTCAAAAAACGGGTTATATACAAACCAGAGGAAATGAGTGAGGTAAGCCAATACAATTGCAAAAACCAACTGGCTCTGCCATTTATTTTTTAAAAATAGATAAACGGAAAAAGATGAAGTAGCTAAAATTGCAATAAAGAAAAGATAAAAGTTTTCAATGGTCATTGCAGTAAAATATCCTAGGAATATTCCCAAAAATGCTAAGTAAATAGATTTATTTTTTACCGCATACCACAATGTTGTTGATACTACAAACAGCAAGCCTATAAGCTCAATTACCCAGCTGCTGAATACATGCTGAGAACCAAAAAAATACAATCTTAAAGTTGATAAGTAAGCAATGGCAGCGCTGCCGCCGATAAAATAACCTGATAATTGTGCAAAAGATTTTTTACCGTAAAATCCTAAAAACAAAATGCCTAATGCTAATACGTATCCGCAAATGGATGGAATGACAGCATTGATTCCTTCGAAGGGAAGTGTAAGGCAGAAAACACATCCCAGGATAAAAACAAATATTCCTATTTTAGGCAGCCAGAATTCAGTAATCCTGAATTCAAATTCGTCTTCTTCTTTTTTGGGAATCTTTAATGTAGCTATCTCTTCTTCTGTTTCATTTGGAGCCGTTTGAACGTTTAATTGATTTTCAAGCTGTGTTAATCTTGCCTGAAGATTTTTTATAAGCTCCGTATTGTCCTGGTTACCGGTTGTTTCTGCGTTGTCATTCATTGCTGCACCTATTTAATAATTATTTATTTTGTCCGTCATTCCGAATTCATTTCGGAATCTAATACTTTGCTTGTATCAGATGCTGAAACAAGTTCAGCATGACATCTAATTAATTTCAATTATTAATCATTCGGTGATAAATAGAGATGAATGATTTTTTTATTCAAGTTGACCGCCTATCTGGGTAAACCGTTGAAACGGTTATAAATATTTATCTTTTATTATTAACACCGGGATTAATCCCGGTGTTAATGAGAACTAAAAAATTAAATATTTAACTGTTTTAACAGTTTTATTCTTAGGTAGTCAGCTTGATTCACTTTTTTAACTTTCTTCGTCTTTCTTCTCAAGCCTTCTAATCTTGAAATACAATCCTATAACCAGCAGAGTTACAATTAGCGTTGCAACTGCTAATCCTTTTCTTCTGAAATAGTAATCACTAATTGCATCTGTACCTTCTAAATTAGCGCTGCTTGTAATTTCAAAACCGGGTTTTATTACAGCATCAAATTTATTCTTATCAAAACTATGAACCGTAGTTCTTGATTGGATTAATATTTGCCTAATATCCTTTAATGAATATAATGCGTCGGATACATCCATACCTTTTTGGTTTGCTTCATCAAGAACATTCTGTGCTTTCTTTTCTTCCATCTTTAAGCTGTCCACTAAGCTTTTCATATTGGCAGCAGTTTTATAACCATTGTCGCCTGGCTTGTGGCATTTAATGCATAAAGAATTTTGTCCTGTTCCTAGTAATTTATCCGATACCGGTTCTATTCCATGATTGCCATGGCAGGTTTCGCATTCCGGTAAATTTTCTTTATCGAATGCCGGTTTGTGAACACTCTTTTCGAACAATTCCATATTTAAAGAATGGCAGTTACCGCAGACTTTTGAAATTGATTCTACTCCTGGCGGAACTGCACCATGGTTTCCGTGGCAATCGTTGCATGATGGCGCACCCAAATCACCTTTTTCTAATAAGGCAACTCCATGAACACTTTTTGTATATAGGCTGAATTGATCTGTCGGGATTTTATATTGAGCCATTTTTTCTTTATCGCTGTGGCAGCTAGAACAAACTTTAGGAATATTTGTTTTGTAAACATTTGAGAAAGGATCTTTCACTGCTCTGATTCCATGGCTTCCATGACAGCTTGCACATTCTGCAACATTGGTATCACCCTTTGAATTTTTTATTCCATGCACACTGGTTTTATATTTTGCTACCTGGTCAACGGGAAGTGAGGGATTATAATTTTTCATGAAAGCTGCATTGCTGTGGCATCCTCCGCAAAGTGAAACTATGTTCGTTGGATAAACAGGTGATTTTGGATTTGTTACTTTTACAATTTTGTGAACACCGTGGCAAGTAACACAATCTGCAATTGGGCCTTCATTATTATATGACGGCTGAAAATGTACAGAGCTTTTAAGTAATTCATATTGGTTTGCTGTTTTTTTATAACCGTAAGAATCCATAATATTTTGATCATTATGGCATTCAATGCAAACCAAATATCTATTTTGTTTAGATGGAATTCCTATAAAGCCTTTTGTCTTATCCATAGCTGCATCCTGGTCTTCTGCTTTTGAATTACCGCCATGACATCCTGAACATGAAATTCCATAGGAGTAATGAACATCGGTTTTATATAAATCGGCAATGTCACCTACTACCGAATGGCAGGCAATACATTGATCATTCTCCAGGCTTTTTCTTTGTGAAAATGCATTTGAGCTAAAAGCACAGAAAAGCAAGACGAAAAATATGGTTGTTATTAATTTCATTAATTAAACCTCTAAGCCAGTAAATATCCCAAAATTGTAAAGGTGATAAAAAAGATTACCACGAGGATACCGATGTAATTAATTATTTTATTCCTGATACCGGTTTTTGTTCTTCTATCCCAGAAGGGAACTAAAGCCCAAAGTGTAATTCCAATACCGAACATTAATATTCCGAAAAGTTCGCCGCTGATAAATCCCATTTCCCCGGGGAGGAATTTTAATACCTGGAACATTCCCAGGAAATACCATTCCGGTCTTATTCCAATTGGTGCAGAAGAAAACGGGTCGGCTTTTGTTCCTAAATCCCAGGGGAAATACACGGCTAAGATTGCTAAAATATTTATTACGATTAACCATATAAGCAGTTCTCTTAAAACAAAGTTTGGAAAGAATGGAATGCTGTTTTTACCATTGCCATTTTTCAGCTTTGCTTCTTCCGGTTCTGCAATTCCTTGTCTTTGAATTAATAAAAGATGAATTGATAAGTACGATTACAAAAATTCCCGGGAAAGATTGCCACATGAAATCCAAAGAAGCGTGAAAGAGTTGCTCCTGTTACATCATCTCCGCCTCTTAACAGCTTTAGAATATATTCGCCAACAACGGGAAGCTGTCCGGCAATATCGGTCCCGACTTTTGTGGCAAAGAATGCAAGCGTGTTCCAGGGTAAAAGATAACCGCTGAATCCGAATGCAAGCGATAAGAATAAAAGGAAAATTCCCGAATACCAGGTTAACTCCCTCGGTTCTCTAAATGCTTTTAAAAAGTAAACAGAAAACATGTGAATGAATACTGCCAGTATCATTAAGTTTGCCGACCAGCTATGAACCGATCTTATCAGCCAGCCGAAATGAATTTTTGTACTTATAAACTGTACACTTTCAAAAGCCGTGTCAGCAGTGCCTTTGTAGTACATAAGCAGTAAAATTCCGGTAACAACCTGGACGACAAAAAGCAGCAGAGCTATACCGCCGAAATAATACCAGATGGTTTCCCTGTACTTAGGTACGGATTTCTTTTTAGCATACTCTTCAAGACTTTTTATCTGGAATCTCTTATCAAGCCAGCCGTAAATTTTAGTATCACGAATTGTTTTTTCTGATGTTGCTTCTTCCATTATCAGCCTGCGTCTTTATAGATGAATACATCATCGTTTTTAATTGCTACATTAAATTTGGGAAGCGGGGCGGGAGGGGGGCCGCTGACATTCTTTCCATTCAAATCATATCTCCCGTTATGGCACGCACAATAAATTTGCCCCAAGTCTTTCCTGAACTGAACAATGCAGCTTAGATGCGTACAGACAGCACTAAACGCTACGTATTTCCCATCGGGTTTTCTTATTACAATTACCGGCTTGTTGCCGAACTTTACAATCTTTCCGCTGTCTTTTTTCATGTCTTCCGTTTTGCCGATGTTAAGCTGCGAGATATTCGCTTCCTTTGCTTTGGGAGGTTCGAGGTAATTAAAGATTGGATAAAGAATTGCAATCAGCCAGGCGAGGAATCCGCCTTTTAGAACTTTATTTAGGAAATCTTTCCGCTTGATTTTTTTTGGATCTTCAATATTTGTATTCATAGCATATAAAGAAGTTTTCAATATGTTAATGAAGATTTATGCCAGAAGGAAAAGATTTGAAATTGAAGATATTTTAAGGTTATGTTTTAAATGATAGTGAAATCAATGTCACACTAATTTGAGTTTAATTAGAAATGAGCTGCAAATATAAATATTGAAGTGAGAAATGGATTGCACAGTGGGAAATAGCTGAGGATATATTATTATTCTTTTAAATAATCTAAAATTTGCAAACTCAATTGTCTAATATTGCAAGTCACACATTCACCTTATTAAAATCTAAACCGAATTTGTCTTGTTTTAAATCCGCTTGTTGTAATTCAATATTTTTACTTTTTGTTATCTTAATAATTTCCATTTTATTTTTCTCAGACATTCTACATCCTAGAATAACTTGATCAATAATTCCATCAGGAATTATTACCGCTTTATTTGGATAATTAAATAGAATGAAGCGAATCTCTTTTTCATATTGCCAATCTTCTGATTTTATTAAAAGTTGCTTAACATAACTTTCATCTTCATCGAGTTCAAAAGGATTCTGAAGTGGATATTCTATTTTATAATCAATATAATTCCAATAAATCACAAGATCATTTTCTAAACATTCCTTACTTTCCATAAATTCACGAAACTTTTGACAATTTAATCGTAAGCAAATTCCCTTATGAAAATCGGAATAGTGAGACCACATAAGTATACTATCCTTTATTGTACTACAAGATAATATTCCAAATTTTGTGGCAGCATATTCTTTTTGAATATTAATATGATATGTGATCCATCCAGGACTTCTCGGATTATTATCTCGCAAAATATTTCTTGCAACTCTTTTAACTTCATCATCTGTCAAATATATATTATCATGTCGTACATGATCTACACAAAGTTCAAATAATTGTTCGTCGCTTCCTAAATCATACCTTAAGGGAACCGATGAATCGAATGGATCGTTAAAATTTCTCGCGGACGTAAAAAAAATTTCATTCGTCCTAAGAACTCTTTTATGATATTCCTTTCCCCAAGTGATATATTTATAAATATATGAAGGTAATTCAATGATATCCATAACTTAAACGTATAACGACCCGCGTATAATCCGCCGCCCATAATAACAATTTTATAAAATAACTTTGATAAAATTACCATGAGCAGTTTTTAATTTTTATCAAAAGAAACTGCACTTCACTTTCTGAACTTCTTTCCCTTCAGCTGAATGGCGAACAAATCTTCCAAAATCTATTTTAATAATTTTACCCCGAGCGCCCACGGCGGTCAAGTTGATTTGTTATTGTTTGTTCTTAATTTATAGTTTCAAATCATTTTATATAAAATGAATTAGGTTCTGCCCAAATATTATAATGTTCTTTATTTGGATCTTCGTCAGTTTTTCGTGCATTTTCAAAAATATTTATTGGCATAATTGTTATTCGGGAAACATAAAAAGAATTATCTATATAAAACTCTTTGGTGAAATTTTCGTAAGTAGAATATGTTAAAAATGACCTAAAAAAATATGGCGATGAATCTTTATCATAATTTATACAAGAAAGTTGAACTTTCTTAGTAGTTGTGGAATCGTTATATCGAAATATATTGTTACCAATATCTTCATAAAATCCATTAAATAAAAGCGTAGTATCAATTGTATAAGAATTAGTTTGGCTAATATTAAAAATATTGCCAGGTATAATTGAATATTTGGACATCGATATTGTTGCTCCAGGTGGAATAAAAGTTATTCTTTCAGGTTTTGTTATACTAGTTATTGAATTAAAAGATGATCTAGAATAAGAATTTGAAAAACTTCGAATTAAACTTTTAAGAAAAATATTAGTGTTAGTAGTTGATGTGTTTAACAGAGGATAATTATTTGTAGTAGTATTTTCAGTACCAGAGATAGATTCATTGCTTTGAGAATAATTATTTGTTGCTCCACTTACATCACCGGACGATTCTATATTTATTGTTTCGTTCCAATAGTCATTTTTGGTTGTACCAACAATGTAAGAACTTTTTCTCCAGTCAATATAGATTGGTTGTTTTAGCCTATTATGTATAAGAATATCCATAGAACCATTTTCAGCCCAAAACAAATAAACAACCCCAATAGTGTCGTTCCCATAATTAATAAATTTATCAGTTATCTGACAATCATCAGATTTCACATTCACAACTAAGGCATTTTGCGGTTCTCCAATATTTGTAGATTGGCAACTACTAAGGAACATTAAAGTAAATAAAAGAATTAAGACATAAAATATTTTCATAAATACCTCACTGTATTGTTTGAACCTTAACGGCGTTGCCAATAAGCGGCGCCCCAGAACAACAATGCCGCTTTGAAAACAACTGCCGAAGATTTAGCAAACTGCGCTTAACTTTTTTCGCAAGCACGGTTTGCATGTTAACTAGTTTGCCTACATTGAACAAGTTAGCCGAAACGAAACGACTAACTCTAAAATAAATAAAAAGTCAAATGCGAAAACGGCGTCCGCTTGATTGGCTTGTTAGGCACTATTTCATAATTTAAAATCAAT
Source organism: uncultured Bacteroidota bacterium (assembly GCA_963775245.1). GTDB lineage: Bacteria > Bacteroidota > Ignavibacteria > Ignavibacteriales > Ignavibacteriaceae > CAVSWT01. The sequence goes on from CAVZID010000040.1 coordinate 353,647, forward strand.
AATAATTTCTGTATATTTTTTACAAAGAATGAGAAGATTATGAACAAACCAAAATTTTCCTTAAATAAAGCCCAGAAAGCCGTTGATATTTCTTCAAAAATTGAAGGGCATAAAATTCCGCGAAAAAAAGCTACAAATCCCAAGAGAATTAAAGCTAAAGTTAAGAACTGATGTCAAAGTATACACAAGACAAGAATTATATTTATTACTAAAACACCAATATTCCTATTAACAAACTTGATATTCGTGATTTAAAATTTTGAAGAAGAAGAACGAAAACTTCTATTAAATGGATATTCGTACTTTCATAAAAAACTTTCAGAATCGACAATTTTTGATGAGGAATATTTCAAAGGACTCCATCGAAAAACATTTAGCAAGCTATATAATTTTGCTGGAAAGTACAGGACAGTAAATATTTCGAAAGGGTATACAACTTTTTGTCAAGTGAGATTTCTTGAGCAAACCTCAAAAGGAATATTCCATAAAATAGCCTCTGAAAATTATTTGAAAGATTATTCAACAAAAACGAAAGAAGAATTTGCTAATAAAATTGCATTCTTTATGTGCGAACTTATTGCACTTCATCCGTTCTTTGAACTAAATGGAAGAATAACAAGATTATTTTTTGATATGATTGCCATATACAATGGATACGAATATATTGATTATCAGGATGCACTTGAAATTGAAAATGGCAACAATAAATTTATCAAAGCATCAATTGATTGTATGCTCGGCAATGATAATAAGATGTATCAAATAATTTTTAATGGATTAAAGAAACCTGAATAATTTTCATCCCTTCATATTTTCAACCTATCAAAGAACAATCTCACAAAGTGCCTACAGACTTTGTGGCTAATGTTCAGGCCAGAACAACAAAGCCGAACTTATTAGTAATTTTTATAAATTAAAAAATCTTTCATAACACAACTACGTTGAACAAGAAACAAAACACGAATGATATACCCGGAAACCCTAAAATTGCCTAGAGCGAAATCGCTGACGCTTTGAGAGGTTAGGCTGATTCTATTATGTTATTGAACGGAATTATTTCTTAAGATTCTTCTTAAAGCACTGTTTGTAATTATACATCCGGCACATCCGAATAATATTGATAAAAAATGTTAATTATTCTTTTATTTTATACTCTTCGGCATTTGCGACTTTTCCACTAAGCATTTTCTTCCATAAGATAACTCGACGACCTCTGGAGATTGAGTTCCATGGAACTAATTCAATATTCGCTTTTTTATAATTTCCTTTTGATTTCATTGCAGCATAATTTTCTTTAACTGTAACGATATGAACATACTCACATGCAATTATCAATTTTATAAACTCATTCGGATCAGAAATTTTTTGGACTTTATGCCGTTCTACTAGTTTAGTTAGTTCTGTTTGAATGCGCTTATAATGTTCAAGCTGGAGATTGGTTGATTTTGGATTTGCAGCTGATGTTGATATTTTCCCACTAAATAGTCTAACTTTGCGCTTTAGCTTTTCAGACTTAATATGTGTATACCATGCACGAGCTTCACTTGCTGTCACATTTTTTTGATTAGCAAGCCACATGATTTGCGCATATATTGTATTGAGCTCTAATTGTATTTCTGAAGTTATAATATTTAGTGAAGACATATAAAGCCTAATGACCGCATTTAAACCTCAGCCCAGGATGTAAGCTGTAAGGAATGCATTTCTAAGTTAACTATTAAAGCACAAAATTACTTCTTTAATGATTCGATTTTATTCTTGGCACTATTTAGAGAATTGGCAATTGTTTCAGCATCCTTCAAAAAGACTGTATTGTCCGACCCATATTTTTCAAGTACCGCATACCAAACCAATTTATTATCATTTACGTAATAACCTAATTGAAAACCGTCATCTGTGACGAATTTATTTTCCAAGTAATCCGGGTGAAGAGCCAAATCATTCGGCGCATCTTTTTGTAATTTTTGGAAAGCTTTTATTACTTCGAGCAAATCTTCATATATTATAGAAGCTTGTTTAGTATCATATTTACCTTCTTTATAAATTTGATAAAAATATTTAGCCTCATTGCCAATTATAATTTTCCTTACTCTCGATTCTACGGCACCATATGTTCGATCTAAATCGGGGAGTTTAAAATCAATAAATTTAATTGTAGTTCCAGTTTTTGATGTAAACTGATCGAATTTGGTATCTTGTTTTTTTACATCTTGTGAATATATATTTATAGCGAGAACGATTAAAGCCAAAACACTAAATGAAAATTTTTTCATTGTATTACCTCTTAAGTGAAATATATTTTAGAAATTATTATTGGAACTGCAGCCTAACGGCCTTGTGCTTAACCCGCAGCCCAGAGCAACAATGCCGGTTTAATTAATAAATTTTGTAATTAAAAAAAACTTTTATAACACAACTACGTTTGGCATAGCCATCCCTTTGGGAGAACAAAAAACTAAACACAGAATTGCAAAACGTAAAATCCCAATATTGCCGAAAGCGAAATCGTTGTCGTCTTGAGCCGCGGGTTAACTTGATTTTTTTAGTATTGGATATCTCCAATTCCAAGTAACTGATTTTGCCTTGTATTCCGGATTAATAATAAGATTGAATATGTTAAAATATGTTTCAGAAATAAATTCTTTATTTTTTTCAAAAGCATCAATATCAAGAGCATTAATTTCAAAAGTATAAATATTGTCTAAGAGTTTAAAATTTTCGGGTGACTGAAGAATAAAGGTTACTGTGTATTTCCCAACCTTCCAATTAAAAGATTGTTTTATAAATGTTTCTAGATCTTGATATTCTTCTAAGCTTTTTATTTCCTCAAACTTCAAGTTTACATTTTTACGCAAGTGAGAATGTTTTTTAACTATTTTATTTTCATGGTCCTCTTTTTTTAATAAATAATCATCATCTTGAAATCTTATGGATCTTTCTTCAATATCTCTTGGATTTAATTTAATCGCTAAAACAGTTTGCTCCTTCTCCCAAGGAATAGAACTTCCTTCTGCACTTTTAAATTCACCAAATCTTTGAGTTATGCCTTGCCAAGAAAGTAATTTCTCGTCACCACTTTCGTGTTTTAGTTTTACTTTTATTCCAGAAATAACTACATCTTTGTTCTTACAGGCAAATGCAATTTTAATATTAAAGATGTGTCCTAAAGTTGTGTAGCCTATTTCAGCTGTACGTTGTGTTACAATTCTAATAACTGGTTGTATAAACTTATTTTTTATCATCTTTAAAAGATGTGGTAACCAAGCTAAAGCACCAAATATGGCTAAGATTTCAAACATTATACTATACCTCGTCTATTATCAAGCTAACTATTAATTGTATTGCATGAATTGTTTTCTTATTGGAATGTTATTATGCAATTCTTGTAGTAATATTTTTCATTTATTTTCTAATAAAATAATTCATCTGCTTCTGATTTTTGTAGTGTTTGCTTCCCTTATTATCTAGTCTATGTGTGTAAATGCGATTGCGGATTTTGATTTAATTCAAAGCAGCAAATTTTTCAAAAGGAATGTAATAAATTGATTTTTAAAAAACATCGGTATAAGTACGATTAATTATTAATACAATAAATTTTAGGAGATTCGAAAATCTAATTCCATTATTATACCAGGGCAATTTAATATTATAAAAACAACTTTACTTTTAGTCTTTTACTGCATCCGGTAATGTTATTTTGTCGCTTACATTTTTCTTTCTTTTAGCCCAATAATAAAAGGGCAGGCCGGCAGCTAATAAAATCAATCCGTATAAAGCTGCTTCTAAACCGGAGCCAACAATAGCAAAGAGCGAAAATCCTAATGCGCCTACTGCGATTATTACAGACTTCCGGTTCATTTTCCCGCCGGCAGCATCACGCTTCTGTATTACTAGATCAGATAAGGCTGAAGCCGCATAGGGGAGTAAGGTGGTTAATGTTGCAAGTAAAATTAAAATTTCAAATGCTGCAATAAAACCTTTGGTGTAATTCATAACTATCATTAAAGATGCTAATATGCTTGAGACAATAATGGAAAATGCAGGCGAACCATATTTATTACGTTTTGCAAATTTTGAAGGCAATAATTTATCACGCGCCGCAGCTTCAGGTATCATACCTAGTACAATAAAACTGCCGTTAGCTGCGCCAATTATGGAAATGATTGCTCCAATAGCAACAAGTCCGGCGCCCCAATGCCCGATAATGAGTGAAGCCGCATCAGCAAACGGTGATTTGGAAGCCGCCAGCTTAGCTTCCGGCATTATCGACATAATGCCGTAAATAGATATTACATATATAATTGTAATAGTCAATGTGCCTGCTACAAGCGAACGGGGGATATTTTTTTCAGGTTTAATTACATCATCGGCTGGAACTGTGGCAGTCTCAATGCCGACATATGCCCACATAGTCAGCATAATTAGTCCGGCAATCATAAGTGGAAGAGGCTGGTTTGTCGGGTTAGTTGCCGGAACACTTGTAAAATCTCCCAATAAAAACCCGCCTCCTGCAATTAGAAATAAAGGGAGGATCTTAAGCAAAGTAGTTATAACCTGCACAATGCTTGCAGATTTTATACCGGCTGCATTTATTCCTGTCAGCAGCCATATAAAAGTTAAAGATGTAAAAACTCCCCAAACCGGCTGCGCTGCAGCCTGTGGAACAAAGAAAGAAAAATATCCGACAAACGTAACAGCGAAGGCAGCGTTACCTACGCAATAAGAAACCCAGTGTCCCCAGCCGACAAGAAAAGCGGGGAGATCACCAAATGCTTCATGGGTATAGGCGTAAGGCCCGCCCACTTTAGGGATACGCCGGGCTAGTGAACCTAAAGTGAGTGCAATGAATAATGTTCCACCGCCTGCAAAGAACCATCCTAAAAGACTCAAGCTGCCGTAGGGCGCTAAAACGGCTGGAAGCATAAAAATACCGGTTCCAATAGTAGACCCGACAACCAGCGCCCATGAACGCCAAAATCCGATGCTTCTTTGCATTTATGCCTCCTTTGATGCAGAACAAAAATTATTTGTCCCAAGCTGTATATAAGTTAAATATGATAGTTATATACGATTGTAAAGCTTCTTGCTGTAAAGCAATAGGAAATAAAAATTTGTTAGATATTCTTTAAAAGTTAAATTTACTTTAAAACAGGATAGAGGAATATTATAATTTAATCTGCATTTTAAATATGCTGGTTATTATAGTTTACATCCCTTATTCATCTAATCTAAGTATGATTATGCGGTGCGGTTTCAATCAAATTAAATCGAAATGAATATAGTAAAAAGTTTTTAGAAAAAATCGGTATAAGTACGATTAATTGTTAACCTGAATAAAATATTATTACTGAATCGATTTGCAGAATATTATTCTTTTTTACTCTATTGACTTTTTACTTATTAAAGGGGTTAGAAGTAATTATCGTAAGCTATCAGAAAAGCACAAAAGATTGCTATAACATGATAAAGCATTTGGATGGTATTTCCCTCCAACTAAAATACATTCAATATCTGCTGCTTTTGCACCGCCTAAATCCCTTCTAATTGAATCACCAATAACTAATGCTTCCTTATTGGATACGCCAAGTTCTTTCACTACCATTTGAAAAGGTTTGGGGGATGGTTTTACAATACCATGATCAGATGAAAAAGACATATATTTAAATAAACTAAATATTTCCAAATCTTTAAAAAGATTAATCCACTTATCTTTGGGAGACCAAATATCAATAACTGCTCCTAATATAAATTTATAACTCAAGTTATGAAGAACTCTCACGTAGTCTTCTGAAATTTGTCCTAATTCATGAAAAGCAAATGTATCAATAATTTTTTTTAATTCGACATCATTGATTTCAATTTCTGAAACTTCTTTAATTGCTTCTTCCAATGAAGGGAAGTTGTCTATATATTTTTTGTCTTGATACCTTATATCAAGATATTCATATGCGGAACTAATTATTTTATTAAATTGATACTGGCTAAGATTGCCGCCGATGCTTTTATAATAAACAGAGAAATCTTCAGCTTCTCCAAACCTATCTTCACCAAACATGAATGTATTATTCATATCCAGTAGTAATGCCTTTTTTGATTTGATATCCATAATAAACCAAATTACAGCTAATGTAGTTGCGCCTAACCCGCAGCTCAGGAAAAGGATCAAGAATGCGAAGACGCTGTCGTCTTAAGGCATAGGTTAGGTTTTACATATTTGAATAATACGTTTCATTGTTTGATCCGGTGTTTCATCTGAATTATCAATATAACATTCTTTTGGGAAAACCATTCCATTAAATTTTGCCCGTAAACTCTCAACTCTTTCTGAACCAGCAACCCAATCTTTTCTTTCTGAGTCTCTTTTTATAGCTATTTTCAATCTGGGATGTATAGTACACAAATGTTCCATTTAATACTATGCATATTAAATAATTCACTAAATTCATTATAAGATTCCAATGGAAATTCATGCACAAAAATCGTGTACAGCGCTCCGCTTTGAACGCAGGTTGGGTAATAAGTATTATACAACTTTATATACTAAAATTAAAATGTCACAAATATATTATGGGAATTCTAACAATAGAATTATTTCACTTTTGGTTTTGACGATTCTGTTTTTAATATATTTACAAAAAAATCATTATATAAAATGCGAACTTCTTTTACAAAAGTAACTGATACCTTACCATGAGAGTTGTGTTGCCATAATGATTCAAAATTATTTAATAATATCTGTTGTTGTTTTACAGAGCCATCATTTAATGGTCGACTAGTTTGTCTTAACAAAAGATTACGAAGTTCTACATCTATTGTTCTATAGTTTTCCTTAATCATATCATAGGTTAATTTATCGTTAGTAATCAGTCTACTGCATAAATCATCTATATCTTTTGCAACTGCTAAAGTTCTTTCTTGCGTCATGATATCAAAACTTGCTTCAGTAATTTTGGGAGATGGAAGAGCATTAATAAGATTTTTAACTGAATCAACAAAAGACGCTAAAGAAATAATGATTATGCCAACAACAATAACTATAGCAATAATTTTTATATTCACAAATTTATCGAGAAACTGTTTATACAGTGGAGGTTGTTTTTCAATCAATTCATCATTTATTTTTTTCATATTATCACTCAACTTTTGTTTTATCTAATCGTTTGCCCAACGGGGTGGCAAATAACCCGCCGGCCAAAACAACTATCAAACTTATTAGTGAATTGTAAAATTACCAAGAGCAGTTTTTATTTTTCTTCGGCAAAAACCGCGACTTTCCGCCGTACATTTCATGAATATTGTTTTCATATTTTTTGATATTTTTTGATGTCATCCAAAGCTTTCTGAAACTTTTTGTCTACATCTTCTTCATTAGACTCCTTTACTAATAACTGTGCTTCTGCTCCTTTCATAACCGTATTCTTTAATACATTGGGACTAAGCTCATTTGCTATGATATCAACTGCATCCAATTCTCTTCTGGCAAATTTAGAGTCAGAGTATGAAGCTTCCCAAGGGCGGTGAAGTGCCTTCTTAAGTTCCTGTATAGTTTCCATTTCAGTTTTTGAAGCTGTCTTCAATGCATCCAGCATCTGGATGAGATGAGATACCCACAAACTTAGTATTGCACCAAATATTCCCCCGATGATTGCTGATAGAATTGAATTCATAAGGTATTTCAAATTAAAGTTCTGTTAGTATATTAACAACACATTTTCAAAAAGTCTACTAATATTTTTCATGACTTGAATTTATTGTCAGATAACGTTCCTAAATTTAAATCATAGTCAGTTTCTATTACTGAAGTTTATTTTATTTGGCCGCATTAATCGAAATGATAATCCGAGACAATTATTTAAGTTCTCTCATAACTTCCAAGCAATGAACGAAACTCGTACTCTATTTCTTTTAAGATAGCATAAAGTAAGTATCGCTGGTCCGAAAGAACCTAAAGCTTGCTGCGTAGTTCGTCCTAACTCAAATTCTGAATATCGATGGCAAAAGCAATGCCTTCGATGGCTCCCGACAAGGCAGAGAAAAAATCATCCATTTTCTTACACAGTGATTCACTGAACCAGAGCCTGTTTTCCTGGAATTTTATATCTGCAGTTCCTAAGGCCTGCAGTGTGGTTTCGAAATCTTTTCTAACTTGATCAACTTTGAAGCATGACCAGTTATTAAAACTTACAAGAGCGATTCTTTGCTGTAGATAAGCTTTATTTAACAAGAAATATAAATCTTGGAGTATAATTGCACGCTTTTTATGTAATTTAGCAAAGCGGATTTCATTTTTTTTTGCTGTCAATGCGAGCCGTGTTTCAAAAAACAATAAGTTTTGGTCGGCTATTGACTTAAGAGTTACCTTGTGGTTTTCGATGTCTTTCGATAGTACATGGGATATGAGAGTCTTAGCAACCCAGGCTATACCAGGAACCGCCAGCCCGAACAAGCCAAGATCTTTAAGTATTTCATTCAAATTTATTTCGGGGCTCCTATCTTATAAATAAAATAATATTTAATTATCTATTAGGAAGTTATAGTTGCTATTAATTATCAACAACTCTAATAACACATTTTTACTCATCATTGTTTTTCTTAAAACGTATTATTGCATCTCTTTAAATTTAAAGGTGGCATAGTAAAATAGAACATCTTTTTTTGAATTTAATCAGATTGCCGGAAAAAATCCTAGGGTTTTACCGGCATCAACAGCAAGTTTATGTTCTGGCAACTCTTTTTTGAACCAAATAGGTTCTTTGTCAGGATCAAAGACTCGTTTCATTTCCACACAAAGTTCATTTGCAGTTTTGAAACCTGCTTCCCGGTATGCCTCGAACTGTTTCTCATCAAAAAATTGATCTGCTGTGGTTTGATCAGGAAAAGTTTTATGAATCCTTTTGTATGCGTATACATCTGCACTTGATATAGTTTTGTGGAACGTAGTTTTGATGTAAATAAAAATGCCTTTATCACTACCAGTCTTATCAGCTCGCTTTCCATTTGTTGGATATATGATGTTTGCAATTAGGAATGGTAGTGGGGCATCTGCGGGTACTTCTTCTGGTGTTGATTTATCCGATTTTGTTGGAACTAATTTGCGTAACGCTTTACCGTCCAGATTGATTAAAACTCCAAAATCTGCTCTAACACGTTCTACAGCATTTCCAAGATCAGAAAACTTGAAATCCGGGTCACTACCTGCATCACAAGCGATAATCAATTTACACCGACGCCGTATAAGTTCATAAATACCAAGGTTTTCAAAATGTCCTCCATCAGTTAGTTCTACCCAACTGCTTTTTTCACGGAATCCAAACAGGCGGAATAGTGAGTTAAGGCCAGGCCGAATAAGATTTGGCGGAGTTAAAGTACGTTTGTTCCACATCTGATTTTCTTTTTCCCATTTACCAGGATTCTTTACCCACATACCAAGCCTGATATTTAGAAATGCCATTAAGAAAGATATCAACCTGCTGCGAGTTGGGCCTTCTCCTCCCACACCGGTGTTAGGATTAGCGGCAGCTCCCGAAACTGCAATTGCAGTTGGCAGCGACAGAGTGCCATTCATGAATTCTTCTGTAGATACCCATCCAGTTGCAGAACTCCCGCAATATTCTCTTGAAAGGATAAAATTATCTCCACCACGCCCTCTATAGATTGTCTTTTTTGCACGTACTAAAACAAGGTTAGTATTAATAATGTGATAAGGCCGCCTGCCGCCATAACATTTCATCCAGGCGGACTCTGCTTCATTTGCAATACCAGACTCCCGTGAGTCGAAATCAGCATTTGGCATAAATGTCTCCATTAATCTATCTCTATAGTAACGGTGAAATGAGATTAAGTTTATATCTGTAAAGAATCCAATTATGATTGTTACGATAACGGTTATATATAACCATAATTCTTTGCTATGAGATATTGAGCTTGCCAATAGAAGTAATCCATAGCATATTAGTGCAACACCAATTGAAACCAGGACATTGGTAGGGATAAAAGCTTTCGCCTTTGCAATAACCGGAACAATACGTTGAACAACACGAAGGCCTATCAAAATTCCACCGGCAATTGATGCAGCGCCAATTGATTTCTGAATATATTCTGCAACATAAGTATTAACAACAGGGAGTGAACCAAGCAATACCGCCGCTATTATTCCAATCACAAGCCATCCATTAGCTATTTCTATCACCCGCCTAACCTGGTATTTAGTCAGGTCAATATTTTTTTTCAAAAAGGCTGGCAATCCTGTTATGATTATATAAAAAAGTACAAATGTTAAAAGCAGCGCTGTTAAACAACATGCCAATACGAGAATCGGGTAATTTTCCACTTTGAGATTAATAAGGATTGACATTAACCATTGCGGAGCTTTAAAAATTCCAGCCAGGATATTTTCAATCCACCCAAAAACTATGAAGATACCAATTAACAAACCGAGATAAACAAGTATACTTGGAAAAATAGTCCGTGCAACAACACCAATTAAGGCTGACATGTTAAGGCCATGGCCCGGGGTGAGGTAGTTTCCGTGCTGCCGCAGCCAACGCAGGTTCGTAACATTTGGATTATCCGTACCTACCTGTTCACTATTTAAACCAAACTCAGTTTCAAATGGAAATTTTTCTGCTTTAGTTGAGTATTTAGGAATTTCTTTTTTAACGTCCTTCACAGGTTCTGCCGATGATTCAATCACATCTTTATGCTTGTCATTTAAAGCATTAGTTGAAGATTCAGCAGCTTCTTTCTGATTGTCTTTTCCTTTATCAATTGAGGATTCTTGATTTTTTTTCATTTCTTCTATTTTCTGGCCCAGGAACCAGCTTAAGGAGCCTCCCATGTAACCGCCTCCGGAAACTGTTGAAAGATAATCTATCTTTTCAATCCATTTCCCTTGTGCAAAGCCCTGAAGAATACCTAAACTAAAAGTTGCGGAGCGGATGCCGCCTCCTGAAAGTGCAAGCCCGATTGGATTTTTTTGATTACCAGGCTCAATCACGGCTTCATTAAATCGCTTTGCTTCCTCATTCATCCGGTTATACTCTGCGTCCATGAGTTTTTTGAGATATTCCTCTTTTTCTTTGAGGTAATCCTTCATGTTTTTGTTTCTCTCAGGGTATTTTATAAACTGATTTCCCAAAACACCTCCAGAAATTTTAAGTTTAAATTTTTTATCATTTAACTATCAAAATTTCTTAAAATAAAATATTTCAAATTTCATTTTAATTCCGACAAATTGTATTAGTGTTTTTAATGAAAATTATCATATGAGCTTGTATATCTTCTGCTTTGTATGATAAACGGTGCAGCTGAGTATAAACTTACTTCAAATTGATATATTATTATGCGAAGAATATATCACCTCAAAAAACAATAAAACACAAATCACTTTATAATCATAGGTATTTCGAAAAGCTCTACAATTATTTATTTAATTATACTGCACGGTAAAAACGGTTGAGGATTTGAAATTTTTTCAAGGAAGTAAAAATGTTGAAAAGAATGTAACAAAAAGTTTTTTAAAAAACATCGGTATAAGCACGATTAATTTATTTATGGGAAAGATTCTCTCACAGAAACTCAATTAAATTAATTGTCTTTCCCGCAAAATGCTAATTGTATAATCGGAATAAGCTTGAACCGCAGTTTAATTGCAATTTACATCAACGCAGCAAAACAAGTTTCTTTGTCTCAGAAAAATTACCGGCTTTTAACTGATAGTAATAAACTCCACTTGACATATTTTCTGCATTCCATTGCTTAGTATAATTTCCAGCAGATAACTCTTGATTGACAATTGTTGCTATTTCATTTCCTATCACATCAAAAATTTTCAGCGATACAAAAGACTTTGAAGGAAGACTAAATGAAATAGTTGTCGATGGATTGAATGGATTGGGATAGTTTTGCATCAAATTAAAAGTTCCCGGGATTGTTTGGCTTATGTCTTTCACATCAGTTACAGGATTTACTGTAATTGTGCCCTTCATCCCAAATGCAGCATGGGGAACACATACGTAATAGTGAATTCCTGTTTGAGTAGGCACTACAATACCTCCTCCATGCGGAAGGTCAAATCCGCCATTTGAAGTTGTTCCATTTGCGTTCCATGTTGCCTGATCAACTTCTCGCGGCTGGTGAATTGATGCAACAACAAAATTTACAGTATCACCAAGGTTGATAGATAGAGTGTCTGGTGTAAATGTGTTACCTGAATTACCTATAATGTACGTGGTGGAATAACAAACAGTTGAGCAGCCGAGTATCAATACCAATAAAATAATTGATTTTTTCATTTAGGTTCTCCGGAAAATTAATATTTAATTTATCGTGACTTGCCATCTTCAAAAAACTATTTGCAATTCATTTTTAGGAAAGAATGTAATTAAAAGTTATTTAAAAAACAGCGGAATAATTACGATTAAATTATTTTGATGAGAGTTAGCCTTAAGAGGAATAATTCTAATGCTGGCAGGAATATTTTAAAATCAAAATTGCAAAAACTTAATGGAGTAAAAGAAAACCCGGGCAAGATTATGCACCCGGGCTTAAAATTATTAATGCATGATATTTTTATTTCAACAATATCATTTTCTTAATTTCTGAATTTCTGCCACTAATAATTTTATAGAAATAAACGCCGCTTGAAAGGCTGCTTGCATTAAATTCAATACTATATGTTCCGGCTTTTTTGTATTCATTTAATAATGTCATTACTTCTTTACCGAGTATATTATATATTTTTATTTGTACAAAATTATCTGAAGGTATAGCGTATTTTATTTTAGTTGTTGGGTTGAAAGGATTAGGATAATTTTGTTCAAGACTAAACTTAGCCGGAGTATTTAAAGTAACATCGACAACTTTTGAATATTCAAATTTACCGTCATTATCAATTTGCTTTAATCTATATTGCATTTTAGAGCTTGAAGGATTTTCATCCGTAAAGGAATATTTTTTTGGAGAATAACTGTTCCCATTACCTTTAACGAAACCTATTTTATTCCATGACTTTGTGCCTGCAGATGAACTCTCAATTTCATAGCCATAATTATTTAATTCAGTAGCTGTCTGCCAATTAAGATTGACTTTATTTTGATTTGCCTTTGCAGTAAATGAGCTCAGCTCTACCGGTAAAGCTCCTGCATCATCCCAATATTCATAAGCCCCAATATCAACAGAACCATTTCTATCTGCACCGCGTTGATCCTGGGAAGGTATGCTAACGGAACCATTTGCGGTATTGTTTCCAGCATTGATTGCAACACTACCCGAAGTAGTTTTAAGAGTTGGCGTTCCGGTTGATGTATTGTTAACTGCTAACGCCGGTGTACTGGCTACACCGGTACCGAATAAATTAGATTGGTTCCCTGTTATGTCTCCCGTTACCGGTATACTAGCTGAATTTTCAACTTCAATAATATTATAGCCATTATCTGTAATAGTTCCACCAAAATGATCTATATCTCCTCCATTATTCGAAACATTGCCTTCTGAATTATTGGCAACTATAGTATTTTTTATATTCAAAGTGCCAGATTGAATACCAATTCCACCGCCATAACCTAGATTAGAACCATCATAATTTTGGGCAGAATTATTTGTAATTGTGCAATTGGTAATCGTTATGGTTTTTCCTGTATTTCTAATATAGATACCGCCGCCATATTGAACCCCGGAATTATTATAGACTGTTGAGTTTGTAAGTGTAAGATTTCCTCCGCTTAAAAGGATTCCAGCACCAAATAGGCCGCTTTGTGCTGCAGTGGAAACATTATTTGCAATAGTTGAGTTATCAATTAAATAAGTAGTTCCGGAGCCTTCATAGAGATCAATTCCACAACCTTGTCTTGCTACATTATCGTGAATATAGCAGTTTAAAATAGTTAGATTAGAAGAGCACTCAATAGCTCCTCCATCTATTGCACCTGATGAGGGAGCGTAACCATAACGCAATTCCAAGTTTTTAAGGACTACAGTAAACCCTTGAGGGATGTAGAATACTCTTTGAGTTGGAGAAGACAAACTTGAGGCGGCTTGAACTACAGCCAAATTACCGCTTGGCCCCTGGATGGTAATATTTTTGCTGATTGTGAAACCACTTGATCCGTCATCCCCGGTTTCTGCAGCGTCTGTCCATGTAAATATTCCGGTTAAATCTAATGTTCCATCCGGAAGTTACTATAGAATAACCTTTGGTAAATGTTTTATACGGGTTGCCGGAACTGCCATCGCCTGTTGCATCATTTCCTGTTGAGCTATTTATATAAATAGTCTGACTAAAAAGAGTCCCAATAGTGAAAAATACAAATAGTAGAATAGACTTTTTCATTATTATACCTTTTTGATTATTGAATAAATTTGAACTATTAAATAGAGCAGCGATTAAAACACAACTGCATATCAGAAACGTTTGAACCAGAAACTTATTTTACTTCAGCGCCAAACTATGTATTATGCAGGGCATATTTTTAGTTAAGGAAATTAAAAAGGCGTGCAGTTAAATATCTACAATCTGATTTATTTGAAAATTAATTTTTATTTATGGAAACTATTACTAAAGTTAATCTATAATCCGTTTTAAATCAATTAATGATTAGATCATCTCTAAAATATTATTTGCCAAATCTATAGTAGGATTTGATTTAGAGAAGCAAATTTATTGAAAAGGATGAAACAAAAAGTTATTTAAAATATTTCGAAACAAGCACTATTAATTAATAATTTTATTCTTTTGAATCTTCTTTTCGATTTCCGGTATTGCTGCTATTGCTGCAGAACCGTACCATGGATGCAGTTCCAATATTAAAGTGCCTGCTTTTACTTTCGGATCAGTATCTGCCAAATCCTTTGCTTCTTCTACAGTTTCCACATTAAAAATAAAAATTCCTCTTATTTCTCCATTATCGAGAAAGGGGCCTGCGACAATTAATTTTCCTTCTTTTGCAAGCCTGATAATATTCTTCAAATGTTTTTTTTGTAGTTCTGCTCTTTTTGTTGAATCTGCAATCTTGACGAGACCGGATTTGAGGAATGCTATTACATATTGTTTCATCCCGTATTCATCGGCACCAAGCCGTTTTGCAAAAGATGAATCATATTCTGAAGCATTATTATTATTATTATTTCCAACTTTTTGTGCAAAATTAATTTGACTGAATATAAGAGCAGCAAAGAGTAATGATGTCATCACTTTCATTTTTATTATTCCTTATTATTAATTATTTACAAATAATAATTTGATATAAATATTTTGATTATCTTATTCATGCCTAAACTTATCCGGGTCAAGCTTATAAATATTTAAAAGCCTGTGAACATTTCGCCTTGTCATACCGGCTTCTTCGGAGACTTTTGTTACGTTGCCTTTATATTTTTCGAGCAAGGATAATAAATATCTTTTTTCAATGTTGGAAATAATTTTATGCTTTACTTCTGCTAAAGTATTTTCTGTACTGGTTGTTTCAATTTTTTCATTGAACCCTTGTCTTAAGTTTTCCGGCAGTTCGTTTGCACGAATAAAATTATTTTTTGCCAAAACAACGGCACGCTCAATCATATTTTCTAATTCCCTTATGTTACCTGGCCAATCATACGATTGTAAAATCTGTTTCACTTCCTCCGAGAAACCGGAAATATTCTTACCGGCTTTTTTAGAATTTAGATTTAGAAAATATTCTGCAATAAGAATAATATCATCTTTTCTTTCTCTTAGAGGTGGAATATGAATATGAATTACATTTAACCTGTAATAAAAATCTTCTCTTAATTGATTCTCTTCAAGCATTTTTTTTGGATCGCGGTTAGTGGCAGATATTATTCGGAAATTAGAATCGATTAATTCATTACCGCCTAATCTTCTCAATTTATGATCCTGCAGAACACGCAGCAGCTTAACCTGGAGATTAGAACTCATTTCACAAACTTCATCGAGGAAAAATGTCCCGCTGTTTGCATACTCAAGAAGCCCGATTTTTCTTTTCGCAGCATCAGTAAAAGCGCCTTTCTCATAACCGAATAATTCAGCTTCAAATAAATGTTCCGGCAGGGCACCGCAATTAATAGGCACAAATGGATTTGTTTTTCTATTGCTGTGAGCATGAATGCTTCTGGCTATCAATTCTTTGCCGGTGCCGCTTTCACCTGTAATTAAAATGTTTGCATCGGAATTTGAAACTGTTTCTATAATTTCAAAAATGTTTCTTATTTCAGGGCTGCTTGCCGATTATATTATCAAATTTAAATTTCTCATCAAGCTGCTTTAACAGATTTTCTCTTTCTTTAAAAAGCTGCCTTTGTCTTAATCCTTTTTCAATAATGATTTTTAATTTAGAAGTGTCAACCGGCTTTTCAAGAAAGTCAAATGCACCTGCTCTCATTGCGTTAACTGCTCTTTCAATTGTGCCGTAAGCAGTAAAAATTATTACAGGAGATTTAGGAGCCCACTTTGATGCTTCCTTGATGATCTCATTTCCGTCAATGCCTGGCATAAGTAAATCGCAAAAGATTAAATCAAATTCTTCACTCTTGAAAAGCTCAATTGCAGAAAATCCATCTGATACCGGAACTGACTGATAACCGAGCCCAGATAAAATGCTCGTAAATCCGCTAAGCATATCCGGTTCATCATCAATAACAAGAATCCTGGCTGAATTATTTTTTGTCTCCATCTATTTTTACTCCGGCTTTAATGGAAGAAAAATTATGAATGCAGTTCCTCTGCTTGCCTGAAGAACTTACTGAAATATTTCCTTTATGCCTGGCAACAATAGCTTTTGCAATGGACAACCCAAGCCCGGTACCATTTGATTTTAACTTTGTGCTGAAAAAAGGATCAAAAACTTTTTCAATATTTTCTTTTTCTATTCCAATTCCGTTATCTTTTATTTTAATTTCAGTGCCTTCAATCGAATTATTATTTGCCGGGTTAATGGAGATTGCAATCTCTCCACGGCTTTTAACAGCATCAACCGCATTATTTAGAATATTTATTAATACTTGTTCAAGCTGCCGCTGATCTGCATTTATCAGTGGAATTGATTCATTATAATTTTTAACAATTGTAATTTGTTTAGCTTTAAACCTATGTCCTAACAGGTAAAGGCATTCCTCTGTCAAATCTTTTATGTTGATTGATTCAGGTTTGAACGGCAGTCTTTGCGAATAGTTTAAAAGTCTTTTTGTATAGTCGCTTATTCGTGATGTCTGCCGTTTGATAATATTAAGTACATTGCCGACATCTCCTTCATAATTTTCTTTAAGCAATAATCCGTCAATGTGAGCAGAGATGATTCCGGTAGGAGTATTAATTTCATGCGCAACTGAGTCGACCAGCTCTCCTATGGAAGCCATCTTTGGAAGCCTGGTTTAATTGTTCCTGGTATAGCTGTACTTGTTCTAAATTTCCTTTAGCTTCTTCAGCACGAACTCTTTTTAAATTAACGTAATAAATCAAAATGCTAAAAAATAATATTACACCAAGGATAACAAAACCAAGAATAAAAAATATTTTAAATTTTCCTCTAAGGCTTTCCGTTACTTTTGTAACATCTGCTGAAATTACTAATATCCATTTTTCTTTTAGAATGTTTATTGGATAATATGCCATCACCTTTGCCGGCTGATCATTTATAACATAATATTCCCCGACGGAAGGGCCGTTTGCTTTTAGCATTAATTTTTGTGCATCGAAGGAAACATGGCAATCAAAACAATCTTTTGTTGTATTATTAATTGATCGGAAAAGCATTTCATGATGGCTGGGGTGATAAATTAATCTTCCGTCCGAATCAATGATCCAAGCAAAATCCTGCTTGCTTAACTTTAATGGTTTTATATATTGATTAACCAGCAGATTAAAATTAATTAAGTAACCCAAGTAACCGATTATATCTTCAGAGTTTTTATGAGTTACATTATTTATTGGAATTATCACTTCAAAATAAACATCGGCAGTGCTGTCTTTTTTTTCATCCTTTACTACTTTGGTCAAATAGGTTTTTGGATTATCTATTTTATTGACAATTTTATCTAACTCATTAATATTGGTTAACTCAGGAACCTGACTGCCTGACGAACACAGCAGCTTACCGGATTTATAAAATATAAAAATGGAGCTAATCATCTTTGATTCATATGAATATAAAAATTTGTTCAATGATTTTACTGAGTTACTGTCCATTCTTTTAATTTCAGGAATTGTGGTAAGAAAATTCATATCGCTGGATATATAATTTAACAGATAGCTGATTCCGGCGGCGGCATTTTTTGCCATCTCCAATTGCTGGAGCTGGTAATCTTTTTTTTCGTCTTCGATTGTCCGGGTGTAAATTTCAACGACAAGGAAAGCAAATAAAATTACAAAGGCGAGCGTACCGGAAATGATCCAGTATTTTCTGAACTTCCCGTTATTCATATTGTTTGAATTTATTTAAAAATATTTTTATCAGATTCAAAGAAGAGTGCAAAATTGAAGTCTGATAAGACTTAACTGTTGTTGTCACCAATTTTGGATTCAAACTAATAAAAAAATTTTATAAACTAAATAATAAACCAATTGATTTTATTATCTATTTAAATGTTCTGTAATTCAATCAAAATATCAATTGAACCTATTTTTGTAATAAGTTATATTGAATTGAAAATAATTTATAACATTGAAGTTCTTACTTTAAACAGTAAATTAAAATGATTTATGATTAAAAAATTACTAATTCTTTTTTTTGTTTTAACAAGTATAACTTTTTGCCAGCCTTATCCTGATCAATATTACTCATACCAAAAAGACAGCTTAATGATGAGAGTTGAATCTTTAAGTGGAATGGAAATTTCACAAGATGGTAAAAGTGCTGTGTTATCTGATGGAATGTAAATGATGGTTATGTGATATTCAAACCGGACTCATCCGAATATCCATTTGACCGCGGGCTTGCCTTCATGGAATGGCCACGTTCCAAATGATAAAAGCAGCTTTAAAGTATCAATGAGATATTATAAAAGCAGTTGGTCGCCATGGCTTACAATCGGCTATTGGAAAAATAATTTCTGGACTTCGAAAACAACATATGGTTCAACTAGTTTCAGCGGGGGAGATATAGATATTGATAATGCTGTATTAGATTCATATTACACAAAATGGCAATTCAAAGTAGAAATGAAAAGGTCCAGCAGCAGTGAGCCTTCGCCATCATTATGGAAACTCAGTTTTTATGTAAGTGATCAAAAAACAACAGACAACGTGAATATATCTTCAATAGTAAACGATAAACCTTTTGCTATATTTATCCCTACGACTCATTATTATCAATATGATTTAGATCCGGGAATTGGAGGTGATATTTGTTCTCCAACTTCTGTTTCGATGGTTTTAAAAAGTTATAATATTGATGTTGATCCGCTTCAATTTGCAAAAGATAATTATGATACTTACTGGGGGATGTTTGGTATTTGGCCAAAAGCTGTTCAAAATGCAGCGGAATATAATTTGAATGGAGAAGTAACTCGTTACAGAACCTGGAGCCAGGCTTATGATGTATTAGCAAATGGAGGAAGAATCGTTATGTCCGTTGGGCCGCCATTATATACAGGCCATTTAATGATGCTTGCTGGTTTTGATTCGCAAGGAAACCCGATTGTTCATGATCCGGCAAGAAAAGATGATAATCATAAATTTAATAAAACTGATCTCTCAAAATCTTGGTTTAGTAAAGGGGGAATTGCATACACGTTTTATTTAGATTCTACAGCAATTACTTCTGTAGAAAATGTGAAGAGTATTCAAGTAGTAAAAGATTTTAAATTAAGTGTTTTTCCAAATCCGTTTAATCCTCAAACAAATATTAGATTTGAAACAGCAGAAAAAAATTATACTAAAGTTTCTATTTACAATATTACCGGACAAAAAATAAAAGATTTATTTGAAGGTGAATTAGAAGCAGGTTCATATAACTTTAGTTGGAATGCTTCTAACCTTTCATCGGGAATGTATTTAATTCAAACCATTAGTGGAAGCTATATAAAAACAGTTAAAGCTTTACTAGTTAAATAACAGTTGGTAATTTAATTAAAATTTGTTTAGTGTTATAAATCACAATTTCTATTTAGTTAATAATATTTTTTTATTAAAACGCTGATTAATAAATATTAGTACATATTAACTATTGATTATAAATTCCTCAAGGTTAAGTTTGCATTTAGTTGACATTCACATTTCTAATCTATCTCTAAAAATTCCAGTCGGCCAATTAAAATAAAATAGATTTTTCTTTTCCAGAATTATTCCTTTTATGAAATGAAATATTCATTTTGTAAAAGAGCGTCTTCTTTTGTTTGTTATGTAAAATATTATTTACGATGTAATTCGATTAGTAACCAATAACATAAAAGGAGGTTCCTATGATTAACAAAAAAAGTAATTACAACTTTATTCAAACTATAGTTGTAATTTTTACTTTGTTTGCTGGAGGCTGTCAATTCTCTCAGCAGCAATTGCCGAGCGATGCTGCAGGCAACTGTGTTAATGCTTTAACAGCTTCTGAATTTAATACCTGGTTTGAATCGGGAAGTGTTACACTAAATGGTGCTGTTAAACCTGCCAACAGTGTTCTGTTTCCAGATATTCCCAATTGCAGCTTTTATAAATGGTCGGAGCAAATGTTTTTATGGCTGACTTCTCCTGCTCCCTCTAGATATGGAGGTAACGGCCTTGTAATGAATTCACCTGTATTTTTTGATGTATCACTTCCAGATGGGAGTAACCATAGGCATTTTTTACCTCACAAACCAGGACTAATTAGAGCATTTAATCTTCGTACGGCTCAAAAAGGCTTACTTGATCTAAACGTAATTATGGAAAAGAAATCTCTAAGGATATTAGAAATTATTCCACCGGTTTTAGGGCCTAATGGAAAACAATTAGTTTTAGATAAAGACGGTAATGAAGTTGAAATTGGGAATGTAAAATTAAATGATAATAGGCAGCCAACATTCTTTGATATAAATGGGAAAACAATTGAAGGGCCGCGAGCAATACTTCAAGCTAAGAAGGATACAGCAGCATTACCTTTTATTAGAAAGATGCGAGGGTTTGAAAACTTTGATAGAAGTTCTCTTGTACAAAAAATTACATTTGATAAAAATATATTCTTCCTAGATTTATTTGGAAATTTTCATGAAGTAGAACAAGGACAAGCAGACGGCAGTGTTTTGATGGCTCAGAATGGTTCTTTAGTTTATTATTCAATTACAGTTAATAATGTTTATATGCTTTTTAGAACGATGCAGGGCACAACGGTTCCTTTTCCATCGCCAATTCATTTTCCTTTAACACAACCTGATTTAAATGCCGTTACAACTTTTGCATCCGCTCATGGAAGATCACCCGTAATAGATTCAATGGCTTTAGCTATAGAAATAAAATCTTCCTGGGTTGAAGCAGCAGGTTTACCGGACGCAGATAAATTTATTAAGATGAAAGCCATAGTTCCAACTTATGATAAATCTAATCCTAATGATTGGGTTCCCAACGGAACGAAAACTGTGGAACTGGCAATGGTAGGAATACATGTAGTTGGAAGCACTGGCTCTACCAACCCGGCTAACAGCGTTCATCATGGGCATCCGGAAATGCTCTGGGCAACTTTTGAACATGTCAGTAATGATCCGACAGCGGAGTATTCTTATACAACTTCAAGTGGAACTAATAATATTCCTCAAAATACAAATGGCAATTGGGTTTTTTGTTCTAATGGCTCAACGGGCCCATTTAATGTATCACGAATGGTAATGGCTGGTGATCATATTCACCCAAGGCCTGGTCAATCAATAGGGCCGAGCGATGTACTTAGAACAATGCCATGGGGTTTAAATGGTGTAAATGCTGGTGGGAATGCTGAAGTTATTGCTATTAACAATACTGTTCGTTCATTATTAGACCCAAATGATATTAGAAGAAATTATATTCAAACCGGAACTACATGGACAATATTTGGAGCAAGTCCGCCTTCCAGCCAGGTAGGAACAAATATTTTATCAAACACTACAATGGAAACATTTACCCAAGGCGGAAATTGTTTTGGATGCCATTCAACAAATACTACCGATGTTAGTCATGTGTTTTCAGAAACGGCACCATTATTTTGAGATGAAATAAATAAAAGGCGATTCGATGAATCGCCTTTTACTTTCAATAATTCAACATTGAATTAAAATTTACTTTAGTAGAATCATTTTTCTAGTTTGAATAAAATTACCCGTTTGAAATTTATAAAAGTAAACTCCGCCGCTTAAGTTGCTTGCATTAAATTCAACTTCATGTTGCCCGGCCGCTTCTTCTTTATTAACTAAAGAAGCAACTTCTTTCCCAAGTATATTATAGACTGATAATTTTACAAAATTAGTTTTGGTTATTGAATAAACGATTCTTGTAGTTGGGTTAAACGGATTTGGGTAATTTTGTTTCAAAGCAAATGTACCTGGTTTAAGGTTCTTATCTTTTACAGCAACTAAAGAAGGTGAGAGCAATATCTGATAACCACCAGTAACAAATCCTGAATCGGGATCGCTTCTATTAACACCACCAACTAATAGGAAAGCTCCTTCTTTTGTCATAAAAATATACTCCTTATCACCATAGGCCGTATGATCTTTTTTTATTCGAATACAATCATAATTTCCTTTTGAAAGCTTCAATGTACCGTATCCATCAATTTTTGTTATCTCCAAACTTGAAGAGGTATCAGTATGAATTAGATTCCAGTTTGAATCATATGATAATCCACTATGTGCAATTCTTTGACTGAATTCAGCACCAAATTCTGTTGGAAATTTACCTAACAATTCATATGGTGTATTTTGTTTTAATTTATTGTTCGGGTAGTTTGAAGCTGTTCCTAGTACAAATATTGAATCATTACGAGAATAAAAAACCGGGTTATCTTCTATTGTTGTTAGGGATTCTCCAATGGTAAAAGCATTCGATGGAAAGTGTGACGTAAACTCAGGGATAGAACTTATTAAATAATTATCGGATACCAGCAAAGAATTTAAATCAATAAATGAAAAATCATAAGTGTTTGGCCCGCCTGTTTTTCCAATATCAACAGAATCAACTACAACAGGTGAATAGTAATGCTGATCACCAGGAGTAAAAATGTTTAAAAATTCTTGCTGTGTAATTGAAACTTGTGAAAAGTTAGTCGTTGAAAATAATACTATGAAACACAGTATTGATAGAAAAAATGTAGATCGAAATGTGGTTGTAAAAGTATTCATTTTTCACTCCTATTATTTATTCGGTATTTATTTTTATAAAATATTTTTTAGTGTAGCGTTAATGCTCTTTTGTAATGAAGTTATTCAATTAAAAAATGAACACATTAAACATGATTAACTTTAGAAGGTCTGAAAAGAATTTTTACGAAAAAATGAATACTAATTATTAATACGAATAACAATTGATTATGACAATCTACGTGCCGCTAAATTGGTTTTGTTTTTATTAGATATTTAATGGTTTATTGAAATTATCAACGGTAAAAATAATAACAACATGTAGAATTAACTTTTTAAATAACAAATAAAATAGTGATAACAATGGCTGGTTTTTATAAAAAAAGTCATTCCCACTTTCAATCAATTTAATTGTAAAGTGAGAATGACAATAGCACTAATTTGATCGCCATTAAGTAAGATTTAGGATTATTCAGAAAGTTACTTATTCACGTAAATCAAATTTTAATATTTAACATAAATGTTACTTCAAAAGAATCATCTTTCTAAATTCAGTTATAGGACCCATTTGAAGTTTACAAATATATGTTCCACTTACTTGATCCGATGCATTAAATTGTATTGAATGATCACCAGCGGACATTCTTTCGTTATTTATCAATACCGCTACTTCTTGGCCGATCATATTATATATTTTTAAAGTTACATCTTCTTCAGATTGTAAATTAAATTCTATCTCGGTGGATGGATTAAAAGGATTTGGGAAATTTCTTACTACCAAATCCTCGCCATCGTGCCTATGTCGTGACCTGACGGTAATTTGAACCGGAGTAGAAGTTGTAGTTGCACCATCATTATCCGTAGCAATGGCTTTCAAAGAATATGTGCCCGAGGGGACATTATACCATCTATAGTTAAAAGGTGAACGGTTGTCATACCCAAGCAATTGGTTATCACGATAGAATGCAACTCTTACCACTCTACCATCAGGATCAGATGTTGACGTACTGATTGTAATAGACGAGTTACTATTAAAAACAGCTCCATTTTGCGGGGAGGTTATTGATACTATAGGAGGATGATTTGAATTAACTGTTCCCACTGTAATGTTAACAATAGCTGAAGTTGTTTTTGCGCCATTATTATCTGTTGCAACAGCTGTTAGTCCATATTTGCCAGACTGAACATTATTCCAAACATATGAATAGGGAGAATTGTTATCTGTTGCTAATAATGTAGTTCCAGAATAGAAAGCTACACTTGTTACAGAACCGTCTTTATCTGATGCCGCGGCGTTAATAGTAATATTTGAATTTGCAGAAAATGATGCGCCGTTTGAAGGAGAAGTAATTGAAACAGATGGAGGAGTATTGCCTGAAGTCGAATTAACAGTAATATTCACTTGATTTGAAACAGTTGTAGCATTACTATTATCTTTTGCAACCGCAGTTAGAACATAACCTCCACTAGGTGCATTATTCCATGTGAAAGAATATGGCGGGCTTATGACAATTCCTAATAATGTTGTCCCAGCGTAAAATGAAACATTACCTATAGTACCGTCCTTATCGGAAGCCGATGCGTTTATTGTAATGTTTGAGCCGGCTGTGAATACTGTCCCATTTGCCGGGGAAGTTATAGAAACAGTGGGAGGAATGTTCATGTTAGAAGCATAAATTCCATGAGGGCCTGGTCCGGTTGGAACTGTGCTGTGGCAAACCGTGCATTCTCTAATAGTTCCAGCTGATCCTTGTAGATTTATGCTTTGTATATTATCATTTGCAACTCTTGTTGGCCAAATTCCATGAGGACTTCCGTGACAAGCCGAGCAATACAAACCGCCATGGCCTTTAGATTCTTTAAATAACTTGCCTGTTTCCGTTGAAAAATTTGATCCATGGCATGACCCGCAAGTTGGTTCATCTAACCATGGCCTGCGTCCGTTTCTTATAGTGCTGGCAACATTTGCTAATGTCCCATGACAATCCTGGCAAATCATTGGAGTTGTTGGAGGTGGGAAATCAACCATTGCTCCGCGCAAACATTGAGTCTCCGGGCCAGGGTGACATTTGAAACAAGTTGCTTCAGTATTTGGCAGCCCAAGTTTTGAATGAACTGAATGCATGGCTTGTGAGAAGGGCGGTGCTTCTCCTTTACCAGTTGTGCCCAACGCATTATCTTGATGACAATTGGCACAAAGCACGGGGCCATTGCGGTTGAATCCATTAACACCCTCATGTCTATTCAGAATATCTTGCTCGGAATTATGGCAGCCTGATTGAACACAACCCATATCGTTGCTAACAGGTATGACTGCATCAGTTGTAGCTAAAACTGTAGAAGTGCCTGAAATTTTAGCAATAAGATGAATTAACTGATATGGATTTTCTTTGGTTAGGCTATTATCAGGGAAAGGGGTTAAAGGAATTCCGCTTGCAGAGAAATGATCGCCTGATGGATCGAGTGTTCCTGTTAATCCTTTTCCTGTTAATCCAACATTAGCCGGCAGTGGATTTGCCAGCCCGAAGAGCTGTTGTGCATAGGTCCAAAAATCAGTTTTACCAACTGAGTAAGTATTGCCGGGGATAGAATACTCAATTGATATTCCGCTGGTTACAATTTGAGGATCCTGTCCTGGTTCTTTTTTTATTAATTGAGCATAGAAATTATTGTACGGAGGGAGAACTGCAATCTTTGAAAAGTTTTTATTAGAACAATGCATCCCAAGGTCATTCCACCCTATCAAAACATAAGTGGTTTGTGCCTGCATTGCATATTGAAATAAGAATATAATAATGAAGTACTTAATTATAGGTTTCATACTCGCTACTCCTAAATTAGAAAATTAACTTGTCTATTATTAATCTCCATCATAATATTCTCAAGCTTTATTCTATATTAACTCCTTTCAGATAGAATAGGATATAAATTTTCAATAATATTTTATTTTGTAGTGATTTGTATCTTTATCACCTCCTCTAAAAAATCCAGAAATATTTTTAATTAAATATTAATAAATATTGGACTGGGGTTACCCCTTCTTCCTCTTTTACTAATTGAAAAAAATATCTATCAAATTTTAACAACTTAATATTATATACCAACTTTAGATATTTTTTGACTTCCCCTATAATTAAATGCGAAAGTAATATTATATATTTCTTAATTCAATGATTGAAATCAACATTTTTAGTGCAATAATTTTTGAGCCAGCTAATTTAATATATTGCTGAATCCTTTAGAGTTTTCTTGAATCATATAAAACTTTTTAAAAAGAAATTTTCTTCTACTAATTATTAGCGATTGAGTTTTTCTATATCAAAAGAATTAAATAAAATATTAGAGTTTGTTTTTTAAGAATTAAATATAGAAGGGAATTAAGGTTTATAAGAATTAGTTATACTATCAACTACATCTCTATGATAGATGTAAGTTTTAAAATCTACCTCATGAACATTGAATTTGGCTGAAGCTCTGGTCAAGAATTCACTATCCTCGCTGTATCCTAAATTCTTAAATCCATTTAACTCAGTGAAGACTTTTTTCCTCCCAAAAAAAGTTGCACCAATAGTGCACTTTGATAAATGAATAAATTCAGAGGGATTATCTTTATCTCTAACGTATTCATCTCCAATAATTTTTACACCGCCATAAATCAAATCTATATCGGGATTTTTTTTCATGAATGATATTCTTTTTGAGAGATGGTCCTTTTCATAACGATCATCACTATCAATAAACGTTATGAAATGTCCGTTAGAAAGTCTTATCCCTCTATTGCGGCTTAACGGCAGTTTCATATTAGACTGTGAAATGACTGTTATATTTTCACTATTAGCTTCATATCCTTTTAAAATTTCTAATGAATTATCGGTGCTGCCGTCATCAATGGCAATTAATTCCCAGTCATTAAAACTTTGATTTAATACCGAATCAATACAGCGATTTAAATATGCCGCCCTATTATATACTGTTAAAATTATTGAAACATTTGGAAAGTGATTAGATTTTTTCTGTATGTAATTATTCATTATACCTAATACGTCTCAATGATTAAAAAATAAAAATAGGAATAATTTTAAAAATAAAAGATAACTAAATTTATCTCTCACAATATTGCATTTAGCTTATGTATTAAATTACTCTTTTTCTTCAATAGACAACCGTGTTGCTGTTTCAACACCTTGCAGCACCTCAGGAATAATTCCAAGTTTAGTATAAATGGGCCTAATTAACAATCTCATCTTTGGTAGGTTAATTAAAAAGTAAACAGCGCCGACTAAACAAAAAATTCCACCAACTACCAAAGTAAATGAAGCTCCGATTAACCCCGCGGCAATACCAGCTAAAAGACTTCCAAAGGGAGCTATGCCTCTAAATGCCATTGCATAAAGACTCATTACTCTGCCGCGTTTATCATTATCAACTATTGTTTGAAGCATTGTGTTACTGCCTGCAAGCTGAATCATCATACCAAGTCCGGTCATAAACATAAAGATAACTGATAATACAAAAACATGTGAAATTGCAAATGCAATTAATCCTATTCCAAATATGAAAACCGAATAAGTTATAAGCTTGCCAAGGCCCAATACACTTTTTCTATTCATTAAAAATATTGCACCGCATAAAGCACCTAAACCCGATGCGCCCATTAAGAAACCAAATAAATCAGCACCGCCATGGAAAAATTGTTTAACAAATACCGGCGCTAAAATCCTAATTGGAGTGCCCATAAAACTTACGACGGCTATAAGAATAAGAATTGATTTAATAGGGGAAAAACCAAATGCATATTGAATACCTTCTTTTAATTCTACTAAAGTCTCATTCTTTTTAGTTGATTTTGATTTATGAACAATTTCCATTTTTAATAATGAGATGATTACAGCTGTATAACTGATAGCGTTTAAAAGGAAGCACCAGCCCTCTCCAAATAATGAAATTAAAATCCCAGCAATTGAAGGCCCAATTAAACGGGCGCCATTTACCATACTAGAATTAATAGCTATTGCATTGCCTAAATCTTCTTTATTGTTTCCAATCATTTCCACCATGAAGGATTGTCGTGTCGGCATATCAATGGCATCGAAAACTCCTAGGATAACACTAAGTGCAATAATTTCCCAAACCTGAATTGTATCTGTCAATACTAATGCTGCAAGCACAAAGGCCTGAACCATGGATAGGGCTTGAGTATAGAGAAGAATTTTATGTTTGTCGAGACGATCAGCAAGTACACCTGCGAATGGAGTTACTATAAGTAATGGAATTTGTCCAGAGAATCCGACGACTCCAAGTAAAAATGCTGAATTGGTTAAACGATATACAAGCCAGGTTAATGCAATTCTCTGAACCCATGTTCCAACAACTGAAACACCTTGTCCGCCGAAATAAAGTCTAAAGTTTTTATGATTTAATGCTCTAAATGCAGTGAAACGTCTTAATAAATTTCCAGAAGATTGGTTATTTTCTTTTGCCATCTTTTAACATCTTAACTCAATAATTTCAGAATTTATTTTGGCTTACATTTAATCAAAGGGAACTATTTTATTTCTTCTCCAACAGACATTTTTATTGAATACAAATTAACTACATTTTCATAAGCAACTTTTAAGTTGAGAAACTCAGCTTCTGTTAAAGAAGTTTCAGCATCAATTAAATCAAGATTAGTTATTACACCATCGCGATAACTAATCTCAGCCCTTTGTACGGCTTGTTTTGCCTGCTCAACTTGAAGCCTGGCGGTTCTAAATTTTTTAAGATTAGAATTATAATCTGCAACAGATTGCTGAACATCAGTTTTAATATTTCTTTCAAGCTCAAGAATTTTAGCGGATGCAGTTTGCATATTTGCTTCTGCTTCTTCTACTTTGCTGTCTTTTAAATTGCCGTTAAATATTGGGATCTTTGCATTCAATCCTGCAGCCCAATTACCTCTTAGCACTTCAATGTTGGGCTCGTATCCATTTTTAAATCCGTAATTTGCAAAAACACCTAACATAGGACGGTCAGACAAAGATACAAGCTGTTTGTTTAAGTCAGCACTTTTTTCAGCATCTTTGGCAAGTGTCATTTCTGGCCTTTTAGCATATGCTTCGGCTAATAGTGAGTCTGAATTGAATGAAGTTGAATCAGTATTAAAATCGCCTGAAAGATTAAATTCTTGTCCATCCTTCCAGCCCATTAAACTATTTAAATATATTTTAGCTTTTGTTAAAGAGTTTTGTAAATCTATTTTTTGATTTTGAACTGCTGCTAATTTTACTTTAGTAATTAGTATATCATAATCAGTTGCACTTCCGCTATTAACTTTTTTTGTAGTCATCTCGATGTGTGAATTTAAGTTATTTATCTGTTCATCTTTAACGGCAATACCTTTTTCAAGAAATAAAACTGAATAGAATGCTTTAGTAGTTTGATAAGCGAGATTATTTTTTATCAAAGCAATTTTATCTTCAGAAGAAAGTTTATAGCTCTTTGCCAGCTCAACAAGCGCATCTCTTTTGCCAAAATCATATAGAAGCTCTTTAGCTGAAACATGAAAATCATAATTATTGTTAGGTGCTAATTCAAGATTCTGGCCGGCAAAATTAAAAGCAGGGATAGGCCCAATCCTTGTATAAGATATATCACCTTCAACTTCAGGATAGTAATAAGTTTTCTGCTGATTTATTTTTGCTTCTGCTGCATTGATTTGTTCTTCAGCCTGTTTAAGCAAAGGCTGATTTGTTAATGCATTTTGAATTGCATCTTGTAAGCTTAATGATTTAGGATTTTGCTGTGCAATACAGTGTGTTCCAACTAAATTGACTATAGTAAATATTAAAATTAAAAATTTGAATTTCATATAATTTGCTCCGTTAATAAAAATCGCATTAGTCCATTAGTTCAACTTTTTCTCCAGTTTTCTTTTTATGATAGCGGAGAAATACAAGTGGAATTAAAATAAAAAGAGTAATAGCAGCACCGGCCAAGAAATCATCATTAATGCCTTGTATAAAAGCCTGGCCAACTACATTCTGAAAAATTAATGCTTTAGCTTTTATCATCAATTCGTTTCCGGTACCGCCTACAGATTGCTGAATGAAATTCCTCATGCCATAAACAGTGTGTTTAAATATATCTGAATATGGATCAACAGCCTGTCCAAAAGTTTGTGTATGAAAAATTACACGACGCGTTAATAAAGTACCTAAAATTGCTACACCAAAGCTTCCGCCGACTTGTCTGATTGTATTGAATAAGCCGGTTGCCTGCGCCATCTTTTGTCTTGGGATATCATTTAATGCAATTGTGCTTAATGGTATGAACATAAATCCAAGTCCAAATCCTCTTATTACTAAAGGAAGCATGATAGAATGATACTCTGTTGCCAATGACAAATCTTTGTACAAGTACATGCTGAAGAATGTTAGGACAATTCCTATAAATATTGGAATTTTAGGGTTTAATTTATCAGTCATCCAACCGGCAATGGGAGACATTATTGCTTGTATAATTCCAACCGGGAAAAATACAAGGCCCGCCTGCAGTGCTGTATAGCCAAGTGAGTTTTGTAAATACAGAGGTAGCAAAAATGAATTTCCGAAGAAAGCCAACCCGAAAATAAAAAGCATAATGTTAGCCATCCCGAAATTTCGATTCTTCAAAATTCTTAAATCTATTATTGGATGTTTAACAGTAAGCTCTGCAGAGATAAAAATTACAAAACTAACAAATGCAATTGCGAAACAAGATAAAATAAAATATGAGGTCCATCCGCCGGTATTCCATGCAGCATTTCCATCAGATAATGCAAGTAAAAGAAATACTAAAAACAAAGTCATCGAAATAAAGCCAACAAAATCAAATGACCTAGCATGTTCAGTTTTGTATTCTCTTAAAATAACTAATGTAGCAATAAGTGCTACAATTCCAACAGGAACGTTAACATCAAAAATTGCATGCCAGCTAAAGCTGTCTATTAAATAACCGCCGACCATTGGGCCAAGTGAAATTGAAGCAGCAGCTGCAACGCCCCAAAATCCTAAAGCCATTCCTCTTTGTTCAGGAGGAAATTCTCTGGTTACTATCGCCATTCCAACCGGCATAATAAACCCGGCTCCGGAACCTTGAATAACACGCATAACTATAAGCACATTTTCATTTGGAGATAAGCTGCATAACAAAGAACCGAGAGTAAATAAAAATAGGCCTAAAAAATAAGTTCGCTTATATCCAAAGTGATCAGCTATCCATCCTGATGAAGGAAGGACAACTGCAAAGACTAAAAGATATGCAGTAAGAATCCATTCAATTTTATCTACACTGGTTCCAAAAGCCGCCATCATTTTAGATAAGCCTACATTAACAATTGTAGCGTCAAGAACCGCCATAAAAGTTCCAACCATCACAACTGAAAGCACCCACCATTTATAAGACGGATGCGAATGCAGGTTATTAATATTTAAGGAGTTACCTTTATTTGAATTCTTTGCCATTGACTATTTTACCTTAATGCTAATTTCAACAGACATTCCCGGAAGCAGATTTATATTATCATTAGGATCAGGCTGTCCAGTTTGTGTTACCGGTTCAATTGAAATTTTAATCGGAACTCTTTGAGTTACTTTCGTAAAATTCCCTGAAGCATTTGAAGGAGGAATTAAAGAAAACTGTGACGCTGTATTTGATCCAAACTGAAAAATTTCCCCTTTAAATTTTTGTTCAGGATATGCATCAACCGAAATTTCAGCTTTATCTCCAATCTTTATTGAAGACAATTTTGTTTCTTCGAGATCAGCAGTGACCCAAATATTTTTAATATCGTAAATTGTAAATATCGGCTGCCCGGGAGCAACAACATCACCGGTAAGTGTCCATCGTTTTGCTACAACACCATCCATAGGTGAATATATAGAGGTATTCTGTAATTGTGTTTGAATTACTTTTAGTTGAGCTTGAGCAGTTCCAATTTTAGTTTTAGAAATATTTAATTGTGCTTTTGCTGATTCAAGGGCATTCTGCATATGATCAAATTTTTCTTTAGGAATGATATTATCTTTAAATTGTCTTTCAGCTCTATTATAATCGTCCTGTGCTTTATCGAGATTGACTTGTGCTAGATTAACACTTTCTCTATCAAGCGCAAGCATGGCTTTTGCCTGTTGAGCTTGAGCTAAAAAATCTGTGGAGTCAAGCTTAACTAGTAATTGTCCTTTATAAACTGTATCAGCTTCGTCAACTGTCAATTCTGTTATTCTACCCAAAATCTTTGAACTTACTGAAAGTTTATTCCCATCTATAAATGCATCATCAGTAGTAACAAAACCGAGCTGCCCTATGTACCAATAAATACCAATGGCTGCAGCAATTAAAATTATCAAAAGGGGAATGATGATTTTCTTTTTCTTGAATAATGGAACTTCATCAATTTTTTCATCACCGCTTCCATTAGAGCTATTATTGCTTTGAACTTTTACTTCTTCTTTTTCTGCCATGAAAGTTTTTCCTTATTTATTTTAATTTCTAATTATTATCTTTTTTTGATTCCATTTATAAAAATTTCTGTAGCAAGGCTCATTTCATCTTGTAGATATTTTCTAGTATCATCTGCAATTCCCTGACCTTTATATTGTTTTAATACTCTGCATCTTAATCCTTGAATTATATGAAGAAATACAATCGCAGTATCATCGTTAATCTTTCTGTCAAACTCTTTATTCTTTTTACCTTCGTCAAATATTTTTCTTAACAAGTTTAATTCAACTTCTTCAAAATCAATAAATAATTTTTTAAAAATAGATTTTGGATCAAAGTATGAATGAACGCTTAAAGTGCCGAGATTAATAAGTATTTGGAAGAACTTCATTCTCTGTTCCACATATTGATGAAGCTTGTTGGTTGCTGTTTCCGATTCCTCAAGAATTATTTCAATATTCTTTTTAAGCTCGTTCATTTCCTGGGCTAACACAGCTCTAAATAATTCTTCTTTGGTTGGGAAGTAATAGTATAAGGAAGCTTTTCCCATCTCCACATCCGTCGCGATTTCATCCATTGTGACTTTTGAAAAACCAAAGTGTGCAAAGCGTTTTCTTGCTGCTTCAGTAATAATTAATTCTTTTTCTTTAATATTTTCTTCTTGTGACATAATTAAACCATTCGACTATTTAACTTGAAGGGTCGAAATATAAAACAAGCAGATTATTTAAGCAAATTAATTTTCTGTTAAGAAATATGATTTGTGATTAATATTACTTATTAAGCTAAATTTATACTGGTAATAAATTGATATTTAAATTTTTCAATCCGTGATATTTAGTTTAGATAATATTTTTCATTCAGATTCATGACTAAAAATAATTTTCTGGTTTTATTAAGAATTGTCTTAGCAGGGACTTTTATTTTTTCCGCTATTTCAAAACTGATTTCAATTGGGGTATTTGAAATTACTCTTATTGACCAGGGAATAATGGCCAACCGGGAAGCAGCTGCATATTTTGCTCGATTTTTAATTGGGATTGAGTTATCGATTGGATTACTATACTTACAGCCTTTTAATATTAAAAAAATAATTACCCCGATTTCATTTTTATTACTTCTTATATTCAGCGGGCAATTGATTTATCTAATGATAATTGGAGATTCAAGCAATTGCGGATGTTTTGGGAATATAATAAAAATGTCTCCAGTTGAATCTTTAATTAAAAATATTTTATTAATTATTATAGTTGGATTTGTTTATTTAAAATCTGATGTAAAAAGTCAAAAGAAATCATTCTTACTTATATTACCAATTGCGGCAATATCTTTTGTATTTATATTTTCTCCGATCAAATCAATAAAGAATTTTAAGTTCAGCAAATACACACATTTTGAATATGCAGGAAGAGTTGATTTATCACATGGAGATAAGCTTCTTGCGGTTTTTGATCTTGAATGTGAACATTGTCAGGCAGCAGCCATAGAGATTGGTAAATTAAAAAGACAAATGAAAAATTTCCCGGAATTTTATGTTCTCTTTTTTGGGGAAGGCAACGTTACAGTTGAAACGTTTGATAAAATTACAAAAACAAATTTTCCATACCACAAAATTAATGTAGATGAGTTTTTCAGTTTAATTGGGAAATCTCCTCCAAGAATATACTGGCTTGAAGATGGGAGGATAAAAGAATATTGGGATAAAGATTTTGCAGAACATATTAAGAAGTCAATTGATCGTAATAATTAAAATAGAAAGTTATACTGAAGAAAGTTTTTTTACTTTTAATGAAAAAATATTAAGGCTTTTGTTTTAAGAGCTAATAAATTCATTAAACAACTTAAATTAAAACTAGTGTTGTGTAAATCAGAGAGTGACGCGTGAGACTTTTAAATAAACCCAATTTCTCAAAAGAAATTGAGTTTATAACTTGTCATTACATAGTTGACATTCTACTAGGTTATTATTTAAAAGTGAACACTTATATTATTTAAGGTTTGAAAGAAAAATTGTAAGTTAAGTTCAAAGAAATAATTATCATTCAAATTCTAAAGGGTGAAAAGATGTTCCATAATATATTTTGGGGATGGCCATGGTTTGGAGGGCTTTTCTGGGTAGTTATTATAGCTATTGGTGTTGTACTTTTGACTAAAAGAAATCATAATAATTTTCCGATGCATCATGAGACACCTTTGGATATATTAAAGAAAAGATATGCAAAAGGTGAAATTACTAAAGAGCAATTTGAACAAATGAAAAGAGATATTCTATAAATAGATTTAGGTAACTGACTAATGGAAATCGTAATTGGATTAGCATTTATTGCAGCAATTGGCTTTGTTATGGTTAAAAAATTCAAAAAAGCAAATAGTGAAGAGAAAGATTGCTGCAAATAATTATATTAATAACTCAAATTACGCACATTGAAAGATGACATCATTTTCTATAAAATATAAATATCCATCTCTTTGAGGAATTATCATTATAGTTGATTTTCAATTTAAAAATAAAAGATATCATCCTGTTATTGCTTACATTTGCGTCAGGTGAGTTAATGCAATCTTTTTTTGCAATAATTTCATACAATATCTTAAACCCAGAAAAATTTATTTCATTAAAAATTATGCTGTAAAATGATAAAAATAACTTTAGTCTTATTTATAATATCGGCATTGTATTACAGCATAAATGCTCAAACTGCAGATTTCGATTATGGTGCTGATATATCGTTCATTCCTCAAATTGAAAACCTTGGAGGGAAATATTACAATAACGGAAAAGAAACAGACCCTTTAAAAGTATTTAGAAAAAATGGATTTAATTATATTAGGCTTCGACTTTGGAATAATCCTAAAGATGGTTACTGCGGCTTATCAAGTACGCTTCAATTTGCTCAAAAGATAAAAGATCAAGGTTTCAAAATACTTTTGGATTTTCATTATTCAGATTGGTGGGCAGATCCGGCTAATCAGAAAAAACCAAAAGCATGGGAATCAATTTCTTATAATCAGCTTGTTGATAGTATATATGCTTACACTTTTAAGGTGATAAGAGATTTTGATTCATTAAATGTATTGCCGGATATGGTTCAAATAGGTAATGAAATATCAGGAGGATTTCTTTGGCCGGATGGAGAGGTAAGAGACACATTCAACACCGACAAGCAATGGCAGCAATTTACAACCCTTTTAAAATCTGCAGAACAAGCTGTTAAAGATGCAGTGCCGGATAGTTCGATATCAATTATGATTCATATAGACTGGGGAGGAAATAATTCAGGCAGCAAATATTTTTACAACAAACTTGTTTCCTATCAAGTTCCTTTCGATGTTATTGGACTTTCATATTATCCATGGTGGCAAGGAACATTTACACAATTGTCACAAAATCTAAATGACCTTTCATCAACTTTTAATAAGGATGTAATTGTTGTTGAAACTGCTTATCCATGGACATTACAATATTATGACAATGTAAATAATATTGTGGGGAGTACTTCACAGCTCCATCAAAATTATCCTGCATCTGTAGATGGGCAATATAATTTTCTAAAAGATTTAATTCAGATTGTTAAAGATGTTCCTAATGGAAGGGGAAAGGGCTTATTTTATTGGGCACCGGAATATATTTCTGTTCAGCCAATTGGTTCCAATTGGGAGAATTTGACTTTATTCGATTTCCAAGGAAATGTTCTTAATTCAATAAAGGCATTTAAAGAAATCGACTCAACAAAATTAAATCCTATTAATGTTACTTTTAGATTAAATACTTCTACTAATTGGGATACGTTAACTTCTTCCGGGTTTGTCCAGCTTAGAGGAGAAGTTGTAAATGGGGATGATATTTTACCTGATAGTGAAGTAATTTCCTGGAATAATGATTCTCAGATAACTTTTAAAAATGTTGAAGATGACTATTGGGAGAAAACAATTCAAGCTTTACCTGGCAGCGAAATTCATTATAAATATTGGACTGGATATTCAATCGACTATCCAACTTTTACTAATTTAGGGTTGGAAGGTAAGATTCAACCTTACGATTCTTCTTCCGGAGATTTTAGAAAATTTATTGCGGGACATAACGACACAGTTTTGCAGGTTGAATATTATAATTCATCCAACGAAAATAAAAATCAATTCTGGAAACCATTTGAACATAAAGATGATTCAGTTGCTGTTTATTTTAGAGTAAATATGAGTCACGCAATGTCAAGTGGCAGATATAATCCGGAAGTTGATGGAGCAATTGGTGTAAGAGGAAACTCTTTAGATTCAATTCATATTTTATTTTGGGATAAATCAAATCTAATTCTGTCTAGAGAAGATTCAAGCTTAAATAGTTCATTTTGGTCAGGAGTGATTTACTATCCTTTAACTGCATCCGGCAAAATTCAGGATTATAAAATTGTAATTGATAATGATTTAGAAATTGATAGCCTTAATTCACAAACATTCGTAGTCCCATCCTTCGACACAACATTAGGGTGGACATATTTTGATAGTTCAAAAGTTATAGCAACTTCAAATAAAGAAAATTCAAATCATCTGCAATTCAATCTTTATCAAAATTTTCCAAACCCATTTAATCCTATTACACGGATTAATTTTGAAATTGCTAAACAATCAGAGGTTAAAATAATAGTATATAATTTAATTGGGGAGCAAATAAAAGTTTTAATTGATAATTTTCAAAAGCCCGGAAGTTACTTTGTCGATTGGGATGGAGTTGATTCAAATTCAAATAAAGTTTCCTCAGGTGTTTATCTAATTAGACTTTATGCCGATTCATATTCAAAAACAATAAAAACTGTGTTTTTGAAATAAAACCATTGCAGATAATTTAGAATTGAATAAAAATTGTATTATTTATATTTTTGATGAAAATTTACTTGAAATATTTTCTTATATTCACGGCGATATTTTTTAATGATTTATAAAGGGATAAAAATGAAAATAAAAATT
Organism: uncultured Bacteroidota bacterium; assembly: GCA_963775245.1. Lineage (GTDB taxonomy): Bacteria > Bacteroidota > Ignavibacteria > Ignavibacteriales > Ignavibacteriaceae > CAVSWT01. Next base: position 391,297 of record CAVZID010000040.1, read on the forward strand.
GTTTTGGCTTCGATAATTGCAATGTTTATATTAAGCTCGTGCAGTAAGCAAGCAAAAGAAGTTGATACCGATAAGGTTAACCAGACAAATCAGGCTGCACAGCCTAATCAAGTTAATCCAAATGCAATGGCAGCCACAGAGCATAAAGCAGTTGTTGAAGAAGTACTAAATGCAAAAAATTATACTTATTTGAAGGTTAAGGAAAACGATAAAGATTATTGGATGGCAATAACTAAACGTCCAATTAAAAAGGGAGAGACAATCTATTTTGATAAAGCTATGGAAATGAAAAATTTTAAAAGCTCTGATTTAAATAGAACGTTTGAATCGGTTTTATTTGTACAAGATATCAGCACTCAGCCATCAGCAGCACAATCAAGTGAAGCAAAGGCTAACAAACCTGTTATTGTTAAAGAAGATGTTTCAGTAAAACCTGTTGAAGGCGGAATAACTATTGCAAAATTATATGCAAATAAAAAATCTTACGAAAACAAAATTGTTAAGATTAGAGGCAAAGTAACAAAATATAATGCCGGCATTATGAATAAAAATTGGGCTCACATACAAGATGGCACAAGTAATGGAGATAATTTTGATTTGACTGTTACAACTCAAAAAGATGTTAAAGTAGGTGATGTGGTTACATTTGAAGGTAAAATTGCATTGAATAAAGATTTCGGTTATGGATATTCATATGATGTTATGATGGAAGATGCAAAATAAAATAAAACTAATTTGAAATTTATAAACCCGGTTTCTTGGAGAAACCGGGTTTATTTTTTTTGTAACCAAATTATTAAGCTGCTAAAGTAGGCTGTGCTTTTCGTTTTCCATAATTCAATATTGCTTCAAAATAGCTTTCATATAATTGAGTAAACTTATTTTCCCAGCTTTGTTCTTTTGCATATTTAATTCCGGCAATTGACATTTGCTTTCGTAATTCATCATTATCAAGTAAATAAATAATCTTTTCAGAAAAATCATTTGCATCTTTTGGATTGCAAATTAATCCATTAACATTTTCATTAATAGAGCCATAAGTCCCACCCATTCTTGCACACACAGGCGAAATACCACTAGCCATTGCTTCTATAATTACATTGCCGAAAGTCTCGGTAGTCGAAGGAAAAACAAATACATCACTTGAAGCAAATATTGTTGATAAATTCTTTCCAGATCGATAACCTAAAAATATTGCTTTAGGCATTAACTCTTCAAGTTCGCTTCTAATCGGGCCATCACCCGCTAAAACAAAAACAGTATCATTTCTATTAGACATTATTTGAGAATAAATATCAGTAAATGTTTTTAAATCTTTTTCCCAAACTAATCTTCCGACATAAAGAATAACTTTTTTATCTTTGATACCTAATGAAGTTTTCCACTCATCTGACTTAAAAGAAGGATTGAAAATTTTTGTATCAACACCGTGAGATAAATATTCGGCAGTAGTAAATCCATGGTTATGAAGTTCCTCTAATATAGGCAATGAAGGAACAAAAACTTTTTCACATCTATTATACAATTTTCTTAAATAGCTCCACGACAAAGCTTCAAGCTGACTTATCTTGTAATATTTAGCATAGCTGGGAAAGTGAGTATGATAAGTTGCAACGACAGGTATTTGAAATTTTTCTCCAAACTTAACGGCTGCAAATCCTAAAGAACATGGAGAATTTATATGAATAATGTCAGGTTCAAATTCTAAAATTTCTTCCTGGAAGTTTTTATATCCCGGTAAAGCAAATTTGTATTCTTTATATAAAGGGAATTGCACTGAAGGAACTCGTAAATATTTAGTGGTTTGTTCTTCGCCGTTAGGAACTATTGCAGTGACGAACATATTATCGATTTCGTTACTGTTAAGCCAGTCAAGCAGTTTGAATAAAACGCGCGTCACTCCGTCTTGTCCGGGTTTCATTGTGCCAGCGAAATAAGCTACCTTTAGTTTTCTCATATTCACTCTATTTTTTTATGTTATGATTAGTTGAATGTTTTCTTTTGGAAAAAAGAAATTCAAATAAAAATACGAGCGTACACAAAATGTAAAACGGTGCTGCAATCATGACTTTGCCTTTCTTGATTCTCGCAAGCAACATACTTTAGACGTTTTACCCCAATATTAAGTTTCTGTTAAATTTTTGTTAAGAATGAAGTTTTATTGTTAGTCACTTCTGTAATTAAGATATTTAGAAGTAAAAATTTAAGGTAATAATGAATCTTTTAAATATTTTTGACCGATTATTGAAATTTATAAATGTCCCGCCGTTAGCTATTAAAATGTTTAAGCTGTCAAATGAAATCAGTGGAATAAGTAAAAATTCTCTTCCTACAGAATTAATTCCATTAAACAGTATTGAACTTTCAAGGGGGTTATTGAACTTCACAATGATTCAAAACAAAGCTGGTTGGAAACTGCCGTATTGGATGGTTCAGCAATATAATCCAAACAGCAAATCATTTATACCGCGTTCGCATTTAGGTTTATCAATTAATATCACTCATAGAAACTGGACGGCCGTTGGAAATCTAAAATGTGATGTTGAGCCTGTAATTGATGAGAGAGGAACAGCAACACCTTTTAGAAATGGATGGTCAATTGAATTCTGGATAAAGAAAGGCGATTCCCTTTTTATTCCTTCTTATCAAGAATCTGCGGAACAAAATTTAGTTAATGATTTCCCTATTGTTAAAACTAAATTTAATACAGAAGATTTTACTTATGAAATAACTTCTTATGTCTCCGATTTTAATTTTATTCATGAGGCTGAAATAACAAACAACAAAGAAGAATCTATTGAGTTAGATTTAATTGCCGCAATTAGGCCATTTAATATTGAGGGGATTAGTCCTATTGAGAAAATCCGATATAATAAAGAATACAATACTGTTTTAATTAATGAAAAAGGAAAATTAATTTTTAGTGAAACTCCTTTTAAAACAATTCTTTCAGATTACATAAAAGGAGATTGTGCAAATCTATTGGATGATAGTGCCGATGAAATAGAAGAAATTAGTTGTGATTATGGTTTTGCAAGTATGGCTGCAATTTTTCAAAAGAAAATAGAAGCAAAAAGTTATATAAAATTAAATTGTGCAATTCCATTAAATGATAATCATGTTAAAATCAAAGAATTAAAAACTCCTCAAAATGTTATTGAGGAATGGAAAGAAATGTTAAAAGAAAAAACAAAAATTGTAACACCTGAGAAAAAATTAAATTCTCTTATTAAATCTTCTTTAAGTTCACTTATTCTTTTATGTGATGAAAATATTATAACTCCGGGGCCGACTGTTTACCATCAGTTTTGGTTTAGGGATGCCGCATATCAATTAAATGCTTTGGATAAATTTGGCTTTCATGATGCAGTTAAAAAAATTGTTACAAATTTTCCCTCATACCAAAAAAAGGAAGGTTACTTTCAATCGCAGAAAGGGGAGTGGGATTCAAATGGGCAGGCAATGTGGACAGCGGTGCAGCATTATCTACTTAGTAATGACATAGTAATAGTTGAAAAACAATATGATAAACTATTAAAAGGATTGAAATGGATTGAAAGCAAGAGAGTTATGGAGAAGAACTTTGCAGAAGATTATTTCTATGGATTACTACCAAAAGGAATCAGTGCCGAACATTTGGGACTTTCAGACTATTACTATTGGGACAACTTTTGGAGTCTGGCTGGAATAAAGTCTTTATTGTTTGTCAGTCAAATACTAAATAAAAATACAATTGTAAACTATATATTAAAATTCTTACGGGAATATGAGAATGTTGTTTTAAAAAGTATAAAAGAAAGTTCGTCAAAGAATCAAAATAATGTTGTACCCGCTGCGCCAAGCAGAATGCCTGATTGTGGAATGATTGGCTCAATCTCAGCTTTATATCCTTTGAAGTTGTTTCCAAAAGAAAATGAATTGTTTGAAAAAAGTCTCGAGTATATGCATAAAAATTTCTTTCATAAAAAACTTTTCTTTCAGCAGATAATTCATTCAGGTGGTAATCCTTATATAACAATTCAAATTGCACATTCATTTTTATTTACCGGGGAAAGAGATAAATGTTTTAAAATATTTTCCGATGTAATGGATTATGCAACATCAACAAATAATTACCCTGAAGCAATTCATCCATTTACAAACGGCGGTGTAATGGGAGATGGACACCATGGCTGGGCATCAGCAGAAGTTTTACTACTCGCAAGAGATTTATTCGTTTATGAAGAATATTATTATTTAAATGATTTAATAGAAATTAATTTACTCAGAGGGATTCCTCAAAATTGGTTTAAATCAAACCAGAAATTCAAAATTGAAAATGCCCCTCTTTTATGTGGAAAGATTTCTATCTTTGTTCAGATTGAAGGCGAAATTATAAAAATTACAATTGATTATGTTTCAAATAAAATTTACAAAGAAGAGATGTTTAAAATCTTTTTGCCGTTTAAAGTTGAATATGATAAACAAAAATATAAAGACTTAATTAAGTACGAAGAAAAAAATGAAAGTATAATTACAGTAAATAAAATTTCAGGTGAGTTTAATTTTCGGAAATTTAATTGAACATTAAAATATTAAAATAAACCCTTCCGCCAGAGAATGTTGCTGAAGTCTTAATTTGTCAGATTAAGCTAGTCAAAGACTGGAATATCAAAATAAATTCACACTTCGACAAGCTCAGAGTGGCAGTAAAATTAGTTCTTCAACGCTCTTTATCAGTAAGGCAGGTATTGAATGAATTATCTTAAGGTTAGTTAGAAAATATTTTCTCTTCTAATTTTTTAATCTCATTGTCTTCAATAAATGGAATTTGATAAGAAGGATTTAATTTCCTAAAATCTATTGTAAATGGCTTTGTATTGGTATCGATAAGATATAGTCTGATTTCATTTTTAATTTCGCCTTTAAAGCTCCCGCCGCTGTTAACAAACTTAATACTTTTTCTATGATACTCGCTGCATTCATGATAATGTCCGTGTAATACAACATCAATATTATACTCATTGAAAAGATTAAATAATCTTTTTTTGCCGTTAAGCTTCATAGTTCTTTTTTCAATCTTCTGCCAAAGAACTCCGGATTTTTCTTTATTTACTTTTATCTTGTTGAAATGGTGATGAATCAATATAATCTTATTTTTAATTGAAGGATTCGCCTCTAATATTTTTGTAACTTCATCAAACTGTTTATCATCAACAATCCCATTTGAAGCAAAAGGATTATTGAAGTTAGAAAAGGGGGCAATCGAGTTCATGCCTACTAGCAACGTATCATCAAGTATTTTAGCATATGGAAAAATATTTTCACTTATATAACTGCAGCCTTCAAAACACTCTTTATAGTAATTGTAAAAATCATTCACCTTCTTTTGGTAATCAGTGTTTTTACATTTAGTATTGAAATTAAAAATATCCTCGGCAGTTTGAACACCTCCAAAAATATCATGGTTTCCAATTACAAGCGAAAGCCTGTCGCTTCTTAAAATCCCGAATTCATTAAATACATTTCTAATGGTAATAAAATCATCGTGTTCAGCGTTATCTGTTAAATCCCCAGTAAGAATTATATGGTCAACATGAGAACTTATTAAATAATCCAAAGCATATTTTAAGCTGCTAATGTTATTATTCTTGAAAAATGAAGTAAAATGTAAATCTGAAATATGTCCTAAAAGCATTTTTTCTTTCTTTTATTTTTTATAGTGAAAATATATTATTTGCTTATTAACAAACGTTTAAGAAAGTATTACCAAAATGTTATCAAATTGGATTGTTTTGAAGGAGGGGGAAAAATTTAACACAAAAAAAATTTGACAATTATTCCTGAAATAATAATTTTAAAATTGTCATTTTAATAAATCAAATCGATGGACCAAAAGATAAAAATTCAAAATTTTGATGAATTAGTAAAAAAGAATTACCTCTATTTTGAAGCACTTCACCGCTCATATTCTAAAAACAAAAGCATAGATGATGCAGATATAAATAAGGAATTCAATAGCTTGCTGGATAAATTTTCAAGAGAGCTTGATACGACTAATACTTCCAAAATTAATAGCAGCTCAATTTCAAAATAAGCTGCTTAAAACAAATCTATTTTTGTAAAACTTCTTATAAAAATTAAATTTTATTTAGAAGTTAAAATCATTTTTAAAATTCTTTTTCTTCAACATAAGATAGTTTTGCAAGAATAAAGAGTGGAATAAACCAAAATATAAATCCAAGTATAAACCAATTCTCAGCAAGCCGATTTTTCTTTCTTGCATTAAAAGAACATAGAACTGCAAAAATACTTCCAATAAGCGCAAACCAAAGTGTGAACATAATTTTTCCCTTATTTTGTTTGATTAAACTTAATCTCTGTATGTTAAATTAAGTTTAATTTAATGTAACGAAATTATTAAGTAATACTGAACTAGATTCAATATCTTAATTTAATAATGGTTTATGTCCTGCATCCAAATCTTTCTAAATAACATTACTTCCCCTAACCTCCTCGTAAAGTGATGCTCATATCAAACATAAAAGCTGTGTTAAAGAGATGTGAACCTTAAAGGTTCGCTCTAGACAAGATTTTATTTTTGAGTGATATATAGATTATTTATTTCAAGATTCTCACAAAAAAGAAAATTCAAATTTTAAATGCTTGATTTTATTCAAAATGAAATAGTAGATTTATAAAACTGCCCTTTTTAATTGATTTCATAAGTTTAAAATAAATACTTCATGGAATGTTTTTTGTAAAAATTCTTCCATGAAATTAATTTTGATTGCTATAAAGCAATTATTTTTTGTAAGTTTACAAATTAAAAATTTAGGTGGAGTCCCATGGGGATGCACAGTATAGTACTAGTAAAACAAGTTCCGGATACAGCAAATATTTCCGGTCAAGTTATGAAAGAGGATGGAACTGTAAATAGAGCCAAACTTCCAGCCATATTTAATCATGAAGATAGAGTTGCTTTAGAATTAGCACTTCAAATTAAGGATAGAAAAGGCGGTAATGTAACAGTTATTACGATGGGCCCGCCAAGAGCATCTGACATTTTAAGAGAATGCTTATTTATGGGAGCTGATGAAGCTGTGTTGATAAGCGACAGAAAATTTGCAGGAGCTGATACACTTGCAACGTCTTATGTTCTATCAGAAGCAATTAAAAAAATTGGTGATTACGATTTTATTTTTGCCGGAAGACAAGCTATTGACGGAGATACAGCACAAGTCGGTCCGCAGACAGCAGAGAAATTAAATATCCCTCAAATAACTTATGCTGAAGAAATTTTAGAAATCACAGATTCATGTGTAAGAATCAAAAAGAAAATCGATGGCGGTTATGAAATTCTAGAATCTAAGCTTCCGGTATTAGTTACAGTTTTAAAAGATGCTTGTTTCCCTCGTCCATTTAAAGCAAAAAGGATAATGGCTTATAAAAACGCCAAAACTTTAATGGAGCTAGAAAAGATAACAGAAGGGAATTCGCTTTTATATATCGACCAGTTGAAAGAAGAGTACATTTCAAAAAATCTTTATATAAGAACTTTAACTATGGATGATTTAAAGCTTGATGCCGGGAGATGCGGTGTTCATGGCTCACCAACTAAGGTTCATAAAGTTGAGTCTGTTGTTTTAGCCGGCGGCAATCATGTATCTATAGAGCCGAATAAAACAGGTATAGAAAATTTAATTGATAAATTATTAGAAGACCATATATTAGGATAAATACTTATGGGGAATAACAATAAAGACGTTTGGGTATTCGTTGAGCAAAGAAATGGCAAACCTGCCGATGTAAGTTTCGAGCTTTTGTCTAAAGGAAGAAAATTAGCTTCAAGTTTAAATGGGAAATTAAAATCAGTTGTTATTGGTAGTGATGTAAAATCAATTGCTGAAGAAACATTTAAGTTTGGAGCAAGTGAAGCTTTTGTAATTGACAATCCAACACTTGAGCATTATTTAACAATGCCATACAGCAGGATTTTAATAGATTTAATTGAAGCAAATAAACCAAGGATAGTGTTGTTTGGTGCAACTGTTATCGGCAGGGATTTAGCTCCAAGAGTTGCATCCCATACAAAAAGCGGATTAACAGCAGACTGTACGAATCTTGAGATTTCCAATGTCACTTATCTTAAAAAAGAATTTCCTGAATTGCTTCTTCAGATTAGGCCGGCTTTCGGCGGTAATATAATTGCAACTATTATTACGCCTGATACTGAAGTTCAGATGGCAACTGTTCGTGAAGGTGTAATGAGGATGGAACCACTTGATAAAAGCATAAAAGGAAAGATTACAGAAATTCCCTACGTAAAAAATGATTTTGATGAAATAATAAAAATAATAGAACAGCATAGACAGGAAAATAAAGTTAACCTTAAAGCAGCACCCATAATTGTTTCTGGAGGATATGGAATGGGTTCTGTAGATAACTTTCAACTTATTCATGAACTAGCTGCTGCTATTGGTGGAGAAGTAGCAGGTTCGAGGGCTGCTGTGGATGCTGGTTTTGTTCCGCCGGAAAGACAGGTTGGGCAAACAGGTGTAACTGTTAGACCAAAACTTTATATAGCTTGCGGCATTTCCGGTGCAATTCAACATAGAGCGGGAATGCAGGAATCAAATAAAATAATTGCAATTAACACCGACCCTGAAGCCCCAATATTCGGCGTTGCTCATTATGGAATTATAGGTGATGCAGCACAAATAATTCCTATGTTCATTAACGTATTTAAACATAAGCTGAGATAATGATATGCCAAATTATTTTTTAGACAATCCGGACTTAATTTATCAGTTCGAAAAAATTGACCTTAAAGAAGTAGTAGAGCTTACAGAAAATAATTATGAACAGGCTGATAAATTTCCTCATGCTCCGGTTAATTACGAGGATGCAAAAGAAAATTATAGAAAAGTTCTAGAAGTTGTTGGTGATATTGCCGGCAACTTTATTGCTCCAAGAGCAGCACAAATTGATGAAGAGGGAGCTATTTATAAAAATGGAAAAGTTGAATACGCAAATGGGACTAAGGAAGCATTAGACATGCTTTCTAAAGCTGAATTGATGGGAATGATTTTACCGAGAGAATATGGCGGATTAAATTTCCCGACTACAGTCTACATGATGGCAGTGGAATTAATCTCACGTGCAGAAGCTTCATTAATGAATATATTCGGATTGCAGGATATAGCCAAAACTATTGCTCAATTTGCAAATGATGTTCAGAAGGAAGAATTCCTCCCTAAATTTTCAACTGGGGAATATACTGGAGCAATGGCATTGACAGAACCGGATGCAGGCTCTGATCTTCAGGCAATAAAATTAAGTGCTTACCAGGATGAAAAAGGAAATTGGTTTTTACGTGGAGTAAAAAGATTTATTACCAACGGAAATGGGGAAGTTCTTTTAGTCCTTGCGAGAACTGAACCTGGAACAAAAGACGCACGCGGTTTAAGTATGCTTGTTTGCTATGGCGATGAAACTGTTAAAGTAAGAAGAATAGAACACAAACTTGGGATTCACGGCTCACCGACGTGCGAGCTTCAATTTAATGATACACCTGCGCAGTTAGTGGGAACAAGAAGATTTGGTTTGCTAAAATATGTTATTTTTTTAATGAACCGTGCAAGAGTTGGAATTGGGGCACAATCGCTTGGAATCGCACATCAAGCTTATGTAGAAGCATTAAAGTATGCCAAAGCAAGAGAGCAATTTGGAAAACCTATTTATAATCTGCCTGTAATTACTAATATGCTTATTGATATGCGAGTTACAATAGAGGCATATAGAACTTTATTTTATTCTACATGTCTATGGTTGGATAAAAAAGAAAAATATGAAGATGTTGTCGATAAATTAAAAGCTGAAAAAAAATCCTTCTCAGAAGCAAATGAACAATTAAAAGAAGCTGTAAAAGTAGTATCATTACTTACACCTATTACAAAATATCTTTTAAGTGAAGCAGCTAATAAAATTACTTATGATGCTTTACAGATTCATGGCGGAACCGGATATATGAAAGAGTTCATGGTGGAACGTTTAGCACGTGATGCGAGAATAACAAATATTTATGAAGGTACATCTCAAATGCAGATTGTAGCTGCATCAGGTGGTGTTATAAATGACGTCTTAGTAGAATATTTTAATGAATGCGAGAAAAAGGAATACAAAGGGAGTCTTGAAAGATTGTTAGATGGGTTAAAAGAAATACGTGAGTTATTTTTAGATAGCCTTAAATATGTTAAAGATAAAAAAGATAATGCTTTCCAGGAAGTTGCTTCAAAAGATTTAGTTGAAATGTATTCCTATCTTTACATCGGCTATCTTTTACTAAATGAAGCTAATGAAGATCAGCATAGAATATTTACAGCAAAGCGATTTATTATTGATTCGCTGTCAAAAGCAAAAAAGAATGCCGAAGCAATTAAATCGGAATTATATTCAGACATACTTCACGCAGATTCAATTTTAATAAATTAAAAGGAGAGAAAGAAATGAATAAATGTTCTGTAATTTATAGATTGTTTGATGATCATGAAGAAAAACACTACGTTAACAGTAATCTTGATCATCATAAATTAGAAGAGATTGTTGATGAATATAAGCAGCAAAAAGAAAAAGTTTATGCTAAAGAATTCATTAATTTTCTTTTGAAGTTTGATCCTGAAGCTCATGAAGTAGAAGTAAAAGATTTTTACTTCTAATTAAATTAACTCTTACAATTATTTAGTTTAGAATTATATTATTACAATCCTTCTTGGGATATAATAATTCTTGTACAAGCTGCACTATTTCTTTCTTCATAAAAGGTTTGGACATATAATGACTGCATCCTTCTGTCAATAGCTTTTCTTTATCGCCAAACATCGCATATCCGGTTAAAGCAACTATAGGCGTATCCTTATAACCTTCCATTTTTCTAATTTCTTTGGTTACTTCTATTCCGTTTAATCCATTTCCTAAATTTATGTCCATTAAAATTAAAGCATATTTCTTTTGTGAAGCCATAGCTAAAGCACTTTTACCTTCAGAAGCATATTCAATCTTACATACTTTTTTCAGATAAAGTTCAATAACTTCTTTATTCGTTTCGTTGTCTTCAACCAGCAAAACTTCAGGCATGCCATTAGTTTTAAGCTGCCCTAGAATTTTCTGAGGTTCTGATATTTTTGCCATATCATTTTTCCCATTATTATTATTATTATCTTTTCGCTCAGTTAATGGAATTAATACTATGAACGTTGAGCCTATAGCAGGAGAACTCTCTACCGTGATTTCTCCTTGCATTAAATTTATTATTTTTTTTGAAATAGCTAATCCTAATCCGTTGCCTTCAAAGCTCCTTGAAGTTCCTTCGCTTACTTGACGAAAATCTTCAAATATTATTTTTTGTTGTTCTTTGGAAATCCCTATGCCGGTATCAGAAATTGAAATTTTACCCCATTGTTTACCATTAAAAATAATTTTATCTATACCTATATTTACTTCGCCTTTATAGGTAAATTTAATAGCATTATCAATTATATTACTTAACGCATGATTGAGTAATTTCTGATCACCAAGAACAAAAACATCCTCGCTTAAAGGTAAAATATTAAATTCAAGTTTCTTTGTATCTGCCTGTTCTTTAAATTTGTTATATAAATAATCTGCACTGCTAGCAAGATCTATTGCATCGATATTTAAATTTGCACGATTAGATTCTAGTTGAGAAAATTCCAAAATTGACTCTAATGTATTAAGCAGCCGCTTTCCGGATTTAATTAGTAAATCTGCCAATTCTCTTTGTTCGTCATTTTCTAATTCTTCTTTAAGAATTTGTGCAAATCCTAATATCCCGACCATAGGTGTCCGCAGTTCGTGACTCATATTACCTAAAAAGACAGATTTTAAACGACTGGATTCTTCGGCTTTTTCTTTGGCTTCAATTATTTCATTTTCATATCTTTTTTGATCACTAATATCCTGTTTAATAATCACAAAATTTGTTATAATATTATTATTATCTTTTATTGGTGAAATTGTAATGAATTCCCAATATGATGATCTATCTTTTCTATAACTTAAATATTCACCTCTAATTTCTTTACCATTTCTTACAGTCTTTGTAATTTCATGCTCGTCATCTGGTAATCCATCTTGAGTGTGTAAAGCACAAGGACGCATACCAAGTAATTCATCGAAGGTATATCCTGTGATTTCGGAACATTTAGGATTTGAATAAACAATTTTCCCATACCTATCGGTTATTAAAACTGCAGCAGGGCTTTGATCAACTGCGTATGATAGCCTTAGTATTTTTTCTTCTGTAGTTCTTTGTAAAGTTATATCTTGTGTAGTTGCAATAATTATATTTTGTTCCAAAAGAGATACAAGTGACAATGAAATATTTTTTTTCTCCTGCCCCGGTGGCGAAATAATGATATCATCACATTTACCACTGAAAGATTTTGAGCTGTGCAACTTGCGTAAAATTTTATAATTGATTCTATCTTTATCATTTTTATCAGGTAGAACTAAATTAAATAAATCTTTCGTTGTGTCAACCTCTTTATGGGTAACTCCTGTAATTTCTCTAAACTTTGAGTTGGTATAAATTATTTTTCCACTATCCATTTCATGTACACTTAAGCCAATTTGAATATTACCTAATACAGTTTCAATAAATCTATTTCGTTCGTTTAATTCTTTCTCAGCTAATTTTTTTTCGGTTATGTCTCTAGCAATTACATCATAACCAACTATTTTATTATTAATAATTATTAAAGTGTTATTTTGAGCCAGCCAACTTACTTTCCCGGTCTTGGACTTAAAAGGATATTCCATATAACTATGCTTTTGTTTAGTTATATATTGTTTCATAAGAATATACTTGCAATGATTTTGATGAGATGGAAGGATCAGATCCAAATAGCTGACTTCTTTTAATTCTTCCAATGCATATTCAGATATTCTTAAACCTGCAGAATTAACAAATATAAATTGTCCATTTAAATCCATTGTAAAAATTATATCTGAAACATTTTCTACTACCTTTCTATATTTCATCTCGGATTCAACTACTTCAAGCGCTGACTGATATTCATCTGTTATATCATGAAAAATTAGGACGATCCCATTGAGTAATTTGTTATCATCCAGAAGGGTAGAAATTTTGAATTCAACTATTTTAGTTTTTTTCGACTTAGTAATAATATTTATTTGAGAAGGAAAGTCAGTGAAAATATTATTTTTAAGAATATTTTCAACTCCTTGTTTTACTAAAGTAATAGCATTTTCATCTTCAATATGAAAAACGTCAAAAATATTTTTATCGATTGATTCGCTTTCGTCAAAACCGGTTATAAATTTAAATGCATAATTTATAAAATTAATTTTACCGCAGTTGTCTGTTGCAATTACAGCATCACCAATACTTTTTAAAATAGTAGATAACTTTCTTTCATTTTCTTTAAGTTTTCTCTCCATTTTATATTTATGAACTGCAATTTCTATTGTGGTGTGAAGCTCCCTTTCTTCAAAAGGTTTTACTATGTAACCGTAAGGCTCAACAACTTTTGCCCGTTCTAATGTTTTGTCATCAGTAAAAGCTGTTAAAAATATAATTGGAATTTCATGAAGCTTCTTAATTCTTTTGGCTGCTTCAACCCCATCAAATCCACCTTTAATATTAATATCCATTAATATTAGGTCTGGAACAATTTCAATTGATTTCGAAATCGCTTCTTCACCAGTTGCAACTGCTCCACAAACAGAATAACCTAAATCGTTTAATCTGCTTTTCAATTCCATTGCAACAATGTGCTCATCTTCAACAATAAGTATCTTGACCATTTTCTATTTCACTCTAATTTATTTCATTATTTAATGGTAGATAAAAGCTGAATGTAGAGCCTTTACCAATTACAGATTCCACTTTTAACTTTCCCTTGTTTATTTCAGAAAATTCTTTGCAAAGAATTAAACCCAACCCGGAACCTTCTTCATTTTGGGTCCCGCGTGTGGATACATTTTGATCTATGCTAAATATACTTTCTTTAATTGAATCATTTATGCCAATTCCATTATCTTTAACACTTATAACAGCAAAATCTTTATCCTTAGAAATAAACACTTCAATTTTTCCATCTGTATTTGTAAACTTTATAGCATTAGAAATTAAATTTCTAAGAATTGTCTCAACCATATTCATATCTGCAAATACCATTAGATCTTCAATTAAATCCGCTGACAAAGTAATATTTTTACTATTTGCATTTGCAGCATAAAGGTCAACCATTTTACGGATTACATTTCCTATTTTAAATTCTTCCGGATTATAGCTAAACCTTCCAGTTTGGATTCTGGACCATTGAAGTAAATTTTCCAAAAGATTAAAAGTGGACCTTGAAGCTTTTAACATATTTTGTGAAATAATTTTTAATTCATCATCTGTGATGTCATCTACTTCTGTAGCCAAGTATTCACTGAATCCAAGTAAGGTTGTAAATGGCCCACGTAAATCGTGTGCAATGATAGAAAAGAATTTATCTTTACTTGTATTTAGTGCTTTTAATTCCTGTTCTGATTTGCTTAATTTTTCATTAAGGTCTGAAAGTTCAATATTTTTATTTTCCAATACACTGTGGCTTTTATCTATCTCAACTAAATATTTTGCCATTTCTGTCTGTGCGGTTTTTCGTTCTGTAATATCTCTAAAAATAACAATGCATTCATCTTCAGAGCTAACCGGCTTTTCTACTGGTAAATTTACAACTCTTATTTCTTTATAATTTTCCTGGCCATCTTGAAGGTTTTCAAACTCGAACATTTTAACTTGGTTTGACTTAACTGCTTCTGCTGATAATCGTATAATATTATCAGCGAGTTCTTTTGGAAGTATATCGAATAAGTTTTTACCTATTATATTTCTATTTTGAATTAGACTTTCAGAATTTACCATGTGATAGTCTAATATTTTACCGTCCCTTTGATATCTAATAACAGTATCCGGAATAGCTTTTAATAATGTTTTAATTCTTTCTTCACTATCTCTTAAAGCTTTTTCAGTTTGTTTTAAAACTGTAATATCCGAAGCAACTGATAGAACTAATTTCTCTTTACCTTCCTGGCTATCAACAGCTCTTTTGAAAGTTTGAAGTAAATGAACCTTTCCTTCAGAATCAATTAACCTTTCTTCCGGGATAAATTTTTCTTTTAGAGAATTAATTACTTCAAGATCAATTTTACGCTGGTTTTCTACATCATCTTTACTAAAGAATTCAGAATCATATTTTCCTTGTAAAGTTTCTGTAGCTGTCCCTAAAGCCTCAGCAATTGCTTTGTTCGTAAGTTCAAATTTCCCTTTGGAATTTTTTACACTAATATAGTTTGGATCAGTATCAATAATATTTCTTAAGAAAATGCGCTGTTTTTCTATTATTCGTTTTGATTTAATTCTTTCGCTAATGTCGCGAAAAACTAAAACTACACCTGCAGGCACTATTGAATTATAATTAATTGGTGCTGCACTAAAATCTATAGGAAGTTCATTACCGACTCTTGAAATTAATATTTTATTTGAAGCGCCTACTATTGAATTATTTTTAAGAGATGTTAAAACTGGATTTCCCGGAGTATTCGAATTAACTTCTTCCTTAATTATGAATATATCAGTTATATCTTTACCAAAAGCTTCATCATATTTCCAACCGGTTATTTTTTCTGCAATTGGATTTATAAGCTTTATTATTCCGTTTGTATCTGTTGCAATTAAAGCATCGCCAATACTTTTCAAAGTAGAAGAAAGCCAATGTTCACTCTCTCTCAATTTCTTTTCCATTGAATGTTTGTATAAAGCCATTTCAATTGTTGTATGCAATTCTCTTTCTTCGAATGGCTTAATAATATATCCATAAGGCTCGGTAATTTTAGCTCTTTCGAGAGTATTATTATCGGTATGTGCAGTAAGATAAATAATAGGCGTATTATATTCTTTTTTAATAACAGCGGCTGCATCAATTCCATCCATCTCGCCTTTTAAACGAATGTCCATCATAGTTAAGTCAGGAGAATGTAATTCTACTTTTTCTATTGCTTCCATAGCCGAAGATGCAGTATCAACCACATTATAACCCATTTCATTTAGCCGGTCTTTTAATTCCAGCATTACAATATTATTATCTTCAACTATTATAATATTTGGCTTGTTCATGTTTTGTTTATTCCATAAGATTTTTCATCTTTGAATTTAATTCTTACCATTATTCCATTATTCATATCTAATTCCTTTATCCCATCCAACTGATTAATCAATGTTTCAACAAGCTGCAGGCCAAGAGATTGAGATGTTTTAAGATCAAAACCTTCTGGCATTCCTATTCCATTATCGGAAATTTCTAAAATTAGTTCATTATTTTCGCATTTATTAAAGCAGATTTTTATCTCCGGCTTATTTGCTAGATTTTCCTTGTTAGGGAAAGCATATTTAAGTGAATTTGAAATAAGTTCATTGGTTATTAATCCCAAAGGCACTGCTACCTCAACGCTGATGAAAATATTTTCTATATCCAGATTAAGATTTATTAACGATGCATATGAAGAGAATGAATTAAACAGGTCACTTGTTAACCTTGTTATATATTCTTTGAAATCAATTTTACCTAAATCTTTTGATTGGTATAATCTTTCATGAACAAGAGCTATTGACTTAATTCTGTTTTGACTTTCCTTAAAAATTACCAATGATTCATTGTCTTTTATTTTTTTTGAATTAAGATAAAGTAAACTTGAAATTATTTGAAGGTTATTTTTAACCCTATGATGAATTTCTTTTAATAGAATCTCTTTTTCATGAAGCGAATTATGAATTTTTTCCTCTGCAAATTTTCTTTGACTATTTTCTAATTGTAAAGCCTTATTTGTTTCCAATAACTCTTTACTTCTTAATTCCAATCCGGCGTTTGTTTCGGCAAGTTGATAATTAACTGAATTTATATTATCAACCATTTGGTTAAATGTTTTTGCCAGGTATCCGATTTCATCATTCGATTGTATAATAGCTCGCTTTGAAAAATCACCTTTGCTAATTTCTTCCGCTGCATCAACAACTATTTTTAGAGGTTTTGTTATTAGGTTTCCAATAATGTTAATACAAACAAAACCAATGAGCAGAATTAAAATACTAACCTGGGCAACATTTAATTTTATTTCTTTTACATCATTAGCCAAGCCGGAAAGGGAATAACCCAAGAATAAAGTGCCAATAACATTTCCATTAAATACTACATCCATTTTTTCTTTAAATACGGAGCCATCATCCGAGATATGGGTTTTATTAATATTTTGATAATGATATTTTGCAGCTTTATCTAAATTATCTTGATACACAATAGAGCCATCCTTATCCAAAATTACTATGTATATAATATCATTACTTTTTAAGAGAGGCTTGATTTCTTCTTTCACAACATCACTATCATTAAAAAATATTCCCGCACCTATACTTAATTCGGTTAATTGGGCAACCGTGCTAACTTTGTCGTTGATGGCATTTATTCTTTGATTATTGAATTTATTTGGGAAGTATAGATAAACAAAAATTGAAATAGCAAAAATTAGTGAAGTAAATAATAGCATCAACTTTCTTTTTACAGTATTTAGCCTGAACAATCTCACAGAGTTCCTCTTACAACAGAAATCTTCAATAGGTGTGAACTAAAATTGGCCCCTTCTTTTTTAGCAAGATCAAGATTTATAAATATCTTTGGTTTATTATTTACTACATCAAAATAAACACTAACACCTTCATCATAATATTCGGGAGTACTGGAAAAAGTTAATACTTTCTCTTCTCTGCATATATCTGTAAGCTTTGAAACATTGAAAGCTCTAATTGGATTAATAAATGCTACTTGAATATTATTTTCATGTAATAGTTTTTTGTAATTATTTATTAAGGAAATATCTATAGGAATATATTTAATTCTTAAATTTCCTATTTGAATAATATTATCAGTGGAGCTATCAAATATTTCTTGTTTTAATTCAATTGAGCTTCTTGATTGGCTGCTATAAAATACTCCAACATTAATTTGGGTTTCTTTTCCTTCTTCGTTATAGTTTTTATTTAATGAAAGAATTTTCGGAAGCAGTTTCATTTGTATTTCGATTGGGACACTAATTTTTTGACCAATTCCAACAGTTGTAAGTAAGCTTGAAATAATTATTAAATCTGCAATAAAAAATTTATTTATACTAATAATTTTCAAATTACAATCCCCAGCTTATTGTTAATAGATAATTCCTAACTGGCTGGGTAATCGTATCTTGAACATGTTCATATCCCCCGGGATTTTCTATTGTCTTATTCAACAGGTTCCGTATTAAAAATGAAAACTTAAAATGATTGAATAAGTTTGTTGTGGATAAATTTAAATTTACCAGATGAATAGGTGTTGTTTCATGTCCTATCAAAGTAATTCTCGGCGATTCATATTGGTATTCCACTGCTGCGGAAATATTTTTAAGTATTATAAAATCGCATCCTGCTCTGATTAAATGGACTGGAGAATTGGAAAGCTCTACGTTATTACTTTCATCACGAGCATGTTGGTATGAATATCTAAAATATCCGTTTATATAGTTTGATAAATTTGCATCCAGTTCATATTCAAAGCCATAAGCTTTTGTTTTACCTACATTAGCATTATAAATTAAGCTGTCTTGAGCATCAACAACCGGAGAAATTAAACCGGTAATATTATTATAATAAGTTGATGCTATACTTTTCAGTTGTTTATTTAAGTGCCATTCCCAAATAAATTCAATTGTTGAAATTTTTTCGGGACCGAGATTAGGATTATCTTTTACTCCTGAAGGAGGATCTGAATAATACCGTTCATAGGCATTAGCGTCCCTAAATGCAGTACCTCCAATAAGTTTAAAATTATGGTTATTAAATGGTGAATATACGATCCCTATACGCGGATTTATTGAATGGCTTCTATTTAAATTTTCGTCACGTCTTACTCCTAACGTAAGTGATAAATTATTTGTAGGCTGAAATTCATCATGGATATAAATTGAAAATACAGTGTATGGTTCTTCAAATTCATCATAAGTAGTTTCATCATCCCAGTTTTTGTAGAAAGAATGAAAAGTTCTTCTGTATTCGGTTCCAACAGTAATACGGTTATTTGAAAGAATATCATAAATGAACTGTATTTCAGTTCCCGCAGTTAATGCGTCATTCATGTCTTCATTTAAGTAACTATCATAAAGATATTTTCCTCTATAGTTAAAGTGATCAAAATAAGTTCGAATATTTAATTGACTTTTATAGCTCAAATCATGATGAAGCTTAGCTTCTGCAAATTGCAAATCATCAAAAGTAACTTCATCTGCATTAAAATCCGTTTCAAACGAAGCCGTAGGTACGCCCTTTTTTCGAAAAGTTCCGCCTGCAAAAAATTCAAAATCCTGATATGAAATTGAAGTAGTAATTCCATAATAATTTTCAAAATCTCTCTTTATAGCTCTACCAAAATTATTCTCTTCAGTATCGAACTCTTTGTAATATAAATTTGCTCCTTTGCTGTCGTAATAATTTCCATTCAAACTAAATCTAATGCCACTATTAAAAACTCTGCCGTAGTTTATTTCAATACTCTTGGTATTAAAGCTTCCTAATTGGGCATAAATATTTGGTGCTTTCGGAGTGTTTACTTTTTTAGGAATAATATTAATTACTGCAAACATTGCACTCGTTCCATATAATTCCGAACCAGGCCCCCTAACAATTTCTACTCTTTCAAATAAATGTGCATTCATGCCTAGATCAGTTCCAAGATTTGCTGCATCAGAAAAATAATCATTGAGACGGTGTCCATCATACAATATTAAAATCCGGTTATTATAATCTGAAGGTCGGCTGAACCCTCTAACACCTACATAAACATAATTCCTATCATAACTAGTATAAAAACCTCGTTGTGCTCTTAAAATATCATCCAATGATTGATATCCATATTTTTCTATTTCATCAGATGTTATAATAGTTGTTGAAGATGGAGCTTCTTCTTCAGTTTGATAATACTTTGAAGCAGATTTAATATATTTTGTTTCGTTTATTTGTACATTGAGGATAGAATCTATATTGGTAGTTAAAGTATCATCATCAACTTGAGCAATTACATTTGAACCAGAGATAAAAATAAATGCTAATATTGTAAAAGCTTTTATATGTAATGTCCCCATAATTCTTTTATATACTTTCATCTTTAAATTTAATTGTGAATGAAGCACCATTAGAATTTTTTATATCCAGGGTTCCTTCTAATTGTGCTACTAAAGTGTCAACCAATTGTAATCCTAGGGATTGTGTTTTACTAATATCAAGTCCTTCAGGCAAGCCTTTCCCATTATCATAAATCTGTAGAATTAATTCATTGTTTCCATTCTTATTGAAATCAATAGTTATATTACAATCATTTTGGGTAATCCCTATTTCCGGGAATGCATATTTTAGTGAGTTTGAAATTAACTCGTTGATTATTAAACCGCAGGGAACGGCGGTATCTATACTTATATATATATTATTTATATTGATATTTAATTTGACCAATGAGGCATTAATTGCAAATGAACGGAATAAATCATTTGTTAGTTTTACAACGTATTCTTTGAAATCGATTTTACCAAGGTCTTTTGATTGATATAATCTTTCATGAACAAGTGCAATTGATTTAACCCTGTTCTGACTTTCTTTAAACATTTCAAGAGCATCTTTATCTTTGATTTTTTTTGAATTCAAATAGAGCAAACTGGAAATTACCTGAAGATTATTTTTAACACGATGATGAATTTCTTTTAACAGAACTTCTTTTTCAGAAAGTGAGTTTTGCAGACTATCTGCATGTATTTTTATTTGAGATTGAAGCTGTGCCTGATGAATAGCTACGGCTAATTGATTTGAAAGATATAATAAAGTTTCTAAATGATTATTATTAAAAACATTTGGTGTTTTTGAGGTAACTGAAAGTGTACCAATTTTATTATTATCTATTTCAAGTGGAACTGAAATATATGAGACTAAACCATCATTGAAAATATCATTTTCCATCGGGTTTTTATTTTCAATTAACCTTAAATCACCTACCAATCTTGGTTGATTTAATGGGCTACTTTCATCAACATCAAATTTAGGATTAATAGGTAATTTATAAGTAAAAAAACTATTTTCATCAACTTGATTTATTCTAACTCCATTTATTATTACTGAATCTGTTTTAACATCAATAATTGCTACAGCGGTTGTATTAATAAAATTAAATAGAATTGGGAAATGAGTTATTGTCTCAATAATTATATCTTTTGTGGATTTAGCAGAAATTATTCCTCTATAAATTTTATCAAATACTTCCAATCGTGAGTTATATTCTTTAAGTGTTTTCTCTGCAAGAAGCTTTTCTTTTATTTCATTTTGTAATTTGCTATTTGTCTTTGCTAATTCGGCAGTTCGTAATTCAACTTTATTTTCTAACTCTTCCTGGGAAGCTTTTAATGATTCAGTCATTTTATTGAAAGTCGAAGCTAAATTACCAAGTTCATTTTCTGATTTTATTTTTACTCTTGCATTTAAATTTCCATCAGCTATGCTTTGCGATACATAATCCAATTGAAGAATAGGCTTTGTTAAGGTTCTAGCGAAAAATAATGATGCAATTAATCCTAATAAAATTGATATTATTGCTAAGAAGACAGTACGCTTTTTAAGTTCAGACATACTTTGGTTATATTCTTTTAACGACAGGCCAACATTAATTCTGCCCCAATCAATTCCGCTATAGTTGAAAGGATATGAATAGTGAAAAACATTTTGTTTAACTAAATTGCTAAATAAAAATTTTTCAACCGGATTTTTTGAATTGGGAAGGACCAAATCATTTTTTAATGTATCCAGCCGCCATTCGCCTGCAGTATGAACGAGTGAAAATCCATCTTTTCGAGTAATTATTATGTATAATATTGAATTACTTTCTTTTATAATCTTTAAGCAATGTTCAACTGTAAAAGCATAATCATTATTTATAATTGCGGTCGCTGTTACCTGTCCGATTGAACTGGCAATATCGTTAGCTTCAGAAGACATTCTCTCTTCCATTATTTTTTTCTGAGTCGGAAGGATCCCTATTACGAAGATCAATATATTACCAATAATTAATATCCAGGCTAATATTGCCGCTCTAACTGTTATACTTTTATGCCAGATAGTTTTTTTTGTTGCTATGCTATTATTCTGAATTATTTTTTTTAAACTATTCATTATGTATTAATTATTTGCCAGTACTTCCTGATTGTTAAAAGTTTCTACCAACTCTTTTTACTAATTTTTTTATAATCTTTTATTAATTCCCTAAAGGGTGCCAAATATATTTTTTTGTATGGTATAATATTATCTATCTTCATTAGTTTTAGCATTTGTTTACCGGAATAATAATCACTAACAATTCCTATTTTATTTCTTAAATCATTACGTGCTTTTGTATCTTTCAGTACATTCGTAAAACAGACAATACCGTTAGTATAAATCGGTGATTTTTCAATTATAGTTAACTGCTGGCCAATCTGCGGATTTAATTCACACATTAATTCAAATGATGATTGAGGAACTAAACCAACATCAAGCTTTCCAAAAAATACTTCCATAATACTTTTGGATTCACTCATACTTGGTTCAATATATTTAAAATACTCTTCCTTTCTTGCAAGATGATTCTTGAATAATAATAAATCTAACCACATAATTGCTGGTTTATGCAAATATGAAGAAGGGATACCAATGCTTAAATCTTGTAAGTCATTTATCCTATCATAATGCTTATTTTTCTTTGTAATAATATAGTAGGCAATGCCTGGTTGATTATCTATTGTTGGAGCATAAATAGGTTTGAAATTTGATGTGTCTGCATAGGTTAAATAATCATATGATGAGAATATTGCAATAACAAGTTTATCATTTTTATAGTTTGTTATCATATCATTGAAATCATTATATAATTTAAGATTCAATGTAAAATCAAAATTCGATTTTTTTTCAATTTCTCTGATCCAAACTGAATATGCAGCAATAGCATCATTTGCAGGAATTAAATCAAAAAATTTTTTATAGAAACCAGCAGTATAAGTTGTTTTTTTATGCGAAGTATCTGTTTGTGGAAATGTTGAATAAGCGAATAGATATAAAAATAAAACAACTAATGAATATCTTTTAAAAATATTTTGCAAGGTGGTATTCATCGTGAGGTTATGGTACGTTTATTATTATGCTTGTTAAATTCCTTCAGCATTTCTTTCGCGTTATTTAAATATTCTTCTTTGAATGGTACCAATTTTTTTATCCTTAACAACGTGAAGATTTGTTTACCGGATGGATAGCTTTCGACTTCATAAGCGGATTTTTGAATCTTATCGCTTATATTCATTTTTAAAAATTCATCCGTGAAGCAAGCTAATCCGGAAATAAATGAAGGAGAGGAGTTTAAAATATGGAGTGACTTTCCTACTTGAGGATTTAATTCTTTCATAGTTTCAAAAGATGACTTTGTTACTATACATGCATCATTTTGTCCAAAAAAAACTGATAATATAACTTGAGAAGCTAAAGTCCCTTCCTTTATTTCTTTAAAGAATTCATTTTGAGTTTTGCATTTATTGTCATAAAGTAGATTATCTAACCATAAATTTGTAAACTCTAAATTCGAACCAGTATGAATTATAAGCTTTTTCCCTTTAAGCTGTTTTATATTTGTAACTTGGTCAGTAGTGCGAGTAATTATAATGAATTTGTCGGTTATCCCACCTTCTGTTGAGCTAGTAAAAATTGCTGTTATAGGAAGTTTTGATTTATAATTAATATAGTCGATGCCATTACAAATTATAATTGAAATTTTATTCTTCTTTATATTTTTCTGTAAGTCATCCATATTATCAAAAATTGAAGGCTTGAGAACAATACCTGTATTTAGATGTTTATTTAATTCGTCTATCCATACTTTTATAGCCACAAATGCATCATTTGCATCAACGTTGATCAACATTTTCTTTAAGAATGCGATACCGTATTCATTATCTTTCTTGTTCTCGAATTTAGTTTGTGCGTTTACTGAAGGGCGGGTTAAAAACAAAATTAGTAGTATTAAAATTACCGGGGAATAATTTCTTATTTTGTTATTTCGGAAATTCAATTTCATATTAAATCAACAATTCATTTTACTAGATTTTCTAAGAATATTTTTTAACAAAAATATCCATCGAAGGACTTTAATTTATTTGAATTAATTTGATGCCGGTTATATAATTTAACAGAGCTTGAGCTTCAATATGGTCATATAGCGCTTTTTGATATTGAGCGTTCATCAATGATTCAATGATTTGTGATTCTATAAAATCTTTGGCTTCAACCATGTCCTGATTAAAAGCGCGTTCATTTAGTTCTCTATTCTCTGTTGCAGTGACTTCAGCTTGATATGTGCTATGAACATTTTCTTTGGCAATATTTATTTTATTTAATGCATCTTTAATCTGAAATTCTATACCATCACGCAGCAATTGTTTTTGTTCATCAATTTTTTGTAATTGTGCTTCTGCTTCATTTACTTCGTTAGTAGTTCTAAAGCCGTTAAAAATTGGCAATTGCATTCCCACTCCTACAGTCCACATAGTACTATTATCCTTATTAACAATACCGTACTTGTATGGATTAAAGTTTTGATCAAATTTAGCAAACAAGGCTAAAGAGGGGAGATGTCCGCTTTTTGCTTCATCTATTTTAGCCTGGTAAACTTGAACTGCTGCATTAACTTTTTCCCAATCAGTATTATATGAATAAGCCTTTTTTAGGACAGCATTAAGTTCAAATTCTGTAGTATCAAAAGGGATTGAATCTGTTTCTATTTCAAAATTGGTATTTAACCCAAGGGTAAAGAGTAAAGCGTCTTTAGTTGTTTTTTCGTTCTTCTTAATTTCATTTACAAATGATTTTACCTGGTCTACAATAACTTTGTTCTTCAAATAATCCAGCTTAGTAGTTGAGCCTGAACCATTTTTATACATGCTTTCTGTAATAGTTAAAGTACCTTTCATTCTCTCCAATGCCTCATTACCAATGTTAAAAAGGTTTTTAGTCAAAACAACAGCGTAGTAATATTTTATGGTTTCATACTCAACTTCAAGATCGCTCTTTTTATAATCCTGTTTAGCAACCTTTACACCGTTTTCGGCTTGTGAATTTAATGCTTGGATTTTACCGCCGGTGTATATTGGATATAGCAATTCAATATTTCCATGCGCATTCTTTTTATCCATTAATTTTACGTTCTGTTGAGGGACGTCAAAAGTACCAAGATTAAGATTAAGTCCTGGAATTGGAATAGAGGGTAATTCGATTTTAAATGAAGGCATTACAAAAAGAGGATCCTGGTCATTGAGGCTAGCCGCTGCATTTAAATCAATTTGAGGATAGTATCCAGACTCGGCCTGTTTCTTTTTAGCCTTTGCTATTTCTACACCATATTTAGCAGCTTTGATTTTATGATTGTTTTCCAAAGCTATATTAATACAATTAGCTAAAGAATAAGATTTAATATTATTTGAATTAATTGAATCCGAATTAACGGATTGTGCTGCACAAGTCCCCAAATAATATATAACTGCGAGAAAAATTATATAAACTGTTTTCATTCTATATCATCATTTATTAATAAATAATAATTTTTATCATTAAGTCCGGCTGTTGAAATGTTTTCAGGATATCCCCAGGGAATATTAATAAACAAGTGCACTATAATTTATTTCAAAAAATGCGCCAGACACCTTTATATTATCGATGAAATTGTTGAAATATTTAGTTTGGAGAATACTTTACTTTATAACATGGTTTCATCTAGGTTTAATAACTTCCACAAAAAATTGAAGTTAAAGGCAGGATTCGATGTTGTAAAATTTTACTTTGAGTGGTAAAAATTTTCCATCATAGTAATGCAACTGGAAAATTTTTACAACAGGAAAGAAGAATTATGATTATTAATTAGAAGCTTTTGGTGATGTATTTATTGCATTATACTCTTTTAATAATTCTTTGGCAGTGTTAAGGTCTTCTTCTTTAAAATGTAGTAGCTTTTTTACTCTTAGTAAAGTATATATTTGTTTACCGGAAGGGTACTTTTCAAAGTCAATAACTGATTTGAGAACATTATCTTTAATTTTCTTTTTCATAAAATCATTTGAGTAGCAAGCTATTCCTTCAATAAAGGGGGGAGAGGTGAGAAGGATTTCCAATTTTTTCCCTACCTGTGGATTCAATTCAATCATAGTTTTGTATGCATTCGTGGTTACTATACAAGCGTCATTTTCACCAAAAAAAACAGAAAGTATTGTATGTGAAGCTAAGCTTCCTTTTTTAATCTCTTGAAAGAATTTATCTATGCTGCCTAATTTATTATTTTGAAGCTGAACTGCAAGCCACATATTTATAATATCAATATTAGTTTCTTTTTGTAATATAATTTTTTTGTTTCTAAGACCTGCTATTGTGTTTATTTTATCTTTTTTCCTTATCAGAATAATAAACTGTAATTCACTACCATTTTCACCTGGATCAACCAAGACCGGTGTTATAGGCAGCTTGGATTTATTTTTTAAATAATCAATAGAATTACATATAATAGTACAAACATTATCTTTTTAAAATATTTCGTTAGATCATTCATGTCATTATACAGAACAGGAAACATTCTTACATTCATATTTTGTCGCTTGTTCATTTCATTTACCCATACTTTAAGAGCGGCAAACGCATCATTAACATCAACATTTAAAAAAATATTTTTTGTAAATGCCATTCCATATTCATTTTTATTATTTATTATAGTATCTGCCTGTGCGTATGTAGATGCAATAAATATATGGGTAAGGAAAATTATTTTTATGAGAATGTAGAAATAAGACTTAGTCATTTTAAGGCAGCAAAATTTATTTTATAGTATTTTTAAATTTAAAAAATTCATTGAAGGAAATAGTATTTTTAACAAATATTAATGAAATGAATATTTATCCTCAGTGTTACAATAATTTCTAAAATATTATCGAATGAATATTCAAAATATTTAAACATTAGATACCAAAATGAATTCTGCGGTTTCTGAGCTTTAACGGTTAATGCAGTATAATTAACACACTTAAAATTTATTTGCTGATAAATGTCTTGACGTAATAGCTTTCTGTTTTGGCTGAGTGTTAAAAGTTAGAAAATAAAATTTTACCAGGTTTCGTATAAATATTTTGAAGAAATTTTATAGAAGCTAAATTTCTTTAATTGAATAAAGAATGTAAGCCGTAAACTAGAAGTCTATTTAGAAATATTTAAAGCATTATATTTTTTTAATAGTTCTTTTGCAGTGTTAAGGTATTCTTCTTTAAATGACAGTAGCTTTTTAACTCTTAACAAGGTATATATTTGTTCGCCGGAAGGATATTTGTCAATATTAGTTATTGACTCAACCATATTATTTTTAATCTTCCGTTTCATAAAATCTTTTGAATAACAAGAGAGTCCCTCAATGAAATATGGAGAGGCAAGTAGTATTTTTAAGTTCTTCCCAACTTGAGGGTTTATTTCAATCATAGTTTCAAATGCTGACTTTGTGACTATACATGCATCGTTTTCGCCGAAAAATACAGATAGTATCGTATGTGATGCTAACCCGCCTGTTTTAATAGCCTGGAAAAAATTATCCTTTTCTTTTAATTTATTCTCATGAAGTTTCACTTCCAACCACATCTTAATAATATCTAAGTTAGTTTCTTTTTGAATTATTAACTTCTTTCCTTTAAGGTCATCAATTTTTTCTATTTTATCTTTTTTCCTGGTGAGAATTAAAAATTGTATTTCATTTCCATCTTCGCCCGGATCTACTAGGATCGGAATCATTGGAAGTTTTGATTTATATTTTAAGTAGTCTATTGACGTACATACAAGATTCGAAATATTATCTTTATTAAAATTATGAATTAAATCATCCATGTTTTCATATAAAACTGGATACATCTTAACATCCAAGTTCTGTTGTTTATTTAATTCATTTACCCATACTTTTATAGCTACAAAAGCATCATTGATATCTACATTTTGTAAAATATTTTTTAAGAATGCCAATCCAACTTCATTTTCTTTATCATTTGTATTGTCTGCCTGTGCAAGTAATGAAGTAAATAAGAATAGAATTAATACTATAGTTTTTAATAATGACGAAAACAGTGAAGCAATGTATTTCATATAGAATCTGATTTTGTTCTTAATTTGTCTAACACTTAATATTTTATAAGATATTATTATGACAATTAAGGATTAATATTTATATCTCCGGTTTGAATAATATACCGGAATTTATCAATTTATTATCGAATGGATATATTGTTTATTTAATTAATCGAAAGTAATGTATTTAAAGAAAGTTAGATTAGGGGTGTTTATGATTCAACCATGGTCTAAGAACAAAATAATAAATTAAACTAGAAAGTAATTTGAATAAACTCTTACTCTAAAATCTTTTTAACATCTTTATCTTTTCCAAAAACAACCAGCACGTCATTTTCTTCGACCACAGTACTTGCAGTGGGGACTCCGTATATTCTTTCTTTTACAATTTCATCTCCTGATTCTTCATCTTTAACAACATAACTGCGTTTCAAAGTAATTAAATTAAGATTGTACCTAATTCTTAAATCAATTTCTTGTAGTGTTTTCCCTACAAATGATTTTGGAGTTCTAACTTGAACAATATTATAATCTTCTCCAAGCGGAAAGAAATCAAGCACTTCATCATTTATTAAGGTTGTCGCTATTCGTCTAGCAATTTCAAATTCAGGTGTAATAACATTATGAACCCCAAGCTTAAGCAAAATCTTTTCCTGAATCTTCGACGAAGCTCTGGCAATAACTTTTTTTATTCCCATTTGCAGCAGAAGGACAGAGGTTAAAATTGTGTCTTCAAAATTAGTTCCGATAGAGATTATAACAGCATCAACTTTATCAATTCCCAAAGACCTCAATCCTTTTTCTTCAGTCGAATCCATCTTAGCAGCAAAAGTAACTTTGTCTTTTATTTCCTCAATTACATCCATATTATTATCTATTGCAATCACCTCAGAACCATTTTCGGCAAGTGAAGTTGCAACGCTCATTCCAAAATCCCCTAAACCTATCACTGCAAATTTTCTATTCATTTTATTTTTCCTTTAAAGAGTAGAGATATTCTCATTAGGTAATTCATAAGATTTTGGCTCTTTGTTTTTCAATATACTGTAAAGAAAAGCAAATGGCCCAACTCTTCCTATCAACATTAATAAAGTGATAATTACTTTTCCTGTATCTGTTAAACTTGAGGTTATTCCTCTAGATAATCCAACAGTCCCAAATGCACTGAATGCTTCGAATACAATATCAATTAAATTCTTTTTTTCTGAAATAGTTAGAAGAAAAATTCCTAATGTTATTAAAGCGATGCTTGCTAGAGTTTTTATTAATGCCCTTAAAACAATTTCATTAGGGATTGTTCTATTTCCGATTGTAACATTCTTTTCGTTTCTTAAAAAAGATAGAGTTGAAAAAATAAGAATTGAAAAAGTTGTTGTTTTTATTCCGCCGCCAGTACCGCCAGGAGAAGCTCCCACAAACATTAGAAACAAAAATAACATTGTGGTAGCAACAGAAAATTTCGAAATATCTATTGTATTAAATCCTGCTGTTCTTGCTGTTACAGATTGAAAATATGACGCATCAATTTTTTGCCAAATACTAAATTGAGCTAAAGAATTATTGTATTCTAAAAGAAAAGTGAAAACTGTTCCAACCACAATTAAAAATATAGTGGTATAAAGTATTAGCTTGTTCTGCAAGGACAATTTAAATCTAAACCTGCCGAATGATGTTCTAATGCTTTTTACATTTAATAAACTCATTATGGTTGGGAAACCAATTCCGCCTAAGATTATAAGCAAGCTAATTGTTGTTGTATAAATGAAATTATCACGCACTAGCGGGTCGTACAAGTTTAAAGTAAATAATGAAAATCCGGCGTTGCAAAAAGCAGATATGGAATGAAATATTGAAGTGAATAAGGCTTCGCTAATATTTTTTGTAGTGGGAGCTATGCTTTGAAATAATAATATTGCTCCTATTCCTTCGATAATAAAAGTAATTAAAGCTAAATAAGCGAGAACTCTTGTAATTGCTCCAACGTTATCTTCATCCATTAAATCACGTAAAAGTATTCTTTCCTTAATTCCCATACCACCGGATAAAAATAAAGCAAAGAAGGTGGTAAATGTCATTAATCCCAAACCGCCAACCTGGAATAAGAACATAATTACAATCTGGCCAAACTTAGTAAAGTATGTTGCTGTATCAACAGTAATTAATCCTGTTACACAAACAGCACTAGTTGATGTGAACAGCGCATCAAAAAAAGAAATGCTCCCTTTAACAGTTGAAGCGGGAAGCAGAAGAAGCAAAGTTCCAAAGGTTATTAAACTGACAAAGCTTAATACAAATAAGCGGGAAGGATGAATTTTTAATTGAAGAATTTTTTTATTGTAGCGTAAACCCCCGGAAATTAATCCAATGATTATATAAATCTGTGCAAAAACAATATATAGAAAAGCCACGTCTTTAAAATGTAAAGCCGAGCCCAGGCTTTTAATTAAACTGTGCCCTATTAATAATAGAAAACCTTCTACAATTATAAATAGAATAATGAGTGTTTCAATCTTGTGGGATTTTATATGCTCTATTTTATTTTCAGATATGACTAATTGAATTAGCTGGTAGAATATAAAAATAACTACTACCCCGATAGAGATGTAATGAAGGATTACAGCATTATCTTTTGATACTTGAAAACCGTATTCCGTTACTATAGCACCTAGCCCAATGATGCTTGTAATAACAATTATAAATCTTGAAATGCGATTAAGCTTTAATCTTGATTGTTCGGTCATTAGTTATAAATGTTTATTCACTTATTTTATATTCCAAAGCGATTAATTAAAATATTGTTAGAAAAAAAACTGTTAAAATAGTCATAAAATATTTAGGAGTTTGGATTAACCCACCACTATTCTATCCGTTTCAACGATTAAATTCTAATTCTCACTACTGGTTTTAAAACTACTAATCTTTACCTGTTCCTTTGTTATTTAGCTCTTTTAATAAATAATTATTTATCGAATCTATCAATTCATTTTCATACCGGGCATCAAATAAATACAAATTTACTTCATACTTATTTATTTCATTTATAAAATCTGATTTTGATAAATAAACTTTTGCTTCTTTTTTACTGAAAGTATAAGGAGATGAAATAGCTGCATCTTTAAGCATCGAAACTATGAACCGGCTTCCGTAAGTGAAAGGAAATTCAAACTCAAGAGTGATGAGCTGTTCTCTCTTCCCGATATTAATATTTTCTACGCTGTGCGTTAAGAATAAAGAATTCGGAATATAAACAACATTATTCTCACTGCTTAAAATTTTTGTTGAGCGCCAGCCAATTCTTTGCACTTCTCCATAGTGTTCTAAAATCTTAATGAAGTTTCCTTTTTCAAATGGCCGAACTACAGATATAAAAATTCCACCTATAAAATTTTTAATTAGCGGAATTAGAGAAACACCAACGACAATAATTACAACAATAATAATAATTAAGGTGATTTCTTTAGTATCACCTAAAATTAAATTTAGTATTAAGTAAATAATATACAGCCAGATAAATGCACGGGCTGTAACCAATACTGTTTGGAGAAAGGGCAGCCTTTCTTTTATGAGAGGAGAATTTTTTAATGTATCCAAAAACTTAATAAGAAAAAAACCGGCAAGTACTATTAGTATTATTTCAAGCACTGTCCAAAAAGTAATTTGTCCAACAATTTTTAATTGATTAAGAAAAGATCCGCCTGGTTGAGTTTTATTAGATTGTGATATTTTAGGAACTACTTTAACTGAACTTGTATCTTTCTTCTTGACTGTTTCTTGCTTGACTATAATTGTTTCAGGCTGTGCTACAAAAGTTGTTTCTGTCCTTGTTACGTAAATTGTGTCTTGTAAAAGAAAATCTTGTACAGTTCTATTTAAAAGTGTATCAAGTTCCTGCGGATATATTGAAACAGATAGGAAAAGAATTGGCAATATTTTTAACAATGATTTCAAATAGCTTAGAATATATTTTTTTTAATTAATTCTTTTTCAACAGAACGGAAAACAAACTTGTTAAGAAAATATTTATAGCTGTACATTTCAAATTGGTCATGGTAAATAAGATTTTGTGAAGCTAAATAATTTAATATCTCACGGCTTTTCTCAACCGGCATGTTATAAATTCTCGAATGTTCCTTAGCAGTAATCCATCCGTGAATTAAAATAGTTGATAATGTTAAAAGATAAACCGGGTCAATGTTGTTGAGAATACCTAATACTAATTTTCTAGGCGGCTTAATTGTAATTAAATTTCCTTTAACAGTATCAATTGACTGCAGCCAGTAGTACATTGCAGAAATTATATTTCCTTCGGAATATTCTTCAAGTCTTTTGAAAAATTCGTTTGAAAGTTTTTCCTGTTCTTCTTTCTCAGATTTAGCTTTAAATATTTTATTACTGAACTGCCGCATTTCAGAGGGTAAAAATTTTAATCCATAACCTGTTGCGCCATGCCTGCTTAATATAATTGATTTGATATCTTTTTTATGGAGGTCTTCGGTTACGATTTTATATCTAAAAGCTGATTCCATTTCAAAATTAGATTTTAAGAAGCTCCAGGAATGTTTTCCAATTGAGCATAGCCAAAATACATTCCTATTCGTCATCGAAACAAGATAGATGAAATTCTTTAAAGCTGAAAATCCGTTTACCTGGTTAATGAAAAGTTTGTTAATATTTTCTAGAACAATAATCTTCTTCCTGGATTTATCATTGAAATAAACAAGTAATTCTTCAAAGGAAACTGTTCTATTATAACCCAATAGGTTAGAAAAGACTTGCAGTAATTCTTCTTTGTTATAGATAGTATTTTTAAACTGGTATTGGATTACATCTTTATCTTTTAAAGAAATTGTTATTATAGTATTTATAAAACTTTTTTTCCCGCTCCCGGGTTCTCCTATTATTATCACAGAAGATGATTTATTATGGTAAAAATCATTTAGCGCTATGCTTACTTTGTTTGTTAATTCTTCTTTCCCAATAAAAAAATCATTACTCTCCAGAGGAGTGCCGTCAAATAATTTCCTATAAATGAATGGGAGGTTCTGAAGCTTCTCTTGATTCAAATATGCATCTTCGGTTTGATAATCTGTTTCTGTTGCTTTTATTAATTTCAAATTAACAAGAGTAGAATTGATAACAGATTTGAAGTAAAAGTCATAGTCTCTTTTTATAATTGATAAATATTTTTTTAATTTATCCTTTATTTTATTTTGCTGTATACCAACAGATTTTATAAGTTTCTGTTTTGTTGCTTCTTTCCCAACATACAGATTTACATGCCGGAGTGAGCTGTCAATTATAAGTTCGTTTATTTGATTGATGCTTATATTAACCTTCTCCACTATTTTTTGATTTACGTTTTGTTCAAGCCTATCGATTTGCTGATTTAATTGAGCTAATCTTTCTTGCAGTTTATCTGAAAGTGAATTTGCCAGGTCTACGGCAATTTCAAAACCGGTTTCATCATTATTTTCAAGTTCTTTAACGGCAGTGTTTATATGAAAGTTTACGATAGTAGGGAAGTTATTCAACTCCGATAACGTTATGTTGAGATGGTTAATTAGAAGTTCATTTATTTCTCCAATTTCCCTTGGGAGTTTCTTCTCTAAAAATGAATGAGCAATTTCTTTTAATGGTACGGTACGTAAATCCTTAAATTCAGGCAGCCTTTCTTTTATATGTATATCGGATTCTTCAAGCATTAATAATTTTTCTGGAAGCTGCTGCGAGACTTTTGAAAAATCAATAATCAAATTTTCAATCAACATGTTCATTCTTTTACTTCTGAATATTTCATCAAGTGAATGGCTATGCTTATTTATTGTGTCTAAAAAAACTGAATTCCTAGTTGATTCAAGATAATCTTTCAGTTTTGCAATATCATTATTATTTGATTCGCTAATTATTTTTTTGAATACGTTTATATTTTTATTCAACTCGTTACTTACAGAACGTAAGCTGAAATTAATTTCATCAGAAATATTGATCAGCGATTTATTTACTAACTGGTTTAACTGAACCTTAATCTTATTTGTAAAAGCTTCCTTCTGGAATAATCCTAAAAATCCCACATAGTAGTTAACCCAAAAACGGATAGTTTGAAGCGCATTTTCTTTTTGAATTTCGCTCTCGTTAAAAACTTTTGAGAATCTGAAATATCTTTTGTTGTATCTAAATGTGCCGGCAATTTTTAACGTTGATATTAGCTTGTTAAATGGATTTGCAAGAGCATATTTAAGTCTGGTGCTTATTTCGGATGTTGTTTCATTAATTTCTGTTTGGTAAATATTCATTTCATTTACAAACTGGTTGTGCAGTTCGTCAAATTTGGCAATAATTAAAGTTGATAAAGCGAGGTTATCTTTTTCTGAAATTGCTAAAGCTGAAAGCTCATCAAAATATTTTATAAGATCGGTATATAATGCTCTTATCTTTCTTAAAGTGGTTAGCCGCTCATTCCCAACTAAGTTGACTGTTTCTAATATTTCGCCTGATGATTCTCCAACTAAATAATACCTTGTTAAATTTTTATAATTAATTTCTCTTTGAGGAATATATTTTTTATTAAGAAGTTTGTTGAACCCTGTTGAAAGTCTGGTTGAAAATTTTTTAAACCTTGCTTTTAAATTGTCATTGTCATCTTTCTCATAAAACTCCGATTCAAGATTTACTGATAATTTTGATTGCAGCCCATCTGTTAAATCTACTAACGAAATAAAAAGTTCTTTAATCAATGGTTCTAATGTAACTATATTTTTTTCGGCTGTTTTTCTCTCATCACATAATTGGATTATCCAGTCTGAAAGACTTTTTTTAGTGGTTAGAATTTCTTCTTTTATTTGTGCTGAAGTTATATCTGATTTTATCAAGATTCCTTTTAGCCTGATATATTCATCAGTATATTTTTCAGTAAAACTGATTACTAGTTCAAGTGACTCTTCACTTCTGAAATAAATAAATTTCTTATCGAAGTCTTTTAGGATTGGATAAATCTTAAATAATATTCCGAATAAAGATCTATTTAATTCTTCACTGGCAAAATTAGGCTCAGCAAATTTTGTTTTTATCTCTGCTATTTTCTTCTTGGCAGAAATCTTATCCTGAATATCTTTAGAAATTACCTTTTGTTCTTCTTCCGGAATTTCTTCTTTTTTAGAAACCTCAGATAATTTTTTATCCTGGTTTATTCCAATCTTAAGAAGGATTGGGCCTAGGAATAAATTTAATGCAACAACTGTTGTTATTAAATCTTTAAACTGAGAGCCAAGTCCAGGCAGAGTTTGTACAATAACAATTGAAAGGCCAAGCATTAATCCGCCGATTGGGAGAAATCCCATCCAGGCATTTTTTTGAATTGATAAATTTTCTTTTGAAATCTTCGCCGCTAGATTAATGGAAAAGTAAAGCGCAATACCACGGATTATAAAAATCGCTAATCCAATCAGAATCATATTCTGAATTGAAATAAAATTAATTGATGCACCAATAACCGTAAAAAAAGTTATGAATATTGGAAGGGAAAGCTTTTGAAGTGAAGGATGAAAATCTTCACCAAATTTGGAAAAGTTTTGAACAACAAATCCGGCAGAAACAAATACAACTAAAGTCTCAAGATGGAAGTTAGTTGAAAGCTCGCTTCCAAAAACAACTAAAGCCAAAATAAAAAGAAGCAGCTCTTTATGAATATATTTTAGATATAAAATTGTAAGCCCGCCTAATGCGGCGCCAAAGATGATGGAAAATAAAAGTTCTTTTCCTAAATCAAGAAAAATATTTCCTTCAATCTTACTTTGCGGGAAAATCAGTGCTGTAGAAATTGTAAGAACCAATGCCAATAAAATAATAACCAAAACATCTTTGACAATTGCAGTACTTAAAATCAAATCAATAAATCTTCCTTTAGCATTGGTTTCACTTTGAACAACTAAAATTAATTCGATAGAAGTACCGAGTGCCACTACAGATAATATCAACCCAACCGCTAAAACAAAAGATGAATTTGCTTGCGAAAGAAATGGTATAAACGGTGCAAGTGCAAATACTGACGCAGTAACTAAAATGAAAATTAAAATTGTTTTAAAAAGAAGTATAAATGATATTGGTTTTAATAATTCTTTTATGCCGCTAATCTTTAATTCCATTCCCGCAGTTAAAGCTATAATACTTAAAGTTACACTAACGACAAGGCTTAATTGTTTAATAACATCCTGGCTTAAAACTTCAAGCAGATGAAAGCCTAATAAAGCAGCGGAATAAGGCCCGAATATAATTCCTATTAATAAATAACCAATTACTTTAGGAAGTTTAATTAATGCTAAAATTTCTCCGAGTGTAAAAGAGGCGAGTATTAAAAATCCTAATACAACTAAAGTTTTAGCATTAACAACTGCAGTAGACTCTACTTGTATGAATTGTATAAAGATAAATACAGCAAACAGTAGAATTATTATGGAGAGTTTTCTCAATACCGCTATCATTTTTTCTCTCCAGTTATTTCACCTACATCAATTAAATAATTCTTCGTGGTAGAAAATCCAATTATTGAATAGAAAATCAATGATGATAGAACGCAGCTTATAACTATTGGAGTAAATTGATTTTGATAAACATTTATATAATCAATAATCATTGCAGCAACAATTATATCCGATGAAAATAATCCTCGCCCAATTTCAAAATGAAGCTTATCCTGGTCAAAAGAAGATTTGTAAGCTAAGTAGCCGGCAATTTTTTTGGTATAAAATCTTAATATTATAAAACTTAAAACAGCAGCAACAAAAACCCATTGAGTAGCCGGAAGCCAGTAGAAGCCAGCCATTATTACAATTAAAATTCCAAATGGCCTAAGCAGGCGGTTTAAAGATGCATCAATTTTATCGCTTATTTTGGAAAGATTAGTTAAGATTACTCCAAGAATAAAATTCATATACAAGGGAGAAAAATTTAAAAAGTATGCAACACCGCTTGTGAATATCGCAATGCCTAAAACCGCAACAAATAATTTATTTTCATCTTGTTCTCGTCCGATAAAAATAAAAAATAAAATTCCAATTATTACCGCAAGTAAAATGCTTATAACAATCCATTCAGTTGGAGTGAGCTTAATTTTATCGCTTGCTCCTAAATGTATAACGCTGAACAAAATTCCATAAATCAAAATATTGAAATTAACATTTAGCACAGAAACGTTGTTTAATGCGGCCGAAACTTTTCCATTAATATTGTATCGATTGATAACAGCTTCTATAATAAAATGGGATGTAACTCCCCCCATTACACTTAACGCATAAGAAGCCGCAATTATATCGAGTAGATTTTTACCATTAAAGAATGTGTAATACAAAATTCCAAAAGAAGCCCCGCCAATAATTATTATGCTGAAAGACAGGTCAGCAAAGGTTAATCGAAAATGTTCCGGTTCTATTTTCGATAAATCTTTTAGTTTGAATTTTAATCCGTAAGCTAATCCAACAAATCCTATCGCAGCAGAAATGCCCGGACTTAGCTGAAGTAAAATATCATGTGTGACAATATCAGGATAATTTAACTGGAAGGTTTTTGTAACCCAATTTGAAAACGCAGGGCCAATTAATATTCCTAAGAAAATATATTCAATACCGGAAGGAACATAAAACCGGCTCTGGATTTTATTGAATACAAGGTTAGTGCTGACGTAGCCTAAAATTAAAATAATAAGAAAAACTATTAAGGGAGTCATTTAGTGTTTATTTGTATCAAGAAAAAAACAAATTAAACTTCGTAAAAGAGGGATAATAATTCGCATTCATAGTTACTCAAAATATTGTTGCATTAATTTAATCAAAAAATAATGTAAACAGAACATCTCATACATAGATAAAATAATTTATGCATCTAAAGCCCATTCCCTTTAATAACAATTTGTACCTGTTGGATAAATCCAACTGCAATAAATAAAGATAATTACATTAACAGTATTGCAGTGCGTTTTTCTCATAGGGATGGCTATGCCAAGTGAACTGAAAAAAATAAAGTAAAAGAAAACATGCTTTAGCCACATTTAACAATTGAAAGTTGACACGAAAATAAATTCTAACAAATTATTCCCTTTTTGATTGATGGATTATATCATATTGTTTTTTATTATAATTGCATTTCGATTTTCTAAAGATTATTCCCTTCAATTAGATTTATTTTATCTGCTTCTTTGGTTTTTATTAAGAGGTAATTATGCAAGTAAGATTTTATTTTATTTTTATCTTTTTCCTCATTTTGGTTCCCGCCGGTAAAATTTATTCGCAAGACTTTATGCTTCAAGGTTGGTATTGGGATTATCCCAAAACTGTAGATGGAAATAATTGGGCTGATACATTAAAATCTGAAGCAAAGGAATTAGCAAATGCCGGTTTCACTTATGTTTGGCTTCCGCCATTTGAAAGAACAAGTTCCGGAAATAAAAGCAATGGTTATGATCCAAAAGATTTATTTGACCTTGGAGAATTCGGCTTAGGGCCAACACAATTCGGAACAAGAAAAGATGTGGATAGCTTGATTGCGACTTTTAATAGATTTGGAATTAAAGCTGTTGCAGATGTAGTTTACAATCATAGAGATGGCGGATTGCCTGAAGATAATCCTTCGGTTGAAGGTTGGATTGAAAATTATAATTCTGATAAACTAAATAACGGTGATGGTGTCTATCCTTCAGATAGAGTTAGATTTATTTTACCTATTGGCGGAAGCACTGGTAGAGGCAGCGGAACATATTATTTTAAAATTCGCTCAGCTTCTCTCAACCCAATTTTTTTTGATAAAGTTTATAAGTTCTATTCCTGGACAAATAAAATAGGTTGGCAACGTTTAAAAGATACTACTGAAACTGAACCTAATGGCGGAATAGATTGCGGTCAGCCGGATAATAAAGTTATTCTTGGAAGGAACTACTATTCGAAAGTGGATAAAGGAGGATGCGGAATTGATGAATTCGCACTAAACATTAAATCAACTGATTATAATTCATTAGGGGATACAATATATGTAACATTAGCCGACACTGGCGGGCAATATGCTGACCAATACATTTATGGTTTGTGGTATGGAGATGGAACTTCCGGTTCGGATATTCAAAACAAAATTGAATACCAGACTTATACTAATTTTAAACATCTACCCAGCAAAAGGGGAGGGATGGATTGGTATAACTTTAAACCGAATGGAAGTCCAACGCATTTATCCGGAGATTTGGATGCTATGTATTTTTATTACGATTATGATCAGAATGTTAAAAGTACAAAAGATACTTTGTTTGCATGGACTAAATGGCTTTGGAAAGATGTAGGAGTTAGAGGTTTTAGAATGGATGCTGTAAAGCATTTTCCGGCATCTTTTGTAAGTGAACTTTTAAATTATCTTCATAGAAAAAAGATTACCCCGGGTTTAGTTGTGGGAGAATATTTTGATTCAAATCCGTTTGTACTTATAAACTGGATTAATGATGTAAAAGCAGATATGAACAAAATTACTTTAGCCTCAATTCATCCAAGAATTTTTGATTTTGCACTTCGAGATGCTTTGAAGAATGCTTCAGATTCTTTCGGTTATGATGTTAGAAACATTTTTACTGAAAGTATTGCAGATAATGGTGGAAGTGGTTTTAATGTTGTCACTTTTGTGAATAATCATGACTTTAGAGATAAGGGGCAGCCAATAGAACATGATCCCATTTTGGCTTACGCTTATATACTTACAAATAATCAATTGGGAATTCCTACCGTTTATTATCCTGATTATTTTTCTTCAGGATTAAAAAGTAAAATTGATTCATTAATATTAATTCATAAACAATTTATTTATGGTGCTTCATCAAGAGTTTATTTAAGTAGGCTCAACACACCATATTTTCAAAATATTATTTCCGGTTTTGGATCTACAACTCTAATATATCAATTAATGGGAGTACCGGATAATAGTGATGTAATTGTTGCAATAAATTATGCGGCAGAAACTTTAAAGATAGACCAGGAAATAAATATGAGTAATGTGCAAGAAGGTGATACATTTACTGATGTAATTGGCAATTCAGAATTCCCTTATGCAATTGTAAAGAATAATAAGATTTATATTGAATTGCCGGCAAGAAGTTATTCTGTTTGGGTGAAGGATGAAGTTCCAAGGAGTGAATGAGTAGCAAAGTCAAAAGTCAAACATCAAAATTCAAAAGCCGCTTTGTGTTACTTTGTGATTCCTTAGTGCGCCTTTGTGTAATATCTTTTCATTACACAATGCTAAACTAATTTGGTCACGAAGTTTCTCAATGAATCGTAACTAAAAAAAATATTTAATGCCATTTGAAGGATTTCAAACCAATTGCAAAAAAGATAACTCCCATCGAAACTAAAACAAAAAAGGGAAGAGCGATTTCTACAAAGCCTGCACCTTCAATAAAAATGCTTCTCACTCCATCAGCAAGCAAGGTTAGCGGAAGAATTTTTATAAATCCAATTGCCCAGCCAGGAAAATTATGATAACTGAAGAATATTCCTGAAAGCACGAACATAGGCGTAGTCACGGCACTAATTAAACCATTCCCAATTTCCGGATTTGCCGTTCGTGATGCAATTAAAATGGACAGGCCTGCAAAGCCTATATTTCCGGCGATAAACATTAATATAAGCGCCGATATGCTTCCTTGAATAGTAATTCCAAAAACTAAATATGAGAAAAGAAATAATAGTGAACCTTCAATTAGATTCATAATTGTTCGTACAGAGATTAATGAAATTAGGAAATAAGATTTTCTCATCGGAGTGGCAATCATTCTTCTTAAAAGTTTTTTTGACCTTGTTTCAATAATTCCGTAGCCGAGTCCCCAAACTGATGACATTAATATTCCCATTGCAATTATTCCTGGAATCAAAAAATCAATATAACGCGTTCCTTGCAAAGTAAGCGGTTCAACAGTTTCACTATTATTTTCGTCAACCGGTTTTTCATCCGGCGTCTGCTGAATAATTTTTGAAAGGCTAAGATAAGTTAAATGCGCATCGGGGTTGACCGGATCAAAATGATATTTTATATCACTGACGGTTTCTTCAATAATCAAACTTATTTCACCGCGTTTCAATTGCACTATC
This sequence comes from uncultured Bacteroidota bacterium, assembly GCA_963775245.1. Lineage (GTDB taxonomy): Bacteria > Bacteroidota > Ignavibacteria > Ignavibacteriales > Ignavibacteriaceae > CAVSWT01. The sequence continues at coordinate 432,697 of CAVZID010000040.1, forward strand.
GCATCTTTCCAATTATCTCTATGAAAATTATAAACTGAATTACCTAATTTTTCATCTTTAATTGTTAGCTGGTAAATTAATTTATTTTCTTTATCGTTTTTTATTTTTTTTGTTTTGTTCTGTAAAAAAGATTCGAATTTATTATTAGTGCTTTGTTGATTAGCTTTTTGATTTTGTACTACAGTAATATTATGCACAGCTTCTTTCTTTTGAGTAAATGCTAATCCAAGTCCAAGCGCCATCAGAATAGGAAAGACAATGCCCCAAAACAAAACTGCAGGCTCGCGCATTAGAATTTTTGCGTGAACAATAAACAAAGTAAATAATTGCTGTTTCTTAAAAATGTTACTCATCAAGATGTCTTCCTGTTAATGAAGTAAATAAATCGTCCAGAGTTTTCTTCCGGCTTTCAAAATTCTTTAGCTGAATATTTTTTGATTTTAGGTAATTTAAAAATTCCGGTAGTTCTGTATCAAGATTATTAATTACTAATGTTCCTTTTTCATTTGCATCATCCCAATCAATTTTGAAAGGAGAAGCATTCTTAATTAAGGAACTTACTTGATGATAATTTCCTTCAGCTACAAACTCAATTATTTTTTCGCTGCTTTCATTTAGAATTGATTCTCGGCTGCCTTCCATTAGAATCTTCCCTTTGTCAATGAAGATAATATAATCGCAAAGCTGTTCAGCTTCTTCCATGTAATGGGTCGTAAGAATCATTGAAGTTTGAGACTGTACTTTCAGCTTTAAAAGTATTGACCAAATTTCTCTTCGTGCATTCGGATCCAGCCCGGTAGTTGGCTCATCGAGCAATAATATTTTCGGATAATTAAGCAGCGCAATACCTATTGCTAGTTTTTGTCTTTGTCCGCCGGAAAGATTAACCGTATAAGATTTTCTTTTATCATCAAGCCCAATAAGATTAATTACTTCCTCAATCCTATCATTTCCTAATTCGTAAAAGCTGGCAAAAAGCTTTAGAGTTTCTTCAACATTAAGCTTATCCATAAATCTAGTTTCCTGCAATGAAAGCCCGATTGCGTAATGAAGCTCGTCTTCATTGCCTTTCCACCTTTTCCCCATAATTAATATTTCACCATCATCGGGTTTTTGAATGCCTTCAATCATTTCCACAAGAGTAGTTTTACCAGCTCCATTCGGCCCAAGCAAAGCAGTGAATTGTGCTTTATTAATTTTAAGATTTACACCGTTAACTGCTTTAACAACAGTCTTATTGGATCCAAATTTTTTGGAAAATGTTTTATGAATATTATTTACTTCAATTACAGGAATAGAATTATCTAATTCGATTTTATACTCCGTTTTTTTAGATGCAAAATTAGTGATATAAAAACTTTAATTAAAAAACTATTGTTAACGCGGTTGTAAAAATAAATAAGTCGTAACTAAGGAAAGATTGTTTAAAGCGCATTAAAAAAAGTGAGGCTTACCTTCAATGTGAGCCTCACACGTGAAAGATTAAAATTATTTTAATTCGTATACATTCTTATCCCAACTCCAAAATGCCAGATGCCGTTAGACAAATCATTCCCCAAATATTGATAATCAACTTCCGGGAAAAACTTCAGTTTACTTAATGGAACACCTATTCCAAAACCAACAGTACGGCTGTTATTGATAAAATCTTCTGTAACGTTATTAATAAAACCATCAAAATCCCCAAACCCGGAACTTTTCATATTCCCTACAGAATGGTAAAAATAATAATGTGCAAATGGTTCAAATCCAAATATATCTTTACTTACAGTTGCTCCATATTTTATATATGAATAGTATCCAACAAGTCCTGCATAATTAAAATCAACACTTGCATCAAACAAATCAAATATCCTTGGAGTAACTTGATCACGTAAAGATAATTCAACAAATCTTGGGGGATACCAACGCAACCCGGTTTCAAGCTGCAAAGGCAAACCAATACCAAGCCCAACCGAAGGAGCAAACGGAAGATTTTTAGATATGTCAACTGATCCCTTGTTTGATTTGAGTGCAATATCGTCTGCACTGAAAGTTACTGCAACTTTTTTAGGTTCCAAAGTTTTTCCACTGTAGTAGCTGCTTGAAGCAACACATCCGCTGAAAATGATTGTTGAAATAAATAAAGCAGTTAGAAATAAAATTTCTTTTTTATATTTAAATATTTTCAAAATAATTACTCCCTTTGGTAAAATAAAAATTATTTATTTTATCAATTCCATCTTTTTAACAGCAACAAAATTGTTTATAGTTAATCTGTAAATGTAGACTCCACTTGCCAGACTTGAAGCATTAAATGTAATATTATATTTCCCGGGACTTTTTACTTCATTAACAAGTGCAGTCACTTCTTGTCCCAGAATATTGTAAACTTTTATGCTTACGAATCCGATTTTTTCTAACTGATAATTTATTGTCGTCGTTGGATTGAAAGGATTAGGAAAGTTCTGGCTTAGGTAATATTTATTTGGTATAGTTTTATCTTTAACACTATTTATAACCTCGTTATTACCGATTGCAAACCGGAAAACATCATTTGAAGTAATAGTCTTGTTTGTGATTATGTATAAAGTATCACCTTCACCGGGTAAAGGATTTTGACTGAAGTCAAATTTTATTTCATAAGTTGTTGTTGCATCCGTGGCATTTGTTGGTTGTAAAATTATTGGTTCTGCCCAATCCCATTTTTGATTTCTTGTATTAAAATTCTCGAATATACGATATGTAGCATGTATTAGTTCATTTGTAACATCATAAATTCTAAATGGAATAACTATTGGATTATTATTCTGGTTTAAAACAGTATCGTCGGGATTTACCCAATTTCCATTTGATGTAGTATCCAGATTATTCCAAATAATTTCCCAATCAGATGGTAAAGCTACTTTGTTAGTCCCTATTTCTGGTGGATAAATAAAAGATACTGTATGATTTAAATTCGGATTATTGAAAGTTGTTTTAGAAGTATCAACATTATTTGGAGAATCTAATATTGTTAGTTTTAATCCATCAAATTCCGGAGTTGAAGTACTTTCTTTTAATGGATAGTTTGTAATAACTTTTTTATTATTAACTACATCCGAAATACTAAAAGTTTTGGCTGAAGTATTTTCATCATTAAATGTTATTTCATAAGTATCAGTTGTTAAATGTGATGAATCTACAATCTGAATATTAAATTCCGGAGTTGCGCTCCCACTGACATGAATCATATTGTTAGTAGCATTGTTAGTTTGTGAATAATTTATTGCAAATGGACCTGTTATTTGAGTTGAATCTGTATTACCATCGCTAATTGTTATTTTTAAATAATAGCCACTGCTGTTCGGTATTTGGTTTATATCCCAACTAAATGAATTATATCTTGTGGAAGTTGTACTATCATAAATATTCAAATAAGGACCATTTTTACTAATGGAATAGCCTATTTTAGCATTTAAGTTAGTATTGTCTGCGTCTTCCATTAACCAATTAATATCAATATATCTTTGAGTTATAATTGGGTAAAATGAATACAGTTGTAATTCTGGCTGTGCATTCACACTGTTATTTATTGTAAAATTGCTCTGACCAATGGCATAATAATGTTGTTTTTTATCATTAGGGTTATATGCAATTATTCTTAATACATAATTAACACCATCTCTCTGATTTTCCGTATTCCATTCAAATGTGTTTGAAGCAGCATTTACATTAGTAGTTAGTATATTCCAGTCTACTCCGAAGTCAGATGAATATTGAATTAAAACTTTTGCATTTACATCAGTTCCAGTATAATTCCAGGTTATATTTGCCTTACCACTAATTTCATTAGAAGGGGGAGAAGTGGGAACTTCTGGATAACTAATTTTATATGATTCAGTTCCACTAATTGCCGAAAAATCAGAAGAAATCTCCGGCCAAAAGTGATTCCAATAAAGGTAAACAGAATTTTTTAACATTGCAGTAAAATCATGTGATAAGAATATAGCAAGTGAAATGTATTTTGTTTCGCCTGAATTAAGGCTAAAAGGGCCAGTCCCAAAATTCAATATATTGTCTCCAGGGTTTTTATAAAGATCCGTATTCGTGTCTATAATTCCACTTAACCATTGCCACATAAGTTCTGAGTTTTTAGGTACATTTGGGAGTGAGTTTGTATAATCGGCAATATGTAAAGAACTTAATCCGATATCATCAGGTGTGTCCAAAAATCTAAATCCTAAATAGCCTGTTGGCCTTTCATACATGCCCACTTTATCTTCATCCCATTCATAAATAGTATTGTTAGCTGCTGAATTCGGATCTGCACTATTTAAATTGAAGTACGCATGTGCACGGTCATCGCCATAATCTGCGGCTCCTCCAATATGCGGATCTCCATCGAACCCCCAAAAAAGTTTCTTAATATCTTTTGGACTTTCATTTGTAATTTTGTATTTAATAATTAATGCGTCTTTTAAAGAACCGCCAAATTGAAATACTTTTACTTCAACTTTTAATCCGAGCCCTCTTTTTGAAGTATCGGATGGGAAAGGGTAGTATGGAAATTTAGCATTAGAATAATCATCCATAACATAATAAGCTTCATTTGCTGCATTGAGTAAACTATCACCATCAAACTCAGGCCATTTTGTCCAACTGCTTGGCCAAGAAGATGGATTATTCTTTGTGGCAATTTCATCTTGATTAGGATTAGCATAACCGCTGCTAGGCAGCCACCCCCATTTTATCATTCCGTCTGGATTATAATTGCCTTGTGTTGAAAGTATAAAAGAATCATCTGTTATATGAAGAGTATCTCCATTATCGTTTACAATTTCACCAGCGGCTAAGGGGCCGAATTCAAAAATATAGCCTAAGCTGTCCCACACAAAATCCGCGACATTAGGTAATGTATTCGGTTTACCAATTGAACCATAATTATAAAGAATGGTTGTAATATTATTTGAATTAAGTATAGCGCTTTTAATTTGATTTTGATATCCGGCTGGCGAATCTTGAGGCAATAAAGATGAAGTTGAAAAGAGAAAGAATAAAATCACAATGACGAGAGAGATATTTTTCATAACTTAACTTCCCACTATATTAATAAATGAAATTTTTTTATGTGACCCCTATTCAAGAGCATTTCCATGTTTGAATTTTGAAAAATTATTAATTGAAACTATGAATAAATAATAATCATAGCAAATCATTTTTTGAGTAGAGTAAAAAAATGGAAAGATTTTTAAAAGAAGCCTTAATAAAAAATATTATTATTGATTAAAAATAGATAAGAATTTAGTGCAACCGGAAAGATTCGAACCCTCAACCCATTGATCCGAAATAAAATGCTCTGTCCAGTTGAACTTAGGCGGCAAAAATTTATTTAGCATATATTAAAAATTAGAGTTGAACAAAAACATACAAGCAGAACATCCAACCACAAAAAGCATAACGCATGAACTAAATAATTAGTATTTAAAAGGATGTTTGAAAAACCAAGATTCTATATGAACTGTGTTTTTAATTTTAAATTATATCCGACTGATGTGTAAGATCAAAAATTCTGAAATAGTGAAAATCAAAATAATCGATTCCAATTTTATAAATTGATTAAAAAAAAGTTGTTTAGAAAAGTTGACTTTTTTAGTACAAGAAGAAATTTAATATTGAAGAATAATTTTTCCTATCTGAATTCAAATAAGATTTCGATTTTATATTATTAAGGAGTCAATAAGTCATTCTGATATTCAGGTTGTACAAATTTATTCTAGAGTAATTTATGATAATTACTTCATGCAGTAAATTTAATAAAGATTGAAAATTTAATTGGGGAATAATAGAAAGTAAACACGAGGAATCTGAAATATGCCCCACTCAGTTGAGCAGGGCTGACAATGATCTCAGAATAATAAACATTATCCAGAGTCTATTTGAGGACCCCTACAACATAGTAGACAATTGTCAGACCAATAACTATGCAAATGGTCACATTGTGATTTCCGTAGTCTTCTCGTTTGGGTATTTAATGATAAAAAAACTGGACATAAATTGATTCTGGGTGCAAATGCTAAAAAACAATAAGATAGAAATAATTCAACTACATAGCTGTGTAAAGTGTAGTTACATCATGAAAAGTGTCATACGGAATAATAGGAAGGGAAAGCTGAGAAAATAAAAGGAAATAAAGTTTTTTAGTGCACCCGGAAGGATTCGAACCCTCAACCTTTTGATCCGTAGTCAAATGCTCTATCCAGTTGAGCTACGGGTGCAAAAAATAGAGCACAAATATACCATAAACACTTTTTATTTTCAAAGTTGATTTAATTACTAAGATTGCTAATAAACTTAGTATTTATAAAACTACTGTATAAAAATGACTCAATTATTTTTTAACTCTCAATTCAAGATATAATACAACTTAATTTTCAATAAAAAACAAAAATTTTCATTGGTACAATAGTTGGGATTATTAGAGTACCTCCCACTTAGCAGTGGTACCGGCAGGAAGAAGCAGTGTGGTAAATGTTGTTGGAGGGCGCTTTTTCCTCGCCGGTTTTTTTTATAACAAAGTATCAGGATCTAAATTTTCTGATTCAATATCTTTGAAATATTTTACTGTCCCAACTTTCAATTCATAAGTAGACGCATCATCACAAACAATCATACCTTTGGGATGAATCTGCAAAGCACTTACTGTCCACATATGGTTTAAGCCTTCTTCAACTACTTTTGATAAAGCTCGCGCTTTATTATGACCGCTGATTATTATTAAAACTTCATGTGAGTCCAATACAGTTTTTACTCCAACTGTTAACGCTGTATGTGGAACTTTATTTATATCATTGTCAAAAAATCTTGAATTGGCGATCATAGTATCCATGGTTAAAGTTTTTACACGAGTTAAAGATGCAAGTGAAGAACCAGGTTCATTAAATGCAATGTGTCCATCAGGGCCAATTCCTCCGACGAATAAATTAATTCCACCGGCTTTTTTAATTCTTTTTTCATAGCTATCACATTCTTTTTCCAAATCTTTGGCGTTACCATTTAAAATGTTAATATTTTTTTTATCAATATCGATGTGATTAAAAAAGTTATTAAACATAAATGAATGATAGCTTTCAGGATGCTCTTCCGGTAAGCCAACGTATTCATCCATGTTAAAAGTCATAACATTTTTGAAAGTGACTTTGCCTTTTTTATTAAGCTTGATTAATTCTTTATACATACCAATAGGGGAGGAGCCGGTTGGTAATCCGAGAATGAATTTCTTTTGAGATGACGCTTTGTATTGGTTTATGCTGCTGGCAACATAATTTGCCGCCCATTTAGAAACTAAATTATAATCGGGCTGAATGATTAGTCTCATGAATAATCTCCTTCATTTAATTAATAAATAGAATTTTATTCGTTTGAAATATACTCACAATCAGACGGAATTTCCGGTTTAACAATTAATACTTCTTCTCTTAAAAGCGCGACCTTACCGGGTTCCATCCCTTTTTTCTTTACAACATATTTTTTTTGAGTAAATGAAACCGGTACCATTCCCGCTGTTTTAGCCTTGCTATGATATGCTGCTAATGAAGCAGTCTTTTTTAAAATATTTTTTGGAATTGCTTCCTTTGTATTAACTACACGGAGAACAACATGTGAGCCGGGAACACTTCTGGCATGAAACCAAAAGTCATTTTGTTTTGCAAACTTTGTGGTTAGCAAATCATTGTTTTGGCTGTCTTTCCCTACAAAAATATAGTATTTATTTTCAATTAAATATTTCTTGAATTTGTTTTGAATGTCATCTTTGCTTGATGAAGAAACTTCATCTTTAATTTTTAATTCTTTCATAATGCTTTTATAATTCTCTAAACTTTCTTCAGATAAAAATTCATTTTCAATTTCTTTGAGTTTGTCAAATTTAATTTTATAATCATTAAAAAGCTGTTTTGATTTCCCAAATGATATTCTTTGATTTTTCGCTTTGTCAAAATAAATGTCTGCATTCTTTTTTGCTGAAAATTTATCATCCAATTTAATTTTTATTGGAGCATTATTTTCATAAATATCGTCAACAGTAACTTCATTTATTCCATGTTTAATTAAATGAAGATTAATTAAAAGTAAATTTCCTAATTTTTTATATTCCTCTTCCTTTGTCCCTTTATCAAGTCTTGCTTTTAAGTTATTTAACTTTAATGATACTCTTGTTAACTCATTTGATAAATGTTTTTCAATTTTCTTTTTTGCGGATAAAATTGAATTAAAATAATATTCTTTTGATAGATAAGAATTTACAGCATCAAAAACATTTTCAAAAATTTCTTTTTTTGTATATGGAATGCTTTTGAAATTATTAAATGCCAACTTTTGTTTATTCTCATTTTCATCAATAAATACTGCGGGCTTTTCTTCTTTAATTTCTAAGATTAAATCTTCTAATGATTTTATTAGTTTTGAAGGTGTTAAATCAGTTTCACCTTTAGGCATATTAACATCCGCTCTAAATTTTACTTCATTTAAGATTTCTTTACCTATAAATGGATATTTATTTTTTATTTGTGTTTCGAATGGGATGCTTTCATCAATCACAATATTCACATCGTTAAAATCATTGATGAACCTTGTCGATTTAAATTCATCAATTAACTGGCTAGTTGAATCCTCGACGATATTTTTAAATGAGTCTTTGATTTTATTATCTTCAACTAAAAAGAGATTCGTAAACTTTCCTCGAATTGTATAATAAAAATCACGCTTTAACGTTTTTATTTTTATAATTCTATCCGAGCCGGAAATTTGAAATTGGACAATGTCTGCTGGTAAATATTCAGAAAAGAAATCAATAGTATTTTTCTTTGCACGATGAAAATCATTCTTAAGTGTTACGTAAGGTATTCCAGGATTTGCAGAGATTTCGAGATATTTAAAATCATCTTTATTCTTCAACTCAAAAACAATTTTATCTTTATCCTGCGAAAAAATATTTAAGATTTTGTAGTTGTATAATTCCTGATTGGCTTGAATTATAATTCTATTAAGACAGAAATAATTTTTATACATAGCAGTTTAAAATAAAAAAAGGGCTGAACATAAATCCAACCCTTAAAAAATAAAATTAGATTAGACTTTAATGCGCTGAACCGGTCTTTGCTTTTACAATTGCATTTAAAGATTTAATTCTTGAAAAAATAAAAACTCCACCAAGAAATGCCGCAATAGTCATGAGCAAAAAGAATAATTTTTTATCATCAAAACTATCCCAGAAGCTGGTCATAATTCCTGCAACTTTGCCACCGAGAGAAGTTGATAAAAACCATCCACCCATCATTAATGCAGTTGTTCTGGCCGGCGCTAATTTGGAAACTAACGATAAACCTATTGGGCTTAAAAATATTTCACTTACTGTAAACACACCATAAGTTAAAAATAACCAGATAGCTGTAGTTTTATGTGTGTATACCGACGGCACAGACATAATAGCGAAAACCATAATCAAAGAGGATAAACCTGATATAAACAACGCATACCCAAATTTGGAAGCAGTGGTTGGTTCTTTACCTCGCCGCCTAAGCCACGCAAATAACCCAACAATAATAGGTGTAAGCACAATTATGAAAAAAGGATTTATAGATTGAAACAATTCCGCATTTGCCAATTTAACATCTTGTCCTTTAGCAGGCCATTCATCTTTCGGTAGGTTTTCAAAATAAGGATCAGGCCCTTCAACCATCTCAGCTTTACCGGAAGAATCTGTAACAACTTTCAATTGTGCATCAACTTTTTCAACTAACCTTGGATTAGTGTTAGCACTTTGCAGCATATCAATTCTTTCAGCAGGGCCGGCTAATATAGGTGCAATTTCTCTATCTGTATAAGTTTGTGCCCATATAGTTAATGAAGTAGCATTCTGATTATAAATTGTCCAGAATATTATTGACACGGTAAAAATAAAAAGTAATGCTCCAATACTTTTTTTATCCTGGCCGGCAGACTTCTTCCACAAAGAAACATAGAAAGATATTACAGGTATACAAGCAAATATAAAAGCGTCATTGGAATTAGAACCGAACACATTACCTGGTATTATCCAGCCAATAACAGCAAAAATAATTGCCGGAAGAAAAACATAAAGAAATATTTTCATCATTGGCATGTCTTCTTTTTCCATAGGCTTTTTAACATCGGCAAATTTGATATGTTTAAGGCCGGTCGATATCCAAATTAAGGCGAGAACTAATCCGACTCCGGCTGCAGAAAAAGCATAGCCCCATCCATAATTATTTCTCAAATAAGCAGCAACAAAATTACAAACTAGTGCTCCAATATTTATTCCCATATAAAAGATATTGTAAGCTGAATCCTTTAAAGGTTTTAATTCTTCTGTATTATAAATAATCCCTAATAAAGTACTAATGTTTGGTTTAAAAAATCCGTTACCGACTATTATAAGTGCCAATGATATAAACATTGCGGTGTCACCAGGTATTGCTAAACCAAAATAACCGGCTGCCATCAATGATCCGCCTATATATATTGATCTTATATATCCGAGATAACGGTCAGCTAAAAGCCCCCCTATGAATGGAGTTAAATAAACAAGCGCAATAAATGATCCAACAATATCGGCTGCTGTTCTTGTGTCAAAACCTTTTCCGCCGGATTTAGAATCAATTAGGAAAAGAAGTAATATTCCTACCATTAAATAGTAGCCAAAGCGCTCCCACATTTCTGTAAAAAATAAAACATAAAGACCGCGGGGATGTTTTTTTAACATTAGAACCTCATCTTTTAAATTTTAATAAGTGATAAATAAATATTTTCTGCCGGGGAACTATTTGAAATGAATTTAAGAAAGTAAGCAAAACTATTTTCTGATTTTATGTTAAGTTGGTTCTAAATATAATTTATTTAACCATTTTTTCATAATTAAAATTGGATGATTAATTCATCCTTTATGAAATCAACAAAGTTAATGTTAAAGTTCAAGAGTAAGTTTAAGATTATCAAAGCATGCATTCATTTATTAAATCTTGAATTTTATAATCTTGTTATCTTAAAAATTTCTAAACTTTTAATTTTCCAATCGAAAATTCTTTTAATCAAGTCATCATTCAATCTTGTACTTTTAAAATCTTGCAATCTTTAAATTTTTATATTTAACACCTATTTAACTTAAGTCATAATTGAGTTTCTTGTTTAAGAAAACACCATTCTATATATTTGGTTTTATGAAAAATTTCCTTAAAAGCAATTTTGTAAAGAATACTTTTTTAGTTTTTGCCGTAATAATTGTATTCCTATTAGCTTTAAATTATTTAATAATGCCCTGGTATGTAAGCAGGCCGGAGAAGAGAGTTCCTAATGTGGTAGGGTTAAAAGAAGTGGAAGCTTTTTCTTTACTTAAGAATGCTGATCTTAACCCGGTAATCTCGGACACCACTTATGATCAGAAATATCCTGAGGGTACAATCATTCTTCAAAAACCTGAAAACGGGAAAATAGTAAAAGAAGGTAGAAATATTTATCTCTTTATCAGCGGGGGTGAGCCAACTGTTACAGTTCCTATACTTAAAGGAAAATCTATTAACGAAGCGAAGTTTACACTTGAAAGAATAGGGCTTAAATTGGGTGACATACAGGAAAATGTTTCTAATCATCCCAGGAATATGATTTTCGATCAGCAATATGCAGAAGGGACGCCTTTAAAGAAAGGAGCATCGGTTGGAGTGACTATAAGTGTAGGCAAAGGTGAAACAGGAGAAATTATTGTGCCCGATTTAATTGGTAAATCGGTTACAGAAGCAGAAAGAATTTTAGCTGACAGCACTTTGAAAGTTGGAAAAATAAATTATCAGCGTTCGTTTTCACTTTTACCAAATACGATTTTAGATCAATATCCAAGCAAAGGAAATAAAGTTAATAGGGGTGACGCTATTGATCTGTTTGTGACTAAATCAGCAGAACAGCAACAAGAAATTTTAGAGAAGTAAATGGGAATTTTAGCACCTTCAATTTTAGCAGCAGACTTATCGAATCTTTCCCAGCAAATAAGATTAGCAGAGCTAGGCGGAGCAGGCTGGATCCATTGTGATATTATGGATGGGCATTTTGTTCCAAACATCACATTCGGCCCAATAATAGTTAAAGCTGCTCACAAATCAACAAAGCTTCCTTTAGATGTTCATTTGATGATTGAACACCCTGAAAAATATATTGAACAGTTTGCTGAAGCCGGTGCAAGTTCCATTACAGTTCATCAGGAAGCTGTAATTCACCTTAACAGAACTGTACAGCATCTTAAAGAGCTAAATGTTAAAGCCGGTGTTTCTATTAATCCTTCAACACCAATAAATACTTTAAGAGATATTGCTGAATATGTTGATATGGTTTTAATTATGTCTGTTAACCCCGGGTTTGGTGGACAATCTTTTATTACAAATTCTTTAAGAAGAGTAAGGGAAACTGTTAAACTTCGTGAAGAAATGAATGCAAATTTTTTAATAGAAATAGACGGCGGTATCGATAAGCATACAATTAAAGCTGCGCAGGAAGCAGGCTGTGATGTTTTTGTTACCGGTTCTGCAGTATTTCATTCTGATAATGTTACTGCTGCAGCATTGGAGCTGAAAAATTTAATTAGCGGCAAATAGAAAGTTTTTTAATTTATAGTTAAACACAACATTTCAATTCAACTTCTTTTTATCTTAAGTTAAAAACTGCAAGTACACATTGTTATATTATATAAACAGTATAAAAAACAATTGATGAGTTTTAAAAGATTAAAAGAATAAGATAAATAATTACACCGGAGATAAAATGAAATTAGCTTTAATTGGCGGAGATATAGTTACTCCTTTTAGATTAATAAAAAATGGAACAGTTTTAATTGATAATCAAAAAATTTATAAAATCGGGAAAGCTCAAGATGTTATTTTACCCGATGATTGTGAAGCAATTGATGTAAGCGGAAAAATTATAGCTCCCGGTTTTGTTGACTTGCTTGTTCACGGCGGCGGCGGTTCCGGATTTGCAGATGAAAACGATAACAGCATTGAAATAGTTAGTCAATATTTTTTACAAAATGGATCAACAACAGTGTTGGCTTCATTATTTGCTAAACCTGAACAGTTGTTATTAAATGATTTGAGAAGAGTTGCTGATTATATTGAAAGCCATCCTGAATCGAATATAAAAGGCATCCACATGGAAGGGCCGTATCTTAACAAAGATTTAAAAGGGGCGATGAATGAAAGTTATTTATGGCAGCCTTCTATTGAATCATGGAATAAAATGTGGGAAGCATCCAAAGGGCAAATTAAAATAATGACTATTGCTCCGGAACTTCCAGGCGCAATTGAAGTGATGAGAGAAGCTTCAAGTCAAGGTGTGGTTTTATCAATTGGACATTCGATGGCTAACTATGATGAAATAGAATTAGCAATAGATAATGGAGCAGCTCATGTTACTCATATCTTTAATGCAATGCGTCCTTTTCATCACCGTAATCCGGGAGTAATTCTCGGTGCTCTTCTTAGAAATGAATTAAAGATTGAATTGATTGCTGATACTTTACATGTTCATCCGGCGGTTATGGAATTGCTTTTGAAATTAAAAGGAGCCAGCGGAATTATTTTGGTTTCAGATTCAATCAGAGCCGGCGGAATGCATGAGGGTGAATATGAATTTGCAGATCAAAAAGTTTTTATGAAAGCAAAGAGAGCATATCTTGAAGATGGAACCCTTGCCGGCAGCACACTTACTCTAAATGTTGCAATAAAGAATATGGTTGAAACTGCAAACGCAAAAGTAACCGAAGCATTTAGAATGGCCTCGTTAAACAGCGCCAAAGTAATTAATCTTGATCATAAAAAAGGAATACTTGCCAGCGGAAAAGATGCAGATATTGTTGTGCTGAATGAAAACTATGATGTAGAGATGACTATACTTTCCGGTAAAGTTGCATATAAAAAAGTGAATAAGTAAACTGTATATGTAATAAAAAGATTGATTCAATACCTAAAATCAATTACATTTCTTTTGATAATTTTAGATGACTTATTAAAAAAACTTTAATACATACCATAAATTCTATCCTCTTAAAGGACATTGCAGATATTGCATAAAAGCAATTGTATGCATAGTTCTATCTAAACTCTAATAAAAGAGTAATATAAAATATTTTAAATAATTTCGGGAGAAATTTAAATTGGAAAAATTAATTTCATTAGGATGGAATACATTTTTTGAGAATCAATATAAAAATTATAAAAACGATGGATTCATTCCGGCAAGAGTTGCTGTTGAACACAAACAGCGGTATTTACTTTATACTGAAAAAGGAGAACTAACTGGTGAAGTAACCGGAAAATTATTATATGCTTCAAATGCCAATTCGGAATTACCTAAAACCGGGGATTGGGTTGTGGGAGTATTGTTTGAAGATGAAAATAAAATAATTATCCATGATGTACTGGAAAGAAAGACTAAGCTGTCAAGAAAATCTTCAGATAAAAAAACTGATGAGCAAATCATTGCTGCAAATGTGGATATTGTTTTTATTGTCCAAAGCCTTGATAATAATTTTAATCCAAATAGGATTGACAGGTATTTAACAGCTGTCATTGAAAGCGGTGCGGAGCCAATTATAATTTTGAATAAATCGGATTTAATTGAAAATCCAAAAGAGAAAATAACTCAATTAAAAGATAGAGAAATTAAAGTTCCTATTTTATTGATGAGTGCTCAAAAAGGTTATGGAGTTAATGAAATAAAACAATACTTGAAAGAAGGAATAACTGCTGTTTTTACAGGTTCATCCGGAGTGGGTAAATCAACAATTATAAATTATTTACTTGGGAAAGAATTAATAAAAACTCAGGAAATAAGTTCATCTGTTCTAAAAGGTAAACATACTACCACAAAAAGAGAATTAATTCTTTTGCCGGATGGCGGAGTTTTAATTGATACTCCTGGTATGCGCGAATTTCAGATTTGGAATGTTTCGGAAGGATTAGAATCTACTTTTAATGATATAGAATCATTAGAGATAAAATGTAAGTTTAAAGATTGTACACATACTGTAGAAACGGGTTGTGCAGTTCTTGAAGCTTTGAATAACGGTTCTTTATCTAATGAAAGATACAAAAGTTATAAAAAGCTTCAGAAAGAATTATTGTATCTCGAAGAAAGGCAAAGCTTCGCTGCAAAACAAAAACAGAAACAGTTATCAAAACAGATTAATAAATATCTAAAGGAGTTTTATAAATACAAGTAATAGAGATATGATAAATTAAAATAATGTCACCTCTTCGAGGTTTTTATTACATTCATTAAAATGGTTGTTATAATAATGGTAACCCTTCGGGTTTATATAAAAGAAGATGTAGTTTGAATATATGAATATGATAACACCGAAGGTGTGACATTATTATAGAATAATATTATTACATCATTTTAAAAAACCACGAAGTGGTGATATAAAAAAATAAACAACATTCCTTATATTAAGGATTGAATATTTAGCAATAAAAATAAGGAAGGGGTCAAAATATGCCTGGTACATTTTCGCAGATTTATATCCAAGTAGTATTTGCAGTAAAAGGCAGAGAGAACTTAATTGGGAAAAAATGGAAGGATGATCTAAATAAATACATAGCCGGAATTATAAAACGTAAAGGACAAAAATCAATAATCGTAAATGGAATGCCTGACCACATTCATTCTTTTATTGGTCTAAAACCTTCAATGGCAATATCGGATTTAGTAAGAGATATAAAAAATAATTCAACAAATTTTATAAATGAAAATAGATTTGTAGCTGGTAAATTTTCATGGCAGGAAGGCTACGGAGCTTTTTCGTATTCACACTCACATATAAGTAGAGTTTTTAATTATATAAAGAATCAAGAAGAGCATCATAAGAAAAGAACATTTAGAGATGAGTATCTTAAGTTGTTGAAAAAGTTTGAGATAGAGTACAATGAAAAGTATCTGTTCAAATGGATAGAATAATGTCACCTCTTCGAGGTTTATTTTATCTTCTTCACAAAATGTATTATAATAATGTCAGCCCTTCGGGCTTAATTAGAATGTAATACATAACATTACAATTAAAATCATTTTAAAGGGTAAAACACCGAAGGTGTGAAATTATTATAGAAATAGTAAAACAAAAATATCGAAACCGCGAAGTGGTGGCATTAGGAAAATGCTATTATTTGTGAAAAATAATGTTACCTCTTTGAGGTTCTTATTGCCCACATTGTAATAGATGTTATAATAATGACAACCCTTCGGGTTTGTATTGACGAGATTTAAATAAAGAACACCGAATGAGTGATAATATTATAGCAAATAGAACTAAATGGTAGTTGAAACACCGAAGGTGTGAAATTATTATAGAATATTTAGTAAGACAAATATATTGAAACCACGAAGTGGTGGCATTAGGAGAATGCTATTATTTGTGAAAAATAATGTTACCTCTTCGAAGTTCGTATTGCTCACATTCTAATAGATGTTATAATAATGACAATCCTTCGGGTTTGTATTGACGAGATTTAAATAAAGAACTCCGAACGGGTGATAATATTATAGCAAATAGAATTAATGGTAGATAAAACACCGAAGGTGTGAAATTATTATAAAATATGTAGTAAGACAAATATATTGAAACCACGAAGTGGTGACATTATTCTTGAGGATGAAATTATAATAATGATTGAATTAAATGATTTTCCGGTTTAACTTACAGCCATGAAAATCAAAGCAATTATAACCGGAACAACGGGAATGGTTGGTGAAGGTGTTTTACATGAATGCCTCAACCATCCTGATGTTGAAGAAGTGCTTATTAATAAATAGGAGAAGCGGAAATTTTAAGCACCCAAAATTAAAAGAAATCATTCACAACAATTTTTATGACTTCACTGATATTAAAATTGATTTGATTGGATACAATGCTTGTTTCTTTTGTCTTGGAACAACTTCTGTTGGGAAAAAAGAAGACGAATACACAAAAATAACTTTTGATATTACAAAGGCTTTAGCAGATACTCTTGTTAAACTAAATCCGGATATGACATTCTGTTATATTTCCGGTGCCGGTACAGATAGTTCTGAAAAGGGAAGGACTATGTGGGCAAGAGTTAAAGGCAGAACTGAAAACTATATTATGAATTTAGGCTTTCGCCAGGCTTTTGCTTTTCGTCCCGGAATAATAATTCCAACAAAAGGACTTAAAAATACTTTAAGCTTTTATAAATATTTATTCTTTCTTTTACCGGTTGTTAAAATATTTCTTCCAAAACATATCTGTTCTTTAAATGAAATTGGTTTGGCAATGATAAATTCTGTGAATAAAGGTTATGATAAAAATGTTTTGGAGGTTGGGGATATTGTTAAGTTGGCAAAGAATTAATATAAAATATTAATTGAGACTGTAAAATAATTTGTGTAAATGGCATTATTCATTAGAGGAAAGGCTCCAGTCTTTCCTCAAAGTTAATAGAAAAATTGGAAAGAACAATAGCCCAGTTTCTAATCGGCATAGTCCATTTTTTAGATAAATCTCTGTAAGCAAGATACAGCATTTTTTTGAGTGCATCATCATTCGGGAACAATGATCTTGCCTTGGTTACTTTTCTGAACTGGCGGTGTACCGCTTCAACAGCATTGGTTGTGTAAATTATAGTTCTGATTTCTTCAGGGTACTTGAAAAAGGTTGCCAGATTATTCC
Source organism: uncultured Bacteroidota bacterium (assembly GCA_963775245.1). Lineage (GTDB taxonomy): Bacteria > Bacteroidota > Ignavibacteria > Ignavibacteriales > Ignavibacteriaceae > CAVSWT01. The sequence continues at coordinate 450,401 of CAVZID010000040.1, forward strand.
AGTTACCTCTCCAGGATTTTAGAGCCAATGAATATTTTTTAGACCAGTTATCTTCAAGTAAATTTAAATTCTCTAAAGCAGCTTCTTCTGTTGGTGCTGTGTAAACAGTTTTTAATTGCTTCATAAATTCTTTCTGATCTTTAGAAGCAATGTATTTGAGGGTGCTGCGGATTTGATGAATAACACATAGCTGGATTTCTGTCTTTGGAAAGACAGTCTGTATGGCATCAGGAAAACCTTTCAGTCCATCTATGCAGGCAATAAGGATATCCTTTACTCCACGGTTGTTAAGTTCAGTTAAGAACGCTTAGCCAGAAGTTTGCTCCTTCAGCCTCTCCAACCCAAAGGCCAAGTAGATCTTTTCTGCCGCTAAGTTCTACTCCCAGACACGTATAGGCAGCCTTTGAGGCCACTTTCTTTGTTGATTCGTCTCTTACTTTGTAATGGATAGCATCAAAGAAAACTATTGGATAAATCCCTTCAAGAGGACGATTCTGCCACTCTGTTGCAATGTGAACTATCTTATCAGTAATATTGGAAATCAAGGTGGCTGAAACATCTAAGCCATACATCTCTTGAACATGTGATTGTATATCTCTGGTAGTCATTCCTTTTGCGTACATAGAGATTATCTTATCCTCAATAGGGCCTATGGTTCTTTCATACTTCTTGACAATGATTGGATCAAATTCTCCATTACGGTCTCGTGGAACGGTAATCTCGATTTCTCCATTATCGTTCTTCAGAGTCTTACGGGTTTTTCCATTTCTGCTATTGCCGTTATTCTTTCCGGCTGGGGAATATTTTTCATAGCCGAGTTGTTCGGTTAGCTCAGCTTCCAGCATCTGTTCTAAGGATTTTGCCATTAGCTTTTTAATAGCTCCATCCTTACCCATTAAATCATTGTAATTTTTGGCTTTGGCTAGATTGGCTTTTAACTGCTCGATCATTTCATCGGTGAGTTCCATGATGTGTAAACTTCTTTTGGATTTAAGTTAAACATATTATTTATTTTCCCAAAAGCAATACCGCTTTCGAGTGCAGAGGATAAGTGCTGCTCCGCTACGCTCCGCAGCACTTATCCTCTAATCTTTGTTTAACCATTTACACAAAATTCTTTACACTACTTATTAATTCTTAACAAATTATTTCTATTTCTTATTTTATCTCCGCTCACCACAATCTCAACAAATTTGAAACAACACTAACAGAACTCATCGTCATAACAGCAAGGTCACTTGTTTAGCTGGATTTAATGATAGAAAAATCTCCGATGTATAATAAACGCCGGAGATAAAAAATGTTAAAAAATAAAATTATTTCTCTGCAACATTTACTTTTGGATTATCTGTTCTGAATGCAACTAAATTATGCCCAATCATTTTAACTTCAAAAGTTTTGTCAATTGTCATCAGCATTATTTTGCCGTCAACTGTTTTCTCTTGAATTAACTTTCCATCCGGCATAACCAGCATGGTTTTATTGCCGACTTCTTTTACGGACCAAAAATTTCCATCAGGCATTTTCATACCTTTTGCCTTTGAACCATCCATTTTAAATGTAGATTCTTCACTTGCGCTTCTTGTTAATAGTATTGCATCACTATCAAAACTGCCGTCGTAAGTTTTGGCATCTGCTAATATTTTTTGATCTTGCATGCTGATACCAGGCAGAACATTATTGGGGTTGTCTTTATTAGTTGAAACCTGTATCGTCTTATTTGAGTTATTTATGCTCGTCTTTTCAGTAGTTTGATCATTCTTATTTTGACCACATCCAACGATAAGAAATGCCAAAATTGTGAAAATTAAAAATAGCTTTTTCATTTTATCCTCACCTTTTATTTCAAATATACAATAAGAAGATACAGCTATTATTCATCGAACTAAATCTCGCAGCGCACAGTATTGAAATAAATAGTGTATAATAAATGATAAAAGAAGTGTTTACGATAAATATGTACTAATTGATTGTCTATTTAATTTTCGCTCTCCTCAATCTCAATGAATTTGAAACAACACTAACCGAACTCATTGCCATGGCTGCTGCCGCAAACATTGGGTTTAATAATCCAAGTGCGGAGATTGGAATTCCAATTACATTATAAATAAATGCCCAGAATAGATTTTGCTTTATCGTTCCAATTGTTTTGTGAGAAAGGTTTATTGCATGTACAACTCCTCTCAAATCACCGCTGATTAAAGTTATGTCCGCTGCTTCAATTGCGATGTCAGTTCCTGTCCCAATTGCAATTCCAACATCAGCTTGTGCAAGGGCGGGGGAGTCATTTATACCATCACCAACCATTGCCACAATCTTTCCTTGTGCTTGCAGCTCTTTAACCTTATTTGCTTTATCCTGCGGCAGCACTTCAGCAATCACATTATCTATCCCGGCTTCCTTGGCAATTGCTTTTGCAGTTTTTTCATTGTCGCCTGTAATCATTAAAACTTCAATATTCTTCTGTTTTAATTGTGCTATCGCTTCTTTTGCATTTGAATTCAAAGTATCAGCAATTGCGATTATTCCTGTTATTTTATTATTGATAGAAATGTAAACCGGAGTCTTTCCTTCTGAAGCAAGCTGAGCGGATTTCTCATCATAATTATTATCTGTTGAAGAAGAATACTTTTTTATGAAAGATAAATTTCCAATTGCAATTTCTTCACCGGAAATTTTAGCCGTAATTCCTGAACCGGTAGTAGAAAGGAAATTATCAACTTCACTTAAAGCAACGAAATTATTTTTAGCATAATCAACAATTGATTTTCCTAATGGATGTTCCGATTTATTTTCAACAGAAGCAGCTTTTTGAATTATTTCATCTTTACTAAATCCATTCAATGGAATTATATCTTTCACAACTGGTTTTCCGGTAGTTACAGTACCGGTTTTATCAAGAACTACAGTTGTAATTTTATTTGCACGTTCAAGACTTTCAGCATTTTTAATCAAAATACCATTTGAAGCTCCGACTCCCGAACCAACCATAATTGCAGTAGGTGTCGCTAAACCAAGCGCACAAGGACAGGCAATTATCATAACAGCAATAAAGTTTATCATTGCCTGGTTAAAAGGAATTCCAACTACAAAAAACCAAACCAAGAAGGTAACGGTTGCAATTCCAATCACCGTGGGAACAAATACACTAGCTATTTTATCAGCCAAACTTTGTATTGGTGCTTTTGAACCCTGAGCATCTTCAACTAATTTTATTATTTGAGAGATAACTGTTTCTTTGCCGACTGCAGTTGCTTTGTATTCAATGCTTCCGTAATTGTTTATTGTTCCGCCAACAACTTTATTGTTAATCGTTTTATCTACAGGAATGCTTTCGCCTGTAATCATTGATTCATCAATTGAAGTTGAGCCTTTTGTAATTATTCCATCAACCGGAATCTTTTCGCCAGGGCGAACAATGATAATATCATTCTTTTGGACATCATTTATGCTAATATCTATTTCGTTTCCGTTTTTAATTATTCTAGCAGTTTTTGGCTGAAGTCCGATTAACTTTTTAATTGCAGAAGTAGTCTTTGATTTAGCATGTGCTTCAAGTAATCTTCCCATTAAAATTAAAGTTACAATTGTTACAGCGGTATCAAAATAAATATGCTGTCCGGCTTCAGTTATAGATAATAAAGTTGGGAATAAAACAGCGATTGTACTATAGACATAAGCTGTTCCAGTACCAACGGCAACAAGCGTATTCATGTCAGCAGAAAAATGTTTAACAAGCTGCCAGGCAATTGAAAAGAATCTTTTGCCGGAAATAAACATTACAAATGTTGTGGCAAGAAAAAGTAACCTATTAATGTAGACATGAGAAATGGGAATACTTTGATTAAACCAATCCGTCATGCTTAACATACTGATTAACATTATTGGAACAGTAAGCACAGCACTAAAAATAAATTCACGTTTAAGCTTTTTATAACTTTCTTTTTCTTCTAAATTATCAGGAACAACATTCGTATTCGTTTGTTTATTATCCGATTGTGATATATCAAGCTTATATCCAACATCGTTCACAAGTTGTGCTAAAGATGCCAAATCAGTTTTTGATTCATCAAATTCAAAACTAACTTTTTCTGTAGCAAGATTTACATTAACGGTTCCAACGCCTTCGACTTTTTTTAATGTCTTTTCAACTCTTGCCACACAGCTTGCGCAAGTCATTCCTTCAACAGGCAAAGTCAATGTTTTTATTTTCCCGGTTTCCATTGTCTATTTCTTAATTTGAATAATTTATTCAATAATAATAATGTAATTCCGAACTTGTTTCGGAATCTTTAAATCGCCAAAAGATGCTGAAACGAGTTCAGCGTGACATTAGCCTAATTTGAAACTACTTTATATCCTGCTTCTTCAATTGCCTCAATAATTTTTTGATTGTCAATTTGATTTTCATCATACTCAACTTTTGCAGAACCAATTTCTACATTATCTATCTTTAAGTTTTCTATTTTTTGTAATTCTTTTTTAACTGCCATTACACAGTGTCCGCAAGACATTCCTTCGATCTTAAATTCTTTTTGTGCCATTTTTATTTCCTTCAATCTTGTTAAGAATAATTATTTTATACGATTTAAAAGTAGATATATATTAAAAAGGAAGCGTTATACAATTTTAAAAAAGTGTTATATAATTTTTAGCAGTATAAAATCGGTTTTTAAGGAAGTATTTTATCGATTGGTTTTCTTTCCTGGTTTGTAAGGTCTTTAAATTGGCTGGCTGTTAATCCTGTTACTTTTTTGAATTGATTTGAAAGATGCTGAACACTGCTGTAGCCAAGCTGGTATGCAATTTCGCTTAGAGTTAATTCTCCGTATTTTAAAAGCTCTTTAGCACGCTCAATTTTTTGAAGTATGAAATAATGTTCGATGGTAATGTTTTCTATTGAAGAGAACAGAGTACTTAAATAATTATAATCGTAGCCGATTTTCTTTTCTAGGATTTTTGAAATGTTTTTATCCATATCAAATTCCGAATCATTATAAATATGTTCTATGACAATAATTTTTATTTGTTCAATGGTTTTTGCTTTCTTGTCTTCAATAAGTTCAAAACCGTTTTCTGCTAATACATTTTTTATTTCCATCATAGGTAAATCTTTTTCTTCGCCGCCTACAATTGCTTCTCCTAAAATTATGCTTCTAACATCTAAATTTAATTTTTCCAATTCTTCTTTAACAACCTTAATACAGCGATTGCAAACCATGTTCTTAATGGTTAATGTAGTTGAAAAATGATCTTGATTTAATTCACTTTTATTCATAGTAATATAAAAATTTATTTATCAGTGTTTTAATTAAGTGAAGTATAAATTAATATTCAAGTTAAAGAATATAACAAATAAAAAAAGCATACCAGGCAAATGCATGCCCGATACGCTTATTATGATGGAGATAGAAATTTTATAAAATATTTCTACTTTATAAATATTTAATATGTGTCATTAGATTTCTGTTGGGCAGGGGTCGAGCTTACTTTAGAATCGACTGTAGTCCAAAAATCAGCTTTAGTATTTTCCCAATCCGTTTTCTGCGTATCTGTTAATAAATCTTCAACCGCAGCATTAGCTGTAGCTTTTTCTGTTGATAAATCTGTCTTACCACTTTGAACGGCACCTTGAACATCCTCCTGGTAAGAAACTAATATATCTTTTAACTGCTTTGTTTGCGCGTCGGATAAGCTTAGTTTACCAGCTAAATCTTCTGATAAATTCGAAGCAATTTGTGCTGTTGGATTATCTTGAGTTTGCATCTTCTGCTGCATTTGACCTTGACTTTGATTCTTGAGCCCTCAAAGCAATTGTTGAGAAAAACAGGAATGCAGAGACTATTAGTGAATTGAAAAATATTTTTGCACTCATCTTAAGCATATCAACCTCTCTAAATATTTATAATAATTTTAAAATTGTTTAGTTTTTGCAGTACAGCATAATATAGGCAAGTTGAATGCCAGTGATGAGTGCTTTGGGTAAGCTTTAACTTTATATAGCTTTAAAAATTTATTAGTGATTATTGTGATTTCTATCTACCGAATATTTTTCAGTGTTTTGAATAAATTTCATTATCATATATCACAATGATTTAAAGCCGTATTTATTTGGGAGCTATCTTTTTCATTTTTGAATTTTATTCGGCAGCTGCCTGATTGTCATTTGACTTATATTGAGTTTCCTTTTCGAAATTTATTTTAGTTAAATTTAACAGTCTAAATTCCCAAAAAATAAATACAAGTTTATTGATGAAGTTTGATCGAAAAAACTTTTCTGATGAATTATTAATCAATTTATATAAAGAATTTCTTCTTCCAAGATTAATCGAAGAAAAAAAATTAAAGCTGCTTCGACAAGTTAAAATTACAAAATGGTTTTCAGGCATGGGACAGGAAGCAATTGCAGTGGGTTCTACGTTAGCTTTGCACGAAGATGAATATATTTTACCAATGCATAGAAATCTTGGTGTTTTCACATCTCGAAAAATTTGGCTTCACAAATTATTTTCACAATTCTTAGGAAAAGCAAATGGATTCACAAAAGGAAGGGACCGTTCTTTTCACTTTGGTTCTAATGAGCATCATATCGTTGGGATGATTTCACATCTTGGCCCGCAGCTTGGAGTAGCCGATGGAATTGCTTTATGGCACTCAATTAAAAATGAAAATAAATGTGTGTTGGTTTTTTCCGGAGAGGGGGGAACAAGCGAAGGCGATTTTCATGAAGCGTTAAATGTTGCAGCCGTTTGGAATCTGCCGGTAATTTTTATGGTTGAAAATAATGCTTACGGTTTATCAACTCCAACTAATGAACAATATAAATGTAAAGCTTTAATTGATAAAGGAATTGGATACGGAATTGAAGCAGTTCAGGTAGATGGAAATAATATTTTAGATGTTTATTCGACTGTTAAAAAATATGCTGAAGAAATAAGAGAAGAACATCGTCCGATTTTAATTGAAGCAATAACATTTAGAATGCGCGGGCATGAAGAAGCATCTGGGATAAAATATGTTCCCCAAAAATTACTTGAAGAATGGTCAAAAAAAGATCCTATAGATAACTATGAAAAATATTTAAAATCAATTGGATTGATTGATGATAAAATTATTTCTGAAACAAGAAATAATTTTAAAGTACTAATAGACAAAGAATGGGAATTAGCTCAAATGGAAGGAGAGATTAATGCTGATACTGATTTTGAGTTGAATGACGTTTATACGCCGTATAATCAAAAGGTTATTACAGCTTCATATAGAAAAACATCCAACAAAAAATTTATTAATGCAATTTCTGATGCTCTAAATCAGAGTATGGGAAAGTATCCTGAACTTATAATAATGGGACAGGATGTTGCCGAATATGGAGGAGTATTTAAAGTAACAGATGGTTTTCTAAAGAAGTTTGGAAAAGATAGAGTTAGAAATACTCCTTTGTGTGAATCAGCAATATTAGGAGCCGGGCTTGGATATTCAATTAAAGGAGGGAAGTCTGTTATCGAAATGCAATTTGCTGATTTTGTTTCTAGCGGCTTTACACAAGTTGTAAATAACATTGCTAAAATTTACTATAGGTGGGGGCAAAATGCAGATATCGTAATTCGTATGCCGACCGGTGCCGGCGTTGCTGGCAGGGCCATTTCATTCACAGTCAAATGAAGCCTGGTTTTTTCAAACACCAGGATTAAAAATAGTTTATCCTTCAAATCCATATGATGCGAAAGGATTATTGAATGCTGCGATTGAAGATCCAAACCCGGTAATGTATTTTGAACATAAAGCACTTTACCGATCTATCTCTGAGGAAATTCCAGATGAATATTATACCATTGAAATAGGTAGAGCAAAATTAATAAATGAAGGCATAGATTTATCAATCATTACTTATGGCATGGGAATACGCTGGGCAAAAGAAATAATAAGTGAGTTTCCAAACATTTCATTTGATATTATTGATTTGAGAAGTCTCATACCATGGGATAAAGATGCAGTGAAAAAAACGGTGATGAAAACCGGGAAAGTGTTAATACTTCATGAAGATACTTTAACTGGAGGAATAGGAGGAGAATTATCTGCATGGATTGCAGAAAATTGTTTTGAATATTTGGACGCACCAATTCTAAGATGCGCAAGTCTTGATACACCGGTTCCGTTCAATCCAAATCTTGAAAATAATTTTCTAGCGAAGCAAAGATTGAAAGAAAAAGTTATTCGATTAATTAGCTATTAAAAATTATTTTAACAGCAGCATTTTTTTTATTTCAGTATAATTATCTGCTTGCAATTTATAAAAATAAACTCCGCTGGTCAGATTGCTTCCATTAAATTTAACTTCATATTTGCCTGCCGGTTTTTGCTCATTAACTAATGAAGATATCTCATTTCCCAAAACATCATAAACTTTTAGTGAAACAAACCCGGATTGTGGAATTGAATAACTTATTTTTGCTGTTGGGTTAAATGGATTCGGATAATTCTGGTCAAGACTGAAATGCGTTGGCACATCGCCCCAGAGCCTTTCCACTGACGCGACTATCTCCGACAGCGGTCTTCTCCACACGCCGCTGCCATAAGTTCCGGCAAAGAGATCCGTGCCCGAGACGGTAAGGGCGCGGACAGAAGTATTCGTCAAGCCAGAATTGACCGCAGTCCAGCTTGTGCCGTTGTTGGTGGAAAGAAAGACGCCGCCGCCAAAAGTTCCTGCAAAGAGATTCGTGCCCGAGACGGTAAAGGCGTTGACATTAGTATTCGTCAAGCCAGAATTGACCGCAGTCCAGCTTGTGCCGTTGTTGGTGGAAAGAAAGACGCCGCCATTAGTTCCGGCAAAGAGATTCGTGCCTGAAACGGTAAGGGCGAAGACATAAGTATAGGTCAAGCCAGAATTGACCGCAGTCCAGCTTGTGCCGTTGTTGGTGGAAAGAAAGACGCCGCCGCTATAAGTTCCTGCAAAGAGATTCGTGCCCGAGACAGGTAAGGGCGCGGACAGAAGTATTCGTCAGGCCAGAATTAACCGCAGTCCAACTTGTGCCGTTATTGGTGGAAAGAAAGACGCCGCCGCTATAAGTTCCGGCAAAGAGATTCGTGCCCGAGACGGTAAGGGCGTAGACATCAGTATTCGTCAAGCCAGAATTGACCGCAGTCCAACTTGTGCCGTTATTGGTTGAACGAAAGATGCCGCCGCTATAAGTTCCGGCAAAGAGATTCGTGCCCGAGACGGTAAGGGCGTAGACATCAGTATTCGTCAAGCCAGAATTGACCGCAGTCCAGCTTGTGCCGTCTATCGGTGGAAAGAAAGACGCCGTCATAAGTTCCGGCAAAGAGATTCGTGCCCGAAATGGCAAGAGACAAGACAGAGTTCGTCAAGCCAGAATTGACTGCAGTCCAGCTTGTGCCGTTATTGGAGGAAAGAAAGACGCCGCCATAAGTTCCGGCAAAGAGATTCGTGCCCGAGACGGTAAGGGCATGGACATCAGTATTCGTCAAGCCAGAATGGACTGCAGTCCAGCTTGTGCCGTTATTGGTGGAAAGAAAGACGCCGTCAATAGTTCCGGCAAAGAGATTTGTGCCCGAGACGGTAAGGGCGTAGACAGAAGTATAGGGCAAGCCAGAGTTGACCGCTGTCCAGCTTGTGCCGTTGTTGGTGGAAAGAAAGACGCCGCCAATAGTTCCGGCAAAGAGATTCGTGCCCGAGACGGTAAGGGCGCGGACATCAGTATTCGTCAAGCCAGAATGGACCGCAGTCCAGCTTGTACCGTTATTGGTGGAAAGAAAGACGCCGCCAAAAGTTCCGGCAAAGAGATTCGTGCCCGAGACGGTAAGGGCGTAGACAATAGTATTCGTCAAGCCAGAATTGACCGTAGTCCAGAATGTGCCGTTGTTGGTGGAAAGAAAGACGCCGCCGCCGCCAGTTCCGGCAAAGAGATTCGTGCCCGAGACGGTAAGGGTGTTGACATGAGTATTCGTCAAGCCAGAATTGACCGCAGTCCAGCTTGTGCCGTTGTTGGTGGAAAGAAAGACGCCGCCATAACTTCCGGCATAGAGATTCGCGCCCGAGACGGTAAGGGCGTAGACAGTAGCATAGGGCAAGCCAGAATTGACCGCAGTCCAGCTTGTGCCGTTGTTGGTGGAAAGAAAGACGCCGCCTTCATTTCCGGCAAAGAGATTCGTGCCCGAAACGGCAAGAGCAGTTACCCTGCCACCATAAGGGCCGTTAGTTTGAGCCCACTGGGCATGCAATAGATTCGTAGTGGTGAATAGGCAAATCACCACAAAGAGGAATCTACCGTACTGGACATGTGGAAAAATGTTTTTCATATGTTTCTCCTTTATATAATGAGTGAAGGGCAATTGCAACTAACATGTGTAGTAGCAACGCAAATACTACCGAACTACCAACGATCAATTTTCTGTGAAGGCGGTATATTAGCGACCATTATAATTCATTCTTATTATTAAGGGAGCGTTGTTGCTTCTGTTAATTGCAGTTGCCCGCTACCTCAGCAAAACAATTTTCTTCGTCTCCGCAAACTCTCCCGCCTGAAAACGGTAGAAATAGACGCCACTCGCCAAACTTGCCGCATTCCATTGCATCGAGTAGTTCCCGGCAGCCAACTGCTCAGAAACAAGAGTAGCGAGTTCTCTTCCTAAACCGTCATATATTCTCAGCGACACAAATGCTCTTGTCGGAAGAGCAAATGAAATGCTCGTTGTCGGGTTAAAGGGATTCGGGTAATTCTGATTGAGGCTGAAATACGTTGGCAAGTTGCCCGTGATGCTCTCTACTGACGCGACCATCCCCGCCAGCGGTCTTCTCCACACGCCGTTGCCATAAGTTCCGGCAAAGAGATCCGTGCCCGAGACGGTAAAGGCGTAGACAGTAGTAGTATATCGTCAAGCCAGAATTGACCGCAGTCCAGCTTGTACCGTTATCGGTGGAATGAAAGACGCCACCATTAGTTTCCGCAATGAGATTCGTGCCCGAGACGGTAAGGGCGTCGACATGAGAATACGTCAAGCCTGAATTGACCACGGTCCAGCTTGTGCCGCTATCGGTGGAAAGAAAAACGCCACCATAAGTTCCTGCAAAGAGATTCGTGCCCGAGACAGTAAGTGCTCGGACAGTAGTATTCGTCAAGCCAGAATTGACCTCAGACCAGCTTGTGCCGTTATTGGTTGAAAGAAAGACGCCGCCATAAGTTCCGGCAAAGAGATTCGTGCCCGAGACGGTAAGGGCGTTGACATCAGTATTCGTCAAGCCAGAATTGACCGCAGTCCAGCTTGTGCCGTTATTGGTGGAAAGAAAGACGCCGTTAACAGTTCCGGCAAAGAGATTCGTGCCCGAGACGGTAAGGGCAAAGACATAAGCATACGGCAAGCCAGAATTGACTGCAGTCCAGCTTGTGCCGTTGTTGGTGGAAAGAAAGACGCCGCCACCAGTTCCGGCAAAGAGATTCGTGCCCGAGACGGTAAGGGCGCGGACAGAAGTATTCGTCAAGCCAGAATTGACCGTCAGTCCAGCTTGTGCCGTTATTGGTGGAAAGAAAGACGCCGCCATTAGTTCCGGCAAAGAGATTCGTGCCCGAGACGGTAAGGGCAAAGACAGAAGTATTTGTCAAGGCAGAATTGACCGCAGTCCAGCTTGTGCCGTTGTTGGTGGAAAGAAAGACGCCGCCGTATTCAGTCCCCGCGAAGAGATTCGTGCCCGAGACTGTAAGGGCGTTGACATGAGGATTTGTCAAGCCAGAATTGACCTCAGTCCAGCTTGTGCCGTTATTGGTGGAAAGAAAGACGCCGTCATAAGTTCCGGCAAAGAGATTCGTGCCTGAGACGGTAAGGGCGTAGACAGAAGTATAGGGCATGCCAGAATTGACCTCAGTCCAGCTTGTACCGTTATTGGTGGAAAGAAAGACGCCGTTACATAAGTTCCGGCAAAGAGATTCGTGCCCGAGACGGTAAGGGAGAAGACATAAGTATTTGGCAAGCCAGAATTGACCGCAGTCCAGCTTGTGCCGTTGTTGGTGGAAAGAAAGACGCCGCCACCAGTTCCGGCAAAGAGATTCGTGCCCGAGACGGTAAGAGCGTAGACATAAGTATTCGGCAAGCCAGAATTGACCGCAGTCCAGCTTGTGCCGTTGTTAGTGGAAAGAAAGACACCGCCATTAGTTCCGGCAAAGAGATTCGTGCCCGAGACGGTAAGGGCGCGGACATAAGTATTCGTCAAGCCAGAATTGACCACAGTCCAGCTTGTGCCATTGTTGGTTGAAAGAAAGACGCCACCACCAGTCCGGCAAAGAGATTCGTGCCCGAGACAGTAAGGGCGACGACATAAGTATTCGTCAAGCCAAAATTGACCGCAGTCCAGCTTGTGCCGTTGTTGGTGGAAAGAAAGACCGCCGCCACCAGTTCCGGCAAAGAGATTCGTGCCCGAAATAGCAAGAGCATTTACCCAGCCACCATAAGGGCCGTTAGTTTGAGCCCACTGGGCAAACAATGGATTACTGCAAAGTAAAGCTGAAAACACAATTAACGCCGCAATTACTTTATTCATTCAATTTTCCTATAAATTATTTTAAATAAATCATCTTCTTTATTTCAATAAAACTATCTTCCTGAAGTTTATAGAGATAGAATCCCACTTGATAATTCACTTGCATTGAATTCAACTTCATAGCTACCTGCTTCCTTTTCTTGATTAACTAATGTAGCTACTTCATTTCCTAATACACCATAAATCTTAAGTGTAACAAAACTTGTTATGGGAATTTCATAATTTATTTTTGTTGCTGGATTAAATGGATTAGGATAGTTTTGTTTAAGTCCAAATTTAAGAGGAGTAGATATATTCACAGAAACTTCTTTTGAATATTCAAAACTTCCATCGAAATCAATTTGTTTTAAACGGTAAAAGTAATTACTACTTGTGACTTTCGAATCAATGTAGGAATATTTATATGCTTCTGTAGTTGTCCCGTGTCCAGGCACATAACCTATTTTTTGATATTCATTGTTTTCTTTTCTTCTCTCAATTTCAAAACCTTGATTATTTGTTTCTGTGGCAGTTAACCATTCCAGTTTAACATCACCATTAACCAAAGTTGTTGTAAATGATGTGAGTTCGACCGGCACGATATCTGGCAAAATCATTACGTCATCAATATACCAACCGGAACTAACATTATAATTACCGGAAACAAAATAAAAAGCTATTTGAACTGTTGAATCAGCATACTGGGTTAAATCAACGTATACTGGTGACCAAATGCCACCGCTGGTATTCGTATAGGGTCCTAAAATTGTCTGCCAATCACCATATCCAACCCTAATTTCCACAAAAGCTTGATCATCACCATAAACAATGCTATACCAATGCCAAAAAGTTAAAGCTGGGTTCTCCGATACACCAGGTAATGTAAACGATGGACTTATTAGGCGACTACTGACATTACCATGATAATTTCCACCTAAAACAGTTGCCACACAATTTTGTCCACTATAAGCACTGCCAGGCCCACTCGTAGGCTCACCGACTTCCCACGTACCCCTATCACCATACCAATCTCCTAATCCCATCTCCCAAGACTCAGGATTATTATACACAATCGGACCAGTAATTATAGCAATATCATCTACGTACCAACCAGAACTAACATTATAATTACCGGAAACAAAATAAAAAGCTATTTGAACTGTAGAATCTGAATAGGCACTTAAATCTATTGAAGGATATGTCCAGATTCCACCACCTGTATTTACATATGTCTCAGATATTGTCTGCCAATTACCTGTTCCAACCCTTATTTGTACAAAAGCTTGATCGTCACCATAAACAATACTATACCATTGCCAAAATCTTAAACGTGGATTCTCAATTGCAGATGGAACTACAAACGATGGACTTATTAGGCGACTACTGACATTATTATGATAATTTCCACCTAAAACAGTTGCCACACAATTTTGTCCACTATAAGCACTGCCAGGCCCACTCGTAGGCTCACCGACTTCCCATGTACCCCTATCAGCGTACCAATCACCTAATCCCATTTCCCAGGTTTCAGGATTATTATATACAACAGCCCAGTTACTAAACTTACATTATCAATGTACCAACCTGAACTTGAGTTATAACCATCCGAACTAAGATAAAAAGCTATTTGAATCGTTGAATCAGCATAGGTGGATAAATCGATATATGGATACGTCCATACACCACTTCCTGTATTTACATATGTTGGAGAAATTGTTTGCCAATCACCATTCCCTGTTTTGATTTGAACTACACCATAATCACCATGAAGAAAAACTATACCATTGCCAAAATCTTAATCGTGGATTTTGATTTGCACTTGGAACCACAAATGAAGTATGTCTAATTAACCTTGTGTCTGCATATGCAGGATAGTTGCCATTTAATACCGTAGCAGCGCAATTTTGTCCATTAAATGCACTATCAGGTCCACTTGTTGGTACACCTACTTCCCAGGTGCCAGCATCCACATGCCAATTAAAGTCCAATTACCTTCAAAATCTTCACTCCATAACAGTTTGTGAATAAACTGTTTTTGAAAATGTTATAATGACTAAAAATAGAACTGATAAAAACATTTTGCGTATGGATAAGATATTTTTAATCCTGAAAAAGGTAGAAACACATTTCATCTTGACCTCCCGAATTTTTGATGAAAATATTCTAATGTATTTATGTGATAGGTGAAATGAGAGAAAGGATAATCTTTGGAAAACTATATTACTATATATCTCTTAAACACCACGTCCTCTGTGTTTAGAATTAGTATTGGAGCAAACATTTCAAATTAAAAACTTAATGTCAAGTAAATCTATAATTTTATTATAAGGACTATTCAGAATTAATTTTCTTACTTCGTTTACAGCTAAATAAATGAATCTGTCAATTCTTTATTTATATAATTATTTTTTATTTTTACATCCAAGTTAATTCGGGGCTTGACAGTTCGAGCCCTTTTCTATTTATAATAATTTATTTATATGATTGATTTCAATTTATTAAAAGATATACTGCAAAAAAATAATTCTTTTGTTTTAACTACTCATGTTAATCCGGACGCTGATGCAATTGGTTCTGAGATTGGGTTATATTTAATCTTAAAACAGTTAAATAAGTCTGTAAAAATTGTTAATACGAGTGAAACACCTTATAATTTAGTTTTCCTAGACAAAGAACGTATCGTCGAAAGATTTGATGAAGAGAAGCATAAAAATATTTTTAATGAGGTGGATGTTATAGTTGCATTGGATTTGAATCGCGAAAACAGAATAGTGAGAATGACAGAAGCATTTTCAAAATCTGATAAATTAAAAATATGTATTGATCACCATCAAGACCCGGATAACACTTTCAATCATTTTTTTATAGATGATAACTATAGTGCTACCGGACAAATTATTTATGATTTAATTAAGAAAACAGGCATAGCACAATTAAATTATAATATTGCAGAACCTATTTATGCAGCTATAATGACAGACACAGGTTCTTTTAGATTTGAAAGAACGACTCCTGAACTTCATCATATTGCTGCTGAATTAATTCAGCTTGGAGTGGTGCCTGGGAAAATATTTGATTCTGTTTACGATCAAAGTCACTTTAGTAAAATCAAGCTGTTAGGTAAAGCATTGAATTCCATGCAGTTATTTGGTAATTCAAAAGAAATTTGTTACATGGTTCTGCCAAGAGAAATATTTGAGGCTACCGGTGCATTAGAATCCGATACTGATGGGTTTGTTAATTTTTGTCTTGCAGTCATGAATGTTAAAATTGGTATTCTCTTTATAGAATTAAAAAATGGTTTTAAAGTAAGCTTTCGTTCAAAGGGAAATATTCCGGTAAATAAACTTGCCGGAGAATTTGGTGGAGGTGGGCATTTCAATGCATCGGGAGCAAGATTTTTTAATAAAATTTTAAAGGATTATAAAGAAGAGATATTAAATAAAGCCAACGATTATCTTGAAAAATATAAAGGTTAAATGGAGAAGAAATGTTTAATTTAAATATTAAATCAGGCGGAAAGAAAATAAGTTATAAAAATTTATCTATCAGTTTAAGATATTTGATAGATGAAAAGAAATTAGAAACCAGCCTGAAAAATCTTGAAAAAGTTTTTAACATAAAACTGTCTGAATTACAGAGAAAGAATTTTCTATCTAAAGATGGCAGCGAAATTAGAGTTTCTAAACCAAGCGGGAAACCAGATGAAGTAATTATAACTAAACTTAAATTAAATGAATCATTTAACATAGATTACTTTAGAAATTATTTGGCTGGTTTAATTCCGCAATTAGAAAATGAAGAATTAAAAAGTCTGCATATTTTCATACCTAAATATGAAGCTGTAAAGAAATACTTTGATAGTGAAGAATATTATTATCAAACCTTTGTGGAAGGCATAATATTCGGCAATTATAAATTTGATATTTATAAATCTGACAAAAAAGAACTAAAAGAACTAAATATCTTTTTATATGCTGATAACGAAAAGTTATTAAAGACGGCTTTGAATACCGGTTTGATTTTGATGTCGGGAGCAAACTTTACCCGAAATTTACAAAATGAACCTGCTCAAAATTTAACCCCTGAAATATTATCTAAAAAAATACTTTCTGCATTAAAAGAAGTTGGTGTTAAAACAAAAGTATTTGATGAAAAAGAAATCAAGAGAAGGAAGATGGGAGGATTACTTGCAGTTGGAATGGGAAGCAGTAATCTTCCAAGATTTATTACTTTAGAATATTCACCTAAAGTTAAAAGCAAAAAAAATAAAACAGTCGCTTTGGTTGGAAAAGGAGTTACTTTTGATGCAGGCGGAATCTCAATTAAGCCTGCAGCAAAAATGGGAGAAATGAAAGCCGATATGTCGGGAGCTGCTGTAGTCGCCGGAACTATATTAGTAGCTGCTAAAACTAATCTTCCGGTTAAAATTTATGGGATAATCCCCGCGGCTGAAAATATGGTCTCTGGTTCTGCAATGCGTCCTGGAGATATAGTTAAAACTGCTTCCGGTAAAACAATTGAAGTTGAACACACAGATGCCGAAGGAAGAATGATACTGGCAGATGGTTTGGATTATGCTTCCAAACTTAAACCGGATATGATAATTGATCTTGCAACTTTGACCGGCGCTTGCGTGGTTGCTTTAGGTGAGTTTGTCGGAGGTGTTTTTACGAAAGATGATAAACTTGCTAGTGATTTATTCAAAGCCGGACAAAAAACATTTGACAGAGTTTGGGCAATGCCAATGTGGGATGATTATCATACTTTAATTAAAAGTAGTGTCGCAGACGTAACTAATGAAGGTTCAAGATGGGGGAGTGCAATTAGCGCAGCAAAGTTTCTTGAAAATTTTGTAGACAAAAAAATTAAATGGGCACATATTGATATTGCTGGCCCTACAGGGCCGTATATTTTGAAGAATTACACTAAAACCTATATGAATCCTTTTGGGCTAAGGCTGCTATTTGAGTTTTTATCTAATCTAAAATAAATAAAAAAGTGAGGCTTATTTTTAAGGTGAACCTCACTTGCGTAAGAAACTATACCTGCAAATGAGATTAATAAAAGTTATAAATCATTTATAAATTTTGCTTGTGTGTTTTTTTAATGAAATTTCGGAATGGGAATTATTCATTTCCAAATTTTGTAATCTTGTAATTTTGTCATCATCTTCCCGTCTCTCATTTCAAAAACCTTATCAGCTAATTTTACTAAGCCTGAGTTATGAGTAACAATTACAAAAGTTTTTTTCAATTTGTCGCGCAGTTCAATAAACAATTGATGAAGTGCTTCGCTGTTTGCTGAATCTAAATTTCCAGTGGGTTCATCTGCAAAAATGATGGAAGGATCATTAGCCAAAGCTCTTGCGACTGCTATGCGCTGCTGTTCGCCGCCGGAAAGCTCTGCGGGTTTGTGGTTTAATCGCTCCTTTAATCCAACTGTATTCAATAACTCTTCTGATACCTTAAGAGAGTCATCTAGAGAAATTCCATTAATCATTTGGGGAATACAAACATTTTCAATTGCCGTAAATTCAGGGAGTAGATGATGAAATTGGAATACAAAACCAATATTTCTATTTCTAAATTTAGCGAGCCTGTCATCGGAATACTTAAAAATATTTTCTGAATTATAAAAGACATCTCCGCTGTCCGGCCGGTCCAATCCTCCTAACAAATGAAGCAAAGTACTTTTGCCAGCTCCTGATGCTCCAATTATAACTGAAATTTTTTCACTTTCTATTTCAATAGAAACTGATTTTAAAACTTCAAGTTTTATTCTTTTATCTGTTTGATATGACTTAATTAAATTTTCTGCCTTTAAAATATTACTCATATTATGAATCTTTATTTTTCAAATTAAAATTATTGCAATGAAACTATTCCCATTTAATTGCTTCTAAGACATTAACTCGAGCTGCTTTAAGAGCTGGATAAAGCGAAGCAAGAAATGAAAGCAGCAGTGAAACACCTGTTATAAAAAAGAAATCAGAAATTCTTAATTGAAGGGGCAAAGCATCAATTTTATATTGAGTCGGATCAAGTGGATATATATTAAATTTCAAATGAATAAAACAAATACCATAGCCTAAAATTAAACCAGCTAATGTTCCGATAATACCTATTAATAAGCCTTCGAACATGAATATTTTTAAAATTGAATTTTCCTGTGTCCCCATTGATCGAAGAATTCCAATGTCTCTTCTTTTTTCAATCACCGACATTGAAAGTGATCCCAAAATATTAAATGTAGCTACTGCGATAATTAATGATAGTAAGATAAAAGCCGACCATCGTTCAATCTGCATTACACTATATAATTCTTTTCTGAAATCATACCAGGTGCTGACACTAAAATCATTTGTATTTAATTTTTTTAACAATTGGTTTTTAACTTCAAAAGCTTCGTTAATATCATTTAATCTTATGTCGTATCCTTGATATTTATTTTTATATCCCAGCAAAGATTGTATGTAATTTAGTGAAGCAAAAATATAAGAGTTATCATATTCATTATTATTGGAATTAAATACTCCGCTTACAATAAATTTCTGCATTGAAGGAAGGCCAAATTGAGTAATTACTTTTTCAATTCCTACGGGAGAAATTACCGTTAGTGTATCTCCAATTATAACTTCAAGTTTATCTGCTAGTGGAAGCCCCAGTACTATTTGCGGCAAGTCTCCTTTTTTAGAAAGATTATAACGGCCGAAAAGCATATTGGATCTAATTTGATAAACACTGTCTCCTGATTCCTGCTCAATCCCTTTTAAATTTACAATTTGGACTTCTTTATGATTTTGAGCAACAACCTTACCTGAAATGTAAGGGGTTATATCTTTCACATCTTTATTTTGATGAAGTGTTTGCAGCAATTGTTTTTCATGTATATATCCATCGTCAGAAATGAATTCTACCCTGACATGCGGGTCAAAAGTGACAAGATAGGAAGTAACGAGGCTGCCGAATCCATTGAACACTGAGATTACAACTACTAAAGCAGCAACGCCTATAGTAATTCCAATTATTGAAATCAGAGAAATAATAGTTATAAAATTTACTTTATGCTTTGATACTAAATAACGCTGCGATATAAATCTTTCAAACTTCATTTAATTAAACCTCAAAGCTGTGATAGGTTTAATTTTCGAAGCAATGTAACTGGGCAGAACTGAAACAAAAATTGCTAGTATTAAAGTTAATGTCGAGACTAACAGAAAATTAAATAATGAAAGCTGAATTGGAACAGTCGACATAAAATAAACTGAAGAGGGAAGTGATATAATATTATATTTTAATTGAATTTCCATCAACAAATAAGCTAAAATATTCCCGGATAAAATTCCCCATAAAGCCAGGAAAAATCCTTGATATAAAAAGATAAAAACTATCTGTTTACTCCTTGCTCCAAGTGCTTTAAGAGTACCAATAGCATTTGTCTTTTCAAGAACAATCATTAATAAAGTAGCAATAATATTAAAGACAGCTACAATTATTATTAAACCCAATATAATCGGGATAGGTTTTTTCTGAAGCCCTATCCATGTAAAAATATTTCTATGTGTTTGATATATTGATTTAATCACAAAAGGATATTTGTATTCCTTATTCAAAGAAGCCGTGACACTATCAATTTTTGAAATATCTTTTAATTTAATATCGTAACCGTTAATGTTATCTCCGACACTAAATAATTCCTGTGCAGCTTTCAAATCAACGTAAGCAAATAGATCATCATATTGCGACATGCCGCTTTCGAAGATGCCGGCTATTTTAAACTTTTCAATATTAGGCATATTATCATAAGATGGCAGCTTATCATTCTTCAAAGCAAACACTGTTAAATTATCTCCAACTTTCACAAATAATTTATTTGCTAATTTCTTACCGATAATAATTGTAGGAAAATTTCCATCAATTAAATTATACTTGCCTTCAACTATTTTATCTTTTAAATGATTGATATAATCATCCGGAATAACACCTTTGATATTTAATCCTTCTTGATGTTTTTTACTGCTAACAATAGCAAGGTTTGATTCATAAGGGTTTATTTCTTTAACAACATCAGATAATTCAGATTTTAATTTGGGATAGATATTATGATAATTAGGCAATGTAGATTCATATGAAGTGATTTGAATATGCGAATCAAATTCAATTACTTTATTTGTAATTGTTCTTTCAAATCCATTAAGAATGCTGAGAGCAATTATTAAAGTAGCGACACCAAGTGCAATCCCAATAATTGAAACCGCTGAAATAAAAGAAACAAATTTGGATTTCTTCTTTGAGAAAGTAAATTTACGTGATACAAATAAAGGGAAAGACATTACACTAATTTTTTTAAGGCTAAATTTAGTTAAGTAATGATTTATATGAAAATTGAATGTACCTTTGATTGAGTTCTAAAATTTTTGAAAAAACTAACCTCTGTTTTAATTGATTATTAAAACCGTATAATATATATTTGAAATCTGTTTTTTAAATCACATCGGGTCGAAACTCCCGATAGTTAATTGGATATAGTTCTTTATTAAAAAAAATTCGGGGCGTAGCGTAGCCCGGTTCATCGCGCCTGCTTTGGGAGCAGGAGGTCGCAGGTTCGAATCCTGCCGCCCCGACGAAAATAAAAATGTTTTTTTGATTTGTTGAAAGAAGTTAAGTTGGATTGTAACTCGGTTCATTGCGTACTGACTTTGTCGGGAAGGTCGCAGGTTCTGCCATAGGCATCACTTTGTGAGAATCCTGCCGCCCCGACGAAAATAAAAATGTTTTTTGATTTGTTGTGAGAAGTCAAGTTGGATGTAGCCCGGTTCATCGCGTCCCGACTTTGTCGGGAAGGTCGCAGATTCCGCCATAGGCATCACTTCGTGAGAATTCTGCCGTCCCGACATTATAAAAATTCAAATATTAAAAGTCAAAATTTAAAAGTGAAATTTAATGTTTGAAATATTTTTAAATTTGAATTTTGTTCTTTGTGATTTTGAGAATGTACCCGCATCCCATTTGGGTAGAATCGACCCGTTAATGGGATTGTTTATTTGATAAAAAATAGATGCGCCCGTAGCTCAATCGGATAGAGCAACAGCCTTCTAAGCTGTAGGTTAGTGGTTCGATTCCACTCGGGCGTACTGAATAAAAATCAAAATTTAAAACTAAAAATTTTGAATTTTGATTTTTAACTTAACATGGTGAGCGTAGCTCAGTTGGTTAGAGCACCAGGTTGTGGCCCTGGGGGTCGTGGGTTCAAATCCCATCGCTCACCCGAGGTTAAATTCCAAAGGACAAATAATAAATTGCAAATAATGTTCAATCAAAAAATTTCAAAAATTTAATTACAAAGGTAGATTAAGTTTTTTAAATTTGTAATTTATTTGTTTTTTGGAAATTGAATTTTGTTATTTAATAATTCTGGCCCCATCGTCTAATGGTTAGGACCTCGCCCTTTCACGGCGGTAATAGGGGTTCGAATCCCCTTGGGGTCACCAGTAATAAAGGCTGTCTGAATAGGCAGCCTTTTTTATTTTAAGTTATCTTTGCTAAGTAAAAATAATGTTGATAATATTAAGTACACATATTATATTAGCACTTATAATAATGATACTGATAATCAAATAAATATAGGAGCTAAATATGTGGAAGAAAACGCATTCGGTTGTTGCAAAAAACGTTACAAAAGAGCAGATGTGGAAGCTATTTTCAGATGTAAATAATTGGCATTTATGGGATGACGGAATTGAGTATGCTAAAATGGAAGGCAAATTTGAAGAAGGGAATCAATTTACTTTGCGCCCTAAAGGCGGGCCTAATGCAAAAATTAAGTTGATTGAAACTATCGAGAATAAAAAATATGTTGATGTTACTAAGTTTCCATTAGCGTCAATGGTTGACGAACATATACTTGAAGAGACAAATGAAGGATTAAAATTCACAAACACAATATCTGTCACCGGGATATTAAGCCTTTTATGGATAAAATTAGTTGCACAAAAAATTGCCAATGATATGCCCCGGGATATGCAAAAGCAAGTTCAAGCTGCAGGTAAGTTATGAAAAAAAATGAAAATACCTTCTCTTTTAAAAATGCCAGCAATAGCACAGGTTTTTTATTGTGGCAAGTAACCAATTTATGGCAGAGAGAAATAAAAAAAGCCCTTGTGAAATTTAAATTAACTCATGCGCAATATGTTTTGCTGGCAAGCATTCATTGGCTTACTTTACATGATGAAGATGTAACACAGATATTACTATCGGAGCATACTAAGGTTGATCCCATGACCACATCCACTGTTTTACGCTCTCTTCAAACAAAAGGGCTTTTAGAAAGGTGGGAGCATGAAAAAGACACCAGGGCAAAAACGGTTAAGTTAACAAGGTTAGGAATAGAAGTAGTTAAGCAGGCAGTAATCGCGGTAGAAAAATTTGATGTGGAATTTTTTAAGCCTCTTGGTAAAGAACTTTCTTCTTTTAACGATGAATTACTTTCAATAATTAATCAGAAGTCATTAGATAATTGATTATAGAGTTGAAATTCGAATCTCCTAAGGGCACTAAAAATATATTAAAAAAAGAGATGCTACAATTTAAATAATATGAAAAATTATATATTAAAACATTGAGATTTAAAAGAAGCAATAAGATTATTTTTTACATCACAGAAACTTTTGCTGCAAAATTAGAACCATCAGAAATTAAATTTTTATTAACCATATCTTCTATTAAATTAGAAAGTTTTTCTTCAAGTGTGGTTATTTCGTAATCTGCTTTCTTTTTAATATCAAATATTTTTCCCATAGCGTCTGAGAATAATTGTCTGTAATATTCAATACCTTCTGAAATGTTAGTTACGAAGTTGCTGAGATATTTCATTTGATTTGTGGACACAGGCAGATCGATAGATGCAATTTTTTCTTCGAGATAATTAAGGTAAAGCTTAAGCTCTTTCATAAACATATTCGGGCGGTCAGTCCTGGTTATTAGGTTAATCCTGCCATAGATATGGTTTACCATTTCGCTTAGTGAGACGATTGATGAAAAGTAAGCCATGTTTGGTCCCGGACAAACAGCTGTCCCAATTCCATCAACTTTTGAAACTGCATCATTTATTTCTAAAGCAGGAAGAGCAAGTCCCACGCATAAACAAGTCTTGTCAATAATTTTATTATACGCTTTTTCTTTTTCAGCTCCACTTACTTCAGAAGCATTTAGCTGTTCAATTTTTTGGGATTGATACTTTACCGAAGCAGTACAAATTGGTTTGGTGCTAAACTCTGTATTTGAAATTAAAAACTTTTTCGGACATGAGCTACCCGGTTTTCCTCTTTCGGCATTCCCCGCTTTTTCAACATCTTTTGTGTTTCCACGCAAACTGTTAAAAGGTACACCCAATGGAGATGTATTGCTTAAATACAGATCATCTTCTTTGGCATCACTAAGAAGCTTTAATGTTCTTTCATCAACATTTGTTACTTCAGGAACAAGAAGGAAAGGGGTACCCCAACCGACAGAATCCAATTGGTAGTAATCTAATAAGAAATTATTTTCTTCAAATGTACCGACTCCGCCTTGAGCAGTTATTTTCAATTCTGGGGGTTCTGCCTTAAATAAAATATTCTTTTTATTTAAGGCGCCGGTATAGATTTCATAAATTGTGTCAATTAATAACTTACGGTTTGATTTAAATTCTTCCAGTATTGGCCCAATTAAATAACCTTCTGTTGCAAATGCGTGTCCGCCGCAATTAAGCCCCGATTCAATTCTATATTCTGAAACCCAAATACCTTTTTTAGCAAGAAATTTTCCCTGTATTAGTGCTGAACGGAAATCACTTACTTTTAAAATTATTTTTTTCTTTAGCTTACCATTTTCATCCGGGAAAAAATCCGGGAAACTTTCAAAATAACTGTAGAGCTTCGGATTCATTCCTGCTGATAAAACTACAGAAGAATTAAGAGTACTTTGTGCAAAGCCTCTTAAAGATGCATGTGCATCGTTAAACTCAATCGGAAGCTGCCCGGATTTATCAAAGTTAGCTTTATCCACTTTGGTCATAATATTTACATCTATACTTCCCGGGCACATAAACTTATCGAGTAAAAATTTTATTTCGTCCTTGCTTAACAATCCTTTTATATAAGATTTCAAATGATGCTTTAGTTCAGAAATATCAGGAAGTATTGAATAATATTTTTCAAGTTCAATTTCTTTATTAATCAAGTTTTCTTTTAACGAGTTAAAATTTTCTTTAACAAGTTCGTTGATGAGATTTAGGTAAAGTGTAATTCGTTTAGCCCTGTAATCTGTTTCCTTAGTTGAAACAGGATCAAATGTAATATTATTTCTATGGGAATGAATCTTCCTCATTTTTTCAATCAGGTCATCGTCTACAATTGAAATAACAGAATTGATTCCAAAGTGTGCAACTTTAAGAGGAGTGTCAATTGTAAAAGCGAGTCCCATTACAGGGATATGAAATTTGTGCAATTAAATTTTTACCTTTGTTTTTATAAAGAATCAAAATGATAAAAAAGCTATTTGAATAATGAATGATGCTGTCTCACTTTTCGCCATAGTAAATTATCGAAGCTAAACTAGCTAAGATTTAGTGAAAAATGAAAAGGGGGTCATTTCGATTGAAACGAGAAATCTTTTTGAAATACAAAAAAACTTTTTATTCGAATACCTACTTGCCCATATACAGGTTTGTACGAAATGACAATACCCAAATCATCAAAGCATTTAATTTTATTTATTATTAGAATTAAAAATATGGACTAGTAAGTCAGCCCATATTTTATTCTACCATCTTTTTGGACGTCCACTATTTGAACCTCTAGAACCTCTTTGATCTCTGCCGCCGCCTGATCTACTATCAGTTTTAGGACGAGCTTCGTTTACAACAATGGTTTTTCCTTTTAGCTCTTTTGAGTTAAGTTCGTTAATTGCCTTCTGTGCTTCAGTTTGATTGGATAATTCAACAAAGCCGAATCCTTTTGATGTGCCAGAGTACATATCCTTAATGACTTTAACACTGACAATATTTCCGTAACCGGAAAACAGATTTTTTAAATCTTCATCGTTAACTTCCGATGCAAGATTTCCTACATAAATGTTCATACATTTTTCCTTTAGATTGTTTTTAATTTTCCAGAGTACTTAATTGGATTACTCTAATGAAGTAGACGGGAAATGATTATTATTGATTTATAAATTGAAGAAATATTAAAAAGGGGAACGCATTTAAGATTGAACCTGCGTATATAGTCCGTTAAAAAGGGTTACTCATCAATGGAATAGTTCAGCTTTTAAATTTTTTCTTTTAATTGTTTCTTTTGCCTTAATAAAATATTTTAAGTCAATGATTTAATGCTCTAAATTACGAACAAAATATTTATATTCCTACGAAAAAATAGTTGGGAAACCTAAAATGTGTTTTTCAATAATGTCTAGAATTTCTTGATTCATTTCTTAAGTCTTTCCACCCAATTTGTTTATAACTTCAACATTTATCCTTTGTATCGTCACATTATCTAAAGCTTAATAAATATTTAACATTAATTTAATAATAATTTTATTTATCTTACAAGCAGAATAAAAATAATTATTGGGGAATTTATGAAAGCTTCATTTAAATCTTTATTCTTCTTATTCTTTGTTTGTCCATTCTTTTTACATCCTCAATCAATAACAAATTTTAATATTGAGAGCTACAAACAGTTTTTAAACTCGCACCAAAATATGGATGCAGAACAGCTTTTACAAGATCATGATGCCGGAAAATTTGATGCTAATATTAATGCCGATTATTCTTCAGCAGATTATTTCGACAGCATAGATGTAAAGTATAATCTTACCAATTATGAAAAATCCTTGCTTAATAAAAATGGATTTATGGTAAGTGAAAGATTATCCAAAGGTTCTTTCGGAGAAGCTTTCCTGGATATTTATCATAAAGATCTTCCCGTATTTATTTCTACTGATGCTATACTACAAGCATTTCATGTTTCTTATGATAGAATTTTGAAAGACATGGAAATTGCAGTTTTAATCGATCAGCTTTCAACATTATTAGAACAGCTACATTCGCAAATGCCGCAGCTTGAAAATAAATATTCAAGCTTTTCCGAAATGAATCAAATGCTGCGTGATGTAGATGTTTATTTTACTGTCGCAAGAAAATTGCTTGATGAAAATGTATCTCCATACTATACAGAGGATGCAGAAAAAATAAATCATCTTTATAATAGGGCCATTGAAGCAAATGGCTTTGCTGTGGATACATTATTTGCACATGCAGGAGTTAAAGTAGATTGGAGTCAATTTAAACCACGTGGCCATTATGACAATGACCAATTTCCTCAGCTAAAAAATTATTTTAGGGCCATGATGTGGCTTGGTAGAATCGAAATATATTTAATTCCCCCAGGTGCCGTTGCTAAGGATCCTTTATTGATTCAAGGTTTTAAAGACGCTACAAGACAGACAATCGATTCATATTTAATAACAGAGCTTTTTGACATATCTAATTCATGGCAGTTGTATCATGATTTTGAATCTATAATTAAATTTTTTGTTGGTGATCAAGATAATGTTACTCTAGATAATTTGTTATATATAAAAGATAAAATTCAATTAGGAAATGCAAGCGATTTACTTGACAGCTTAAAGCTTGTTGAATTCCAGGATACATTAAGCAATCAATCTTTTGCTAATCAATTAATCCTTTCACAAATATTAATGTCTGATCCTTTTACCCCTGACAGTATAAAACCAGCATCAGCATTTATGATGTTTGGGCAAAGGTTTGTTATTGATTCTTATGTAACTGGAAGTGTGGTTTATGATAGAATAAAATTTAATGGTGCTAAAATCTGCCGTCTTTTTCCATCCACATTAGACCCTATGTTTGCTTTGGGTAATGATGCCGCAGGCCAACTTTTAAAAACTGAACTTGATCAATATCATTATGCTTCGAATCTTTCAGCCCTTCGTTATTTAATTAATTCTTATGGAACTGAATTCTGGGATAACACAATTTATAATATGTGGCTGAACTCAATAAGAAAATTAAATCCTCCTAAGGATAGAGGTGTTTATCCAACTTTCATGAAAACAGCAGCATTTTGGCAGGAGAAATTAAACACACAGTTAACATCCTGGGCGCAGTTAAGGCATGATAATCTTTTATATGCGAAACAAAGTTATACCGGAGGAATAGTTTGTTCTTTCCCTTATTCTTATGTTGAACCATTCCCTGAATTTTATCAAACATTAAAGCACTTTGCTGAATTAGCAAATGTTAGATTTCAGTCTTTACCTTTTAAAAATGACTATTTGAAAACAAAAATTCTGGAATATTTAAAAGATTTTGCGCCAATAATGGATAGTCTAAGTAGCATTGCTTCAAAAATATTAAATAAAGAATCCTTCACTTTGGAAGAAAAAGATTTTTTAAGAACAATGATATATGATACTCCTCCGGGTACTTATGGTGGGCCTGCTTACAACGGATGGTATCCAAAATTATTTTATGATGATAATGTATATACGCCAAAGGGTTTATTAGATAATGATTACATTGTCGCTGATATACACACAACACCAACAAATTGTGCAGGAATAACTATTGGAGCAGTAACGCATGTTGGAACCGGCCCAATAAACCTTGGAATTTTTATTGCAAAACTTCCTAATGGAAACACCACTGCTTTTGTAGGTCCTTGTTTTAGTTACTTTGAATATGTTAGTACCAACTTTTTAAGACTGACAGATCAAGAATGGGAAAATCAATACTTGTATTCTGCATTGCGGCCTTCATGGGTTAATCTATATTTAGCAGACAGCAGCGGAAATACAAAAGGGCAGGGATTACAGTTAGTAACTTCCGTTGATAAAGATAATAATAAAATAATTCCTGAGACACATTTAATTGCTCAAAACTATCCGAACCCGTTTAATCCAAGTACAATAATTAGTTTTACAGTTCCGTATGATTTAACAAATTCAATGACGGAGTTGGTAATATATAACATCCAGGGAATGATAGTTAAAAGATTAGTAAGGGAAGCGTTACCATCCGGAAGTTATTTAACCAGGTGGGATGGAACCAATGAAAGCGGAGTTAAAGTATCAAGCGGAATTTACATTTATAATTTAAGAGTTGCTGATAAACAATTTTCCGGAAAGATGACTTTGTTTAAATAAATTAGGTATATCGCTTGGATTTTTAATTGAAAGAAATAATAAAATTGAATTTAATTGTTTTTTAAACTTTAATGCAGGGAGAAAATAAATTGAAAAAGATTACTATATGTCTTGTTATATTAAATATTATTGTCTTCTTTAATGAGGCAAAATCCCAATGGATAAAATCATATACCCCTTACAATGGATATGTAAGCTTCCTCTCAGTAATAGATTCAAGCATTTTTGCTGGTTCTAAAGGTAATTTGTTTTTATCGCATAATAAAGGTAAAAATTGGACTTCAATTAGTCTAACAAATCCTAATATTGATATCACTTCAGTAAAAGAATATAATCATACATTTTATGCTAGTACTGAAGGAGAAGGAGTTTATTTATCTAATGATGGCTCTGATTGGCACCAAATAAATCATGGCCTGAATAATTTAAATATCATTTCTTTAGCTCTAAAAGATTCGATTTTATTTGCTGGAACCGACGGAGATGGATTATTTTATACTACTAACAATGGTATTAGTTGGAATAATTCAAATCTTAAAAAATCAGGTTTATCAATAAGTGCTATTAATGCTTTCGATTCTATTATAATTATCGGCTCGGATAAAGGAGAGATTTTTTTATCAACTAATTTGGGGAAAGATTGGATCACTTCTACAACAGATCTTAAATACCGAATCACTTCTTTTATATCTAAAGATAGTTTGATCTTTGCAAGTTCAGCAGGAAGTGGAGTTTATGTCTCAGTAGACAATGGTCAACAATGGAATCCGTGCAACAATGGAATTTATAATACGATGGTTACTTCATTGACAGTTTGTAATAAATCTATTTATGCAGGTACAACATTGAGTGGAGTTTTTCATTCTAATAACGACGGTAAAAATTGGATTACTAGTTATGCTGGGTTAACAGATTCCGTTATTACAGCATTAGCAGCTTTGGACTCAAACGTTTTTGCAGGTACTGAAAGGGGAGGTGTCTTTTGTTCTACAGATTACGGTAGTAGTTGGTTTGAAATGAATACTGGATTAATAAGTGCTAGAGTAGGTGTTTTTTTAACTGACAGCACAAATATTTTTGCTGGTACTTTTGGGGCTGGCGTTCTATTATCTACGGATCAGGGTAAAAGCTGGACTGCACTTAATTCTGGTTTATCGGATTTAAATATTCTTTCTCTTGCAATCTACGATTCAACATTATACGCTGCCTCTGCTTATGATTGGGTTTTTAAATCGACTAATTATGGTAAAGATTGGGAACGTATAAATTATGTTCAAGCTAGTCCAATGTCTCTCACAATGATTGATTCAATATTATTTGTAGCAACAGAAATTGACGGTGTTTATAAAACTATTGATGGAGGAAAAAGTTGGGATAATCTTGGACTAAGTTATGACTATTTAAATCCAATTGCATCTAAGGATTCTATGGTAATGGTTGGTTCCTTCATATATAAAGGAGTATTTCTTTCTACAGACTATGGCAATAATTGGTCTTCTATTGGTGCACCCTATTCGTATTCATCAGTTAATTGTTTAGGGTGGGTTAAAGATAAAATTATTGTTGGGATAGATTATGGTATATATATTACCCAGGATTTAGGCGAACACTGGACAAGAAAAGATCCTTATAAACCAAATCCTAATACCGTAAATTGTATGGCAATCAAAGATTCTATTATTATTGCAGGTACTTATCATGGGACTTACATTTCAACAGACTGGGGGGAAAAATGGACTGCAATAGATTCTGGTTTATCTGGTCCTATTGATGCAGTTGCAATAATTGGTTCTAATGTTTTTGCTGGAGATGATAATGAAACTCTTTGGAAACGTTCATTAAATGAAGTAATAACTAGTGTGAAAATATCAAGAAAAGAAACTTTAACTCAATTTAAACTATTTCAAAATTATCCCAATCCATTTAATCCTACAACTACTATAGAATATCAAGTCCCAAAAGAATCGAATGTGACTGTTAAAGTATTTGATATATTAGGTAGAGAAGTTGTTACTTTAGTAAATGAGCAAAAAATGGCAGGTTATTATCAAATAAAATTTGATGCAACTAATCTGCCAACCGGAATTTATTTCTGCCGTATAAATGCAGAAAATTATTCAGCGGTAAATAAAATGCTGTTATTGAAATAAACATTAAAGTTATTCAATCTCTTAAAGATTATAAGAAAATTTTAAACCCGGTTTCTTTAAGGAACCGGGTTTATTATTTTAAATATCAATTATAGGAAATTGGTTTGAAGAAAAAAGAATGCCCGGCTTGTGCAATGGAAATTGATTCAAGTGAAAAAGTATGTCCTATTTGCGGATATGAATTTCCGCAAGAAAGCAAATCATTTAAAATTATTGTTGTTGTTTTAATAATTCTTTTTTTGCTGTTCATATTAAACATTTTATTGTAGAACAGACATTCTTGTCTATTCATTTAATTAATAATATTCACCAACCTGAGTTGACGGACAAGAATGTCTGGCCTACATTTAATTCCTAACAATAATTTTATTAGAATTGCTCACTATGTGAAAAGTTTAATTAATATTTTATATTTGTTTTAACACTTCCTGGCATTTGCATGTAATTGACTTAATGAATAACAACAAAAAATATTCACATCAAATAAATTTAAATTTAAATGTCCGTGGACTCCCTCAATCTGCAACTTTATCCATTAATGAAAGAAGCAATGAATTAATCCAACAAGGGAGGAAAATATATAAGCTTGGGCTGGGACAGTCTCCATTTCCGGTTCCTAAATCAGTAGTGGAAGCTTTGCAAAAAAATGCTTATCAAAAAGATTACCTGCCAGTAAAAGGATTATATAAGCTGCGAGAAGCTGTTGCTGAATATCATTCACGTGAACAAGAAATAACTCATTCAGCAGATGATGTTTTAATTGGCCCTGGTTCAAAAGAATTAATGTTCCTGCTTCAATTAGTTTATTACGGTGATTTAGTAATTCCAACTCCAAGCTGGGTTTCATACGCTCCTCAAGCACACATTATTGGGAGGCATGTAAGGTGGCTTCCTACTCAGAAGGAGGAGAAGTGGCTTTTATCTGCCGGTGATTTGATTGAACATTGCAAAACAGATCCCGATAAACCAAGAATAGTAATTTTAAATTATCCTTCAAACCCTGTTGGAATAACTTATTCTACAAGTGAATTAAAAGAGATTGCTCTTGTAGCAAAGCAGCATAAAATAATTTTACTTTCAGATGAGATTTATGGTGAATTAACATTTAAAGGAAATCATACTTCAATTTCACAGTTTTATCCTGAGGGAACAATTATAAGCAGCGGTTTAAGTAAATGGTGCGGCGCGGGTGGATGGAGATTAGGAACTTTTACATTTCCTCCGGCTCTCAGATGGCTGCTTGATTCAATGTCTGTAGTTGCAAGTGAAACTTTTACTGCAACTAGCGCTCCAATACAACACGCTGCAATAGTAGCGTTCAAAGGAGGAAGGGGTATTGAAAAATATCTTTGGCGGGCGAGATGGGTATTAGAAAAATTAGGAACCACCATTTCTGAAAAATTAAAATCAAACGGAATTTTTACAGTCAATCCTTCAGGAGCCTTTTATCTATTTGTTTCGTTCGATTCATTTAAAGAGGGGCTGAATTTAAAAGGTATAACATCAAGCGAGATTTTATGCGAACGTCTTTTGGAAGAAAAAGGTGTGGCGATATTACCCGGAACAGTATTCGGAAGGCCTCCTGAGGAACTAACTGCTAGAATAGCTTACGTAAATTTTAACGGCAACAAAGCGATGGAAGAAGCTTTGCTATTGAATTCTAAAGGCGCTATCGATGATAAGTTCATAAAGAAGTGTTGCATGGACTCTCTTAAAGCAATAGATTTGATTTGTGAATGGGTGCAAAGTATTTAAATTATTTTTAACTTATTCAACCAAATATAGATAGTTTAAAATATTTCTATTTAGTATAAATTTTTTTTAATCTTTAAATTGTCAGTCTAGGTTTACGGAAGATTGACATTTCAATATCTTCGACAAGCCTGTCTGCCGACAGGCAGACACAGTGTGGTATAATAAAAATAATAAATTCACTCAATCAGTTTTATTTATAAAGTATGATAAATTATTTAGTTGTTTCTTTTGGCGCTGCGGCAGGCGGTGCATTAAGGTATTGGCTTTCAAATTACACTTATAAATTTTTCCCTCCCACATTCCCTTATGGAACTTTAGTAGTGAATGTTATTGGCAGCTTTCTACTGGGAATATTTATGTTTTATTTTGACGAGAAAGAAATGTTAAGTTCACATATAAGAATATTTTTAGCTGTCGGTTTTTGCGGCGGATTTACAACATTTTCTTCTTTTTCATTTGAGACTATGAACTTATTTAGGGATTCACAAATAGGATTAGGCTTCTTAAATATTGCTTTGAATATTTCACTTTGTTTGATTGGAGTTTACCTGGCATATCTAATTTCAAAAATATGAAAGTAAAAAAATGCATATCAACGGTGAAGCAAAACTATTAAGAATTTTTATAGGGGAAAGTGATAAACACGGTTCTATATCTGTTTATGAAAAAATAGTTATAGAAGCCCGCAAAGAAGGATTAGCTGGCGCAACTGTGCTCAAGGGAGTGATGGGTTTTGGTGGTAACAGTAGAATCCACTCATCAAAGATTTTAAGATTGTCGGAAGACCTTCCACTCATTATTGAAATAGTTGATGAACTTCCTAAGATAGAAAAATTTATTCCAATGCTTGATATTATTTTTGAAGAGTCTAACTGCGGTGGATTAATCACAATTGAAAAAGCAGATATTATTAAATACACTGCGAATAAGAAATAAATTTCTAACTTGAAAAAAATCGGGTTGATTTTTTATTTATATAAATTATTTTAAATCACCAGCGTGTTTATAACCACAAAATAAATCCATTCATTTATCTATCCTTATTCAATTCAATCTGAAATATTGTTTTATTAATCTTTTTTAATAAATAATTAACAATAATTTAATTTTAGAATCATACTCTGTTAACATTCTACTTGTAAGTTCGATAATAAAATAGACGTAATTTATACAAAGGTGAAATAATGAAAGAACAGAGTAGAGTTAAATTAAAATTACCGCAAATAAAATTTACATTAGATAAAGAAAATAAATATGAATCCATTGTAAATTTTAAATTCAGGAAACCCATGGATGAAATTTTTAATGATGATATTAAAGAAAATGAATGGGCTCAGGAATATTATTTGATTTATAACTCATACGAAATGTTATATAGGAATGATGCTTAGAATTATTTAAACAGATTCTGCCAGTATTCAATTTTTTCTTTAACATAGGTTGGGTTAGGGGAACCAAAAGTTTTTTTTCTTTCCAATGAAGTTTTAATTTCAAAACATTCCAGTACTGTCTCATCAAAAACCGGATCAATTTGTTTTAACATTTCCAATGTAACATTTTTAAAATTCAAATTTTTGTCTTCTAATTCTTTAACAAGTTTCCCGACAATTTCATGTGCTTTCCTAAATGGAATTCCTTTTAACACCAGCCAATCAGCTACATCTGTAGATAGTATGAAATCGCCATCAAGTTCTTCGACAAATCTTTCTTTATTAATTTTGATTCCTTGCAGCATACCGGACATTATTTGAAGTGAATCAGAATAAATAAAATATGAATCAAACAAAGGTTCTTTGTCTTCTTGCAAATCTCTATTATAACTAAGAGGAAGAGACTTCATTGTAGAAATTAAAGACACATAATTGCCATAAGCTTTTCCGGTTTTACCTCTAATTAATTCAGCCATATCGGGATTTTTTTTCTGAGGCATTAATGATGAGCCTGTTGAATATTCATCACTTAATTTTATGAAGTTCCATTCACTTGTAGACCAGATAATTATCTCTTCGCATAATCTGCTTAGATGCATCATTCCAATTGAAACCGTATTTAGAAAATCAATAATGAAATCTCTATTAGAAACCGAGTCCAAAGCATTTGTTGTAGGTGACTCGAATCCTAATTTATTTGCTGTGAATTCTCTATCAAGTGGAAGAGTTGATCCAGCCAAAGCACCAGAACCAAGAGGGGAGTCAGATATGGATTTAATTATAAACTTTATCCTATCCTTATCTCTTTCAAGCATTTCAATGTAAGCAAGAAAATGAAAAGCTAAAGAAATTGGTTGAGCACGCTGCAAATGCGTATAGCCGGGAATAATTGTTTCAACATTATCTTTGGATAGATTAAGAAGTGTTATTTGAAAATCTGTAATTTTTTGAATGATTGAATTACATGATTTTCGAAGCCATAATTTTACATCTGTGGCAACCTGGTCATTCCGGCTTCTGCCGGTATGTAGTTTACCGGCAGTGTCGCCAATTAGTTCGAATAGTTTTGCTTCAATTACAGAATGGATATCTTCAAATTCACTTTCGTCTGGCTTCCATTTTCCGTTTGTCCATTCATCTTTTATTTGTTTTAAGCCGTCAACTATTTTTTTAGATTCTTCAGTTGAAATAAGATTCACATGAGCAAGCATTTCTGCATGAGCTATGCTTCCGTCAATATCTTCTTCAATCAAAAGAATATCAAACTTTAGGGACGATGAAAATTTAAGGGCTTTATTATTCAGTACTGTATTAAATCTTCCGCCCCACAACATTAATAAATAACCTCTTTGTGAGAATTTTCTTTTACCTGTGACATTGTCTTATACGGCAATCCATAAATTTTAATGAACCCCGTTGAAGCCTGATGGTCAAAAGTATCTTCCTTTGTATAAGTCGCAAGTTCCTTGCTATACAAGCTATGAATTGATTTTCTTGACAAAGTTTTAATTGAACCTTTATACAATTCTAATTTAACTTCTCCGGTTACATTTTCCTGAGTTGAATCAACAAAAGCAGAAAGAGATTTAAACAAAGGAGAATACCAAAGGCCATCATATATTAAATTAGCAACTTTATTGGAAACATTCTGCTTAAACCTGAAAGTTTCTTTATCAAGAACTAATCTTTCTAATTCCATATGTGCCGTGTGTAAAATGATTGCAGCCGGAGCTTCATAGATTTCTCTGGATTTAATTCCAACAACTCTATTCTCAATTAAATCTAATCTGCCAACACCATGAACTGCTCCAAGGTCTCTTAATTGCGAAACTAACTCAACCGCATTTAATTCAACTCCATTTAACGTAACCGGAATTCCTTTTTCAAAACCAATAGAAATAGAATCAGCTTTGTCAGGTGCAAATTTAGGATTAGTTGTAATTTGATAAGCATCTTCCGGCGGTGCAGCTTCCGGGTCTTCAAGCACGCCGCACTCAATTGAAATTCCCCAAAGGTTTTCATCTATTGAATATGGAGAATCTTTTGTTGCATTAATAGGAATACCATTTTCAATAGCGTATTCCATTTCATCTTCCCGGCATTTGAATTCCCATTCTCTTAAAGGCGCAATCACATTTAAATCAGGAGCTAAAGTATTTACCCCGACTTCAAATCTAACCTGGTCATTTCCTTTGCCTGTGCATCCATGAGCAACTGAATCTGCATTTTCCTGAACAGCAACATCAACAAGCATTTTTGCAAGCAAAGGCCTTCCAATAGCAGTTGCCATCGGGTAGCTTCCTTCATATAAAGCCCCGGCTTTCAATGCTTTCCAAACATAGTTTGTAATGAACTCTTCGCGTAAATCCAAAACAACCGATTTAACAGCACCGGTTTTAGCGGCTTTTTCCTTTACACCTTGTATCTCTTTCTTCTGACCTAAAAATCCAGTTGCTGTTATGATATCGGCATTGTATTTTTTGCTCAACCATTTTACCATAACCGATGTATCTAAGCCACCGGAATAGGCAACAACTATTTTCATCTTAGCCACTTTCTCATCTCCTTTTTTATTTTATTTAATAACCGACATTGTCAGTCATCATTTTTTTTATTAAATCTACCACGTTCTGAATATTTTTAAATGAACTTGGTATTATCAAAACTGTATCATCTCCTCCAACAGTTCCAATTATATCCGGGTTATTTAGCCTGTCAACATGATTTGCTACACCTTGTGCTCTGCCGGCTAATGTTCTTATTACGACTAAAGATTCATTATGTTCGACACTTATTATTTCATAACCAATTAATTTTGCAATCTGTTTTCCTGATTCATGTGAATCGAAAACGTACCTTGTTCCGCCTTCGGAAAATATTCTTACAACTCCAAGCTCGGCAAAATCACGGCTTAGTGTTGCTTGAGTAACTTGAATTCCTTCAGCCTGCAAGAGTTTAACAAGCATTTCGTGAGAAGTGATATACCTGTTGTTCAATAGCTCTTTGATTCTGTTTAATCTTCTTAATTTTGATGACATATAAGTTTATTCCGGTTTTTGATTAATAGTTTCTTCGGATACTTTAAGAACAACCTTCTTAAAATTTAAAAGGAAGTTCATAATTTCTTTTTGAGTGATTATAAAAGGAGGAAGTATCCGTATTACTGTGTCGCCGGAAGTTCCTACCAAGACTTTCTCTTTGAGAAGTTTGCTTGCAATTTTCTTACTTGAAATTCCTTCTTTTAATTCTATCCCAATCATTAAACCCTTGCCTCGAATCTCTTTTATTTCTTCAAGATGCAAACCATGAAGCGAATCCATTATTGTATTGCCAAGCTTTGAATTATTTTCAAGTACTTTTTCATTTATCATTTCAACTACTTTATTTGCTGCTGCAACTGCTATTGGATTTCCGCCAAATGTGGAACCGTGATTTCCCGGACTTATAGCTTCAGCAACTTTTGCCGAACAAATTGTTGCGCCAATAGGAAAGCCATTTGCAAGTCCTTTGGCAGTGGTAACAATATCAGGAATTATTTCTTCATATTCATAAGCAAAATATTTTCCAGTTCTGCCATTGCCGGTTTGAATTTCATCAACAATTAAAAGTATGTTTTTTTCATAGCAGAAATATCTTAAATCTTTTAAATATCCAGCGTAAGGGACGTTTACACCGCCTTCACCTTGAATGGGTTCAACTAATACTGCAACCGTGTGTTCATTAACTTTACTTTCAATCGATGCCATATCACCAAATGGCACATAAGAAAATCCGTTAAGCATTGGGCCAAAACCTTCATGAAGTTTTAATTGCCCGGTAGCTGAAAGGCTTCCCATTGACCTGCCATGAAAGCCGCCAAAAGCTGATATGATATGATATTTTCCTTCGCCCCATTTTCTTGCAAACTTAATAGCTGCTTCATTTGCTTCAGTTCCTGAGTTGCTAAAGAAAACTGAATCAAGTCCGGAAATTCGTGCAAGCTTATCTGCAAGGTTTATTTGAGGGGTTGATTCATATAAATTTGAAACATGCCAAAATTTATCAAGCTGTTCTCGTACTGCTGCTTTAATTTCTTTGCTGTTATGGCCGAAGCCGCTAACTGCAATGCCGGAAAGGAAATCTAAATACCTATTGTCGTCCGCATCATAAAGATAAGCGCCATCCCCACGGACAAATTCTACGGGGAATCTGTTATAAACGTTAAGCAACGTAGTGAAGCTGTTTGTTTTCTTCTGTTGAACCAATGATCCAAGTTCCATTAAAGTCTTCATTATTTATTATTGTTTGATGATTTAATTTCGAGCCTATCCAGATTTTATTTATTCCCTTGTAGAGAAGGGAAGAGCATGATTTTAATTTTGGAATCATTCCACCGGTAATTTCACCTGATAAAATTCCATTTACAATTTCAGAAGTATTGAGCTGTTTTTTTACCTCGCCATTAATGATAACTCCATCAACGTCTGAAACAAATAATACAGAATCTGCTTGAATAGCTGAGGCAAGTACTTCTGTAAAAATATCTGCATTAACATTAATTAAATTACCATCTGCATCTTTGCATACACTTGAAAAGACAGGAAGAACTTTATGAGATAAAAGCGCTTCAATCCATTCTTTTGAACCTGTCAATTCAGGATAACCTACAAATCCTAAATTGTCGTCAAATATTTTTGCTGTGAAAGTATTTCTATCAATACCGGAAAAACCTGCCGCTTCAATTCCACATGAATTTAATTTAGCTGAAAGCTGCGTATTTATTAATCCTGCCTGAACAGCAGCAACTATTTCCATGTATTTTGAAGTAGTAACTCTTTGTCCATCAATGAATTTTGTTTCAAGTCCAATCTTATCTGCCCACTCAGAAATTGTTTTTCCAGCGCCATGAACAAGCACTACACCATCATAAACTTCATAAAGATTTTTAATAAGTTCTATCCACTTATTGGTTTCAACAAATTCACTAATTGTTTTACCGCTTATTTTTAATATTGCTGTTTTCATTTTCTCTCCGTTCTCAAGTTCTATAATCTGCGTTTATTCTGATGTATTCTTCTGTTAAGTCACAGGTCCACCAGGTTGTATCTTCTTTCCCTAAACCTAAATCAATATTTATAACAAATTCAGGTTGAGAAAGAATTTTAGAAGCTAATTCTTCATTCAAAGTAAGATTAAAATTAGGTTGAAGTACTGATAAATCATTAAAGCTAATTGAAACTTTATTTGGTTCGATGTCTG
Organism: uncultured Bacteroidota bacterium; assembly: GCA_963775245.1. Classification (GTDB taxonomy): domain Bacteria; phylum Bacteroidota; class Ignavibacteria; order Ignavibacteriales; family Ignavibacteriaceae; genus CAVSWT01. The sequence continues at coordinate 489,711 of CAVZID010000040.1, forward strand.
CACCGCTTTGACCGGCTGCACTCATGATTCTGCCCCAATTAGCATCTTGACCGTAAATCGCTGTCTTAACTAAGGAAGAATTTGCAATTGATTTCCCAATAAGATTTGCATCATTTTTTGATTTGGCATTTTTTACGTTTACAGTAACCAGCTTTGTAGCACCTTCACCATCTGCGACAATTGATTTAGCCATTTGAATACAGATTGCGTTTAATGCTTCAGAAAATGCTTCTAAGTTTTCCGAATCATTTACGTTTATTCCACTCGTTCCATTTGACATTATTATGCACATGTCGTTTGTACTTGTTTCACCGTCAACAGAAATTTTATTAAATGAAATGCAGATTGCTTTCGCAAAAATATCTTTAAGAATTTCTTCATCTATTTCAGCATCGGTAGTTAGAAAACCTAACATAGTAGCCATATTAGGAGCAATCATTCCACTGCCTTTGCAGATTCCGCCGATTGTAACTTCACCATTTTTAAGCTGAACTTTGACAGCAAATGATTTCATTTTTTTATCGGTAGTCATGATTGCTTCAGCAGCATATAAACCACCATTTTCATTTAAAGTAGTTGAAATAGTTTTTATTCCGTTTAACAAAGCCTCCATAGGAAGTTTTTGTCCAATAACCCCGGTTGAAGAAATTAAAACTTCATCTTGCTTTATTCCTAAAGAATCAGCACAACTTTTTTGCATTTGCAAAGCATCTTTAAAACCGTCATCTCCCGTGCAGGCATTCGCATTTCCTGAGTTGCACAAAATTGCTTTAACTTTTTTATGAGTGTTTACAATATCTTGAGTAATTAAAAGGGGAGCAGCTTTAACTTTGTTTGTCGTAAAGGTTCCTGCAGTTATGCAGCTTGAATCAGAATATATTAATGCTAAATCTTTTTTCTTCTTTTTAATACCGCAAAAAATTCCTGTAGCTTTAAACCCTTTAGCAGATGTAACAGAACCATTCTCAATAAACTGATACATTGTTTTTCCCCCTTTCAAAAATTCCAAGCGTTTCATCCCATCCGTATAGTTTATTTAAATTTTGGACAGCCTGTCCTGAAGCACCCTTAATAAGGTTATCAATTGCTCCTGTAATAATTATGGTTTTATTTTTTGCAGTTATATTTATATCGCAGAAGTTAGTTCCTGTTACCCATTTTAACTGTGGAGGAATTTCTCTCATCCTAACAAAAAAAGAATCTTCATAAAATACAGTGTAGAGATTCTTAATTACCTGTTCGTCAATGTTATTCTTAAGGTAAACTACCGAAGTCGAATAAATACCTACTGCTATCGGAAGTAAATGAGTTGTAAATGAAAAAGGAGAATCAAATCCTTTTTGGTTTAGCAGTTGAAGTATTTCCGGTTCATGCCTATGCTTGGTTACATTGTAGGCCGAAACATTTCCATCCATCTCTGACATTAACAATTCAGTTTTCGCAGTTTTACCAGCACCGCTTGTTCCAGAATAAGCATTCACACTTGTCGAAATAATTTCATCTGAAAAATTTGAAACAATAGGAAGCAGAGATAAAAGAGCAGCAGTAGGGTAGCAGCCAGGATTAGCAACTAAATCAAATTTAGAATAATCGGTTTTACTATAATCAGCTAATCCATATACCTTTTGTAAAAGTAATTCGGAAGAAGTATGTTTTTGACCGTACCATTTTTCATAGACTATCGATTCATTTAATCTGAAATCTCCACCGAGGTCAATAATCTTTTTGCCTCTACTTAAAATTGTCGGTACATATTTTAATGCTTCACCATGCGGCAATGCTATAAAGAAGACATCTTCTTCATAAGAAATATTATTTATTGACTCAACGTAATCATCGGCAACTATACCTTTTAAATCAGGAAACAAATCAATTATCTTTTTACCAGAACTTGTATTTGCATAAACTTTAACTTCACCAATTTCGGAGTGAGCATTACAGTACTCTAATAATTTTTTCCCCGTATAACCGGTTCCGCCTAATATTCCAACAGATAACATAATAAAAATCCCTTTTGAGTTTTTAATTAATAAATAATGAACTATTTAAAAGAATGAAATATTATTACCCCAAACGGGGGCGGCGAGGATTTAAATTAAATAAAGAAGTGAGCAGAAAAATTTTCTTGCTAAAATTGTTACAGATAATATTTAAAAAATCTATTTTCATTTGCGAAGAAAAATACATTCTACAAAGTTTATTGTCAATATAAAAATGAATAAAAATTTAATTTTATTTCATTTACGACTGTTTATCACAAATTAAATGGATATATATACAAATTTATTTGTAACTATGCCAGGGAGAAATATATTTAATATTTAATTCACTTTTTTTTATTAAAATATATTAGTAATTCTGCAAAATCACGAAAAGCCCCATTTCCCCCTTTATTTGCACAAATAAAATCTACTAACTCTTTAATGGCTGGCATAGCATCTACTGGGCAGGCTGATAAGCCAACTAATTTTATAATTTCCAAATCATTATAATCATCGCCAATGTAGGCAACATTTTCTGCAAGTAAGTTTTTGTTTTTTAAGATGTTAGGGAAAATTTTTTGCTTTTCTTTTATTCCAAGATGTAATTCTTTTATTTGCAATTTTTCAGCTCTTTTTTTTACAGAACCTGAAGTTTCTCCAGTTATTATTCCAGTTTCGATATTTACTTCACTGAGTAATCTTTCAACACCCATTCCATCTCTAATCGAAAATCTTTTGAATTCCTCACCTTTTGGGGAATAATAAACTCCAGTATCAGTTAAAACTCCGTCATTATCTGTTAAAACCAGTTTTATTTTATTTGCTTTTTTTTGGATTTCAGAATATTTATCACCCAAAATTTTTGAGTAATTCATAAGAAATCTCCTAAATTATGTTAATATAATTTGTTAGATTAAAATTGATTAGTTAAATTAAAGCCAATTATTAAAATATCAAAAATAAAAGTATAGGCGTATGAGAGTTGTTAAACCAAAAAAATTAAAGAAGGGGGATTTGATAGGGGTAATTTCTCCGGCTTCTTCACCAGATGATCTTTCAAAAATAAATTTAGGTGTTTCCTATTTAGAAAAATTAGGATACAAAGTTGAAGTAGGCAAGTATGTTGGGAACTATCATGGATATTTAGCCGGCAGCGATAACGAAAGATTGGATGATTTACATTCAATGTTTAAGAAAAAAGAAGTGAAAGCAATTTTTTCTGTTCGCGGTGGCTATGGCTCTCCAAGATTATTGGATAAAATTGATTTTAAAATTGTTAGAAACAATCCAAAGATATTTGTTGGATACAGCGATATAACTGCTTTGCAAATGGCATTTTTTCAAAAGGCTGGATTAATAACTTTTGCAGGCCCAATGGTTGCAGTTGATTTTTATAATAGTGTGGACCCATTTACAGAAGAATTCTTTTGGTCATTACTTACTTCAAATAAAAAAATAGGGAGGGTAAAACCTCCTGACGGAGAAAAAATATTAAAGATTACTAAAGGTGCTGCTAAAGGTAGAATATTTGGTGGAAACTTATCTTTGATATCTGCGTTGGTTGGGACAGAATATTTCCCGGATGCAAAAGAAAAAATTTTAATTTTAGAAGAAGTACAAGAATTACCGTATAGAGTTGATAGAATGTTAAATACATTAAGACTTCATAAATTGTTTAAGCAATCAGCAGGAATAATATTAGGAAGATTTTTAGATTGTAACGAACACGACCCGGAAAAACGCACACTTTCTTTAGGTGAAGTTATAGAAGATTATTTTGGGAAGCTTTCTATCCCGGTGATTTATAATTTCAAGCATGGGCATGTAAAAGAAAATATTACAATTCCTTTTGGTACGATGGTTAAGGTAAATGCGTCGAGGGAATTTGTGGAATTTACGGAAGCTGCGGTTAGTTAATCTTCTTCATAATGAATTATTGAAAAGTATTTTTTAAAGAGCCTTTTTGCTTTTACGGCTTCATCTAAGTTTTTAAAAATTCCAAATACCGTTGAGCCTGTTCCAGTCATTAATGAAAATACAGCTCCAGCTTCATACATTTTATTTTTTATATTTTCTATTTCAGGAGATTTTTTAAAAACTACTCCTTCAAAATCATTTGTGATTTTATCTTTAAAATCTTGAATGTGAAGCTCATGATATTCAATTATTTCTTCTAAAGAAAACTTTCGCTCTTTTAATCTTAGACTTTCAAAAGCCCATTTTGTAGATACATGAATTCCCGGGTTAACAATCAAAATAGGGAAGCCAATCTTAAAATTAATTTCTTTTAATACTTCTCCTCTGAAAGAAGCAAAACTTGGTTTCGGATTTAAAAAGAAAGGTACATCTGAGCCAAGCTGCAAAGCCATTTTTTTTATATCCTTTTCATCTACATCAAGATGAAATAATTTATTTAAGGAAAGAAGTGTAACCGCACAATTTGAACTTCCGCCACCAAGCCCTGCCCCGATTGGAATATTTTTTTTTAATGAAATATTTGCATTAATATTCTTTCCAGAAATATCTTCTAATATTTTTTTTGCTTTGAATATTAAATTGTTGGAGTCTAATTCTAACTCTTTATTATTGGAAATAAATTGAAATGATTCTGATTTTTCAAAAGTAAGTTCATCAAAAAGATTAATTGGATAAAAAACAGTTTCAATATCGTGATATCCGTCATTCCTTTTTCTAATTACATTTAAGCCGATGTTAATTTTAGCACAAGATTTTTTTATTATTTTATTCATCTAAAAGCTTTTTAATTTCTTTTATATGCTCTGGTGTTGAACCACAACATGCTCCTACAAATGAAGGGTTATTCTTTAAGATTTTTTTAATAATTTTTTTATATTCAATTGGTGAAACAAAGCGTTCTATTTTTTTATCCGTAAAGTCTCCATTTCCCAAGTTCAAGTAAGTTCCCCAATTAAAATCTAAATTGAAAGTTGAAATAATTTTTAAAAATAATTTAGGCAAAATACAATTAAATCCAATTGCGATTGGATCATAATTAGAAATATATTTAATTACATCAGTTAATCTATTATTAGATAGGATATTATTTATATCATCTAAGAATATACTTATTATATATGGGATATCATTTTTATGACAATACTTGCAGATAATTTTTAGTTCATCAAAGTGGCTTTGTGTTTCATTTAAAATAAAATCCACCCCATTTTCAAATAATAGGCTGATATGTTTATGATGATTATATTCCAATTCTTTTGGTGTGAGAGTTCTTAAAACCTGGTAACAATCTTCGGCTGGAGCATTAGAACCAGCAATAAAAATTGGTGATTCTCCTATTGCTTCTTTAGTAATTTCAACACTTTTTCTGACTAATAATTTATTATCCATTTTAAAACTTTTAATAGCTGCAGGGTTTGTTCTAAAAGTATTAGTTGTAATAATATCAGCGCCAGCATTGATGTAGTCTTGATGAATTTGAAAAACTGTTTCTGGATTCTCAATGTTTGCTAAAGACATCCACATTGAGCCATTACTTTCCAAACCTTTTTGCTGAAGTTGGCTGCCCATTGCTCCATCAAGTATCAATGGCCTATTAATTCTTTTAGAAAATGAAAATGGATTGACATTACTTTTGAGAAACATTTTTACTTTCTTTTTTTTTCTCAAAAAAGTCTAAAGTTATTGTAACAATTCTATCTAAATCTATCATCTGAATACATTCCAAGTTATAAGGACAAACTTTTTTCCAGCAAGGAGAACAGAATAAATTATCTTGGAATAATTTTACTCCACGATTGTAAAGATCTATCTCTGTCCAGCAGCTTACTCCAAACCAGGCTATTACATATTTCTTTAATGCTATTGCCAGATGCATTCCAAATGAATCACCTGTTATTACTACATCAGCAAGCTGTTCAAAACATGCTCCTTTTCTAACACCTAAATTAGTTGGAGTATTAATTATTTTATTATTGAAATGAGAATAAATATCTTTATTTCGTTCAGTATCTTCAGGCCCCCCAAGCAAAATTATTTTTAATTTATTAGTTTCAAGCAATTTTTTAATTAAATAAATATGCTGGTCAATTGTCATTTTTTTGTTTGGATAAAGGTTGGAGCAGCCTGTATTGAATCCTACCACGAAATCATTTGAATCTAATCCAACTTCATTTTTATATGTTTCAATGAATGAAATTTCTTCCTCATTAAAATTAAAAACATAATCATCTCTTTTATAAAAATCTTTAAGTTCAAAAGTCTCAGCAAGATAATCCTGTCCGGTTCTTTGATTTTCTCTAAACTTCAATTGATTGTTCATTCCAAGCTTGTAATTATAAAGTGCACCTTCGTTTATGGGAATTATCCTACCATCTTTATCAAGTCCGAAACCAAGCTTATTTTTGGAGTTAATTGAATTCAGTAACGAACACGATTTCATCGATTTATCCGAATTCATTATACAATCAAATTCTATTTCTTTTAATATAGAAATAGATTCAGCATTATAAGCAAAAACATAATCTATAAATTGATTTTCATAAAGAAGTTTGACAGCATTTATATCTGTAATCCAATAGATAGTTGATTCTGGAAATTTTCTTTTTAATGCCGGAAGTTGTGCTGTTGTCATTAAAACATCTCCCATCGCATCGAGGTTTATTATCAAAATTTTTGTGCCGATAGGAATATTATCTTTGCAGCCGTCTTTTAAACAGTCATGATCCGGGAAGCATGGCTTATAACCAGTAAATCTTTTACAATTTGGAATTGAAATCTGCATTAATTCTTAACTCCTATCAAATGTTTTTCGAGAAAAGGTAAGAGTTTAGTTTTTACTTCTTTAAGCGAAATATTTTTTAAATCAGATGTATTTGTTTCAACGAAATCAAAATCTGAACCGAATGGAGACCAAATTGTTGAAGAAGTATCATGTACATATAAACCAAAAACATTTACATTATTTGCAGCAGCTAAATGAACGGCCATAGTATCGGGAGTAATTAATAGATTTAATTGAAATATCATTGCAGCAAATTTATCGAATGATTCTGTTGAATAGATTTTTGCTCGATTGCCGGATAATTTTTTTGCTAAATATAAATCATTCGGATCTGATAATATTAAAAGATTAATATCCTGATTAAGTAATAATTCAATTAACAATTTATAATTTTCTATTCCCCAAAATCTTGCTTCGCTACCTGCTGAAATATTTACCCCGACTAAAAATTTATTTTCATGAAAACTTTTCTTAACAAATTCATTAGCTTCATTTAAAGAGCTTACTTCAGGGCTATAATGAACTTTAGCTTCATCTTTGTTCATTTTGATATCAAACAATTTGCCTAATTCTAATATTCGTTCTATTACATGATATTTTGTATCATCTAATTTATTTACAGTATTTGTATAAATAACTTTATTTTCTTTTTCCAATCCAAATTTATTTACAGCACTGCTTAATGCAATAATAAAGCTGACAGTTGTAGAAACATCATCATGCAAATCAACTATGGTATCAATTCTTTCATGCTTTATTGCTTTAAGAATTTTAAATATTCCACCTAGGCCTTTTTCAAAAATAATTACTTCATCAATGTCCGGATTATTATCAAAAGCAAAATAATTTTTCTTATCTGCCAGAAGATAAATATCGCAATGTAAACTACTTTTTATTAAATGCAGCAAAGGTGTTGTAACTAAAGCATCTCCGATTCTATTTAACCGAATAAATAGTATCCGCGAGATTCTTTTATTCTTTCCGTTTCTTTTCCTATTAAAATTAGAAATGAATAAAAGGATTTTTAGTAAAATATTTTTTAGGAATATTTCAATATTTTTCATTAAGCAAAGGTATTTTGGATTAATTTATTTTCAAAAATATCTGAAGATTTATCTGAAAAAAACATTACGTGAAATGATGTATAAATTTAGTCAAAATATACCTAAATATTATAGCTATGAAACTTGAAGTTTTGGAATAAACCAGGTAATCAATCCAATTAAAGGCAGAAAAGAACAAATTTGGAAAATATAATTTATGCTTGTTTGATCAGCTAATTCTCCAAGAACGGCAGAACCTATTCCAGCTATTCCAAAAGCAAAACCAAAAAATAATCCAGCTATCATTCCAACTTTACCAGGTAGAAGCTCTTGTGCATAAACTAATATTGTAGGGAATGCAGAAGCAAGTATTACACCGATTAATATGGTTAAAATTGTTGTCCAGAATAAATTAGCATAAGGTAATAAAATTGTAAAAGGGGACACACCTAAAATTGAAAACCAGATAATATATTTTCTCCCAAAACGGTCGCTTAACGGCCCGCCAATCATTGTTCCAATTGCAGAAGAAGCTAATAATATAAAAAGATAAACCTGAGATGTTTGAACAGAAACTTGAAATTTATCAATCAAATAAAAAGTGAAGAAGCTGGTCATACATGCAAGATAAATATATTTTGAAAAAATTAATGTCAATAAAATAAAAACTATAAAAAATATTTTTCGTTTTGAAAAGTTATTATTTATTTCAATGTTATTAAAATTACTTTTCCCAACTGCGTGATCTTGGCTTTTCTTTTTATACCAATTTCCAATCTTAATTAAAATTATTATAGCAAGAATAGCTAAAATAGAGAAGAACGAAATACTCATCCTTCCAAAAGGAACAATAATAATCGCTGCTAATAATGGGCCTATTGAACGTCCGGCGTTTCCTCCAACTTGAAAAATAGACTGTGCTAGACCCCGCTTACCACCGGAAGCTAGGTGTGCAACTCGCGAAGCTTCAGGATGAAAAACAGAAGAACCAATTCCAACTAAAGCTACCGCAAATAAAAGTATTTGATAAGTAGCTGCTATTGAAATAAAAATAATTCCGACTAATGTGAACAGCATTCCAATTGTAAGGGAAAATGGTTTCGGTTTTTTATCGGTATAGAATCCAACAAAAGGTTGAAAGATTGAAGCAGATAATTGGAATGTCAAAGTAATAAGCCCAATTTGTACAAAGCTAAGATTGAATGAATCTTTTATAATCGGATAAATAGATGGTATAAGAGATTGCATAACATCATTAAGCAAATGTGAAAAACCAATTGCTAATAGAATTCCGTAAGCAGTTTTTTCTTCTGCTACTTTTGATTCTCCGGTTTGTATAATTTTATGCATAGTTGTGTCTTATTATGTAACCAATTCAATATAAAATATATGCTTGCAAATACTTTATAAGCTTAACCAAATATATTTCTCTTAAAATGATAGCTGCAAAATTAAGTAAGAATAGTATGGCGAGCAATCTGATGAGGAAGAATGAATCATAATTCGAAGGAATTATTCTTTCAACCAAATAAATTTTATTTTTGAGATGACCTCTCCACCAACATTGCGTATAATAAGTTATTAATAAATTGCTAGTTTCCATTTCATTGAACTCAATTTAAAATAGAATTATTGACTTCACTTTACTTTATTTAATTTCGATAATATGAGAAGGAAATTTGGAGTCCCGGGAATTAGTATTTAAATAATAAAGTTTCCTTTGTTAATATTTTTTCGTAATTACGTATGTTAAAAAAAAGTATCGCGACGCATTTAGTATAAAAAATATTTCAAATTATTCTTTAGGCTCCATTAAGAAATATTATGAATAATTATGAATTCCAGAATAAAATTAATATTGATTTTCATATTGGCTTATGCTGTTAATCAATATGCTCAACAGGGAGTTGCTGATAGCCTTGAAAAGCAGCTTGATAATTTAAGTGGTGAAAAAAAAGTAGAAACACTTGACAGATTAGCTGATATTTATCAATACATTAACACAAAGACAGCTATAGAGTTTGCAAATAAAGGTGTAGAACTTGCTAAATCAATTGGAGATGACAAAGGATTGGCAAGCTGCTATGGAAGCCTTGGTTTTTGCTATATAAGCATTGATAATAACAAAGCTTTGAATTATACAAAAAAAGCTTTGAAAATTCGTGAGAGAATAGGTTTCAAAATAGGGATAGCCTCATCCCTTAATGTTTTAGGAGTAATAAATTATTTTAAAGGGGATTATTTATCTGCTATTGATTACCATTTAAAAGCATTGAAGATGCGCCAAGAGATTGGAGATGCAAAAAATTTATCCGTTTCCTACAATAATATTTCTCTTGTCTATATCGCTTTAGAAGATTATGAAACTGCATTGCAATACCTTGATAAAAGCTTAGTCTTAAGAAAAAAAATAAATAGCCCGGATGGAATTGCAATTATAAAAGGTAATATCGGAGATATTTACAGCCGGATGGGTAAGTATAATCTATCACTACAATATTTAAATGAAGCTCTGAAGATTAACAAGGAGATTGGTAACAAAAAATCTCAAGGTGCAAATTATCTTATATTGGCAAAAGTCTACATGCAGATTGATGAAGATGAGAAAGCATTGAATAACTATAATATGGCAATTGATCTGTATAATGCGATGGATGAAAAACACGGTATTTCACAGGCCGAAAATGGAATAGCTGCAATCTACCAGAAAGAAGGAAAATCAGAATTAGCAATGAGTCATGCTCTTACCGCATTTACTTTTGCTGATTCAATCAAATCATTAGATAATGTCGCACACGCCGCGAACGTACTTCAGGCAGAGTACTATAAATTGGGGAATACAAAAAAAGCTTTTTATTATCTTACTATTTTTAAAGACGCTTCCGATAGCTTAAAAATATCTGATAAAATAAAAAAGCTGGCAAAAACAGAGTTTGATTATAAAATTCAAGAGATTAAAGAGCAGCAGGATGCGGAAATAGCAAAACAGAAAATATCTATTCAGTGGCTTACAATTTCTCTCGTTCTAGGTTTAATTATTGTTGGATTAATTATTTGGGGATATATAAATAAAAGGAAAATTAATAGGCAGCTTAATGAATTAAACGGCAAGTTGAAAGAACTTAATGCGACAAAAGATAGATTCTTCTCAATAATAGCGCATGATTTGCGCGGCCCATTTCATGCTTTGCTTGCTCTGTCGGATGCTTTGTCAAACGATATTGACAGCTTAAGTAATGATGAGATTAAAGAATTCAATACCGACATAAATAATTCGCTTAAAAAGCAATTTGAATTATTAAATAATTTACTTGATTGGTCAAGACTTCAAAACGAGAATTATAAATTGAACTATGAAAATGTTAAAGTATATGATGAGCTCAAAGATATTATGGAAACTTTATCTTTGAATGCTTCTCAAAAAGAAATTAATCTGGTTAATGAAGTTGAAAAAGAAATAATTATTAATGCAGATAAAAATATGCTTCAACTTGTACTTAGAAATTTAATTTCTAACAGCATAAAATTTTCTAATAAAGGAGGGATAGTTAAAGTTACATCAAGCCAGGGAAATGGGTATATGGAATTTAATGTTTCAGATAATGGTGTTGGTATTCCAAAGGATGATCTAGATAAGATATTTCGAATAGATGTACATTATTCAACTCAAGGGACTTCTCAAGAAAAGGGAACTGGATTGGGATTAATTTTGTGTAAAGAAATAATTGAAAAACACGGTGGAGAAATTAAAATTAAAAGTGAAAAGGGGAAGGGAACCGATGTCTCTTTTACTTTGAATGCAGTTTGAATTATGTATCAAACAATTCACCCCAATATTTAATAATTAGTTTTAAATATTTCAAAGCAATAGAAAGTGAAAATATGCTGAAGCTTACAAGGTATTTGGAAAACTACATTACAAATTAAAATAATTAGTTAAATTACCAATTGAGAAAAAATAAAGTAATAGACGACAGGGAATAGATTATAAATTGCCTGAATATAAATTATAAATTAGAAGTTCTATTGGTTAAAAAATAAAATTGAAAACGTTAAACTTTTTAAGAATTTAATCTCAACATTATTGTTAAATTAATGATGATTGAGTATTATCAAAAAAAATGAAAAGTAAAATCTATCTTATAATAATTTTCATCATTGCTGCCTCTATAACCCCATATGCTCAACAGGGGATGGCTGATAGCCTAGAAAGACAATTAGGAAAAATAAGTGGTGAAAAAAAAGTAGATGTTCTTGATGAAATTGCCGATTTATATCAATACTTAGATAATAAGAAGGCGCTTGATTATGCTAATGAGGGATTAGAACTTGCAAAATTGCTTAACTACCAAAAGGGTATTGCGAGTTGTCTTGGAAGTATTGGATATAGCTACATTAATTTGGATAATAAAAAAGCTTTAAAATATACAAAAAAAGCTTTGGCAGTTAGAGAAAAGATAAATGACAAATCCGGAATTGCTAATTCGTTAAATGTTCTTGGGATTATTTATTATTATCAAGGGGAATATTTAATTTCAATACAAAATCATCTTAAAGCAGTAAAGATACGTAAAGAGAATGGAAACGAAAATAAAATAGCAACTTCTTACAACAATATTTCATTGGTTTATATTGCATTGGAAGATTATGACACTGCGTTGGATTATTTAAATAAAGCTTTGGTGATTAGAAAAAAAAATGGAAATGGCAAAGGCTATTCTATTATTGAACAAAATATTGGAGACATTTATTCCAGGATAGGAAAAGATGATAAAGCAATTGAATATTTAAATGATGCTTTAAAAGAGGGGGTGAGAACAGGTAATAAACAATCTGAAGCAGGAATCTATTTAATATTTGCCAAGATATATGAAACAAAGCATGAATATAATAAAGCGTTGAACTACTTTAATATGGCTAATAAACTTTACAAAGCAATGGATGAGAAACATGGCATATCTCAATCTGAAAATGGAATAGCATCTATATATCAAATGGAAGGAAAATCAAATTTAGCTATTAGTCATGCTCTTAAAGCTATTGATTTAGCAGATTCGATTAATTCATTAGATAATATTGCCAATGCAGCAAATGTACTTCAAACAGAATATTATAAAAAGGAAAATACGAGCAAAGCATATCATTACCTTAAAATTTATAAGGATGCATCAGATAGTTTAAAGATTACCGATAAAATCAAAAAACTGGCAAAAGAAGAGTTTGACTATAAAATTCAAGAAATTAAAGGGCGGCAGGATGCAGAAATTGCAAAGCAGAAAATATTTATTCAATGGCTTACAATTTCTCTTTTTCTCGGTTTAGTAATTGTTGGATTAATTATTTGGGAATATATAAATAAAAGAAAAATTAATAAGCGGCTTAATGAATTAAACGGCAAGTTGAAAGAGCTTAATGCAATGAAAGATAGATTTTTCTCAATCATAGCTCATGATTTACGGGGGCCGTTTCACTCTTTACTGGCATTTTCAGATGCTTTATCAAATGATATCGAAAATTTGAGCAGAGAGGAGATTAAAGAATTCAATACAAGTATTAATAGTTCTCTTAATAAACAGTTTGTATTGTTAAATGATCTGTTAAATTGGTCAAGATTACAAAATGAAAATTTTAAATTAGATTTAAATAATATCCAGCTTTGTGATGAGATAAATAGTATTTTTGAAACACTTTCGATTTCTGCTTCGCAAAAGGAAATAATTTTAGTTAATGAAGTTGATAAAAACATTTTAGTAAATGCAGATAAAAATATGCTTCAACTGGTTTTGCGAAATATAATTTCAAACAGCATTAAATTTTCCGATAAAAAGGGAATTATAAAAGTAACTTCGGAACTAAATAATGAGCTTGTTAAAGTTAATATCTGCGATAACGGTGTTGGCATTCCAAAAAATGATCTTGATAAAATTTTTCGTATAGATGTACATTATTCTACCCATGGGACTGCTGAAGAAAAGGGGACAGGTTTGGGATTAATTTTATGCAAAGAAATAATAGAAAAACACGGCGGAGAAATTTCAATTAAGAGTGAACCCGGCAGTGGAACCAATGTTACTTTTTCACTAAAAACGATTTAAGTTAATTTATAGATGGGGAAACATTAATTTTAAAATCTATCTTTTCTTAAAGCATTATCCGCTTGTCCATTCTTTCATAAATTATAAAATATAAAAACAATTAAGTAATGCTATGTTATATAAGCAGATTAGCTATTAGATTAAACAATAATTTAAATTATTCGATAGTAATACTGAAATTGCTTCAGAACATTGTTTCTGAATATTTGTCAATTTTACAAACCACTGCTTAACCCCCCTTTTTATTCAAGAAAAGAAGATACTACAAGAAAGGTGAAAAACGAATTAAAAATTAATTCGTTTCAAAAGAGTTTGTTTTATCTGGTTAAATCGAGACTGTAAAATAATTTGTGTAAATGGCATTATTCATTAGAGGAAAGGCTCCAGTCTTTCCTCAAAGTTAATAGAAAAATTGGAAAGAACAATAGCCCAGTTTCTAATCGGCATAGTCCATTTTTTAGATAAATCTCTGTAAGCAAGATACAGCATTTTTTTGAGTGCATCATCATTCGGGAACAATGATCTTGCCTTGGTTACTTTTCTGAACTGGCGGTGTACCGCTTCAACAGCATTGGTTGTGTAAATTATAGTTCTGATTTCTTCAGGGTACTTGAAAAAGGTTGCCAGATTATTCCAGTTACCTCTCCAGGATTTTAGAGCCAATGAATATTTTTTAGACCAGTTATCTTCAAGTAAATTTAAATTCTCTAAAGCAGCTTCTTCTGTTGGTGCTGTGTAAACAGTTTTTAATTGCTTCATAAATTCTTTCTGATCTTTAGAAGCAATGTATTTGAGGGTGCTGCGGATTTGATGAATAACACATAGCTGGATTTCTGTCTTTGGAAAGACAGTCTGTATGGCATCAGGAAAACCTTTCAGTCCATCTATGCAGGCAATAAGGATATCCTTTACTCCACGGTTGTTAAGTTCAGTTAAAACGCTTAGCCAGAAGTTTGCTCCTTCAGCCTCTCCAACCCAAAGGCCAAGTAGATCTTTTCTGCCGCTAAGTTCTACTCCCAGACACGTATAGGCAGCCTTTGAGGCCACTTTCTTTGTTGATTCGTCTCTTACTTTGTAATGGATAGCATCAAAGAAAACTATTGGATAAATCCCTTCAAGAGGACGATTCTGCCACTCTGTTGCAATGTGAACTATCTTATCAGTAATATTGGAAATCAAGGTGGCTGAAACATCTAAGCCATACATCTCTTGAACATGTGATTGTATATCTCTGGTAGTCATTCCTTTTGCGTACATAGAGATTATCTTATCCTCAATAGGGCCTATGGTTCTTTCATACTTCTTGACAATGATTGGATCAAATTCTCCATTACGGTCTCGTGGAACGGTAATCTCGATTTCTCCATTATCGTTCTTCAGAGTCTTACGGGTTTTTCCATTTCTGCTATTGCCGTTATTCTTTCCGGCTGGGGAATATTCTTCATAGCCGAGTTGTTCGGTTAGCTCAGCTTCCAGCATCTGTTCTAAGGATTTTGCCATTAGCTTTTTAATAGCTCCATCCTTACCCATTAAATCATTGTAATTTTTGGCTTTGGCTAGATCGGCTTTTAACTGCTCGATCATTTCATCGGTGAGTTCCATGATGTGTAAACTCCTTTTGGATTTAAGTTAAACATATTATTTATTTTCCCAAAAGCAATACCGCTTTCGAGTGCAGAGGATAAGTGCTGCTCCGCTACGCTCCGCAGCACTTATCCTCTAATCTTTGTTTAACCATTTACACAAAATTCTTTACACTACTGATAAGCTTTATATGGCATCTATATCAATCTGTTTTCATTAAGACAAGAATTTTTCTTAGTGGAAGAAAAGTAATCAATACTAATCTGCTAAACGATTGGATATTTATAGTCAAACCTCATCAATGAAAATATTTTTAACCAAAAACATCAGTAGCAATTACTAACAGAACGGGCTTATGTACGCATGTGCCTTATATTATTTTTGGCACGGTGCTCTTAATCAAAAAAAAGGGATGTATTATGTGGCGTATGGTTTGATCTTAATGCAATATGAAACCGGAGGGCATTGTGCGTTATTATCAAACTAATTGATTGCTAACCATGTTTGCTCAAAGAATGTAGTCCCTCTTTCATCTTTTTGATCGATTGCGTTTTAACTACCACTCCACACCTTTATCCCGATTTTAAGAAACGATTATTTTTAAGGAGACTTCTATGAGCAGACAAATTACTGCTTCATTTGCATTTAACAAATGGCTGTACTTTCTTGGAACGATGCTAGCAATTATTCTAGCTGTAATACCTAGTACATTTTCTCAAACTGTATATCCTAACCCTTTGCCGGTAGATTTATTATCGGCTGGTAATTTCAGGATTTTGGCTGGAAGTGCAAGCACCATTGTTCCACCAGCAATTGTGAATGGTAATGTTGGCGCTACCACGGTAACCAATTCAGGAACTGTAAACGGGAATCTTGGAGGTACAACTTTGACAAATAGCGGATATGTATCGGGAAATCTTTGGGGAACCACCGTAACCAATAGCGGAACATGTGATGGAACAACAACAATCGGAACAAACTCTGAAGTACCGCGAGCTCAATCAGATTATGCACTTGTATACGGCAACATTGTTAGTCGTACTGCTGATAGTAGTTTAGTTACAGGCACAGATTTAGGTGGAATTATGCTTGGCCGCGGGATTTATGAATCGGCAGGATCTTTTATCATAAACGGGACACTAACACTAACAGGCACATCAACTGATATCTTTATCTTCAAGATGATTAGCACACTTTCACCAGCTGTAGGAAGTAATGTTGTTCTTATTGGCGGTACTCTGGCATCAAATGTTTATTGGCAGGTTGGTAGTTCAACATTTATTAATGGAGATTTTAAAGGAAACATACTTGCTTACGCAGCTATTACTCAAAACGCAGGTGCATCTATTGATGGCAATTTATATACAAGGACTTCCTATATTGATATAAATGGCACTTCTGTATTACCGGTGGAACTATCATCTTTCTCCGCAGCAACAAATGGTTCAACTGTTAAGTTAAGCTGGAAGACAGCAACAGAAGTTAACAACTACGGATTTGAAGTTGAGAGAAAGATTCTGAAACAAGTTCAGAATGACAATGCTGTTTGGGAAAAATTAGGATTTGTAAATGGTAACGGAAATTCAAATTCATCAAAGAATTATTCTTTTGTTGATAATAAAGTTTCAACCGGAAAATATTATTACAGATTAAAACAGATTGATAACGATGGACAGTTTGAATATTCAAAAAACGTAGAGGTTTCATTTATGAAACCTAATGAATTTGAATTAAGCCAAAACTATCCAAATCCATTTAATCCAAGCACGACAATTCGTTTCAATTTACCCGAAGCAAGTATAGTAAAACTTACGATCTTTAACATACTTGGACAGGAAATAAGAACACTTGTAAATGAATTCAGAGAATCTGGAGTAAATACAATAAACTTTGATGCAAGCGATCTTAACAGCGGAATATATATTTACAAAATAGAAGCTGGTAATTTCGTTCAAACCAGAAAAATGACTTTGCTTAAATAATAATTAATTACCATCTGGTAAGAAGGCTATGGGAATTCAATTATGCAAAATTCTTGCAGACTATTACTGTTAAATATAGAAGATTATGAATTTAATGTTACTTCGTTCGGAATAAAGATGTTGTACGATAACTTAAAATCTGGTTGTTAAAATTGAATATGAACTAATTGAAAATAAAATCCCAAAATAGGGAAAAGTAAAAACCTCCTAAAAAGAAAGACGAATAAATGTTCAAAAATTTTCTAATTGCAATAGCTTTTATAAGCTTATTCTTTAATCTGAGTGTCTATGCTCAAACTGCAACTGCCCCTTCTGTAGGTGATGGTTCTGCAGGCAGTCCTTATGAAATTGCTTCTTTGAATAATCTTTACTGGATTACTGCTTCTGATGTTGAAGTACCCAGCCCAAACCAGGTAACAAGGTGGGCTGCATACTATATTCAAACCGCAGGCATAGATGCATCAACTACATCAACCTGGAATAGTGGTGCCGGATGGGTAGCTATCGGAAATTCTACAAATAAATTTTCAGGCTCTTATAATGGTCAAGGATATACATTAAACAATTTATATATAAATAATTCAACTAATACTTATAACGGACTATTTGGATATACAAACGTAGCGTCCTTGAGCAATATTAAATTAATTGATATTGATTTTAATACTTCAACAGGTAATTTAAGTGGACTATGCTGCGAATTTTTTGGCGGAACTATGTCAAGTTGTTCTGTAACAGGTTCATTAACAGCAAGCGGATATTGCGGCGGAGTTTGTTGTGATATAGGTTCTTCAGCAATAGTTGAAAAATGCAGTTTTACAGGGGATATAACTGCAAACGGACTTCTTGTTGGTGGAATAATCGCTCAAAGCAATACAAGTACAAATATTATAAAAGAATGCTGGACAGCAGGAAATATTTATGGGGCTTCAACAACCTCAACTTATGTGGGAGGTATAGTTGGTTATGACAGGGCGACAGTACAAAATTGTTATTCTACAGCAAAAGTTTTTAAGAATGGTACAAGTTCTTCAGTCGGTGGTGTAGTAGGATATGCGCACAATTCAACAAAACCAACTATAACAAATTGCTACAGTACCGGACCGCTTAAATCAGTAATTGGCAGTGGGACAGTAACTGCTGCTACAGGCGTTTTTTGGGATTCACAAACCTCAAATGTTTCTTCCGCCACCTATGGTACAGCAAAAACTACATCAGAAATGAAAACTTCTTCAACATTTATTGATGCAGGCTGGGATTTTTCAACGCTATGGGCACGTGATGACAGCAAAAATGGCGGTTATCCGTATTTACAGTTTCAGTCATTTCCAAATTCTACTGTGATTACCGATGGTAATACTTTTAATAATAATGTCAACCCAGGTCAAAGTGATCAACCAATTGGACGTTTTGCATTAAGTTCCGTCGATGCAGGCTCTATCTTTAATTATATCTGGATTACATTAAATGGAACAAGAAGTGGTTCAAGTAGTTTTAAGATTTGGGTAAGTAATGATGATGTATTTGATTCAGGTATCGATACTCAAATAGGAACAACAGTTAATTCAGATCCAGGTGCAGGCAACCAAATATTTTTTACAGCATTAAATCAATCTTTATCGGCTTCAGACAAATATTATTTTCTTACAAGTAATTTAACTGCCGGAGCAACTGGTGACATACAAGCAATAATTTCCGGTGACAAAGACTTGATGTTGGGTTATAGTACAGCTATCTCTTCAATCTCAAATATTTCACTATCAACAAGTGCAATTCCTCTTCCAGTCGAACTTGATTTATTCAATGCAAATGTTTCAGAAAA
Source organism: uncultured Bacteroidota bacterium (assembly GCA_963775245.1). Lineage (GTDB taxonomy): Bacteria > Bacteroidota > Ignavibacteria > Ignavibacteriales > Ignavibacteriaceae > CAVSWT01. Next base: position 508,978 of record CAVZID010000040.1, read on the forward strand.
TAATATAAATTTATATTGGCAAACAGCAACAGAAGTTAACAACTACGGATTTGAAGTTGAGAGAAAGATTCTGAAACAAGTTCAGAATGACAATGCTGTTTGGGAAAAATTAGGATTTGTAAATGGTAATGGAAATTCAAACTCATCTAAAGATTATTCTTTTGTAGATACCAAAGTAAGCACAGGAAAATATTCATACAGATTAAAACAAATTGATAACGATGGACAGTTTGAATACTCAAAAACAATTGAAGTTGATTTTAATGCTCCGAATAAATTTGAGTTAAGTCAGAATTATCCCAATCCATTTAATCCAAGCACGACAATTCGTTTCAATTTACCCGAAGCAAGTATAGTAAAGCTTACCATCTTTAACATACTCGGGCAGGAAATAAGAACACTTGTGAATGAATTCAGAGAATCCGGAATAAATGCAATTAACTTTGATGCAAGCGATCTTAACAGCGGAATGTACATTTACAAAATAGAAGCTGGCAATTTTGTTCAAACAAGAAAAATGACTTTGCTTAAATAATAATTAACTACCAGCTGGCAAGCAGGCTGCAATAAATTCAATTATGAAAAATTCTTGCAGACTATTACAGTTAAATATATAGGATTATGCATCTAGGGTTACATAGTACGGAGTAAAGATATTTTACGACAACTTAAAATCTGGTTAGTGAAGTTGAAAATGAACTAATTAAATGAAAAATATTTTAAATAATAAATCAAAACAATAAATAATTAATCTTAGAGGAGCTCTATGAAAAAATTTACTTTATTTACGCTTTTGGCCATAAGTTTAATGCTTTTTGGCTCAGGGAGCATTTTTTCCCAGGACATTAGCAATTACTACTTTGGCTATGCAGCAACAGGCGGCAATTATCTTTCTATGACAAGCGCTAAGACTCTAGTGGCTGCCGCAAGCCCGAATAATACGGCTTCTGCGGTAACTGACATTGGTTTTACGTTCTGGTTTATGGGAAACCCATACAATCAATTTTCGGTCGATGATAATGGCTTGATAAAACTTGGAAATTCAGTGATGACATCGGAGCCGATAAACAACTTTAGCTCAGGTACAAACCAGCCAAAAATATCTGCATATTGGGATGATTTCACTTTGGGATCTGTTGGTGTTGTCCGATACTCGGTTGAAGGAACATCTCCTAATCGCAAACTTATTACTTATTGGAGTGTTGGATTTAATGGTGCCTACCCTAGTATATCATGGCAAGTTGTTCTTTGGGAAAGTAATGGTCAGATTGAGTTCTTATATAACGTCGCCTTACCTGCCAATAATACAGGTTACTCCATTGGTATAGGAAATTCTGCCACGGTATTTAAAAATATTTGGATGCAAAGCTCTACGTACCCTTATGCTGTTGTTGGCACAGCATACAATAATAATAATTTTGCAATTGCAAAATGGGCAAGATATTATTTTTTACCTAACATAGTACCACTGGCACCTACTACCCTTAATTTCTCAAACGTCACCACATCAAGTATGGATTTGTCATGGACAGACAATGCAACCAATGAAACAGGATACGCCATTTATAATTCAACTGATGGAACAAACTATTCACTTGTTGCTCAACTTCCTGCAAACAGCAACACAACTTCAGTTAGTGGACTTTCAGGTGGTACCAGTTATAACTGGAAAGTTTATGCAGTTAAAGAATTTCCAAGCACTGCATTAGCAGGTTCACAAGGGACAATTGCCACTCCTGTTGCGTCTAATGTAAAGATTGGCCCAACCGGCGATTTCCCTAGTATAAAAAGTGCATTGAATACATTGAAAGGTAGTGGATTTGCCTCAATAGGTGGTTCCATTTTTGAACTACAGGCGGCCTATAATAGTATTGGTGAGACATTCCCGATAAACTTTAATGGATTACCTACTGACGCATCTAATCCTTTAATAATACGACCAGAAACAGGAGCAACAGCACTTACAATTACAAGTAACGCGGCACAAACCATTATTTTGGATGGAGCAGATTATGTAAGCTTTGATGGAAGGCCTGGAAGTGTTGGAACAGTTCAACTAAAAATCGATAATACCTTAATTTCTGGGAATGCCTTGTTTCTCCAAAATGCGGCTTCAAACAATACCATAAGTTACTGTGAAATTACAGGAGTTACTACCGGAACTACTACAACAAGCGGTGTTGTAGTAATTGGTACATCTGTTGCGGCTTTGGGCAATAGCAATAATATTTTCGAATATTGCAATATTCATGATGGTACAACTAAGCCAACACTTCTATTGGTAAACAGTGGTACCAGTGGTAAATTAAACCAGAATAATACGATATCCAATTGTAACTTTTACAATTGGAATTTAGCTACAGGAACAGGAAATGCAAGGGCTTTAAATTCTGGAAACAATCAAAGTAGATCTCAGATTTCAGGAAATAGTTTTTATCAAACCAGTCCTACTGGCAATATTACACAGGCAACAAATGGTATCATTAATCTTTATGGAGATGGAACAACTTTTGAAAATAATTACATAGGTGGTTCCGGTCCCGGTTGTAGTGGTACTATGGAACTGAATTATTCATCCTATTATGGCAAAGTATTCGGGATATTTGTGTATGCCGGTATTTCAATGGCTACTGAAATTCAGGGAAACTTCATACAGAATATCAAACTAAATATACCATCAGGAAGCGGTGGTTATTTCTCGGGTATTGAAATTACAAGTGGTGTTGTAAATATCGGAACAAACGGTGGAAACACTATCGGAAGTGAAACTGTTTCAAACAGTATTCTAATAAATAATATTGGTTCATGGAGTGCATCTGGTTTTGTAGGTATCAATGAGAATAATACCGGTTCTGCAGCTGATAAAGTTACAATTTCGAACAATATAATATGTGGAATATCCTACCCAAATGCGCCGTCTTTCCCAATTACAGGAATCAGCATCTATGAAACTAACGGTAATGCTTTGCCTGCTACGGTTAGCAATAATATTATTGGAAGTTCAACGCTTGCAGATGCAATAAGCTCGGCAGGAGGGGGTTCAATTATTGGAATAAGCGGACAAACAGGAGCCGGAAGTAACGTAACGGGAAATACGATAGCCAATATTACAAAAACAAATACCGGAACTACTGGTCAACTCATCGGAATTTACAGTACGTCGGATAATGTAGTTAATAATAACATTTTTGACCTGACTACTGCATCAGGAGTTACAGCAGTGGGCAGCACTTCCGGTTTAATAGGTATTTCTGCAAGTGGTATACCCGGAACAACTATTTCAAACAATCACATCTATGGTCTTTCAAATACAAACACCTCTGCTGCAGCTACTTTAACGGGTATTTACAACCAGTCATCGACTACCGGACCAGCTGTTGTTGAAAAGAACATGATTCATGGGTTGAATCTGGCATCAGCAAATACAGCAGCAGGAATAACAGGTATTTATGCGTACACCGGCAAAACGAACTTTCAGAACAATATGATTCGTTTGGGTATTGATGATGCGGGTTTAGATATCACTACCGGTTATGCCATCAATGGTATCTATAATGTTGCAGCTACCAATGCCAGTTATTCCAACAACTTCTATTTTAATTCTGTTTACATTGGAGGAACAGGAGTTGCGGGAGCTACATCAAATACATATGCTTTCAATAGCATTGTGTTAACCAACACAACGAATATCCAAAATAATATTTTTGACAATTCCCGTTCAGGCGGTACAACTGGTCTGCACTATGCAGCAAAAGTTGCTGATGCAACCAATTTAACTTTAGACTATAACGATTATTATGTAGCTGATGGAACAGGTTTTCTCACTGCTCTTGTTGCAACAGACTATACAAATTTTGCTACCTGGAAATCAACGGCAGTACCCGGCAAAGATTTAGCATCGTTTAATGCTGATCCATTGTTTACATCTTCTACAGACCTTATGCCTTTATCCGGTTCACCTGTTATGAACTCAGGAATCACAATTTCTGGAATAACAACTGATATACTGGGAACAACAAGAACCGAACCTCCAACTATTGGTAGTTACGAGGTAATTTTTGTAGTGGCAAACATTAAAGTATTTCTCGAAGGGCCTTATAATGGTGCCGGGGGAATGACAACATCACTTAATACTATCATTCCACTTAGTTCTAATGATGCTTATTCAACCGAAACTTATGGATACACAGCAAGTACAGTTGGAAGTATTCCAATTACTGATATTGTAGACTGGGTACTATTAGAACTTAGAACAGGTGCTACTCCGGCTGAAGCTACAAATATTGTAGCAACAAGAGCAGCATTTTTGAAAAGTGATGGAACAATAGTAGATGTTGATGGAACAAGTCCAGTTAGCTTTACAGGATTAACTGCGGATAATTATTATGTAGTAGTAATACATCGTAATCATCTTGCCATAATGAGTGCAAATGTAATTCCTTTAAGCAGCAGTTCGGTATTGTATAATTATTCTACATTACAGACACAAGCTTATGGAACAAATCCGATGGTAGCCCTTTCTGGTGGTGGTTTTGGAATGATTGGAGGTGATGCAAATGCTGACGGATTTATTACTAGTATTGATTTTAATGTATTCAATCCAAAATTTTACGGGGCCGCGTCAGGCTATGAAATGTCGGATTGGAATTTGGATGGACAAGTGACTAGTACTGATTTTAATATGTTCAATGTGAATTTCTATAATGCTAAATCTACCCAAGTACCAAACTAAAGGAATATATAGATGCTAAGTCAATCATGCCTTAGCATCACAATTTTATAAAAATAAAAGAAGGAGAAAAAAATGAAAAAAATGTTGACAGTATTGTTAATATCATTATTTAGTTTGACATTTTCACAAACTATAGAGCAACAATTAGTAGTTGTTCAAAATGACGGAGTAAATGGCGGTCAATTCAATGTTGCAGTAGAAGTAAAAGGAACAAACCTCCCGGCTACCAATACACTAGGTTCAGCAACAATAGACGTAGTTTATGATAACACTAAACTCACATTTGTTGGGGGGACTTTATGGGCATTTGGCTCCTCACAAGGCTATTCACGAAATGCTACAAATAATACAACATCTATCCGGGTAGGTGTTCTTGGAACGACTATTAACGGTGATGGTGGCGGTATCCCTGCAGGTTTTGATATTACTTCATCATACACTACTTGGGTTCAATTGAATTTTACTATTCTAAATCCTACTGTCTATACTACTCTTACTATAGATAACATCACAAATGCAATTGGATTATTTGCAAACCATGCTAATGATCCTCAGACTGGTGTGATAACTAATCAACCTCTTACCGAGCCGGTAAATATAATTGATGATCCTCTTCCCGTTGAACTTTCTTCCTTTGCAGCAATAATGTTTGATAAAGATAAAGTAATGCTAAACTGGCAAACAGCAACAGAAGTAAAAAATTATGGATTTGATGTGGAAAGACAGGCAAATAGCGGCCAATGGGAAAAAGTCGGATTTGTAAATGGTAATGGCAACAGCAACTCACCAAAAGAATATTCTTATATTGACAAAAATCTAATCGGTGGAAGTAAATTCTTTTACAGATTAAAACAAGTTAATAATGACGGACAGTTTACATACACTGATGCAGTGGAGGTAGTGGTTGTACCTAATCAGTATGAGCTTTCACAAAACTATCCTAATCCTTTTAATCCAAGTACTAAAATAAAATTTTCATTACCAGAAGCAGGCAAAGTAAGCTTAAAGATATATGATATGACAGGTGCAGAAGTAGTGGATTTAGTAAACGCAGATTATGAAGCCGGTTATTATGGTATTGACCTGAACTTATCAAATCTTGCAAGTGGTGTATACTTATATAGATTTCAGAGTAAAGGATATTCGCAAGTAAAGAAGTTGATGTTGCTGAAATAGCAGCTACTGATAACTAACTATTAACTACAAACAAAAGGCTCAGGCAACTGAGCCTTTTTTTTATTTGATTAAACCACACTGACTGATAAGACAATAATTCAGAGTGTTTAATCGACTGTAAAGTTAATTAAAATGTAAGGATCTCTACTTTAAAAGAACTAGATCCATTTTCATCCCTTTAGACGATTGAAAACTTCCAGAGATTTCATTATTGATATACATATAATTCTTGAAAATTATATAAAATGTAAAATTTAAGTTTCGTTGCCTTTTCTCTTTGTGATTGAATAACTATTGTCAAATTAAAAATCAGATACGAATCAGTTATTAACCTAACAATAGCAATTAGAATTGCTGCTAAGTGAAAAATAATAATAACACAAATATGTTAATATAATGGCAAACCCTTATATCAACAATGTAATCATTTCGGGTAGGCAAACAGAGTATATAATAATCAGGAGATCTTATGAAAAATGTTTTACTAATAATCTCGCTATTTTTCTTACATAGTTTACTTTTCAGTTTTACATCTGCCGCTAACCGCTATTCCAAAGTCACAGGTAGCTGGAATGCAACCAGTACATGGTCTGAAACTTCGGGAGGTGCGGCGGGAGCTTCAGTTCCTGTTAATGGCGATGCGGTTTATATTGAAGGCGGCCGTACTGTAACTATAACAGCTAACGCAGCATGTACATCTCTGAATATTGCTGCCGGATCTGCATTAACTGTCGGAGGATATACTTTTACTGTCACGGGTGCAAGTTCTATAAGCGGTACAATAACATTTAATAGTGCCACTGGTCCAAAAACATTTACCGGGGCTGTTACACTAAACAGCGGTGCAGTATGGAACGAAACTGCTGCTCCTACATTTAGCTTACCTGCTGGTTTAACAAATAACGCAACTACATTTACTGCTAACACCGGTGCGCATTCAATTTCAGCTACGCTTGCTGGAAATACTCCTACCTCTATTCCTAATTTTGTAGTACCAGGGACAGGATTAACAAACAACGGAACTTTAACTATTGGGACGAATTTAACAGCTTCTGGCACATTGACTAATGCTGCTTCAGGTGTATTAAATATTGCTAATACTTATACTTTCTATGTTGGAACTTTGATTGCTACTGCAGTTGGCAATACAGTTAACTATACCGGTGCAGCTCAGACGGTTAAAAGTGGAACTTACTACAATCTTGGACTTTCGAGTACAGGTATAAAGACTACTACGTCAGTTACATTTAATGGTGAATTAAATATCAGCGGAGATGCTACAGTCCATCCCTCTGTTACATTATCATATAACAATTCATCATCCTCACTTGTTTACTCAGGAAATGTATCGCAAACAACTGGGCTTGAATTTAAGAATTCATTGCGTATACCAGTTTCAATTAACAATGCCAACGGAGTGACACTTGGTGGTAATAAAACATTACATAATTCACTTACATTTATAAATGGTAATTTAAATACCGGAAGTTATACATTAACATTGGGTACAACAGCCCCGACAGGTTCGATAGTTGGTGAATCTGGTGCAGGTTATTTTATTGGAAATTTAGCAATTACAAGAACTGTGGGAACTGGTGCATCATCGTTAGGTGATATTGGACTTTCAATAGCATCCGGTGTTGATGATTTAGGTGATGTAACAGTGATGCGTGCAACGGGTGCTGCAACCTCCGGGAATGGAAATGCTGGAATTACAAGATATTGGGATATTTCATCAACCAATCCTCCTACGAGCGGAAGAGATTTGTCTTTCTCATGGTTAATGAATGAAGACAACGGTGTTGATTTGACAAATGCGCTGGTATTTAAAAGTGAAGATAACGGTGCAACCTGGACTTCATTTGGTTCAGTTCAGGATGTATCAAGTGCCACAGAATTCCGAACAATTTCAGCTCCGGGAGTAACTTCATTTTCAAGATGGACAGTTGCTTCTGAGACATTACCTTTACCAGTTGAACTTACTTCTTTTAATGCATCTGTAAATGGCAATAACATTACTCTTCAATGGAACACTGCTACTGAAATAAAAAATTATGGTTTTGATGTTGAACGATCTGTCATTTCGAACGCAGTGAAAAATCTTTCCTGGGTAAAAATAGGATTTGTTAATGGTAATGGAAATTCAAATTCACCAAAGAATTATTCTTTTGTTGATAATAAAGTTTCAGCAGGAAAATATGCTTACAGATTAAAACAAATTGATAACAATGGACAGTTTGAATACTCAAAAAACGTAGAGGTTTCATTAATGAAACCTAATGAATTTAAATTAGAACAGAATTATCCCAATCCGTTTAATCCGAGCACAGCAATTCGTTTTAATTTACCTGAAGCAAGCGCAGTGAAGATTACGATCTTTAACATACTCGGGCAGGAAATAAGAACACTTGTTAATGAGTTCAAAGAATCCGGAGTAAATACAATCAACTTTGATGCAAGCGATCTTAAAAGCGGTATCTACATTTACAAAATAGAAGCCGGCAATTTTGTTCAAACAAGAAAAATGACTTTGCTTAAATAGCAATAAACTACCCACAATCTAAGACACACTAAAAGGCTCAGGCAACTGAGCTTTTTTTATTGGATATAATAAATAAGAATGTAAGAATTTCATTTATGAAATCCTTTTATCTTTCAGAATTGAAAATCATTTCACCATTGTCTTTAATAGATGCTCAAGTGTTTCGGAAGGATCTTTACAATAGCCGGAATGTACTGCCGATGTTTGTATTATCGTACTCTTAGGTGAAGAAAGCCAATGGAAGCGTTCCATTTGAGACAACTTTCCAATTGATCCTGAATCCTCTTTGCCAGCGGCAATTGCTTCTATTGCTGTAAGATGTTTCTTAATCATGTTCAAATCAATTTCGCGGTTAAGTGATTTTAATCTTTCTTCATTAAGTTCAATTTTAGCTTCAAGGAACTTTTTTTCTTTGCAGGAAAGTATTACTCCAACGTTTATAAATTCTTCTCGTTCAACTTTAGGAACAACACGTATTATAACATAATCATAAAAATAGTTATTGATCACGTACTGCCTCCTCAATAAATAAATGCGGCTGCACCAACCGCTTAGTTAAATAATTGAAATATGCTGCTCTGTATTCTTCTGGACTGTTAAATATTGAATCTCCACTAAGCCATTCGTCCGGAATTATATCAACAATATTGCGAATAATTTCCGGAGTAATTATCGATGACATTTCTTTGTCTACTTCCTTCAATTGTTTTGCTGACTTCAACAACACATGACTCTTTATTAATGAAAAAGGATCGCGGCTTTTTTCTAAATAATTATCCCAATTATGATGAAAATAAAGCGAAGCACCATGATCAATCAACCAAAGATTACCATGCCACATAAGCATATTTGTATTTCTGATCGTGCGGTCAACATTGGTAACAAACGCATCAAACCAAACTATTGAAGAAGCAAGATGTTCATCGGGCATGTCCACAACAGGATTAAACATAACAGAACCGGGAAGGTAATCAAGAGCAAGATTTAATCCTGCACTGCTTTTTATTAAATCACTTATTTCGGGATCAGCTTCTGTACGGGCGAGATCTGCATCAAGATTAACAAAAACTATTTCAGGAACTCTTAATCCAATTACACGTGCAATTTCTCCTGAAATTAATTCTGCGATTAATGCTTTAGCACCTTGTCCGGCACCACGAAATTTAAGAACGTAAATTCCGTCATCGTCAGCTTCGACAATTGCCGGAAGCGAGCCGCCTTCACGAAGAGGAGTTACGTATCGAATAGCATTTACTTTTCTTAAAATTAATTTTGTCAAGCTGTCAACTAAAGTTTATTTACAAAAGTCGTTTATCAAAAATAATAATCTGATGAATGCAATAAAAATATTGAAGCATTCTAAAAAATAATATTTGACCATAGACATCTTCCTAAATTCTTCTTCTTTGGAGGACTTTTTTTCGGGGCATGGATACATGAATTTATTATTGCAATCATAGAATTGTGACGTTTGTCAGAACGAAGCATTCCCACTTCGAATGGGGACGAAGGGGGATGTTGAACGCCTAATATCAAATATTTCACTTTGTTTAATGTCCCATTTAATCGTAAATTTTGAATCAATTTTGAAATATTAATTTCTTAAAGGATTGTAATTGGATTCTACTTATAAATCTGCCGGTGTTGATATTGAAGCCGGTGATGAAACAGTTCGAAGAATAAAAGGATTTGCAAAATCAACTTTTAATAAAAATGTTTTATCAGATATCGGCCTATTCGGTGCATTCTATGAACTCGATTTATCAGGCTATAAAAATCCTGTTTTAGTGTCCAGTGTAGATGGTGTAGGTACAAAATTAAAAATCGCATTTGAAATGGATATGCATAACACAGTTGGACAAGATTTGGTTAATCATTGTGTAAATGATATTGCAGTTTGCGGAGCAAAGCCGATTTACTTTTTAGATTATCTTGCTTTTGGGAAATTAAATCCTGACAAAGCAGAAAAAATAATTGAAGGTTTTTCTATTGCATGTAAAGAAAACAATTGCGCTTTAATCGGCGGTGAAACTGCTGAAATGCCGGGACTCTACTTAGGGGAAGAATATGATATGTCCGGTACAATTGTAGGTATGGTTGATAAGCAAAAAATTATTGACGGCAAAGAAATAAAAAAGGGGGACATGCTTCTTGGATTTTCATCAAACGGACTTCACACAAACGGATATTCTCTTGCCAGAAAAGTTTTATTGAATAAATATAAAATTACCGATAAGCTGGAAGGTTTTGATAATGGGATTGGAGTAGAACTTTTAAGAATTCATAAATCATATTTAAAATTGATTGCTCATCTAAAAGAGAATATGAAGATAAAAGGTTTCTCACATATAACCGGTGGTGGGATAATCGGTAACACTAAAAGAATTCTTCCGGACGGATTATCATTAAAAATTAATTGGGATAGATGGGAAATTCCAGCAATCTTTAAGCTGATACAGCAGACCGGGAAAATATCCGATGAAGAAATGAGAAATGTTTTTAATCTTGGTATTGGCTTGATTGCAGTGGTTTCTAAAAATGATGAACAAAAAGCAATTCAACTTTCTAATTCCGTTAATGAACATCCAATAGTAATTGGGGAAGTTGTTTAAGTCATGCTGAACTGGTTTCAGCATCTGTTAATAAATAAGCTGTCCATTTTCCATTTCTTAATTTTTAATTGTAAATAAAAGATATCCTGTTTATTTTTTCCTACATGAAATTCACTTTAATATTTTTATTCGCTTCACTATTATTTTTAAATAGCTGCGATAAAGGAATTGAACCGCTGCCTGTGGGCATTGGCTTTAGTGGTACTATTAATTTTATTGGTAAGTGGCCGGAAGGCGTAACAAGAACTTATTTAGTGGTGTTTAAAAATGAATTAAAATCTGCATCTGATTTTAGTCCATTAAATATAAAATTTATAAGTAATGAAATTCCCTACGGAACGTCTAAATTAAATTATAGTTCAGCAGATTCAGCATTTGGTTCGATCAGTCCCGGCAAATATGAGTACGTTGTAGTTGCTCAGTCAAAAACCCCAACTCTATCGTTAAATCGAAGTGATTGGTTTGTAGCCGGAGTTTATTACAACAATTCTGATACAACAAAACCTGGAGTTTTAGTTGTTCCTGAAAACGGTGAAGCTAAAAACATAAATATTACCTGTGATTTTAATAATCCTCCGGTTCAACCACCTGGCGGAACTCAACAAATAAAAAATTATTAATGAAAAATATCCTCTTAATATTTTTAATATTTTTTAGCGAACTTATTTTTGCTCAAACATACAGCATTAAAGGCAAAGTAACAGATTCTGAATCAAGCGAGCCATTAATTGGAGCTAACGTATCTATTAGATTTACTACGTTTGGAGCAGCAACAGATTTAAACGGAACTTATGAAATAAATAATTTAAAGCCAGGCATTTATGCTTTGCAATTTTCTTTTATTGGTTATCAAACAAAAATAATCGATAGTATAAAAGTTGTTAATCATTCAATCACAATAAATGTGGAATTAAAACCTGGTAGAGTATTTATTACAGAAACACCAATAGTTTCGGCATCAAAATATGTTCAGTTAATATCCGATCTTCCAATCAAAGCAGAAATAATTCCAGCATCATCATTTTCAAAAAATGATTTCACAAATCTTGAAGATGCACTTAGATATGTTCCTGGAATTAATATGACGGACGACCAAATTAGCATTCGCGGTTCAAGCGGCTACAGCAGGGGAGCAGGCTCAAGAGTTATGTTAACTTTAGATGGAATTCCGTTTTATACAGGCGATACAGGAGAAACAATCTGGGAAGTAATTCCAACTGCCATTATCAAAGATGTGGAAATAATTAAAGGTGCTGCAAGTTCTCTATATGGTTCTTCTGCGATTGGCGGAGTTATAAATGTTTTAACTAAAGATTTTTCATCACAACCTGTAACTTATTTTAAATCCGGAATTGGTTTTTATAATAAGCCTTCCTATAATGAATGGAATTGGTCGAATCAATACAGAAGCTTTAACAGCTTGACAATCGGGCATTCCCAAAAAATTAATAAATTCAGCTTTGGAATTTCTTTATCACGATTAGAAGATAACAGCTATAGACAAAATAATTTTTCAAAAAAGTATCTTGGTTTTTTGAAAGCTAAGTATGACTTTTCAAGCTTATCTTCTCTTACCATGCTGTTAAATACATTCAATAAGCGAAGCGGCAATTTTGTTTACTGGAAAGATTCCCGTAATGCCCTTGTACCGCCGGACGCGGACCAGGGGCAAAGAGTTTCAACTAATAGGCATTTACTTGGTTTGATTTATAAAAATATCTACTCTGATAAATTCTATTATGAAGCACGCGCCAGCTACTATTACACTAATTGGGATGATGGTTCGCAGGCAAACAACAATTCAACAACAAATTTATACCGGGGTGAATTTCAGACTACATATAAACCTTTAGAAGATGCTGTGCTTGTAAGCGGAATAGAAGCGTCAAATACAAATGTTCATTCAAATATATTTGGGAATAGGTCATCTAATTCATTTGGGGTTTACTCTCAAATTGATTATGATCTTTCAAAACTGTGGAAAGGCACTTTAGGATTGCGTTACGATTACACAAAGATTGATTCTATAAAAAGTAATTCTGCTTTTTCACCCAAAGCCGGAATAAATTTTAAGCCTTTCACAAATTTAATTCTTAGAGCATTTGCAGGTACTGGATTCAGGGCCCCAACACTTGCTGAAGCTTTTACTTCAACAACTTCTAACGGAGTAACTATAAAGCCAAATCCGAAATTAAAACCGGAAAGCAGCTTTAACGCTGAAGTGGGTGTAAATTATCAATTGAATTCAATTGTGAATTTTGATGCCAGTATTTTCCAAAATGAATTATATGATTTTATTGAGCCGGGTGTAGATGCAACTGATGGTAAAATTAAATTTGATAATGTTACCCGTGCTAGAGTTCAAGGTTTTGAATTTGTTTCCAATCTTACCTTTTTGAATAACGCTTTGAACTTTAGTTTGAGTTATGATTATCTATGGGCAAGAGATTTGAATATGAAAACTTTTTTAAAATACCGCCCCAGGCATGCGGCTTTGATAAAAGCGGATTATAAAATTGGACAGTTCGAATTCGGCAGTGATTTCAGATATTCTAGCCGTGTTGAACAAATTGATGAAGAATTAATTAATTTAGGAATTGTAAGAGACGGTGATTTAAGAGTTGCAATATATGTTTTTGATTTTAATGCAGCCTACAATTTCGATTCACTTCCCTTAAAGCTTTACTTAAATCTAAAAAATATTTTTAATTATAATTATGTAGAGCTAATCGGGAACCTTGAACCGCCACGTAATATTTCATTAAGTTTGGAAATGAATTTTTAATTTTTCATGTAGTGTTCTAAGTTTAAATTATTTAAATATTTTGTTTTAGTCATTTTGAATTTACTCCCTTGTGGAGTGTGTTGCAGAACTAAGTTTTACTGCCACATGGATTTATTTTATATTGCTGTAGGCTATTACGATATTTAGCAGACAGAATGATAATTGAAAAGTTTTTTATACCAATAAGCCATTCTCTTTCAAAGAGAAGGGTTGGGATGAGTTCACTAGTTTACTATTAAACCAGAACCCTCTCACATCTCTCCTTGGGAAGGGAGAGACTTATACTCAGATAGAACTTTACATTTTTTAATCTGTCCCGATATAATGTCCTTTAATTTTGAATTTATGATTTATTAATATTTTAATCATACAGTACTTTTCTTATTGTTAAGTTGATGCCTGTGCGAAATAAATTCAGAATGACAAAGTGTCGAAACTAGAACACTACTAATTATTATTTCAATATTATAAAGAAATTGTCAAATGTTTGTTGATACACACGCACATATTTTTCTTCCCAACTTTGAAGGTGAAGTTGATTCAGTTATAACAAATGCAGTTGAAAGCGGAGTAGATTATATTATTGTTCCAGCTACTGATATCGAAACTTCAAAGCAGGTTGTTGAACTGACAAAAAAATATGATATGGTTTATGGTGCTGTCGGAGTTCATCCCCATGACAGCAAAGACTGGAGCAATGATTGGATAACTCAAATTGAAGAGTTAGCTAAGAATGGAAAGATTGTTGCGATAGGCGAAATTGGCCTGGATTATTATTATGATTTTTCGCCAAAGGAAAAACAAATTGAAGCATTTAAAGCGCAAATTGAATTAGCTTTAAAATTAGATTTGCCGGTTGTTATTCATAACCGTGAATCAGATAAAGATATGCTGGAAGTAATTCATTCATACAATGGAAGTGGATTGAGAGCTCAGTTTCATTGCTTTAATGGTTCATTGGACGATTCACGCGAGCTTATCAAAAAGCATCACTTAATTTCATTTACGGGTAATATTACTTTTAAAAAAGCAGATGAGCTTAGAGAAATTGTTGCCAATACAAGTGTTGATAGTATAATGATTGAAACTGATTCTCCTTTTATGACCCCGGTTCCATTTAGAGGAAAAAGAAATGAGCCGGCTTATGTTAAACTCGTTGCTGAACAGATAGCTGATATACATAAAATATCTATTGAAGATGTGGGACGAATAACTTCATATAATGCGTTCAAATTTTTTGGCGTGGGCAGCAAGCCCAAAACCAGCTTCACTTATAAATTAAAAAATAATTTGTACATCAATATTACAAACCGCTGCAATGCAGATTGCGTATTTTGCGATAGAAAAGGTGAAGCTGTACTTCATGGCTACAACTTAAAGATGACTAAGAGTGAAGAACCTCCGGCAGAAGTTTATATCAAAGAAATTGGCAACCCAAGCGATTATAACGAAATAGTCTTTTGCGGTTACGGCGAACCCACCACAAGATGGGATGTTGTAAAGCAGGTTGCCAGATTTGTAAAAGAAAATGGCGGAACAACCAGGCTTGATACAAACGGGCATGGAAGCTTCATAAATAAAAGAGACATTACTCCTGAACTGAAAAATTTAATTGATATTGTTTCAATAAGCTTGAATGCTACCAGTGCCCATAAATATGCAGAAATAATGAGGCTTGAGCCGCGTATGTTTAATGAGATGATAAACTTTGCAAAAAATTCAAAACCTTATGCCGGTAAAGTTGTAATGTCGGTAGTTTCAATTGAAGGATTAGATATTGAAAAAGCAAGAGACATTGTAGAAACTAAAGTTGGCGCTGAGTTTAGAGTTCGGCCGTATTTTTGATGTAGTCTTATGCTGAATTTATTTCAGCATCTTGTAATTAACTTTTTTGTATTTTTTGACTTAAACTTCCGTGGTTTTATTTTTAAATATTTTTCAATTTAAAAGAACTCTATCCAACCTTTCCCTTACAAAGGGAAAGGCTTATTTGAATTAATAACATTATACAAAACATCTTGTCATTTTTATTTCCAATAAAACGATATGATTATTACTTGTCAGGATATTAAGTATTTAGACATAATTTAAAATAAGCCCTTCTCATTAATAAGGAGAAGGGTGGGCATGAGGTTAAAAGTCACTTATCAACAATCTTTGAATTTATCTTTACTTATGAAAAATATTATATTACTTATTTTAGCTTTATCATCCTTACTTTTATCTCAAGATAAACAAACATTAAAATCAAGAATCGACAGCCTACTTAATGATGATTACTTCAAAGCAACAGAAATATCAATTGAAGCTTATGATTTAACAATCAATGATACTTTATATCAGCTTCATAATAATTTACTGATGCATCCGGCATCAAACATGAAAATACTTACAACCTCTGCTGGTTTACTTTTTCTTGGGCCAAAATATAATTTTACTACTTCGCTTTATTATACGGGTTTTATAGCAGACAGTAATCTTTACGGTGATTTATTTGCTGTGGGCGGATTGGATCCCGACTTCACTACAAAAGATTTGGATTCAATGGTTGTGTTATTTAAGAATCTGGGAATAAAAGAAATATTAGGAAATATTTATGGTGATGTTTCAATGTGTGATTCACTTTTCTGGGGAAACGGCTGGATGTGGGATGATGATCCTTCTACAGATGCGCCTTATATGACCGCTTTGAATATTAATACCAATGCAATTCAGGTTAAAGTTAATTATATAAATAAAGTGCCGGAAGTTACATTAACTCCCGACACAAAATATGTTGATGTTAAGTTTACTTCTTTTGCCGGTGATACAGATAATAGTAAGCCGGTTATTATTGATAGAGATTGGATAAACCGCAAGAATACAATTTTAATAAAACGTGATACAACTATTGACCTGCCTGATGATTATGAAACCGCAAATGAAGTTAATTTATGGCGGCCTGAATTTTATTTTTTAACATTGTTAAAAGAATCTTTGCTTAGCCATGGAATAAAATTCAACGGAATAAAGCAGATTAAAACACTGCCGTTAAATTCCACCAAAGCTTGCAGCCATCAAAGAGAATATGACTCTGTAATAGTGAACTTAAATAAGGTAAGTTATAATCTTGGTGCTGAAATGACACTTCGAGCAATGGGAGAAAAATATTTCGGCAAACCTGCGTCAGCAAAGAAGGGATTAAAATTAGTAGATTCATTACTAACTCTCAGTGGTTTAGATCCGAAAATATACCGAATAGTAGACGGTTCAGGAGTTTCTCATTACAATTTAGTTACAGCTCACTTGCTTCTTTCAGTGCTTAAATACATGTATTACAAGCATCGAGATTTATATAACATTTTATATAATTCTTTTCCAATAGGCGGAGCAGATGGAACTCTCGATGACAGGATGATTGATACAAATGCACAAAATAATGTTCATGCAAAAACCGGTTCGTTAAGCGGAGTATCAACTTTGTCAGGTTATTTGACTGCAAAGAACGGGCATGAGATTGTGTTTTCAATAATGGTAGCAGAATTTCGTAGGCAAAGCAAAACCAGCAAGAGATTACCAGGATAAAATTTGTGAGATATTGACTGAGTATTAAAGTTTATTGTCAATAGTTAAATATTCGAACGAGAAATTACGAGTGAGAAATCTACAATAATTATTCACAAAGATTTTACCCGCGTTATTCGGTCGGAATTGTGCCAAAGGTCTCATATGCAAGTGCAATTTATTTTCCCATTTAGAAATACCTTCAAAAAATCTTAACTTTAACCGCTCAATTTTTATAAACTAACACAAACAATTTGATGTACAGAAAATATAGTTTTCTCACTCTCGTATTCATTGCTGCTCTTAATTTTGTTTTTATCTCATGCAACAAAAGTACTGAAGAACAGCCTTCCAAGCCATTATACGAACTTACAGCTCCGGATTCAGTGCCGGCTTTCAATGCACAAAAAGCATATCAATATACAGATGCTCAAACAGAAGTTGGGCCGCGAAACCCTGGCTCAACCGGGCATGATAAGATGTTAGTCTACCTGCAAAGTGAGTTAAGAAAATATGCTGATGAAGTGGAACTTGAAGCATTCAATTATGCAGGTTATGACAACGAAGCATTACATCTTACAAATATTATCGGCAAGTTTAATCCTAAAAATAAAAATAGAATTTTATTGTGTGCTCATTGGGACACTCGTCCCCGTGCAGAACATGCAACTGTCGACGCTTTAAAAAGTCAGCCGATACTTGGAGCTAACGACGGTGCCAGCGGGGTAGGAGTACTTCTAGAGATTGCTCAAATTTTAAAGCAGAAAAAAATCAGTTACGGTGTTGATTTGGTGCTACTCGATGGTGAAGATTACGGCAAAGAAAGCGATTTAAATTTATTTTGTTTCGGTTCAAAATATTTTGCTGCAAATTATTATGGCATGGCCATGGATTCCCATAAAAACAATTACCCGGCATTTGGAATTTTATTGGATATGGTTGGCGATAAAGAAGCAGTGTTTTCGCAAGAAGCAAACTCAATTCAATATGCGCCTGATGTTGTAAAAATGATCTGGAATATTGCTTCTTTAAAAAATGCTTCTGATTTCAGCCAGGTTGAAGGCGGGGCAGTTTACGATGATCATATCCCATTGAATCAAGCCGGTGTTCCTACAGTTGATATAATTGATGCTGATTTAATTGGCGCCGACACTCCCAACAAAAGAAGAAATTACTGGCACTCAGAAAATGACACAATGAAAAATATAAGTGAAGAAACATTGCAGCAAGTTGGGGATGTTATAACTTATTTGCTTTATTCATTGAAGTTTAATTATTAAAAGTTATACAAACTCGATAAACTAAGGATTGTCATTTCGAAGGAGCCTGCCTACCGGTAGGCAGGTCATCGATTGAGAAATAACTATTTATTATAAGTTGATAATCTCAAGAAAGTTCAATAAGATTTCTCCTTCCTTTGGTCGTCGAAATGACATGTTAATAATCTCAAAACAAAAAATAAATTTTAATTGCTATTAAATATGAAACGCTTTAAAGAATTTATAATAACCGCCAAACCTTTCAACGCAGAAATATTATCCGGTATTTTATGGACGCTGGATATTGACGGCATTACTGAAGAAGAAGACTGTCTTAAAAGTTTATGCGGATAAAAAGAAAGATGTTGACGACCTTGAAATTGTATATGCACTGCAGCAGCTTGTCGATAATAAAATGCTGATCGAATTTAAAGTTGAAGAGCATCAAATCGAACAAAAAAACTGGAACAAAGAATGGGAGAAGGGGATAAACGTAATTCATGTTTCGGACAAAATAGTTATTAAACCAACATTCAAAAAATACAAAGCACAGCCGGGTGAAATTGTAATTACTATTGATCCAAAAATGTCGTTTGGAACAGGCGAGCATCAAACCACAAAATTAGTTTTGAATGAACTGGAAAAAGAAATTAAAGGCGGTGAAAAAGTTTTAGATGTGGGCAGCGGAACAGCAATATTATCCATTGCAGCATTAAAGCTTGGAGCCGAACAAGCAATAGCAATTGATAACGATGAATGGTGCTATGACAACGCCTGGGAAAATGCCGAACTAAATATGGTTGTAAATAAGATTGATATCAAAACCGGCGAAATAAAAGAAGATAGAAGAAAGTGATTTTGATTTAATAATTGCCAACATCCAAAAAAATGTATTGCTGGAAATTGCAGATGAAATAAGTAAAAGAGTAAAAGCAAAACGGCAAAGTTATTTTATCCGGGTTATTGGAAACCGATGAGCAAGACATAAAAGAAAAATACGAAAAGCTTGGTTTTGAGTTAAATAACAAAAACCAGATGGATGAGTGGATAGCGCTGGTGTTTCAAAAGAAATAAAAGTGGAAATTAACCCTCTCTAAATCTTTCCCTTGGAAAGGGAAAGACTTTATAGTTAAAGATTACTTTATAATAATCATTCTTATCAGAAAATATATTTTTCTTCAAATTCATTTACTGATTTACCGTTAAGAATTATCATTTAAATGTAATTGTTGCCAATAAGCCTTTCCCTTTTGAGAGACTGTGTGAAAATTTTATTTGTAGAGTAGACATTCTTGTCTGCTCATCCAAAATATACTAAATTCATAATATTGATGGACAGACAGGAATGTACATCCTACTTTTCACACTGCCTCTTGAAGGGAAAGGTTGGATAGGGTCTTTTTGTAATATGTAATCTCAATTAAAAAGCGCTAACCCTTTAACCATCCTGGATTTAATCAACCCATAAAAATTAAATTCCCCCACATATTTCCATCCAAGGTGAAGCCCGCACCGGCTGCATACTGCAAATGACCAGGCATGATTTTTAAACCAGGTAAATTCTAAAGTTGGAATCCCTTCTTCGCGGCAGCCGTCTGCTGTAAGGAAAGTAATTATATCGAAAACATATCCATCGGGATTTCTAAATTGAAATTCTGTTTTACCATCATAGGCGAACCGTTCTTTATCTTCAGTAATTTTTTTATTGCAGGCAAGACAAAGCCAATCATCCGGCTTAAGTTCTGTTTGAATCTTAACTTCACTTTCCGGTTCGGTTATGGATACATTATTTTGATTAGGATTTTCATTACTTTGCATTAAATTCCTATAAGCAATTTGAGTTAAACATAACATATCAAAATTGCTTAAAAGTTTCAGCTTAAAATTTCATTATCTTATTCAGTCTGGCAAACGTATCTGCTGAATTTTTTTGGAAGGAATGCATCTCTGAATTTCTTTTATCAATACTTTTTAATCAGATAATTGAATCCTGCTTTAATTAATAGCTGAAGTTATGCAAATGTCATGCTGAACTAGTTTCAGCATCTCAAGATAATTAAAAAAAAGATTCCGAAACAAGCCTGCCTGATGCAAACAAGTTTGGAATGACAATCTCTATTCTATATACTATTTGCATAACTTCAGTTGATAATTACGAAGTTCCGGTTCGTTCTGTTTACATGCCGGGCAAAGGCATAGTCTCATGTACTTCAATGGCACATTCAGCATTCCATCCTAAGTGAGGATGTCCTTTCAGAAGTGCTTTTGCTTCTTCAATATTTTCTGCCTGCAGTACAGAATAACCGACAACATTTTTATTGCTGCCTTCACTTTTTCCATCCGGATTAAGTTTCTGTCCATTCATAAGAGGGGAGCCAATGTCAACAAGTTTGTCGCCGCATTTTTGAGCCCATTGCATCCATAGTTCCATTCCTTTTGACTGCTCTTCGGGACTTGAATTTTCAGTCTGCTTCATAGCATCAACTGGTGCATGGTAAAGTACAATAAATTTTTTCATTTTGTTTCTCCTAAAATAATTTTTGGTTTATAATTAATGATTTTGAATTTTCATGAATAAATTATTTTTCTATTACAGTTTTTAATTTTTCAACAAATCTTTCATCCCAGCCTTTACTATGTCCTTCAATCATCTGCTTTCTAATTGCTTCTGGCAAGTTTTCCCATCCGGTATGAATTAACTTTAATTCTGTTTTACCATCTATCTCTTTAACTAAAATTGAAACAACCGTTTCACCATTCAGCATCTGAGAGTTCCAGGTATAAACTATCTTCTTATTTGTTTCAATCTCTATAACTTTACAATGAAAATATCCATCCCAGTTTTCCATTCCTTCTGCCTTAAAAGTAAACTCTTTCCCGGCAACCGGTTGAAAGGTTGTAGACATAAGCATCCACTTTTCTATTTCTTTTGGATCAACAAGTGCCTGCCAGACTTTACTAACCGGTGCATTTATGATGATTGTCTTTTCAATTTTATCCATTATGTTATCCTTAATTATTTAATGTTATTAGTTGTATTCTCATTGCTTATTTTCCACATAATTTTTTAATGCATTCAGTTTATTATCCCAAAACTTATCATAAAATTTCAGCCAGTTTCTAACCTGGTTAAGAGGTTCGACATTTACATTATAATATCTTTCTCTTCCTTCCTGCCTTGGAATGACTAGATTGGTTTTCAATAATACTTTTAGGTGTTTTGAAATTGCAGGCCTGCTCATTTTAAACTTTTCTGTAATTGAATTTACAGTAAGCTCTTTTTCTGAGAGAAGCATTAAAATTTTTCTTCTGTTTGTATCGGCAATTGCCGAAAAGACATCATCAATTCTATATGACATAAATTATTAAGTTTAATGAGTAACTACTTGGTTACCTAAATATAAGTAACTTGCTGGTTACGTGTCAAGAGAAAAATTTTACATTTTTAAAATTTATAGTGTATAATTCTAATTATTTATTTCAATCATTGTAACAAGTAGGAGCGGATAATTATCCGCCTTTACAGCCAGTCTGGATTATTATTATCAATCCATGAAAAATGCTGTAGGAATTTGATTCATCAAATTCTTAATAAATAGTTATATGAGTTAGAACATTATAAATAATATTCCTACATTTATTTCATAAAGGGAAAGTGCAGCAGCTTTCCCTTTTTTATTACTCTTTCCCTCCCTAGATTTAGCCGCACTGATATATTTTCGATTTTCCGAAATGAATATAATTCTTGATATAATATGTTATATAAATTAAGTTTGGTCTTATAATAATTTAACTCCCCGATTTACTACAGACCAGAAAGTTAAATGCAAACCCATAAGTTATTTATTAAATATGATTTAAATATAATAGAACAGATATCTATATGAAAAGAATCTATAATTGGAAAAGATATTGGTGTTTAAGAGGTGGAAGAATTGATATTTCCGATGGTGGTTTTTTATATGATCCTGATTCAGAGTACAGTTATTTCCATTATCAGGATGTAAAGAGTTTTAAAGAATTAGCAAATATTCCATGTCTAGTTTTATTAGGTGAGCCAGGAATTGGTAAGACAAACGAATTAAAAAATGCTATAAAAACTAATTATGATCTGTATAATTTGAATGAAGCACAAATTCATTTTGAAGAATTAAATCAATATTCTGATGAATCTCGATTAATAAACAACATTTTTAAAAGTGAAAAATTTTTAAAAGCTAAAAGTAATAATTTAGCCTATTTATTATTTTTAGATAGCCTTGATGAATGCAAAATTAGGATTGATACAGTATCTGAAATTCTTTCGAAAGAACTAAAGTCAAATTATTGGCCAAATTTATTTTTCAGAATAACATGTAGAACAGCTGAGTGGAGTAACCATTTAGAAAATTCATTAATTGACGTATTTGAAAAAGAAAATACGGAATTTTATGAATTATGTCCTTTAAGAAGGAAAGACGTAATTATAACCTTAAAGGAAAATGATATTAATGAACAAGAATTTTTTAAGGAAATATATTTAAGAGGTGTACAACCTTTAACTATTAAACCTGTCACATTAAATTTTATTATCAATTTACTTTTAAAGAACAATACACTTCCGCCGTCTCGCAAGGAAATATATGAAGAGGGGTTGAAATTATTGATTGAGGAATCGAATCCTACAAGGAAAGAATCCAACCTATTAAAAAAATATTCCAATCAACAAAAATTAATAGTTGCACAGAGGATTGCTTCAATAATGATGTTATGCAACAAATCTTCAATTTGCTTAGAAAAAAATATTCAGGATATTGTTGAAACCGATATCTTCATCAACGATATCTGTGGAAAAGAAACTTTTACTAATGAAAATTTTGAAGTTTCTGAAGAGTTAGTAAGAGAAACGTTAAATACCGGTTTATTCGTACTACATAGTGCAAATAAACTCGGATGGTTCCATCAAACTTTTGCTGAATTTTTCACTGCCAGATACTTATATATAAAAGAAATTGAAATGGGGCAATTATTGAACATACTATTCCAAAATTTAAATGGAGAACTAAAATCAATACCTCAATTAAATGAAGTAATTAGTTGGACCGTCACTTATATACCTAATTTATTCGAAAAGATTGTAGATAGTGATATTGAAGTTCTTCTAACTAGTGATGTTGCTTTACAAGATGAATTAAGTAAGGAAAAATTAATTAGCAAATTATTAAGATTATTTGGTGAGAAACAGATATTTGATATTAATTTTTCTTTTAAAATGCACTATCATAAGCTTAACCACTCCAATATTGAAAACCAACTTAGAAATATAATTTGTGATAAAACAAATGATGATACCGTCAGAAATGAAGCGATTGATATAGCAGAAAAATGTTTTGTTAAAGATCTTTTAAATGACATATTAAATATATTTCTAGATAAGAATGAATCATTAAGAATTCGAAATAATGCTGGCTGGGCATTAAAAAATATTGGTGATGAGAATTATATTATTAAAATGAAGGATGTTTTATTAAGTGACTTGTCCGAAGATGTCAACGATGAATTAAAAGGTGTTTGTCTATTGGCCCTTTATCCAAAAAATATTTCATTTAGCGAATTATTTTCGGTATTGACTAAGAGAAAAAAATCTAATTCATACGGGAATTACGCTAGTTTTTTAAATAATTTCCATTTGTCGAATTATACTGAAAAGGACTTAATAATTGCCCTTAAATGGGTTTCAGAACAAGAGTCAAAGCATGGTCTTTATTTACAAGGTCTATCTGATATTATGAATGAAATAATGTTTATTGCGTTTAATTCTATTGAAAATAACAATGAAATTCTTGATGCTTATAAGAATGCTACGATTCACTTATAAAATAATCATGATGATATGGTGTCAGATAAACTTGCTGATAAATTCTATGAACTTTATGAAAAAGATAATATAAAAAGAAGGAAGTTGATTAGAGCAATATTTAATTCTATGACATCTCCTTTAAAACAAATTGAATTATTTTATTCATTCCATAGACCTCTTGGATATAGAAAAGATTTCAAATGGGTTCTTAATCAGGCAATAGAAGAAGATGATGATAATAAGAAGAGAGCATGGACAATTTTGGCAAGGTATTATTTTGACATTTCGAATGTCAAGGATATAGATACATTAATTATGTTTAGTATGAAGGAAAAAGTAATTTATGATGAGTTTAGTAGTTACTTAAAACCAATTAAGATAAATTCCGTACAAGCAAAAAGAGACAAGAATAATTATAATAAGTATTTAAAACCTAGAAATTGGGAAGCAAAAAAAGATTTGTATAAGCTTGACTATAAAGAAAATCTAATAAAGTTGTTGTGGAAATTAAAAGAAGGTAAACTCGATGCTTTGTGGCAGTTATTTAGGCAATTGGTTTATGATCCAGAAAAACAGACCAATCAAATTGAAGAATATTCCGATGTGATTAATTACAAAGGTTGGCAAATATTAAGTATTGAAGAAAAAGATTTAATCGTTTACTATTCAAAAAAGTATTTATATGAAATTGATCCCAAAACCGAAAAATGGTTTGGAATTAATAACTTTTATCGTCCTGCTGCAGCAGGTTATAAAATTATTAGATTACTTAATGATTACGATTTAGAATTTATAAAAAATCTACCTATTGAAATATTAAAAAAATGGGCACCTATTATTATATCGTATCCAGAATATTTCGGAACTGGTGTGGATGATTACCCTAAAATAATAATTAAGTTCTTTTATGATAAAATTCCAAATGAAATGTTGATATTATTAAAAAAACTTATTGATATTGGAAGTCAAAAGGACGAACGAATTTGGATTATAAAGAAGTTTGAATATTGTTGGGATGATAATGTAAACGAAATAATACATGATAAAATTATTGAAGAAGATTTACAAATGAATTGTTTTATCTCTTTAATAAGTGAACTCTTTAATAGGAAATATAAACCTACAATAGATTTTTCATTAGATAAATATTTAAATCATTTCTCTAATGACAAATTAAAATATGAAAAATCAAAAGTTGTATGCAAAGAATTGATATATAATTGCTTAAGGGAAACATGGAATACTCTATGGAAAATAATCAAAACCAATGAAAATTTTGGTAAAGAATTATTATTAAATATTGCTTATGAAAGAGAAGACGAAAAAAAATTTTTAATGGAATTGTCTGAACTTGAATTAACAGAATTATTTATATGGTTAGAAGAAAAATTTCCAGAAAAGAATTTTGAAAAACCAGAGAATTACCATTTCGTTGATCCAAGAGAAGAAATTGAAAACTTCAAATTCAAAATAATAAATGAATTAAATCAAAGAGGAAATAGCAATGCTTTAGCATTAATTATTCAAATTAAATTAAATTTTCCTAAGCTAACCTGGCTTGATCGTATTATATATGAATCTAAGATAATTATTAGACAAAAGAATTGGATTCCATTAAAACCAATTGAACTCTTAACCTTATTAGAGGATAAAAATTTGAGATTTGTAAGCGATGAAAATGATTTAGTAAATATAATATTAGAATCATTAAGCAAGTTAAATATTGAAATGCATGGGACTACCCCTACTGTTAAATTTATATGGAATTCTGAACCAATTAAACCAAGATCAGAAGGGGATCTATCCGACTTTGTTAAATTACATTTACAGAAAGATTTATCAAAAATAGTTGTCAATAGAGAGGTAGAAATTAGACCTACAGTTGGTAAATCAAAAGGCGAGAATACTGATCTATTAGTTCAGACTTTTGTAAAATCTAACAATGATTTTATATCAGTTATTGTTGAAGTCAAAGGCTCTTGGAATCGGAATCTAAAAACTGATATGAATAATCAACTTAAATCAAGATATTTAAAAAATAATCAATGCAGATATGGAATTTATTTAGTTGGTTGGTTCTTATGTGATAGCTGGGATAAAAGAGATTATCGTTTTAAACAAAATCCAAAAATGGAAATCGAAAATGTGAAAAAGTTTTTTAATAAACAGGCAGCTAATTTAACTGATAAAGAGTATTATATTTATTCTTATATTTTAGATTGTAAATTAAATAGTTAATATTATATCATTAAATCAATTTGCAGTCTGCATTCTTTAATCTCAAGTTGTCACAAACCAAAATTTGTGACAAAGGAAAAGGTTAGCTACTAAAATTATCTCCAATTCTTTTCATTTCTTACCAAAACATTCCAACCAGCTTTATTAGAAATAAAAACCTTTAATCAGTAACCTTTTTTTTTATCCTTAGTCTAATGTATTATAAAGTATTAAACTACGGGAGGAGTGAAATGCTTAAAAATACAATTATCTTATCTATCATAATCTTAACAGCAGCATGGGTTAATGTTTACAGCGAAAACCTGGATGTAATTAAAGAGAAAACTTTCCAGATACAGCCCGGCAAAAATCTAAAGGTTGATGCATCAAGCGGGGGAGTATCAATTACTTCATGGGATAAAAATGAAGTTTATGTTAAAATATTAGGGAATGAAAAGACAAAAGACAAAATGGAATTCAAATTTAAAAATGACGAAGATGAAGTTGTTGTAATTGCAAAAAAGAAAAATTGGTTCTCAGATTGGTTCTCAGGCGGAATTAAGCTGAGAATTGAAATTACAGTACCTAAAAATTTTAATACAAAAGTAGAAACCAGCGGCGGAGGCATAAGCGTTGAAGAAGTTTCCGGGAATATAAATCTGTCAACATCTGGCGGAGGAATAACATTTAAAAATGTCAGTGGTAAATTTGATGTTTCCACATCCGGCGGCGGTATAACGGGAATTAATTTTCACGGCGATCTCGATGCTTCGACTTCTGGAGGAGGCATTAGCTTAAGCGGGCGTGATTCTAAAATTAAAGCAGAAACTTCCGGCGGTAGTATCTCACTTGATTATGAAGGTGAAAATAAGGGCATCTACTTAAGCACATCCGGCGGAGGAATACAAATAAATCTTCCGGAAGATTTTAATGCATCTGCAAAATTATCTACATCAGGCGGCAGAGTTAACTGCAATTTAAAAGCTAATAATGCTTCTAAAATTTCATCTACAAAATTTATTGCAGATTTAAATAAAGGGGGAAATCCTCTTTATGCAGAAACTTCGGGAGGCGGTATTACTGTTTCAAAGAAGTAAAGATAATCCGCAGCTTTGTTTTGTCCAGGTCCAAGAAAGAAAATTATTTTTTATTGGAGTTGGTTGCCCAAGTCTGGTATTGCCGGAGTTGTTTATAGTTTGATCGAGTCCGTAAATGATTTTTATAATATTAATTAATAAAGCCTTCTTTCATCCTCTGAAAGAAGGCTCATTTTTTATTCACATATTCATAAATAACAAATTTCTTCTCTGTCTTTTCTGTTTAAGGTTTTAATTTGCTGAGAACATCAAGCATTGCTGGAGATAAATCCGCATGGTGATGAATTATTTTCCACTTTCCATCCTTAAGCTGATAAATGTTAGTAACCCGCTGTCCTATCTTAACTTCATTCCCGGCAAGTTTAAATCCTCCAGTTTCTGTGCCTATCTCGTAAGCTACGTCGCCAAGAACACGGATAAGTTGATCCTTCAATTCAACTTTACCATCTGCTGCTAATCCGGCAACTTGATCGAAAGAATTCTTGACTGCTTTCCAGCCGACATCCCTGCCGTCGATCGGGTGCATAGCTGTTACGCTTTCATCATGCGACCAAATTCCATCCATTTTGCCGGCTACTCCTACCGACATGTCTGTTAAAGCATTATAGAACTGCTTTGATACTTTACGGACATCTTCTTCTTTTGACATTGACTCTTCTCCTTTTATTTAATGAATAAAAAAATAATGATTAAGCTAAAAATTCATGTACTACTTGCTTATAAGAAATGAAACTATTGAAAAAGTTGTTTATTAAATAATAAAAATTGCTTTAATAAAATTTCTCAGGATAAGGTTATTCGTTTTGCCAAGAAAATCGTGCGGATTAATTTGATTATATTTTAATGACAATAATTATTTTATTTTACTCTATGTATCTCAGAATCATAGACTGAATTAGAATATAACACAACGAAATATTAATTTCAGTTAATAATAGATTAATTTTTTTTAATTTTTATTTATTGACATTACCTTAAAAAGTTAGGACTTAAATTAACATTCTTATCACAATAATATTTAATTAAGAAGATATATAAAATAATGTGAAGACAAAAATGAGAATATATGTCCCCTACAACGGAGGGGATTTAGGGGTGGGCATTCGACTAATAATGTTACCTCCAGTTTTTCATAATCTCATGGAAAAATTTTAGACCGTTGTAGAGAACGCTGTCAATAACTGCGGCTAGGTTTTCCCATGCACCGGAAAGATAAAGATTTATTATTTGGGTCGAATGATTAAGTTCAATAGTGAGCAGAATTGAAATCAAAGTATTAGCATCTTGTATAGAGAGATGAGTATCCAATATTTAGTTCCTTTATATAAATTTGTTAAAATGTTTTACTGATTTACATCCTGGAAAATGTAATTTAATAATATGGAGTAAGTAATGAACACAAAGATTTCCGATTTAAGTATAGATGAATTAAAAGATTTAATATCTAAAACAGTTCAAGAAACTATGGAAGATTATCTTGAAGATTTAAAAGCTCTTTCAAGCAAAGAATACGTTGATTCTGTTAAAGAAGCCAGGGAAGATTATAAAGCAGGGAATTATAAAAGCCTCGATGAAACATTCTGATGTATAAAATCTTTATTACTAAAAGAGGTATTAAAGATCTCGAAAATATTGATATAAAAACTAAATCTCGTATCGGAAATAAAATAAAAAATTTAATCGACAACCCTATTGGCAATAGTAAGAAATTATCTTCTCCAATAATTGGTACATATGGATTTAGAGTGGGGAATTACTGAGTTATATATGATATTGAAGATGATAAAGTAATAGTATTAAGAATCGGACATCGAAAAGATATTTATAAATAAAAAATACTTGTTACTCAATCTTCAGAAATTGGAATTACTTAAAAAATAAAAATTATCTTTCAATCTTATCCCCACTCTTTCATAATCTCACCAAAACATTCCAGGCCGCTGTAGAGAACACCTCCGTAACTATGTCCTAGCTTTGTCTAGACACCGGATAAATAAAGATTTTTTACAGTTGCCGATTGGACAGGTACTACAGCGAGCCGAATTTTAGTTCCTTTATTAAGATTTATTATTTAAATTTGTTTAGTTTATTATAGGTACAAAATCTTAATGAAATTAATTTAAGGATAGAAATGACAAAGCCATTAATTACTCTACCAGCACATTATGACGGCAGTTCAATCGTGCTTGATACGGATTTTAATTTACAGCCAAACGATAAATTATTAATTACGGTGCTGCAATATGAAACTGATATGGATGAGAAAAAGGAGTGGACTGCTTCATCTTTATCTCAATTAAACAAATTATATACTGAAGATGAACCCGAATATCCTGTTTCACTTATTAAAGAACCAAATCCCGGATATAAAAAATGAAAGAAGGTGATGTTGTGCTTGCTGCTTTACCTCAAGCAGATGGTAAAACAAAACTGAGGCCTGTCCTTCTTCTTCGCAATCTTCCGGCTCCATATAATGATTTTCTTGTTTGCGGAATAAGTTCCCAGCTTCACCAGATGATTGATAATTTCGATGATCCCATTTTAGTAAAAGATGAAGATTATAAGAAAAGTGAAATTATTAAAGAATCAATTATACGTTTGAGTTTTTTAGCTGTTGCAACTTATAAAGATATTGCCGGAACAATAGGTAAAATTTCTGGAAAGCGACATCAAATATTATTAAAACGATTAAGCGATTATCTAATAAAAAAATAAAATAATAATGCCTTCTTTCAATAGTTGTCTTGAACTTCTCAGTAATAGAACAAAAGTTATGCTAATTAACAATTCATCAAGCAATTGATGAATTCCTTCGTTCCATACTCAATCCCAATTTTTCATAATCTCTCCAAAACATTCCAAACCGCTGTAGAGAACTCCGCCGTAGCCATGGCCTGGCTTTGTCCATGCACCTGAGAGATAAAGATTTTTTATTGGAGTTGAATGTTCGAGTCTGGTACTGCCGGAGTTATCCAAAGTCTGATCGAATCCGTAAATGGCACCTTTGTAATTGCTGGTATATCTAATATTAGTTAATGGAGTGCCAATCTCTTTAACTTCAATTGCATCTCTCAAACCGGGAAGGAGAGTCTTTTCTACTTTATCAATCAGTATATCGGCCATTCTTTCTTTTTCTTTATTGTACTCTTTCTTATTATTATTAAAATAGTCATCATTGTATTTTTCCCAGTGGTCATATCCCTGTATTGATAAAATATTAAGTGTGTTTTTCCCCTCAGGTGAATATCCTTTATAAATATTATCGTAAAGCATCAAGCTGTATCCGCCGTTTTCCACATCTGCTTTTTTCATTATTTCATAACCGGCATCATCATCATACCCGGTACTATAAAATATTTCAGTATCCGTAATACCGGTTTCTTTAACCAGGTCTTTTTTAAGTCCAAGGAAAATTTGGAAACATGAAAGGCTTACACTCAGCTTTTCCATCCTAGCCAGGTATTCTTTCAGTGTACTTTTATCATCCAGCATTTTGTTAAAAGTATCAAATGTATTTGCGTTGGAAACCACCACCTTTGCGGTATATTCTTTTCCACCCTCTGTTACAACACCGTAAGCTGTGTTTTCTTTGGTAAGTATTTTTTCGACTTTGCTTTCGGTCATTACTTTACCGCCGTGTTCTTCAATAAACTTTTCAAAAGCATTGCTTATCTTCTGCGATCTTCCTCTTGGATAATATCCGCCATTCTTTAAGTATCCGTAAGTCGGCATAGCATAATAATAAGGCGAAAGCTTTGATGGCGGTAACCCATAATATCCCCAAAGTGACGAAACAATTGCTTTGAGTTTTGGATTTGTTATTCTTGCATCCATAAGGTTTCCCCAGGTATGGTTGTATGATTTTACTAAATATGGAAAATCCTGAGCGAAGGTGTTTGTATTAATTTTTCCACCTGCAGAAGAATATTTTCTAATATCATTTGTTATACCTTCCATATCTTCAAATATTCCATCAATGCCCGTTATTTCATCGGGGAATAATTCTTTCAGCTGGTTTATATATGCAGTAATATTTTTCTGTGGAACCCTTATATCATAATCAGGGAATATCATTCTATAAGCATTAGGGTGAGGTAAAAATTCAACTTCTTTTATCTCGGGAAATCCGGGGATAAGATTATGAATTCCGTTTCTCTCTCCTACAGTAGTGGAATGCAAGGATACATCAAATACAAAACCGCCTGGACGCATAAAAGTAGTTGCATATCCGCCGACTTTAGTATGCTGTTCTATTACTAGCGGTTTAAATCCTTGTCTTGCGAATGCCGCAGCACAGCTTAATCCGCCTAAGCCTGAACCGATAATAATTGCATCGAATTCGTTCTCACCTAAGATGTTGCCGAAACCTTTTGGAAATATCTGCCAGTCGAGTGATAAGAAAGCAATTCCGCCCAGCGTTTTTTTTATGAAGTTTCTACGATCAATAAGATTTGTTCCCATTTTTTCCCTCTGTTAATTAATATCTTATTCCGCAGCAAAAGAAGTTTTATTTATGATGTAAACTTGAAAAATTAATTTTTGAGAAGCAATGGGTGAGTGATATAAGTAGTTGAATCATTAAAAAGTTTCGAGACTGAAGACGGATTTGATACTACCTGTGAATTAATTGTTGCCTGAAGAATAAGAATATAAATTACTCAAGTTGGCCACCTTAGATTAAAAACTGTTAAAACAGTTAAATATTAAGTATTTAGTTCTCATTAACACCGGGATTTCCCATTGGGATGGCTATGCCAAATCCCGGTGTTAATGATAAAAGATGAATATTTATAACCGTTTAAACGGTTTACCCAAAGAGGCGGTCAACTTGAGTAAATTAAATAGTATTTTAATTTGCTTCCTTATATTTAGCAATATCTATTCAATCCTTGGCATTGTTAACCGGCATGCAAGCCTGCTCGCATTGCGACTCTGCCCGGAATGGCAATAGAAATTTTATTAATGTCATAGTGAATATTATAGCTTCTCTAAAACATTTCTATACGCTCTGCCAACCGGGATAGATACTCCATTCACTTCAACCATTTCAGCGTTATAAGATTCAATTTTATCCAATGAAATTATAAATGAACGATGAACCCGTTTGAAAAGATTTGAAGGTAAAAGGGATTCTATTTCATTTGTGCTCATTTTGGAAATGTAAGTTTTTTTTGTGGTAACAATTTTTATGTATTCTCTCTGACTTTCGATGTAAACAATCTCGGAAAATAAAATCTTTACTTTCTTTTTTTGCACATTAAGAAATATAAAATCCTTTACTTCTTCATTTTCATTTAGCGATTGATTTTCCTTATACACTGATTTCACTTTATTAACCGCAGCTAAAAACCTTTCAAACTCAATTGGTTTAAGAAGGTAATCAGTTACATTAAGCTCAAATCCCTCCACTGCATATTGATGATAAGCAGTAGTAACAATAACTGCCGGGGGATTAGTAAGTGTTTTTAGGAAAGCCATCCCTTTTAGCTTGGGCAGATGAATATCCAGGAAAATCAAGTCTACAGAATAATCACGCAGGAAATCAGCAGCTAGAATTGCATCTTTAAACTTTCCTAATAATTCGAGGAAAGGAACCTGCGAAATATAATCGGACAGAATTTTTGCCGCTAAAGGCTCATCTTCAATTATAATACATTTTATTTTAGACATGGCTTGCAAGATTAATTTTTAAAGTAGCTGTAAATTCCGACTCACTTTGCTGAACAGAAAGATCATAATCTGTATAAAGCAATTCAAGCTGGCGCCTTAAATTTGAAAGGCCTATGTTTTCTTTCACTTTTTGCTCACTGGAGATTCCATCGATAGAATTTTTTACGAATAAAGAAAGCTGCCTTTTTTTGACGGAAAGATGAATATCAACAAAAGGATTATTCCGGGTTTCCGAAGCACCATGCTTGAATGCATTCTCTACTAGTGGAATAAGCAGCAGCGGCGGAAGTGCCTGTTTCATATCTTCAATATCATAATTAAAATTAATCCTGAGAGATTCGTCATAGCGCAGCTTTTCAAGTTCGATATAATCGCTGATAATTTTTAATTCCTTTTCAATTGCTATAAATTCTCCTCCGGTTTCATAAAGCATATAACGAAGAATTTTTGAAAGGCGTAAAATCGACTCCGGTGCCAAATCCGATTTATCTCTTGATAATGAATAGATATTATTTAAAGTGTTAAATAAAAAATGCGGATTTGTCTGTGATTTAAGATAGTTCAATTCTGCTTCCTGCTTTTCAATTTTAAGCTGCTGGGCTGCCTGTTTTAGTTTAACAAAATTATAAATGTGCCTTGATATTCCAAATATAAATATTGCAAATATGCTCGCGCCAAGCTGATCAGCAACTCCGTTTTTGCAAGATGGATAATGAATGAAATCAGTGTAAATATTAAGCCAAGTTCCAAGGAGAAGCCAGAAATAGAGCATAAAAGAGAATAAAAAGAATTGCCCAAGAAAAAGTGCAAATGATCTGAAAATTCTTTTTTTGCTAAGATGGGGAAGTGTGAACTCAAAGAAAAGATAAATAGATGCAAGAATATAAGCTGCCTTCCAGGTTTCATTTATGAACCATAAAAAAAATGGAGCCGGATACTGTGTAAGATTAATAATTAATGCTAAAATAAAATAACCGGATCCTGCCCATAAATAAAATTTGGCGTTCTTAATATTCATTATTTTTTTTATAAGATATTAATAAAAATATCAACCGTGAAAATTATCATACTAAAATATAATTATTTCATACTTGAATAATAGAATTTTTAGTAGACATAATTATGTCGTCCGTTTACTCTCAACTGCTGAATATAGACTCTCTATTTAATATCCAATTTCAATTACATATTCTTGGAATGAAAATAAAATGACAAATAACTTAACAAATATTTCTCAGCATAAAGCTGCAAAGATTGCATGCATAATATTCCCGCTTTCAATTATTATTGTAATGGTTGTAAACCTGGCAATTACGGCACCACTTATTATTAGGAGTAATCCTTCGGAAACAGCCCGGAATATTTTATCGCATGAATTTCTATTTCGTATTGGAATAGCGGGTAACATTTTTTACAGCGTTTGTGAAGTTGTATTTCTTGTTGCTCTTTTTACAATTTTCAAAAATGTTAATTGTAGCTTAACAATATTTGCGGCAATTTGTTTTTTGATTAACAGCCTTTCATGGCTTTTAATTGCATTAAATCAATTTACTGTTATAAGGCTCTTGAATGATGTTGATTTCTCGCATGCATTTGGAACAGAAAGATTATTTGCCATGGTGAGACTGCATCTTATAGGGGAAGATATTTATTATGTCGGCCTATTATTCTGGGCACTCGGATGCACTGTTATAAGCTGCCTTTTGTTTAAGTCGCAATATATTCCAAAAACATTATCCGCTTTCGGAATTATTTCATCTGTCTGGTGCGTTGTTTGTACATTCATATTCTATATTTTCCCTAATTATGCAAATGTTGTGAATTTATGGTGGTTCGATTCGCCAATGGTTCTTTTTGAATTGGTTATGAGTTTTTGGTTTTTAACTAAAGGGATAAAAACACAACCGGAACCAGCTTGAAATATTCAAAGATAATTGTATGAGATAATTTAATTTTTTTACTAAATGTAAATATTTTAAGGTAAGTAAAATGAATAAAATAATAAGCTTCGGAGAAACTATAGACGGTTATGACATACCCGTACTAAATGAAAGGGAAATAAGAGCTGCGGCAGGAATATTATTTATAATGATGTTTCTATGCATACTTAAAGTTATTTTCCAGGGTGATTTTTTATGG
Organism: uncultured Bacteroidota bacterium; assembly: GCA_963775245.1. GTDB lineage: Bacteria > Bacteroidota > Ignavibacteria > Ignavibacteriales > Ignavibacteriaceae > CAVSWT01. Next base: position 544,589 of record CAVZID010000040.1, read on the forward strand.
CTTAAATATGCTGTAACAATATTTCTTACGGATATTTTAATACGCGTTTTAATTAATCCAAAATTTTCTCCTTCATTAATAATCGGGCGATTAATTGTAAGGAATCAAGTCCCCGAGTATGTCGGTGCTCCTCAAAAAAAGTTTGCATGGATTATTGGTGTTGTACTGGCATCGACAATCTTTGTCCACCTGGTTATTGTAAATGCATTCAGTCCGATTACCGGACTTATCTGTTTTACCTGCTTGATATTTTTGTTTTTTGAAACTGCTTTTGGTATTTGTTTAGGGTGTAAGTTTTACCCGATGTTTCATAAAGAAAAAGTTAAATATTGTCCCGGTGAAATTTGCGAAGTAAAATTTAAACATGATATTCAAAAAACTTCAAAGGCACAGTTATTAATTGTATTGGGATTTGCTCTATTTATTTTCTTTACTGCATTTTTCTTTAATAAAAATTTTGAAGTAAAACCATACGATTTATTTGGGATAGAAAAATCTATAGCAAATAAAAAATAGATACAGCGGCTTGCTTATTAATTTGAGATTAAGTTGTACAACTCATTCAGTCACTTCAGGTTCCGCAATTGAGATAATTACCGGGATTGCTTCTTTAACAATGTTTTGCTCTTCTACATTTAGTTCACTGTACATTTCACCATACTTTGCTCTGGCATATTCATTTCTTGATTCATAAAAAGCCAATTTAACCTGGTCAAGCAGCGAAATATAGTTTGCATATTTTGTTCTTCTATCAGCCTTTAAAGAAACAACCAGCTTTTTATTTTTTGGCAGATCATTTTTTTCTCTTATTCTTTTCTTTAATTCATCCTTTAATTTTGATAAAGGAGTTATTGTTTTATTAAAAAAGATTTCGTTGTTGGCGTTAATAAAAATACCTGCAATTCTATCTCTTGAATGAAAATATATCTCAGATTGATATTCAGGTAAAGTTAGTCCTAAGCCGGAATCTACATCTATTACTGTTGCAACAAAAAAGAAAATTAAAAGAAGAAATGCTAAATCTGCCATTGATGAAGTTGGTATTGAGGGGTTGTTTTTTTTTCGGGAGAGCATTGATTCCTCCTATTGTAAATATTTAGTATCTCTTACTTTTACAGAATGATAAAGTTCCACAGATAAGCCAGAGGCTACAAACAAATTTTCTCCAAAGGAGTCCTTCGGACAATATTCAATGCTCCCACATATAAGCATGCAGATTTAAACCCGATTCCTCAAAGGAATCGGGTTTATTTAAGCGTTATACCTATGCTAAGTTATTATAGATGATATGCGTTTGGACAAATCTTTTAAATGTAAGATTGGGATTTTAATTTTATGTATTAACACTTCAAGATAAGTCTACCTTATCCCATAAGGATGCCATTGGCAGAAGGAGGATTTAGGAGGATGTTGTTTGAAGAACTAAATTGAAAAATGTGTTTAATGTTACGTTATATTGCTGTCATCGGCCACTTTGTGACAAAGTTAAAAATTATCTCAACTCCAAAAATTATAATCAACGGTGTTCATCTTTTTCAATTCATAATTCTATACTTAGCGGGGGAGATACCGGTTTTATTTTTAAAAAGTTTTCCAAATGACTGCGGATACTCAAATCCTAAATCATAAGCAATTTCACTAACAGTGTTTTCTGAATTGAGCAAGCTTGTTTTTGCTCGTTCAATTACAAAGAAATGAATATGGTCAAGTGCGTTTCTGCCGGTTTCTTTCTTTAATAAATCGCTTAAATAGTTTGGAGAATGATTAAGCTTTTCAGCACAATATTTAACAGAGGGAACACCACTTTCAAACTGCAAGCCTGCATCATAATAATCTGAAAGAAGCTTTTCAAATTTAGCTACTATATCTTTATTCATATTTGTGCGGGTATAAAACTGGCGGTCATAGAATCTAGAGCAATAATTCAAAAGAAGCTCGATATTGGAAATAATCAAAGTCTGGCTGTGCTTATCAATATTCTGTGAAATTTCTTTTTCAATTTTATTAATGCACTCGGTTAAAGTTTCTTTTTCATCTTCCGAAATGTGCAATGCTTCATTCGCTTCGTAAGAGAAGAAATGATAATTACCAATTCGATTTCCCAAATCGGATTTTCGTATAAGGTCAGGGTGAAATAAAAGCATCCAGCCGTCATACGTTTCGCCATCTTCAATACTATCGTGCATAATTAATTGGCCGGGGCTAAGAAATATCAAAGTCCCTTCGTGAAAATCATAGGTGCTTCTTCCATATCTAAAGGAATTTATGTTGCCTTCCTTTATTGCAATGCTGTACAAACCAAGAACAATTTTTTCATCTTTAAATTTGAACAGCCGCTTATTCTTATCAAAGTGCAGAACTGAAACAAGCGGATGTTTTGGTTTTTCAATTCCAAATTTTAGATGCGCTTCTGTTATTGAATTAACTTTAATTAAATTTTTCATAATTGTTTTTATGTTTAAGGTTCAATAAATATAATCCTTGTAGTTTTTAATATTTAGATTATAAATCTTAATTGCAATAAATATTTTAGTCAGCAGGTGACTTTAGTACAAGATACAAAAGATAAAATTAACCAGATACTTTTGTTGAACCTCTATGAGGTTCCTTGTTTTGTTTATTTCATTTTTAGTTACAAATATTAAATCCCCACGGGATTTGATTTTGGAATTCCTATGGGAATTTCACATTGTGATGGCTATGCCACAATATTTGTAAAATAAATCAGAGCCTGATATAGAACACCATAGGTGTTCAATAAGATTATAGAAATATGTTTTATTAATTATAATGGTAACATTGCATAATTTCAGATTAAACTAAAGTGCATACTGAGCCATTAAACTTTTACTAAATTCTTCGTCGTCAGCATTTTTTCTGACAGCTAAAATTTCTTTTGCATCTTCGCCGGCAGTATATCGAAGCGTATTTGTTCCATCTGTTGCAGCCTCATAAATTACTTCTGCTACAAGTTCAGGGTCGGATGCATTCTGTACTGCATTTTCAAGTGCCTTTAAAATCATTTCTATTGAATCCTGGTATTCTACTAAAGACTTGTCGTTGCTAAAATCAAATGACCTGCCGGCAAACTCGGTTTTAATAGCACCAGGTTCAACTATTTTTACCTTACAGCCGATTTGTTCCATTTCATAATTGAGAGATTCGGAAATTCCTTCAACGGCAAACTTCGTCCCATGATATAATGATCCGAATGGGAAAGTAATTTTACCGCCGACGGAAGATATATTAATCAAAATGCCGTTTTTGTTTTTCCTAAAATGAGGTAAAATTTCTCTGGTTACGTCCAACAACCCTATCACATTTGTGTTAAATTGGCGGATTATGTTTTCCCTTGGGAAAGATTCTAATGGGCCGTAAGCGCCATAGCCGGCATTGTTAACAACTACATCAATCTTTCCAAACCTTTCTATCCCTTGCTTTACTGCTGATTTAATTGAAGCCAGATCAAGCACATCAAGTTTTGAAACAAGAACATCTTCAAGCTTCGTTAATTCGTTTTCCTTTTCCGGAGTTCGCATAGTGGCGATAACATTCCATCCTTTTTCATAAAAAAATTTTGCAGTTGCTTTTCCTATACCGGTTGAACTTCCGGTAATTAAAATTGTTTGTTTCATCGTACTTCCTTTTTTTTAGTTAGTTGAATTACGGTATCAAAAATACTTTATCCCAATAGCCGTTACTTAAAGCATTTCACTGATTGTTTAATCCATTTTACAGATTTGATGAAAAATGATTGGAGAGTGGTAAGGCTTTGTTAGAATAAAAGGTAAATTGAAATAATAGAATCGATATTTTTATATTTATACCCGGGAGCGTTGTTCCCGGCTAAGATTTATTTTCACATTATCCTTCCTTCATACTTAATTGAATTCGTTTTCTTTCAATATCGATTTCAACAACTCGCACAGTAATTTTCTGGTCTAATTTTAAAACTTCAGCGGGATCTTTAATAAAACGATCCGTTATCTGAGAAATATGAAGCAGGCCGTTTTCTTTTATGCCAATATTAACAAACGCTCCGAACTTTGTAAGATTAGTTACTATACCGGGCAAACGCATTCCTGGTTTTAAATCTGTTATTTCATTAATCGTTTCGGAAAATGAAAATACTTCAGCTTTACCGCGCGGATCGAGTCCTGGTTTTTCAAGTTCCTGCATTATATCTTTTAATGTCGGCAGGCCAACTTCATCGGTAATATAATTATTTATGTCAATCATTTGACGAATTTTCGCATCTTCAATTAATGATTTTATTGGGCGGGATAAATCCTTTGCCATCCTAGAAACTATGGAATAACTTTCAGGATGAACTGCGCTGTTATCAAGCGGATTATCTGCGCCGGGAATTCTTAAAAAACCTGCGGACTGTTCAAACGCTTTAGCCCCAAGTCCGCTTATCTTCATCAGTTCTTTGCGCGAACGAAATGATTTATTTTCACGTCTGTAGTTTGTAATTGACTTTGCAAGCTTCGGCCCGATGCCGGAAACATAACTTAGCAAATGTTTGCTTGCAGTATTTAAATTTACACCTACTTTATTCACAACGGAAGTAACTACATGGTTTAGTTCATCTTTCAAATTATCCTGATCAACATCGTGTTGATATTGTCCAACGCCGATTGATTTTGCGTCGATTTTAACAAGTTCGGCAAGCGGATCCATCAGCCTTCTTCCAATAGAAATCGCACCGCGGTAAGTCAGGTCAAGATCAGGGAATTCTTCTCTTGCAGTTTCCGATGCAGAATAAATAGATGCTCCAGCTTCATTAACCATGAAGACTTCTGTTGAGTCAGATTTTCCAATTAAAGATTTGATAAACTTTTCAGTCTCCCTGCCTGCAGTCCCGTTTCCAATTGCGATAGCTTCTATATTATATTTATTTATAAGCTCTCTTACGATTTGCGATGCTTCGTCTGTTTTAGGCAGCGGTGGATGCGGAAAGATAGTGGTGTAGTGTAATAGATTTCCCTGTTGATCAAGGCATACAAGTTTACAGCCGGTTCTAAAACCGGGATCAATTGCCATTGTAACTTTCTCCCCGAGCGGGGGAGCTAAAAGCAATTGACGAAGGTTTTCGGAAAATACATGTATTGCTTCTTCATCGGCTTTAGCTTTGGAACTATTTCTAAATTCAGTTTCAATTGATGGAGCTAATAATCTTTTATACGCATCTTTAATTGCCAGCTTAACTTGTTCTGCAGATTCATTTTTACTTTTTATAAAAATTTTATCAAGACTTTCAATCGCGGATTCATTATCGATTGAAATCGAAACCCGCAAAATTCCTTCCTGCTCGGCTCTGCGGATTGCAAGAATACGGTGGCCTGCGCAGCGTTTTAATGGTTCGCTGAAATCAAAGTAATCTGTATACTTTGTTCCTTCATCTTTCTTTTTCTCAATTACTTTTGAACCGATTATTGCCTCACGTTCGAATAACAATCGGATTGTATTACGTGATACTACATTTTCATTTATCCATTCTGCGATGATATCTCTTGCTCCTGCCAAGGCAGTTTCAATATCTTGGACTTCATCGTTTATATATTTTTCTGCAATAGTTTCTAACTTCTCTTCCTTCTGAGTCACTATTATTTCTGCAAGAGGTTCTAATCCTTTTTCCCGCGCAGCACTTGCTCTAGTTTTTCTTTTTGGTTTGAAAGGGAGATAAATATCTTCAAGTTCTGTCATTTCCCAGCAATCATTTATTTTTGTTTCTAATTCGGGAGTTAACAATTCCTGGTCATTAATGCTTTTAAGAATAGCTTCACGCCTCTTAACCAAATCAAGCAGTCGTTTCCATTCTTTTTCAATTGCCGATACTTCTGTTTCATCAAGGCTTCCGGTAGCTTCTTTTCTATAACGGGAAATAAAAGGAATCGTTGCGCCTTCCTCAAGCAGCTTAACAGTATTTGAAACTTGTGATTTACTTATTGAAAGCGAGCCGCTAATATGTTTAACAAGAATTTCTGTCATTGTTTATTTAATTTGAATTATTGTGACATACTGGAATTCCGGTTACTTTGAATAACCGTTATTTGAATTATATGAAAGTAAAAATAACAAGTGTAAATATAAGCTGATGTGGTTCCTTCTGAAAGGGCATAGTGGGTTTTTATTTAAAACAGATATGATATTTTTAATATGTGCGATATTTATTAACGTAATAAATATTTAAATTTGTGCCCGGGAATTTTAATTTATAACCAAACATTCAATAAAAAAGAAAAACAACATGACAAATCAAACAAATGAAATAAAACAAGTAAATTTTCTCAGAGGCGTTCCTGCCGATGAAGCATTAGCACAATTAATTCCTTTAGCATCCGAGAGCTATAAAAAAGTAATACAAAAATATGGAACCGGGGTGCTTCAGTACGGCCATTTCTCCGGGTTTAAACCTTTGCGTGATTTAATAGCCAAATGGCACAATGTGAATCCTGACAGAGTAATCGCGGGGAATGGGGGGATGGAAGTTATTTCTTTATTCTTTAAATCACTTCCTCTGCAAAGTAATATTATTATTGAAGAGTCAAGCTATGACAGAGTATTGCTTGATGCGAAACGATATGGCCATAATTTAATTGGCATAAATCTAACAAAGGATGGAATAGATTTAAATCAATTTGAAGAGGTTATCAAAAAGAATAAAATTACTGCATTTTATGGAATACCATTTCACCAAAATCCAACCGGTATAAATTATTCAACGGAAAATATTAAAGCAGTTGAAAGTCTGTGCAAAGAAAATAATATTTTTTGTGTTTGGGATATTTGTTACAAAGACCTCCGTTATGACGGGAAATTAAATAAGGCAATTGAAGTTTCCGAATGGGGACCGATATTAACAAGTTCATTTACAAAAACAATTTCACCCGGGACAAAGTGCGGGTACATGATTGTTCCTGAAAATTATGTAGAATATTTTACAAAGATAATTGCTAATTCACGTATCAACCCGAATCTTCCGACACAGGCATTCGTTACTGACTTTATTGAAACGGGAGAATATGAGAAATATTTAAAATACTTACGTGAATTATATAAACCAAGAATGGATGCTCTTGAATTCTTCAATCAAAAATTATCTACCGGAATCAAGTCAAGTTGAATTAACCGGTGGATTTTTTGCTACACTAACTTTTAATAATATTACAGAAAATAATGAAAAAGCATTTCTTGAATCTTTAAAGAATATGGGTGTGAATTTATCACCGGCATGGAGTACGATTCCATCCAACTTTTTAGAAGAAACGAAAGAGAGAGGTTTTTTTACAAGACTAACTTTTCCTGCGTACAATCCTGATGAAATTGAATATGGGATAATGAAAATAAAAACAGCAGTGGAAAAATTCTAGTTAGTTTTTCATTTTAATATTGCCTAAGTATTTCTAAGTGTCCTTGGTGTCTGAGTGGTAAAATAGTTCTAAAGTCACCATTGAGACACTTAGTTCAATCAGATAAATAAGAAATATTTATAATAAATTTAAAATTAGGAAAAGAATATTAAAACAAAATTCATTTGTTAATAAGATACTTCACTTAATTTTAACTAACTGTTCTTGTACATTCCACCCTCTTATTGAAACTATGGCATTATCAATATTATCTTGTTTCGTATAATCAATATAAACTGTTTTCACTTCTCCAGGTAAAACCGAAACATAGTTGTCGCTATAAAAAACCGGTAGTATTCTTTTTTGAGTTATAGAATCCACAAGAGAAATGCGATTGAAAAATGCAACCGGTGCACCTTGAGGATTATCAATCTTAACTTCGATTCGTCCATCACTTACTTTATTCGCTACTACAGCTACACTTGCTTTTGACATTTGCTGCAATCCGCTGTAGATGCCTGTTGAATCCGGTATCCAGTAAAGATTGTCGTCAATAATTTTTTGAGATGAATTTATTAATCGTAAAGACAAAAAACCTCCTTGGGCCGAGAGAAATTTATCTAAAACTTTTTTTACAGGGTAAATCTTCTGTACTGATGTTGGAGTTAATTCAACAAGCCATTGTAAAGCCAAAGTATCTTTACCGGCAATGTTATAAACTTTTGCCTGGATCATAAGATTATGCTGCGGATTAAAAGTATGATTTGCAATCAACAGCATTCCATCTACTGGATTGTACATTGCATGAAGAGGCATATCTGCATGGCGCAGGCCGTACAAGCCGCCGTTAGGATCGAGATAGTAATCATACATTTGTCCGCGCAAAGCAGTCCATGGATTTTGAGTTTTCCAAATTATTACTCCTGTGTACCAATCCCACATGTGTGAAATATGGCCTTCCATCAGTCCCCTGTATTGATCGTAGTTTAAAAGCTGAGCTTTGTTAGAAAAATCTTTTACATCTGTAGTTACACCATAAGCATCAATAAAATTTCCATACCAGCCCGGCTTATGATACCACCATGTTGAATCCAGGCTTGTCCAGTTTAAAATATCAAAGGGAGTTTTACCTAAAGGCATTCTCACTAAATCTTGAGACGGAAGAAATCTTTGAAGCGAATGATAATCTCCCATACCAACGGATCCAATTTCTGAATTAAAAGGATAGGATTGGTGTTCCCAAAAATAACTAAGCGGCTGAATATGATAAGTGCCGTCTCCGTTTCCACCAATAGAATTGTGAGACATACTATCAACATTTGAATAATCGAAAAAGTAACGCGTGCTGTCCAAAGCCGGAAGCAAAGAATCAACCATTACAGATCTTATATCTTCAGGAGGAGGAATTTCATTGCCGCCGCAATAGAAGGCGAGAGAAGGGTGGTTGCGGATCATTCTAACCTGATCAGCAACTGTATTAAGAAATAATTTGTGATCGTCAGGGTAATTACGCCTTGTCCATTGATCTTCTTTCTTCATTGGATCAAACCATTTTCCATTGCAGTCGCCTGATATCCAGAAATCCTGGAAGACAAGCATTCCGTATTTATCACAAGCGTTATAGAACTCAGGCCTTTCGGTTAAGCTGCCGCCCCAAATTCTAATTAAGTTAAGATTCATATCTCTATGAAATCGAATTTCTGCATCGTAGCGTTCCGGCGAAAACCTTAGCATTTCATCCGAAGTAATCCAATCTGCCCCTTTAATAAAAATTTTCTGTCCGTTTACAATCACTTCACGGCTTTGTGTCTGATCATTCCATTTAGTTTTGATTTCACGAATTCCAATAGTTACATCTTTTTCATCCAACACTTGATCTTTGTTTCCAATAAATTGAAACTTCACCTTGTATAATGGCTGTTCACCATAACCATTTGGCCACCATAGTTTTGGATTATTTAAAGAGAAATCTGCTGCTTGAATTTTTGTGGTTGAAATTGGCTGTAATGTAACTTCTTTTTTAATGACATTATTTTCAAATACAACTTGCAGCGTTCCGCTTACAGATTGATTAGTGGGATTTTCAATTTCCGCACTTGTTCTGATAATTGCCGGAGCCTGGTTTTGACCCGGAAATCTTTTGCCTGGAACAATGGTAATTACATGCGGATACTTCAGTGCAATGGTATTAGTTTTCTCAATTGTTACTTTATCCCATATACCGGTGTTTCTATCGTGAACAGGTTGAATCCAATCCCATCCTGCAACATATTGATTAGTTAAACTATGTGCGATTGTACCGTCGCCGCCTTGTCCGCCATTAGGATTTCCAACGGGGTCAGGAGGATATACAATAACTGCCAGCCTATTATTTCCATCTTTAGATAGTAATGATGTAATGTTATAAGTTTGTCTGAGAAACATTCCATAATGAGTTGCTTTGTTAAGCTTATGCCCATTCAGATAAATATCGCAGCCGTAATTTACTCCGCGAAAGTGCAGCCAGATTTGTTCGTCAGCAGCAGCAGCGTCTTCATGAAAGTCTTTTAGAAACCAGTAAGTGTAATAATCACGACCGGTATCAAAGATGTCCGGGATTTTAGTATTGTTCATTCCATAAAATGGATCAGGAATTAATTTATTATTCAGAAGCGTTGTTAAAATAGTTCCGGGAACTGTTGCTGGCATCCAGCCGGTTAATGAATATGCTGGTTTGGATAATTCTTCACCAGTTGATTTTATATCTTTAATATTTTTACAAACCCATCCGGAATTTAATTCATATCGGTTGTTAGAAAATTCCAATTTATTATTACTGATTGAATCTTGAGAAACTCCACATCCATGAACCATAAATAAAACAAATGGAAATAATAAAGCTGTAAAAATAATTTTATACATGTTGTAAAAAACCTTCAATAAAATTGTAATTGGAGACACTTAATAAAAATGAATGAAATGAATTATAAAAAAATAACAATAAAAATTTATTAAAACTCTATTGAGAAATAGTTAAAGAAGGGAATAAGGTACTCCTTGCAAAGTATGGGGGAGACGAGGTTGAAATGAATGAGAAAGAATCTAGAATACTGCAGCGCTCTGATATTTTTGCTGTTGTGGAAGACTAAATAAACAAAATAGTAGGGAATGCAGATCTGTATTCCCTACGCTTAAAATGGGGAACAAATAAAAAATTAATCTTTATTTCTTTTGTAAATAATATCTCCATCAAAAACAGTCATATCAACTTTAACATCTTTAATTTTTACCGGGTCAATAGTTAAAATATTCTCATTCAAAACAACAAGATCGGCCAGCTTTCCTTTTTCAATACTTCCTTTTTTATTTTCTTCAAATGCAGCGTAAGCATTATTTAATGTGTAACATTTAATTGCTTCTTCAACGCTAATTTTCTGTTCGGGAACCCAGCCATTTGGATTTTTACCGTCTAAAGTTCTTCTTGTAACTGCGGCATAAATTCCAAGTAAAGGATTGATAGGAGCCACTGTCCAATCACTTCCAAAGCAGAGTGTAATTCCATTATCAATAAAATCTCTAAATCTATACATATCATGTATCCTTCTTGCACCTACTCTTTTTTCGGCCCAATCACCGTCATCAATTGCATGATAGGGCTGACATGAAGCAATTGTATTTGTTTGCTTAAATAAAGAAATATCTTGCTGCCGTATATGCTGTGCATGTTCAATTCTAAATCTTCTATCCCATTTGGGATTTTGTTCAGCTATCTCTTTGTATATATTCAAAATATAATTGTTGGCTCTATCTCCAATTGCATGCGTGCTTATTTGAAGTTTGTGTTTATCTGCATCTAAAGCCCATTTCTGTAATCTTCCATCGCTGACAATATCATTTGGCAAACCATAATTTGTTGAATCGTGCTCATAAGGTTCAAAAAACCATGCAGTGCTGGAACCAAGTGAACCATCTGCAAAAGCTTTAAGTGAACCTAAAACTAGTTTGTCGGAACCATGTGCATATTCAATTCCTTTATTAATTAAATCTTTGTACAATGCAACAGGGTATCGGGTATAAATTCTGCAAGTGAGCTTATTTTCTTTTTCAAGTCTTTGATAAATCTTTAAATCTTCCGGTAATGTAATATCTTGAATACTCGTTACTCCAAGAGGAATGACATATTTCATAGCAGTTAGTGCCGCTTCATAATATTCTTCTTCGGAATGGTCAGGAATGATTTTATAAATTAAATTCATTGCGTTGTCTTTAAGTATCCCGGTTGGTTCGCCTGTTTTGGAATCTTTAACAATTAAGCCGCCATCAGGGCTTGGAGTATCTTTGGTAATTCCTGCTAGCTTAAGCGCATAAGAATTTGCAAGAGCCATGTGACCATCAAATCTATCAATAAAGACGGGAGTGTTTGGTGTAAAATCATCAATCATTTCTTTAGTTGGAAGATTTTTTACTTCCCATGCCTCATGATCCCAATTGCCGCCGGTAATCCACTTGCCATTATGAGTTGATACGTATTCTTTTAAAATATTTTCAAACTCGGTTGTTGATTTTGCCGGACGAAGATTTATCCCTTGAAGATAAAATCCGCCGCTAATGAAGTGTGTATGGTCATCAATAAAACCGGGGAGCATTAATTTTCCCTTTAAATCAACTACTTCTGTTGAACTTGTAATTATTTTTTTTGCTTCTTCGTTTGAGCCAACATATATAATTTTATTGCCATCAATAACTATAGCTTCAGCGGAAGGCTGTTTGTTGTTCACGGTATAGATAATCCCGTTTATAAAAGCTTTCATTTTATTTTGTCCATGAAGTGAATAAAAAGAAATAAAAATACTAATTAATATGATCGTATAAATGGATTTCATTAAAAGCTCCTAATTGTTATTAATAAATAATTTAAAAGCTTCATCTTATCCGAAATCTAAAAATAATTTTATCTTGATTTGACTTAATTAAGTTAAGCAATAATCGATTAAGAATAAACAAATGAGAATTTATTTGGCCCTAAGTTGGAAATCATATTAAAAAATAATTAAGTTCGAAGGGCATCAAATTAAAAACTTCTTAATAATCTTCAATGCTTATGACTTTAGACGTTTTAATCTTTGCAGCACACCCGGACGACGCCGAACTTTCAATGGGGGGAACAATTGCTAAATTTTCCCGCAATGATTTGAAAGTCGGAATAATTGATTTCACCAGGGGTGAACTTGGAACACGTGGAACTCCTGAAACAAGGCAAAAAGAAGCATTTCAAGCTGCTGCCGCACTAAAGATTTCCATGAGAGAAAACCTCATGATTCCCGACGGCGGAATTGAGCAAAGCAAAGAAAATCTAATTAAAGTTATAATGGAGATAAGAAAATATAAACCAAAAATTATTTTCGCTCCTTATTTTAACGACCGTCATCCGGATCATATTGATGTTAGTAATATTGTGAAGCGTGCTATGTTTTCATGCGGTTTGGTAAAAGTAAAAACATTTGACAAAGAGGTTCTGCAGGCCGCCTACCGTCCCCAAAAACTATATTACTACATGCAGACTTACACTTTTGAGCCTTCATTCATAGTTGATATCAGCGATTGCTTTGAAACTAAAATGAAAGCTGTTAATGCATATGGTTCTCAATTTCATAATCCTAAAAGTTTAGAGCCTGAAACATTTATAAGCAAACCCGGATTTATAAATTATATAAAATCACGTGCGGAGTTTTATGGATTTCAAATAGGGAAGTCTTACGGCGAACCATTCTATTGCGAGGAAGCAGTTGAACTTGATTTAATTGAGATGTTAAAATAGCGCATACCATCTAAGAATTTTAAATGTACGAATACGAATCAACAAGATACTTTGCACAGGTTACAGGAAAATTGGAAGAGCTATGTGAACAGGAATTACTTGATCTTGGTGCAACAAAAACTAAAATTGATTACAAAGGAATTTATTTCCATGCTGATATTCCGACTATTTATAAAATCAATTATACATCAAGACTTCTTTCACGGGTACTTGCTCCTTTAGTAATTTTCCCTTGCCATAAAACAAACACCTTGATTAACAAAGCAAAGCAAATTAATTGGGAAGATTTTTTATCCATAGAAAAAACATTTTCTATTAGTGCTTCTGTTTCCAAAAGTCGTATTACAAATTCACTTTATGCTTCGCAATGTTTGAAAGATGGAATTGTAGATTATTTCAGAGAGAAATATGGAAAGCGCCCTAATGTTGAAGTTGTAAATCCGGATGTTCGTTTTAATCTTCATATAAATAAAGATACTGCAATAATTAGTCTTGATTTATCCGGCGAATCATTACACAAAAGGGGATATAGGCTTCTTGCCGGCGAAGCACCTATGCAGGAAACACTAGCGGCCACAATTATAAAGATTAGTAAATGGGAAGGAGATAATCCTTTGTGGGATCCAATGTGCGGTTCGGGAACAATTCTTTGTGAAGCTTTAATGCATTACTGCAGAATACCAGCACAATATCTCCGAAAGAAATTTGGATTTTTTAATTTGCCGGAATTCAATTCGGATGAATGGGAAAAAATTAAAAGTGAATTAGATAGAAATATACGTCCTTTGCCGAAACACATTATTAAAGGAAGCGATAAGTCTCCCAACGCAATTGAAGTTGCGAAAAGTAATTTATCTCGCCTTCCTTATTCCGATTCGGTTGAAATTTCATGCAAGCCGTTTCAGAGGGTAAAGGGATTTGAGAATGGAACTTTAATTGTTAATCCTCCCTATGGAATGAGGCTGGGAAAGCTTGAAGAAGTTCAAACTCTTTATAAAGAATTGGGCGATTATCTTAAAACCAATTGCAACGGGACTACTGCTTTTATTTATACCGGAGAACCTTCTTTACGAAAATCTATCGGCTTAAAAACATCTAGAAGAATTCATCTTGATAATGGAAAATTAGAAGGAGTGCTTCTGCAAGTTGATAGCTATAAAGGAAGTAAAAAGAATAAATGGGAAGAATAATGAAAAAGAATATGAATGTTGATTACCGTTTTTAAATTTTTTAATATTAGTTAAAATGTTATTAAATTATTAGGAATTTATTAAGGGTGTAGGAGAAATTATAAAACAAATAGATAAATTAGAGCTTTCCGAAAAGCTAATTCTGGTTGAAGATATTTGGGATTCAATTGCACGCAGCAACTCAGTGCTGCCGCTTTATGATTGGCAAAAAAAGGAGTTAGATAAAAAGATACAAAGAATATAAAAGTGGGCAGCAAACCCTTCATGAGCCAAAGGAAGTTCACAATAAGATGAGAGGAAAATAAAAGAAAACCTACATTCGTAGTTCTATTAGCTTAAAAACATCAAGAAGAATTCATCTTGACAATGGAAAATTAGAAGGCGTGCTTCTGCAAGTTGATAACTATAAAGGAACAAAAAAGAAAAAAGGGAATTGAAAATTTAATATTATGATAGAATGGATATTTATAGTTATGAAAGTTCATTCTTCTTCCTCTCCAATTTTTCCCATCTCTCATAAAGCTTTTTAACTTTTTCTTTTGCTTCTTCAAGCTGCTTATTTAATTCATTTGTCTGTGCTGCATATTTTTCATAAAAGTTCGGGGAGGTAAATATTTTTTCTATCTTTTCAACTTCTGATTCTGCATCAATTATTTTTTCTTCAATGGACTCAAGCTCCAATTTATCTTTGTAGCTCATCTTTTTAGGCTGATTAGATTTTGATTTTACTTTGGGGACATCAATTTCTTTTTTCTCTTTCAGTTTTATATTTTCTTCTTCCTGGATTCGAAGTTTTCTTTTTTGAATGTAATAATCGTAATCGCCTTCGCTGTAATAGATTTCTTCTTTGCCTTCAAATGCTAAAATACCGCTGCATACACGGTTTAGAAAATATCTATCGTGGCTAACAACAACCACACATCCTTCAAATGATATTAAAGCTTCTTCAAGAATTCTTAAAGTAGGGAGGTCAAGATCATTGGTAGGTTCATCAAGCATAAGAAAATTACCGCCGGTACATAAAATCTTTGCAAGAGTAAGTCTGCTTTTTTCACCACCGGAGAGTTTCCCCACTTGTGTATTTATTCTGTCATCTGTAAAAAGAAATCGTCTTAAGTAAGTCCACACGCTAATCCGCTGCTTGCCGAACATGACGGTTTCATTTCCTTCCCCAATTGCTTTCATAACAGAATCTTCATCGTTTAACAACAGCCTGGACTGATCAACATAATTGAATTTTGTTGTTTCACCAATTTCAATTGCTCCTTTGGTAGGGGATACTTCTCCTAAAATAGTTTTAAGCAAGGTCGTTTTGCCGGAACCGTTTTGTCCAACAACACCAATGTTTTTTCCGGCTTCAAAATTAAAACTAAAATTATTAAATAAAGTTTTCCCGCCAATCTTAATCCTTAAATCTTTAATCTCAACAACTTTTTTCCCAAGACGTTCGGCAGGTGGAATGATTAAATCAACATCAAGTTCAACCTCATTGTTGGATTGCGATGCAACTTCATAATAATTATCGAGCCGGCTTTTAGCTTTAGTTCTCCTTGCTCTTGGCCCGCGCCTTACCCATTCTAATTCACGCTTTAAAAACATCTGTCGTTTTTTTTCTTCAACTTCAGCAATAGCTTGTCGCTCAGATTTATTGATGAGATATTCTGTATAATTACCCTGGTGAGAATAAAATGTCCCTGATGAAAGCTCAACAATTCTGTTAGCAATACGATCAAGAAAATAACGATCGTGTGTAACAAAGATACAGGTACCTTTATAGCTTGAAAGAAAATCCTCAAGCCATTCTATTGATTTTGTATCAAGATGGTTTGTAGGCTCATCAAGAATTAGTAAATCTGGCTTTGAAATTAATGCACGGCAAATTGCAACACGTCTTTTTTCACCGCCGGATAAAGTAGAAACAATTCTTTCAGCAGCAGGAGCAGTTAAAGATTGGATAAGCATGTTAATTCTTTTTTCAAGATTCCATGAATCCATCCGCAAAATTAATTCTTCAAGATAATGTTTCCTTGGTGATTCATAATGTGTGTCTTCATATTCCTTGATTAAATTAAGTTCAGCTTGTGCACCTGATAAAATATTTTCATAAACATTATTCGATTCATCTAAAGTAAATTCTTGAGGAAGAAAACTTACGATTAGATTTTTTTTCTTTGCCACTTCACCGGAATCGGGCGGCATAAGTCCGGAAATTATTTTTAGAAATGTGGATTTACCTGCGCCATTTCTTCCCACCAATCCTATGCGGTCGCCTTCATGAACACTTAACGATGCTTTGTCAAGAATAACCTGTTCACCAAAATGAACTTCTAATTCTAACGCAGTTAAAATAACGGGAGAAATGTTTTCAGTCATTACAATAAAGTATTTTGATAATTATTTAAGCTGCAAATATACTGCAATGTATTTATGTTACCATAGAAAATTTTAGTACTTAAAATAATAATTTGATATATGGTTTTATTAGCGTATTTTAATACTCGTGATTTTTAAAAGTAGCCTTCACCACACAACCTCATTGATTGCAATTTTTAATAAATCTTAATTTATCAAAACAAGCTGTTTTAGAGCATAATAATCTTTCTATGATATATAATGTTTTAACCCAGCATATTATAGAAAGTTTTATGTCATTTGAAAATCTAAATGTTATTAAGCCGATATTAAAGGCTTTGGAAAAAGAAGGCTACGCCACACCAACACCAATTCAGCTACAGGCAATTCCAGCT
Organism: uncultured Bacteroidota bacterium; assembly: GCA_963775245.1. Taxonomy (GTDB): domain Bacteria; phylum Bacteroidota; class Ignavibacteria; order Ignavibacteriales; family Ignavibacteriaceae; genus CAVSWT01. The sequence goes on from CAVZID010000040.1 coordinate 561,678, forward strand.
ATACTTGAACGAAAAGATATTCTAGGAAGTGCGCAAACCGGTACCGGTAAAACTGCTGCATTCGCCATTCCTATTTTACAAATTCTCAGCGAACAGCGGGAACCAAACAAACCTGGCGTAAGGCGTTCACGTTATAGACAAGATAGAAAAATAAAATCTTTAGTTATTACACCAACTCGCGAACTTGCCGTGCAGGTTGGAGAAAGCTTTAGTGTTTACGGAAAGCATACCGGGCTTAAAAACACTGTTGTTTACGGTGGTGTTTCGCAATATGTGCAGACTACACAATTAAAACATGGAGTGGATATACTTGTGGCAACTCCCGGCAGGCTGCTTGACTTAGTTGAACAAAAAATAATTAATCTTTCAAACATAGAAATACTTGTATTAGATGAAGCTGATAGAATGCTTGATATGGGTTTCATTATAGATATTAAAAAAATTATTTCAAAGATGCCTGACAAAAAACAAACACTTTTCTTTTCTGCAACTATGCCTAATGAAATCGTTAAGCTTGCAAATAATATTTTAAAGGATCCTACTAGAATTGAAATTGCTCCTGAATCAAAAACTGTTGAAGTAATTAAGCAGGCTGTTTATTTTGTTTCAAAGCCGGATAAAAAGAATCTGTTAATTCATATTTTGAAAAATGAAAACATTCCATCGGCATTGGTATTTACAAGAACCAAAAAAGATGCGGATTCAGTAATGAAATTTTTAAATGATTCAAAGATTCATGCTGATTCAATCCATGGAAATAAATCTCAGGGGGCAAGGCAGCGGGCATTAAATAATTTTAAATCGCAGCGTACGAGAGTTCTCGTGGCAACCGACATTGCAGCAAGAGGGATTGATATTGAAAAATTATCCCATGTATTTAACTTTGATATACCGGAATACTCCGAAGCATATATTCATAGAATCGGGCGTACAGGCAGAGCTGGATTAGGTGGTACAGCACTTTCATTCTGCGATTCTCAGGAGAGATATTATCTCAGAGAAATAAATAAGCTTGATTAAAACTCCAATTCCAGTTATTGAAGAACATCCGTTCAAATCAAATCAACTGGATGATGATATAATTGAAATCCCATTACGAAATTTTAGATCTTCTAAAAAATCCGGTTCATACCGTTCAAGTAAAAAATCTTCTAATGATTTTTTCAAAACAAAAAAGAAATGGGTAAGAAAACAAAGCAGTTTTAAAAATAAAAAAATGCAATAATGAATGGGAATATTCGCCGGGACATTAAACCCGGCGTTCATGTAAGGATTGTTTTAAAAAAAGATCAGCAAACTGGGGAACTAACGGAAGGTTACGTTAAAGATATTTTAACAAAATCTTCTCAGCACCCTCATGGAATAAAAGTCAGGCTTGAGACAGGAGAAGTTGGTAGAGTAAAAGTAGTATTAAATGATTAGCTAAATTTAGTTATATCCTATACAATTCTTCACAATAAATTGATAGCCCTCAAAGCATTATAAAATCTAAATCGCTGATTTTCATCTCTATAGAAATTATTTATAAGTAACTAATGTTACTTAAAATAAATAGCTATAAACTCAGTTCTTTGAATTAACTGGGTTTATTCAGGCCCCTTGCGTATGGTGAATAAGTAAGTAAAGAATCTTAAATTTTTACTCACTAAATCAATTTTAATCTTTAATCAAATTTTTAATTTATTATTTTTGTATCAGCATTAATTTTAACTACATTTTCAATTAAGTGATACGTGTCTTTTTATATTCAATTTATTAAACATAATGAAATACAAAATCTTTTTATTGCCTCTTATCCTATTAGTCTTTTCATCATGTTCAAAGCAGACAAAAATCGCCTGCGTTGGAGATAGCATTACAGAAGGATTCGGTTTAGCATGGCAAAGCAAGACAGGTTATCCTGTAGTTCTTGACAGCATTTTAGGTCCAAATTATTCAGTCTTAAATTTAGGAAGAAGTTCAACAACACTTAGAAAGAAAGGTGATTTTCCTTATTGGAGCTGTAAAGAATTTTATGATGTGTTTGCATATGATCCGGATAAGATAATAATTATGCTTGGAACTAATGATACCAAAAGTGAAAATTGGAATGAAGAAAGTTTTGCTATGGATTACCAGGCTTTAATTGATACATTTAAAACCATAAAAAGTAACCCAAAAATTATAGTTTGTTTGCCTGTTCCGGTATTTAAAACTAAATGGGGAATTAATGATTCAACAATAACGAAATGGGAAATCCCTATAATTAAAAATTTAGCAGCGAAAAATAATTTACAAGTGATTGATCTGTATAATAAAATGTCTGGGCAAGGTGAGAATTTTTTTGATGGGATACATCCTGATGAAAAAGGGGTAAAAATAATGGCAGGCATTATTGCAAGTGAAATTAAAAAATAATTAACTCATAAAAATGAGAGCATAAAATGAAATTCTTAAACTTAATAGTTATTTGTATGTTAATTTTTATTAGTTCAATTTCCGCTCAAACAGAAATAATTCATTTATGGCCTGATGGAGCCCCGGGAGCTATAAAAGATCCAAATTACAAAGTGGAAACAGGCTCGGAAAAAGATTGGTCGTGGATGAAAAATGTTTCCGATCCAACAATCGATGTTTATCTTGCTCCACCCAAAGCTGCAAATGGAACAGCAGTAATAATTTGCCCTGGAGGAGGTTATGGACTACTTGCGACTGCTCATGAAGGTTCTCAAATTGCAAAATGGCTGAATACTCTAGGCATAACGGGAGTTGTGTTAAAATACAGATTGCCAAGTTCAGCAATAATGAAAAATAAAACTATTGGTCCGCTTCAAGATGCACAAAAGGCAATGCGAATTGTAAGAAGTCATGCAAAAGAATGGAATATAATTCCTGATAAAATCGGTGTAATGGGTTTTTCCGCAGGAGGACATTTAGCTTCGACTTTGTCAACACACTATAATGATAAGGTTTATGAATCAACTGATACAACAAGTGCCCGCCCGGATTTTTCTCTACTTATTTATCCGGTGATCTCAATGGATTTATCCATAACTCACATGGGCTCAAGAATTAATTTGCTTGGGGAAAACCCTAGCTCTGAATTAGTAAAAAAATATTCTAATGAATTGCAGGTTGATAAAAATACACCTCCGGCTTTTTTAGTATGTTCAATGGATGATAATACTGTTCCGATAGAGAATAGTATTGACTATGCATTAGCACTTAAAAAATATAAAATCCCATGCGAACTTCATATATATGAAAAGGGTGGACATGGATACGGAATGGGAAGAACTAATGGAACAGAATCTACCTGGCCAAAAGCTTGTGAAAAATGGCTTATACAAAGAGGATTTTTAAAATAATATTTCATAAAGCAATTATTATTTAATTTCAAATTAAAGGGAATGAATTGAAAATAGAGTTGAACGCATCTTTTGGTCTGAGTACGACAATTTTCAAATTAGTAACAGTCACTTTTATTTTCTTAATATTATTAATTCCAGACGAAAAGATCTATCCACAATCGAATAATAGTGATGCTAGTGAAAATCCCAGAGAGCATTTATTAATGGATTTTGGGTGGCGTTTTGCTTTGGGTAATGCAATTGACGCAAGTAAAGATTTTAATAATGGAACCGGTTACTTTTCTTACTTTGCTAAAACCGGGTATGGTGATGGAGCAGCAGCAGAAAATTTTGATGACTGTGCTTGGCGTAAGTTAGATTTGCCCCATGATTGGTGTGTTGAACTGCCTTTTGATTCTACTGCAAGCTATAGCCATGGATTTAAAGCGATGGGTAGAAACTTCCCTCAGAATAGTATCGGATGGTACCGTAAAACATTCTTTATTCCTGAATCAGATTTAGGAAAAAGAATTTCAATTTCATTTGATGGAGTTTTTCGAAATTCAATTGTTTGGGTTAATGGATTCTATCTTGGTACTGAAAAAAGCGGATACAAAAGTTTTAGTTTTGACATAACCGATTATTTGAATTATGGCGGGGATAACGTAGTTGCAGTTCGCGTAGATGCTTCTATGGAGGAAGGCTGGTTTTATGAAGGCGCGGGTATTTACAGACATGTCTGGTTAGATAAAACTTCACCGCTGCATGTTGCAAGATATGGTACTTTTGTTACATCAGAATTAAAAAATAATAGTGCAATTATTACTACAAGAACATCGGTAGTTAATGAATCGGATTCCAAAGTTGATTTTACGATTGAAGAAAATATTATAAATGATAAGGGAATAAATTTAGTTTCAGGTTCAAGTAAAATATTAATTTTAAATCCTCATGAATCTCATGAATATTTTAGTAATTATAAAATAGATAATCCCGAATTATGGTCAATGGAAAACCCAGTTATTCATAAATTGAAAACAGCAATTTATTCCAACGGAAAAATTGTAGATAATTATGAAACTCCTTTTGGAATAAGAACTGTTCGGTTTGATCCGAATGAAGGATTCTTTTTGAATGGGAAAAGAGTTGAACTTAAAGGAACGAATGAGCATCAAGATAATGCAGGAGTTGGGATTGCTATCCCGGATGCTCTCCAGGAATTTAGAATCAAAAGATTAAAAGAAATGGGGAGCAATGCTATTCGCACTTCGCACAATCCGCCAACGCCTGAATTTTTAGATGAATGTGATAAACTGGGTATGCTTGTACTAGATGAGAATAGATTAATGGGTACAAACAAAGAACATTTAGATTGTCTTGAATCTTTAATCAAGAGGGATCGAAACCATCCTTCTGTAATTCTTTGGTCACTTGGAAATGAAGAATGGGCAATTGAAGGCAATATTAAGGGAGCAAGAATAGCAAAGTCGATGCAGGATTATGCGCAGCAATTTGATTCTTCAAGAGCATTTACGGCTGCATGCAGCGGCGGTTGGGATGATGGAATTGGAAAAGTAACCCAGGTAATGGGATATAATTATATTGTTCAAGGAAACATTGATGAGCATCATAAAAAATTCCCGTGGCAGTCAGGAGTAGGTACAGAAGAAACAACAACGCGAGGAACACGAGGTATTTATAACACAGACAAATTAAAAGGATTTTTATCCTCCTTGGATTATATTCATGAAGATATAGGTGCTGAGTTTGGATGGAAATTTTATTCTCAAAGAAAATTCTTGGCTGGACTATTTTATTGGACTGGATTTGATTATAGAGGTGAACCAAATCCTTTTGGCTGGCCTCAAGTATGTTCACAATCTGGGATTGTTGATTTATGTGGATTTCCAAAAGACGTTTTCTATTATTTAAGATCATGGTGGCAGGATAAACCGGTGCTTCATATTGCTACTCACTGGAATTGGAAAGATAAAATGGATTCACCGATTGATGTGGTTGTTTACAGCAATTGCGACCAGGTTGAATTATTTTTGAACAATAAAAGTTTAGGGAAAAAAGATATGCCTGTAAATGGTCATCTCGAATGGCAAGTAAGATATGAACCAGGAGTACTAGAAGCGCGTGGATACAAAAATGATAAAGAAAATATATCTGATAAAGTTGAAACAACAACTGAACCATATGCAATCAAATTAAGCACAGATAGAAACGTTATTAATGCTGATGGAGCTGATGTTTCTGTTATTACTATTCAAGTTAATGATAATAAAGGCAGAATGGTTCCTGATGCTGATAACGAGATTTACTTTTCAATAAAAGGGCCTGGAAAGATTATTGGAGTTGGAAATGGCAATTCTTCTAGTCATGAACCTGATAAATATTTTGAAACTATAAAAAGAATTAAAATAGAAAATTTAAAAGAACTAGCGGTTCCAAATTTAAAAAATAGGCGGGAAACTGCTGCCGGATATAATGATTCAAACTGGAAGCCTGCATTTCAAAATCATAATGAAGATTGGCAGAAATATACTGACTCTCTTTTAGTTATACGCGGGAAATTTAATCTTCCTGAAATTACAAAAGAAACAGAAGTAAATTTATTTACAAAAAGCATAACGGATGAACAATCAATTTTTGTAAATGGGAAACTGATTGCATCAAATGTAAAGAGAGATGACCCAAATCAGTCTTTTAAGCTTAATCATAAATTAATCAAAGAAGGTGTGAATGATTATGCCATAACAGGTAAGCGATTTAAGAAAAAGAATCAATGGGATATACCAAATGCTGATCCGGGATTATTGCAAGTAATTTATCCTGCAAAACAATGGAAGCGAAAAGTATTTAATGGATTAGCGCAAGTAATTGTTCAATCAACTAAGCAGCAGGGAGAAATTACTTTAACTGCTATCTCTCCCGGACTTAAGCCAGCTGTTATTGTAATTCAAACAAATAAAGTTGAATTAACGCAAGAAGCAAATTGAGAATTAAAAATAAAAAGTTGAAATTATATTCTTATTAAATCATATTTATTAATAATTATTAACTACTTCTAAATTTATTTTAGCATATAACTATGAATAAAAATATTTTTAAAGATTTATTTGAACTGGATGAAGATATTACTTATCTCAATTGTGCAAGTATGTCACCTTTACTAAAGTCTGCAAAAGAAGCAGGAATAAAATCAATTGAAAAAAGATCAAAGCCATGGACCTTAACTGATGTAGATTGGTTTGGTGATGCTGAAATTTTAAGAGGGAAAGTATCTCAGGTATTTCAAACTTCAGCTGACAATATTGCCGTAATCCCTGCTGCAAGTTATGGATTGGCTTTAGCTGCAAAAAATATTGGAAGAACAATTATTTCATCACCTAAAAAATCAAATGGAAATATTATTCTAATTGATGATCAATTTCCATCTAATTATTATGTGTGGGATAATCTTTCGAAACAATTTGACTTGAAGATAAATATTATAATTAAACAGCACAATAAAGAATTAACAGATTTATTAATTGAGTCAATAAATACGGATACAGTTATTGTTGCGATACCAAATTGTCATTGGATTGATGGTTCATTAATAGATTTAGAAAGAGTAAGTACAGCAGTTAAATCTGTAAATGCATATTTAGTTTTGGATTTGAGTCAGTCGCTTGGTGCGCTTCCGATAAATATAAATAAAATTGATCCCGATTTCGCCGTAGCAACCGGTTACAAATGGATGCTAGGTTCATATTCATTAGGATATATGTACATCGCTCCAAGGTGGCAAGATATTGGTGAACCTCTGGAATATAATTGGGCAGCACGAAAGGGAAGTGAGGTATTTGCAGCACTTACAAATTACACTACGGAATTTAAAACAGGCGGGAGAAAATTTGATATGGGAGAATATGCTCAATTTAATTCGGTACCATTGGCAATAGCAGCAGTTGATCAAATTTTAAAATGGGGAGTTGAGAATATTCAGTCAAACATCAAAATACTGACTGATATTATTAATAATAGTATTTATTCTGGGGGCAATTTTAAATTGCCGGTTACTCCCAAAGCTAGCCATATTGCTTCTGTTCCATTATTAAACCGCAATGTTGATTTAATAAAACAAAGATTAATTGATAAAAAAATATATGTTAGTTTTAGAGGGGATACAATTAGAGTTTCTCCCCATTTGTATAACGATACTTCAGATATAAATAATTTTTTAGAATGCCTTATTTAAATTATTTTAATTCAAAATATATTAGACAAAAATATAATTCTTTATAAAATTTATATAAAAAATGAAATCAGGATATTACATATCAACAGATAAAACAAAACTAAATATTCCACTTATTCATGAATTTTTAGACAAAAGATCTTATTGGGCAAATGGCAGAAGCATTGCCACAATAAAAAAATCAATTGAGAACTCATTGTGCTTTGGAGTTTACATAAATGATGAACAAATTGGCTTTGCAAGAGTAGTTACGGATTATGCAGTCTTTGCATGGTTGATGGATGTATTTATCCTTGAAGAATACCGAAAGCAAGGCCTGGGGAAATTATTAATGAAAACAATAATGGAATATGAAGATTTAAAAGGTGTTCATCGATGGGGACTTGGGACAAAAGATGCCCATGAACTTTATAAAAAGTTTGGCTTTCGAAATCTTGCGAAGCCGGAAAATATAATGGAACGTATAATATAACCATCATAAATACTTTAAAAGGAAAAGCTTATCTTTGTTTAACTAATTTCATTTTGCAAATAAATCCTTTCAACAAAACTTGGATTATCAATTTAAAAAATATAAAATTGGAAATCGTTCGTTCGATTTCAGTAAAGCTTTTGTAATGGGAATATTAAATGTAACTCCCGATTCATTTTCTGATGGCGGCTTATATTTACATGAAGATGATGCGATTAATCATGCTTTAAAAATGATTGAAGATGGTGCTGATATTATTGATATAGGTGGAGAATCTACTCGTCCAGGTTCCGATGTAGTAAGCGAAGATAAAGAAATAAATCGCGTTATTCCGGTTATAAAAAAAATATTGGATAAAAAACCTGAAGCTATTGTTTCAATTGATACAACCAAAAGTAAAGTTGCTGAAGAAGCATTAAAAAATGGCGCTCAAATTGTTAATGATATAAGCGGATTAACTTTCGACTCTGAAATGATTGCTGTAGTTAAGAAATATGATGCTTCAATAATTATAATGCATATTAAGGGAACTCCTAAAAACATGCAGCAAAATCCTCATTATGATGATGTTGTAAAAGAAGTTTTAAATTTCCTAAAAGCTCAATCTCAAAATGCAGAACAGGAAGGATTATCAAAAATTATAATTGATCCTGGAATTGGATTTGGAAAAAGAATTCAAGATAATTTTGAATTATTAAAAAATTTAAGCGAATTTAAGGAATTGAATTATCCAATATTAATTGGTATATCAAGAAAATCATTTTTAGGCAAAACATTAAATTTAGAAATAGATAAAAGAGACACTGCCACTGCAATCATGGAAGGAATAGCTGTAAAAAATGGTGCAAGTATAATCAGAACTCACAATGTTAAAAATGGAGTTCAAGTTTGTAAATTACTCAATCAAATAAATTAAAAATTAATGTTCGATCTTTTCAAAATTGGATTTTTAACTGTATCATTAGTCGATATCCTGGATATAGCGATTGTTACTTACATTACGTACCGTTTGTATATTCTGTTAAAAGGAACAATTGCAGCTCAGATATTTATGGGATTAATGATTGTTTTTGTTCTTTATTTTATTGCAAAAGCTGCAAATATGCAGGCTCTTAGCTGGCTGTTAAAATTAGTTACTGATATCTGGGTAATTGCTTTTGTTATTTTATTTCAGCCTGAAATTAGAAGACTATTGGTTATTGTTGCGCGCAATAGATTCTTTACTTTGTTCGTAAAACCAAACTCACCTCAGGAAGCGGAAATAATTACAGAAGCTGCTTTTGAAATGTCGCAGCATCAACATGGTGCATTAATGATTTTAGTGAAATCGACTGGAATAAGAGGTTACACAGAAACAGGTGAACAGATAAATGCAAAGTTGAGTAAGGATCTTATAAGAACAATATTTTTTCCACGCTCTGCTCTTCATGATGGTGCGGTGGTAATTAAAAATGATATTATTGAAGCAGCACGATGCACATTACCTTTAAGCACTACAACTTCTGTAAATGGTGAGGCATTAGGAATGAGGCACAGGGCCGGATTAGGAATTTCAGAGCAAGCTGATGTTGTAAGCGTAATTGTTTCAGAAGAAACCGGCGGGATTTCTATAGCGGAAAACGGAACTTTAATTAAAGGCTTATCAAAGGATGCATTGAAGAGGAAATTAACCGAATCATTTAGAACTCCTTCAATTAAAGGTTGGAAGGCGATTCTTGAACAAATTAGACAAAAAAAATAATGTTGCTGCTGTTATCCCATTTTATAATGAAAGCACAAATCTTAATAAAATAATAACGCAAACACTAAATTATGTTGATATTGTTATAGCAATTGATGATGGCTCAACTGATAATTCAACAGAACTAATTCCTTCTTCAAATAACATCATCCTAATTTCATCAGGAAAAAATTACGGTAAAGGACATGCTCTTAACCTTGGATTTAAAAAATCAATGGAGATAAATTCAGATATCACTGTTTCTATAGATGCTGATTTGCAGCATGATCCTAAATCAATTCCTAACCTTATTGAAAAAATAAAACTGTTTGATATTGTAATTGGTAATAGATTAAATAACTTATCAAACATGCCTATTCATAGAATTGCAAGCAACAAAATAACGTCATTATTGCTTTCAATAAAAACCGGGCAAAAGATACTTGACAGCCAGTGCGGGTTTAGAGCTTATAAGACAAAAATATTGAAAGAAATACTACCGTTTTCAAATGGTTTTGAAGCTGAAAGTGAAATATTAGTAAATGCATCTAAACATGGTTTTAAAATAGCCTTTTCAGATATTCCGACTATCTATGGTAATGAGAAAAGCAAAATGAAAAATGTTAAAACAATAAAAGGATTTTTAAAAGTAATCTTTTCGTAAAACTATGGCAAAAAAGAAATGGGAGCTTAAAGGGCTTCGTAAAAAATTAACTTTCCAGGAAGCTGCTGTTAAAATTATAACAGCAAGATTGGAGCAGCTTAATTCTTCAATTAAAGTTTTTCTCGAACAAAAAACAGTTGAAAATCTACATCAGGTAAGAATTGCTTTAAGAAGAGTGCGTTACAACATGGAGCTATTTACAATCTGTTTCGACAAAAAAATATTTTTGATATTTTATAAAAGAATAGAAGTACTTCAAGATCTTTCGGGAAAAGTACGTGATCTTGATGTTATGAAAGAAAACATTGAAATGTTAAACAAAATTGATAAGGTTGAAATCTCTAATGCTATTAGGACAAAGCTTAATCAAAAGAGAGAAAAATTAAATAATACTTTCATTCTTGATCTAATGAAATTTAATCATTCAAAAGCATTAAAATCATTTATGAGGCTTTTGGAGAAAGAAAAATAAAAATAAAAGAATTTCAATAGGAGAAAAAAATGGAAATCAGATATTTTTCACATTCGTCATTTCAAATAACAACTAATAATAAAGTTATTTTAATAGATCCATTTTTAGATGGCAATCCTACATCACCAGTAAAATCAAAAGATGTTAATGCAGATTACATAATTCTTACTCATGCTCATGGCGATCATCTTGGTGATGCATTTAAAATTGCCGAGAGAACTAACCCGCTTTTTATATGCGTAAATGAATTAGCAAATTATTGCATTGAAAAAGGATTCAAAGCTCATAATATGCATATTGGCGGACAGCATGAATTTGAATTTGGAAAAGTAAAGTTTACAATTGCACATCACGGTTCTGAAACCCCAGATCATAGATACGGAGGTGAACCGGCAGGAGTAATCTTAACAATTGAAGACAAAAAAGTTTATCATACCGGAGATACCGGATTATTTTATGATATGAAATTAATCGGCGAAATGAATGAGATTGATTGTATGCTTTTACCTATCGGCGATAATTTTACTATGGGAATCGATGATGCTGTGAAGGCAGTGGAATTTGTAAAACCAAAGTTAGCGATACCAATGCATTATAATACTTTTGATGTTATTAAAGCTGATCCGGAAGAATTTAAGAAGAAAGTCGAAGATAAGGGGATTATATCTCAGGTTTTAAGTTATGGAGAAACAATTGAACTGTAATAATATTTGATTTTCCATGCTAACTAATTTTTAATTTATTTATTAAAATAATATTTTAATACATATTTTTAAGAAATTGAATAATAGTGTATCTTTGATTTTCGCAAAATTATTTTCATTAATAATAATCTCAATTTAATGGCAAAAATAATCGCTATAGCTAATCAAAAAGGAGGAGTCGGTAAAACAACAACCTCCATAAATCTTTCTTCTTCATTAGCGGCTGCTGAAAAAAAGACATTATTAATTGATATTGATCCGCAGGCAAATTCTTCTTCCGGTTTAAGTATTCATAATCAGTCACCTTCGGTATATGAAGTTTTAATCGGCACAAAAGAAATAAGCGAAGTTTCGATAAATTCCTTTATGCCGCATCTTGATGTATTGCCGTCCAATATAAATCTCGTAGGAGCTGAAATCGAGATGGTTGATATAGAACATAGGGAAGGGCTTTTAAGAAAAGCGATAGAAGGGATTAAAAATGATTATGAATATATTTTAATAGACTGCCCACCTTCATTAGGACTTCTTACATTAAATGCACTTACTGCTGCGGATTCTGTTTTAATTCCTGTTCAGTGCGAATATTTTGCTCTTGAAGGTTTAGGCCAATTATTGAATACTGTAAATATTGTTAAACAGCATTTTAATAAAAATCTAACTATTGAAGGCGTATTGTTGACAATGTTTGATACACGGCTACGATTATCACATCAAGTTACTGAAGAAGTAAAAAAATATTTCGGGGATAAAGTTTTTGAGACTATAATACATAGAAATGTGAGAATTTCGGAATCGCCAAGTTACGGAAAGCCTGTTATTCTTTATGATGCAATTTCATCCGGCTCAAAAAATTATATGTCTCTTGCTTCAGAATTAATACAACGAAATACACCTGTAGAAAAACATAATTAAGTATGAGTAAACTAAAAACAAGTTTAGGAAGGGGATTGGATGCGCTTATTAATCAGCAGAATGTAAAAAACAAAGAAGTTGAAACTGCTGATTATACCGATCTTAGAAAAGATGACGGGCAGACAATTGATATTTTAGCGAAGATTCCGGTAGATAATATAAAACCAAATCCCTTTCAACCGCGTGTTCATTTTGAACCTGAAGCATTAGAAGAATTAAAAAAATCTATTTTATCAAATGGACTGATTCAGCCCATAACAGTTAGAAGAGTAAGCGAACACGGCTATGAGTTAATTTCTGGTGAAAGAAGGCTGCGTGCTTGTATAGAAATTGGTTATAAAGATATTCCAGCATATATTATTAAAGTAGAAAATGATGAAAGCATGCTTGCTTTTGCTTTAATTGAAAATATTCAGCGTGAAAAATTAAACCCGATTGAAATAGGATTTGCATATAAAAGATTAATGGAAGAATGCAGTTTAACCCAGGAAGAAATTGCTGAAAAAGTTGGAAAGGATAGATCAACTGTTGCCAACTCAATTAGACTTTTAAAATTGCCTAAGGATATTCAAGATAGTTTAGTTAAAGAAGAAATTACTTCCGGTCATGCCAGGGCATTGATTAATCTACCTTCTGAAGAGCTTCAATTATTTGCTTTGAAAAAAATGAAAGAAAGTAATCTTTCAGTCAGGAAAGTTGAGCAGCTTGTTAAAAAACTACTAACAGGGACGGAACATAAAAGGAAAATTGGTTCCTTTACTGCTAAATCAACTATGTTTTCAGCTAACTTAAATGATGTTGAAGATAAGCTTAGAAGAATATTCGGCACAAAAATTTTATGCAAACAAAAGCAAGATGGTTCCGGTGAAATTGTAATTGAATTTTATTCTAATGATGAGCTTGAACGGCTATTTGAACTTTTTGAAATCATTGATAAATCATATCATTAAAATCGCAATCATTTTTTTTACTTTGCAAATTTGTGTTTCGGCACAGCAAAGTACACTTCAAGATAACAATTCATCTAACGAAGATACCACTGCTTATGTAATGACGAAATCACCATTGGGTGCTGTTCTTCGCAGTGCAATTATTCCAGGCTGGGGACAAATATATGCGGGCTCATATATTAAAGCTCCAATAATATGGGGAATTGGTGCCGGGTTGGCAGCAGCTTGGATATGGAATAATAATCGTTACTGGAAATACGCAAATTTATATGCTGAGAGTGGATATTTAAATTCTGTCAATAAATCAAATCGTGGTTTTTTTAGAGATCAACGTGACCTAGTTACAATCTACATGGCTTTAGCTTATCTTCTTAATTTAGTTGATGCTTATGTTGACGCAGCACTATTTGATTTTAATGTATCCGAGAATTTTTATACGCATCAGCCTATGCTTGGTTTTAAATTAAAATTTTGAGAAAATTTTATGAAAAATACAGTCGTTTGCAGCAACTGTAATACTGAAAATCCTTTCTATCAGCTTACTTGCAAAAACTGCAGTACTTATTTAAGAGACAGAGTTTACAATGTTGATTTATTTAAAATTCTTGGCCTTTTGATCGAATCACCTAAAAAAGCATTTAAGCTAATTGTTTTTTCTGAGCATAAAAATTTTATTTATCTGATTTTATTTTTTGCATCATTAAAATTTTACATCGATGCAAATTTAATATCTGTGTGGACGTCAAAGCTGCATCAATCTCACGGAAATATTTTTTTTGAAATAGCTGTAATTCTAGTTTTATCTTTTCTATTAATTTTTATTCTTGCAATTATAAATTCGTTTATTGAAAAGAGTACAGAGCTTACAAATAGAATTAAAGATAATTTTTCAATTATAATATATTCACTCATCCCTCATGCATTTGCTGCAATAATACTTTTCCCAATTGAACTAATAATATTTGGCGAATATTTGTTTTCTACAAACCCTTCTCCATTTGCAATAAAAGAAACCATTGCTTATTCTATACTTGTTTTTGAATGTTTGGTTATTCTGTGGTCAGTTTTTCTTTTGGTAATCGGAAACTTTGTTATTACTAAAAACATAGTTTATTCTTTATTGGCTGCTTCCATTGTGAATGTCGTTATTTTTTATTCACTTTATTTATCAAGCAAAATATTATTTTAACAAAATCTTATGGCACAAAACATTTTTGAAAAAGAAAAAGAATTCTTTCTACACACGTATAATAGGATTCCAATCGAAATAAAATCTGCTAATGGAGTTCATTTAATTGATAAAAATGGGAACCGTTATTTAGATTTTTTTTCAGGTTTAGGGGTTAATGCATTAGGATATGCCCATCCCAAAATTGTTAAAGCTGTGAGTGAGCAAATTGCAAAATTCGGACACTTATCAAATAATTATATAGCCGAAATTCAAATTGAATTTGCTGAATTATTACTCAAACATTCTAAAATGAGTAAAGTATTTTTAAGCAACAGCGGTGCTGAATCGGTGGAAGGAGCTATTAAATTAATTCGGAAAAAATATGGCCCTGATAAAAAAATATATTCTCTAACAAATTCATTTCACGGCAGGACCTACGGAGCAATGAGCCTTACAGCTCGAAACAAATATAGAAAAGGTTTTGAGCCTCTTCTCGCGAATATCGAGCAAATTACTTTTAATGATATCAATGATTTAAAAAATAAACTTGATGATAATGTAGCCGGGATATTTATTGAATTTATTCAAGGTGAAGGGGGAATTAATGTAGTCTCACAAGAGTTTGCTGATAGTTTAAAAGTACTTAGAAATAAATTTGACTTCCTAATTGTTGCCGATGAAATTCAAAGTGGAATTGGTAGAACAGGATTACCATTTGCTTGCAATCTTTTAAATGTTAATCCGGATATAATTGTAAGCGCAAAAGCAATTGGCGGGGGATTGCCTTTAGGAGCAATTCTTGTTTCCGAAGAATTAATTGACGTTATTGAAGTTGGAAAACATGGAACAACATTCGGAGGAAATCCGGTAAGCTGTGCTGCCGGAAAAGTTGTTCTTGAAGAAGTGTTTGTCCGAAGGACTCCTAACGGAGAAAATGGATTGATGAATCAGGCCGCAGAGTTTGGAAAATATCTTATAGAACAATTGAATGAGTTGAAAAAAGATGTTTCCAGAAGATATTAAGGAAGTCCGTGGGAAAGGTTTTATGATTGGAATAGATTTATTTTATAATGGCAATAAAGTAGTTGAGAAAATGAGAGAAAGAAAAGTTCTAACAAACTGCACAAATGAAACTGTCATTCGCTTGCTTCCGCCTTTAATCATATCCAAAAATGATATAGATTTCTTCTTGTATAATTTTCATGAAACTCTAAAATCAAAAGACAAATAATGGAATTAAAAACAGATGTGTTAATTATCGGCAGCGGTATTGCCGGGTTGTTTTCAGCTTTAAAAATAGCTGAATTTGCAAATGTTATTGTTGTTACAAAAAAGAATAAATCCGAATCAAATACAAATTATGCACAAGGTGGAATTGCTTCGGTTATCAGCAAAAATGATTCATTTGAAAAGCATGTGAGTGATACTTTAATTGCGGGAGCAGGTCTTTGCAATAAGAAACATGTTGAAATAATGGTTAAAGAGGGCCCTCAAAGAATTTATGACTTAGTAGAAATTGGTACAAAGTTTACAAAAAAGGATGGTGAATTTGATTTAGTTAGAGAAGGCGGCCATTCAATGGCAAGAATTTTACATTCTGCTGATTTAACCGGAAAGGAAATTGAAAGAGCATTAATTGAAACTGTTAATCAACATATAAATATAAATGTTATTGAGAACTCTTCAGCAATTGATTTGATAACAGAACATAATATTGAACAGCTAAAAAGTGGTAAACTTGAAAATAGAAATTGTTGGGGTGCGTATATCCTTAATGCAGACAAAAATGAAGTGATTAAAATTTCATCCAATGCAACTTTGCTTGCAACCGGCGGATTGGGACAAGTCTATCAGCATACAACAAATCCATACATTGCAACCGGCGATGGCTTTGCGATGGCATATAGAGCGGGAGCAAAGTTAGGGAATATGGAGTTTATTCAATTTCATCCTACTTCATTATATTCAGAAAAAAAGTCGAATGGTTCATCTTCTCCATCATTTTTAATTTCAGAAGCAGTACGCGGCTTTGGCGGTATTTTAAGAACCAATGATGGCAACACCTTTATGGAGAAATATGATGAGAGAAAAGAATTAGCTCCAAGAGATATTGTTGCACGAGCAATCGATAATGAGTTAAAGAAAAGAGGAGATGACTTTGTTTATCTGGATGTGACACACAAAAACAAAAATGATATTCTTGAACACTTCCCGCATATATACAATAATTGTCTAAAAATTGGAATCGACATTACCAAGGATTTTATTCCTGTTGTACCAGCAGCTCATTATGCCTGCGGTGGAGTAGTTGTTGATGAATTTGCAAGAACATCGCTCAAAGGACTTTATGCCTGCGGTGAAGTTTCAATGACTGGAGTGCATGGGGCAAACAGACTTGCTAGCAATTCTCTGTTAGAAGCAGTAGTATTTGCATATCGAGCTTCTACAAATCTTAAAGAGTTTCTTAAAAACCATGAAAGTGAAATTCCTTCAATTCCTGATTGGGATGATTCCGGAGCTCTTTCTTCTGATGAAAAAGTTTTAATTACTCATAGCATAAAAGAAATAAAACAAATTATGTGGGATTATGTTGGGATAGTTAGATCTAACTTAAGACTCGAAAGAGCTTCAAGCAGAATTCACAATATATTTATTGAATCCGAAGACCTATATAAAAAGACAAAAATATTTGAAGACATTTTGGAATTAAGAAATTTAACAACATGTGCACATGCCATTATAAAGTCAGCTAAGATGAGAAAGGAGAGCAGGGGATTGCACTATACTTTGGATTATCCAAAAACTTTTCCTGATAATGAAACTGAGGATACAATTTTACAAAATGTTAATCCCTAAAATTATCAGCTAAGTATTTTTCAACTGCTCCAAATCTAATTCCTTTTGTGCTTACTTTAACAGAATCGATATTAAGTATTTCCATTAGCTTGAAAAGAATTATCGTTCCAGCTAACAATACATCTTCCCGGCCGCTTACTACAGCTTTATATTTATCTTTTATATCAAAGGAACTCATATTCGATAAATCATCAACTAATAACTTGACATCATTCTTTTTTAAAATACTACCTTCAATTTTTTCTTCATTATATTTTGTAAGATTTTGCTGAATGCATGCAAGTGTAGTTGGTGTTCCAGCTATTGCAATAACTTCGTCAGGGTCAAAGTTATTTGTGTTTGAAAATTCTTTAAACGTTGTTTCAAGCTGGGAAGTAAATTCATTGATTTGAAATTTTGCAGGGGGGTCATCAATTAAATAATTTTCTGTCCCACTTACTACTCCTGCATTAAAGCTTTTATTAAATAATATCTGATTGCCTTTTCCGAAAGTTATTTCTGTACTTCCACCTCCAATATCAATCATCAGGCTTTTTTTGTCATTGTCTTTTCCTGCTGCTCCAAGAAAAGATAATTGAGCTTCTTCTTCACCAGAAACGACTTTTGTCTCAAAACCAAATTCACCTTTTATTAAATTAGTAATTTGCTTTTGGTTTGAAGCGATTCTTAATGCATTAGTGGCTGTAACTAGAACTTTTTCACAGTTATACTTTTTTATTATCTGTTGATATTCTTGTAAAACTTTAAGTAACAAAAGAATTCTTTCTTTTGATATTTCTTTTCCAGACTGCAAACCTTTTCCAATTCTCGGAATTCTTTGTTCATTTAAGATTGTTTTAAATTTCTTTTGCTGAATATTTACATCAACAATTAGCAGAAGGACAGTGTTTGTACCAATATCAATTGAAGCAATAATCATAATTTTTCTTTATTTTTATTTTATTAATAATTTAACTATATGCAAAACGACAAGCTTGTAACTAAAATATTTTTATACATTTCCGCATTATCCGGTATCATCTGGATTGGAACTTACATATTAAGATTAAGCCTTTCATATCAATTATTTGGACCAAATGAATTTGTAATTAAAAGTAATCTTACTCCGGAAAATATTTTAGGATTTTTAAGCGTGTTTTTAATTGCCGTTAAAACCACTTCTATTTGTTACCTGATTTTTATAATATCATATTTGGTTTTTATTTCAACAACAAATCTTAAACTAAAGCATAACGGGTGGCTATTTATCATCACAGTTATAATCTTTTTAACATTTCCATTTGAAATATACTTAATGACGATTGATTATAAAATAATTCAAATAATTAGTGGGTCAACTTTTTTAGCAGGAGATATAACAAATTTGATTGTTAAAAGATTTACATCTCTTGATGGATTCCCTTTAATGGAGATATTTGCATATTTTTCAATTGTCTATTTTGTAATATTTCAACCTCTTAAATTGACAGAGTCACATAATGAAAATTAAAGAAAAAGAATTTGAAGACCTTATTCTGGAATTAAAATCAGTTGCCTCTCAATTAGGAGCCGAAGTTAGATTTGAAAAAGGTGACTTCAAAGGTGGTTACTGTTTATTGAAGGAAAGCAAGGTAATTGTAATAAATAAACTTGCAAACCTTCAGCGAAAAGTAATGATTCTTTCCGCAGCACTAAAAGAATTAGGTGCGGATGAGATTTATCTTTCTCCAAAACTTAGAGAAGTAATTGAAGAAATGACTGAGGAGCAATGAAAATACTAGTTATAAATGGCCCCAATTTGAATTTATTAGGAGCAAGAGATAAAAATCAATATGGAACTGTTACTTTGGAGGATATTAAAAGTCTTTTGGAGAAAGAATTCAATAAAATTTCATTCCAGTTTTTTCAATCTAATATTGAGGGAGAAATTATTAACCAAATACAAAGAGCGAAAGATATTTATGACGGAATCATAATTAATCCTGGTGGCTATGCACATACTTCTGTTGCAATTAGAGATGCGCTTGCAGATTCACCTTTAAATAAAGTTGAAGTTCATTTATCTCATTTAGTAAATAGAGAAAATTTTAGACAATCACTAATAACCGCTTCTGGTTGCGATGGTTATATATCTGGTTTTAAAGAAATTAGTTATATAGGGGGCATGCAGATTCTAATAAAATTAATAGAAAAAAATAAAGGAAGAAATTAAAGTGATAAAAGCCGTAATATTTGATTTAGACAATACATTAGTTGATTTCATGAAAATGAAAAGAAGAGCTATTGAAGAAGCAATACCAGCAATGGTTGATGCAGGATTGGAAATCACACCTGAAAAAGCAAACAAAATGATTGATGATATTTATAAGGAGCAAGGAATTGAGTATCAACAAGTTTTCGACGAGTTTTTGAATCGCGTTCTAAATAAAGTTGATTATAAAATACTCTCTGCAGGAATAGTCGCATACAGACGCGCACGAGAGGCTGCTTTGATTCCATATCCTCATGTCTATTCTACTTTAAATAAACTTCTTAAGATGGGAATTAAAATGGGAATTCTTTCTGATGCACCTTCTAAAGAAGCATGGCTTCGTTTAGCATATTTGAATTTTCATCATATAGTTGATGCCGTTGTTACATTTGAAGATACAGGTAAAAGAAAACCCAGCCCGGAGCCTTTTCAACTAGTTTTAGATAAATTAAATGTAAAATCAGAAGAAGCTTTAATGGTTGGAGATTGGGCAGAAAGGGACATTATCGGTGCATCAAAATTAGGAATGAAGACCGCATTTGCCAGATATGGGGATACTTTTAATACTGAAGTACATGATGCTGATTTTGAATTAAAAGATATTGCTGAACTAATAGATATTATCAATAAAGAAAATGGATTATAGACATTATTTAAAGCAAATGATTATTTAATTACTTTAAGCTTGCTATTATTAACTCTATTATTTATTTTTCTTCCGAACAATTTAGAGTTAGCATGAAAGATCTTTCAATTAAAAAACTTTACTACTCTATTAGTGAAGTAAGTAAAATCACAGAAGTCGAACAATATGTGCTCAGGTACTGGGAAACCGAGTTCGAGCAATTGAAACCTCAGAAGAATAGAGCTGGAAATAGAATTTATACAAACAAAGATATCAAGCTGATTCTTCAAATTAAAAATTTACTTCGTGATCAAAAATATACTATTGAAGGTGCAAAAAATATTTTAGATAATGGCAGCGCAACTGAAGATCAATTGAGCTTAGTTTCTGAATTTAACAATTCAAATAATCACGATGATTCTCATGTGAATGTTGAAGTAAAAAAAGAGAAACCATCTATTAAAAAAGACTTAGAAGAAATAAAAAATTTTTTACAGATATTATTAGCAAAACTTTAAATGATAATCGGAACGTGGCGCAGCCCGGTAGCGTACCTGAATGGGGTTCAGGTGGTCGTGGGTTCAAATCCCACCGTTCCGACTAAATAGCCCTCTGAATAATAGAGGGCTTTTTTATTGAACTTTATAATTCAAGAACAAGAATTATTTTTCAGGTATTAGTTATCAACTCCTAATATATACTTATGATTAAAGTTTCTATCCTCTTAATATCAGTTTTTACACTTTTAGGTTATTATCTTTTCTTTGTCGATGAAAATGTAAATGAATCTGCTAAAGTAAGTGCAGTTTCTAGTTTTGATCCCAATAAGAAGATAAATTATTTAGGAACTGGTGGAGGAGGATGGAGTAATGAAATAGCAGTTTCTCCTATTAATCCAAATATAGTTTTTGTGGGCTCAGATAACGGTGGATTATTTAAATCTACTAACGGAGGAGAAACATGGACGCGCCCAATGGGCGCCTATGGTTCAGGTAAGATTTTTAATTTTCGTATATGTGGAGTAGAAATTGACCCTGTAAACCCGAATACGGTATGGGTTGCAACCGGAGCCGGACCTTTTAAAACTACTGATTTAGGTGAAACTTGGAAATATATGGGAGGTAATGGTTTCCCGGTTTTAAATCAAAAGAATAGAAGAGAAACAAATCTTTCTTCTGTGTATGTTCATCCTGCAAATTCAAATTTAGTTTACCTGGGTTTAGGGGGTTCTGCAAAGCATAGAACTATTCCTGCCGGAAAATATTTTGAGATAGGCTGGAAAACAACAGATGGCGGTCAATCATGGAAAGCACTTGGAAAAGGTGGTGATGCTCCAAATCTAAATGAACCATTATGTGTAAGTAAAATAGCATTTTCATATAATGACCAAAATATTGTTTATTTTGCTACAAACCAAGGACTATACAAATCAGCCGATGGAGGCAACAACTGGAAAAAGTTATTAAATTTAGGATTTGTAAGAAGTGTTGATGTAGTTAAAAACAATCCCCATAAAGTTTTTTGTGCAATATATGCAGGTAGAAAGGATAATCCCAACAACGGAATTTGGTTATCAACAGATGCCGGAAATTCATGGAATCATCCGACTTCAATAGAAAGGAAAGATTATAATTATAGTTATCTCGGCACAAAAGGATGTGAATGGATGCAAATAGCAGATAATAACGGAAAATATATTTATGCAGCGGTTTACGGCAGATTTTTACAATCAACCGATGGGGGTAATAATTGGGAATTTTATAATAGGAGAAATCAAGAGCCAAACGACCCAATAGGAGCCTTTGATGAACATGGAAATGGATTAAAACAATTTTGTGTTTATAGCGGTAACAAGAATATGGCTTATTCGGATGGGACATACATGACCTTAAGAACAACCGATCATGGGTCAAACTGGAAGCAAACTTATGGATATATGTTAAAAGATGGTACTTGGACTAATAATGGCTATGTTAATACCGTTGTGGAAGATGCATTGATAGATGCAAATAATATCTTTCTAGTAGATCCAGATATTGGGTTACAAATTAGCACTGATGGTGGAAAGAGTTGGCAAATTAAAAGTAGTGAAAAATATCTAGCAGGTTCTACTTCAGTAATGATGGATAGTAATTTTTATTATGTAATGTTCGGTTCACGAGATTCAGGTGGGCTATTTAAAGCAAATAAAAGAAATCCGTTCGAATGGAAATTAGTAGAAGATTTTTCTGGTAAATTTAGTGACTATACTTCAATGGCATTTGTAAAAAAGAATACTGAAAAAAAATATTTTATATCAGTTAGTTCTACAAATGGTGGCTTATTTTCAAGTGAAACATCGGTTGATTTTAAGAAAATATATGATGTAAGAAAAAATAGATCTACTTTTATTTATCCGGATCCAAACAATCCTAATTATCTATATACGGGTTTTACATTTAATAATGGCGGTGGATTATTCCGTTCAACTGATTTTGGAAATTCATGGAATAGAATTGATTCTGATGAAAATGGCAGTGATGTTTATGCCGTTGTAGTTAAGCCAGGCAATAGTAATATAATAATTAAAGGGGTTAGAGGATATTCAACTCCTGGCAAAGGCGGCGCTTATAGATCAACTGATTTTGGTAAACACTGGGATCGTATTGATAAATCAATTAAAATTCCATTTGAATTAACTGGCAATGAGCAGCAGAGATGGGTAAAAAGTCTATATTATACAGTAGATGGGAAATTGGTTATGGCATTTACAATTGATAGTGACTCGTATTGGTTCCCTGGAATCTATATAAGCTCAGATGATGGAAGCAGTTGGAAAAAATTAGATACAAATGGAATAAGTGGTGGAATAGATAAAGTGATTCCTGACCCGAAAGACCCAAATATATTATGGATATGCAGCGGTGGTACTGGTGGTGTTAGATATAGAATCAATTAAAATTCAAATCTTTCTTAGCTCCGGTAGAAAAATTATTTTTAGCCAAATCTTTTTACACACTAACTTACTTTAATAAATTGGATTTATTAATTAACTTAACATCTCAAATATTTTTGAACAAATTTATTTAATATGACAATCACATCTGACAAACCAAAATGTTTCTGCGGTATATTTGGAATTTATGGCACAAACGAAGCTGCTTCTAAAACTTATTACGGACTTCATTCTCTTCAGCATAGGGGACAGGAAGCTTCCGGAATCGTTACTAAAAATATCAATGAAAATAATAAATCAGTATTTAATATTCATAAAGGTGAAGGATTAGTTTCGGAAGTTTATCATAATCCAAAAGTTTTCTCTGAAATTCTTTTAGGTACTTCAGCTATAGGCCATAATAGATATTCTACAACAGGTGCCTCCGAATCTAAAAAGAATATTCAACCATTTGTAGTAAATTATAGAATGGGCAATCTTGCAATTGCTCATAACGGTAATCTTACTAATGCCAAGGAACTTAGAGAAGAACTGATAAATGAAGGAGCTATTTTTCAAACTACTAGTGATACAGAAGTTATATTGCATTTAATCGCACGAAGCAGGCTTGGTAATCAAATTGATCAAATAAAAGAAGCATTATCAAGAATTAAAGGCGCATATTGCTTAATTATCTTAACAGATGATAAATTAATTGCTGCAAGAGATCCCTATGGTTTTCGTCCATTAGCTTTAGCAAAATTAAAAGATTCATACATAGCTGCGTCAGAAACATGTGCCTTTGATATAATTTCTGCAAAATTTTTACGGGAAGTTTATCCGGGAGAATTGGTTGTAATTGATGATGAAGTATTGGCAACAGATCAAATAAAATCTTACCAAATACTTGAAGAGAAATTCCCTAAACAGCACTGTATTTTTGAATATATTTATTTTTCCCGTCCCGACAGTTTTATCTTCGGACATAATGTAGATAAAATGCGAAGAAGACTTGGTAAAATATTAGCACGTAAACATCCTGTTGAAGATAAAGATGGTGAGAAAGTAATTGTAATTAGTGTCCCGGATAGTTCAAATACCACTGCACTTGGTTATCAAAGTGAATTGAAAAAACAAGGCATTCATTCCAAAATTGAAATTGGTTTAATTCGTAGCCATTATATTGGAAGAACATTCATCCAACCCGGGCAAGCAAAAAGAGAAATTGGAGTAAAAATAAAATTTAATATTGTCAAAGGGGTGCTTGAGGGAAAAACAGTTGTTATAGTTGATGATTCAATTGTAAGAGGAACAACTTCTAAACAACTTGTCAGCCTTATTAAAGAAGCCAAACCCAAATCAATTCATTTAAGAATTTCTTCTTCGCCAATAATGCATCCATGTTATTATGGAATGGATTTCCCAAGTAAAGAAGAATTAATTGCAACTCGCTTAAATGGGGACATTAAAGAAATAGAAAAATATCTTGAGGTCGATAGCCTGGAATATCTAACAATTGATGAAATGCTTGAAGCAGTTTCTGAAGCACATCCAGATAACTTTTGTACAGCTTGCTTCTCCGGCAAATACCCTACAAAAGTAGATTCCAGCTATAAAAAGGAAATGTATGAAGTTTAAGCTTCTAAAGCTTTTTCTAATTTTTATAATTACTTTAAATACAATCTATTCTCAATCAACATTTTTTATTAAATATAAAAATGACGTTGATAAAAAATCAATAGAAAGTAAGATTCAAACCCAATCTATCATTCCTCAAGCGGCATTACAAAATTTAAGTAAACCTATAAATTTAAAAACTGAAGTAAGTCATTTTGCCAATAATTTAGGAAGCAATGATGAAAACCTTTCAAGAATAATCAAGGTTAATACAAATGTTACTATGAGCATTGAGAAGCTTTCTCAATTATTAAAAGATGATCCATCAATTGAATATATAGAACCTTCACACACTTATAAAGTTGATTACACACCAAATGATAGTCTATTAAGTGAACAATGGGCTTTAGAAAAAATTAAAGCATTTGATGCCTGGAATATTACTCAAGGATCGGATTCAATTATTATTGGAGTGATTGATACCGGGATTGATTTTTTACATCCTGATTTAAAAAATCATATCTGGCATAATAAAGGCGAAATAGGAATAGATAAAAATGGAAATGATAAACGAACAAATGGAATTGATGATGATGGAAATGGCTTCATCGATGACTGGCAGGGCTGGGATTTTGTTGATCGAGTTGGTTTTCCATTTGATACTTTAGGCGGAGATTTTCTTACCTGGGATAATTATCCTTTTGATCCGGTTCCTGGCAATGCTGGGTTTCATGCAACTGCTGTTGCCGGAGTAATAGGAGCTGAAGCAAACAACGTTAGCGGTATATCTGGTGTAGCTCCAAACGCTACTATTCTAAATCTACGAGCATTTGATAACAGTGGGAACGGGGAAGAAGATGATGCAGCCGCAGCAATACTTTATGCGGTTAAAATGGGTGCAAAAGTAATTAACATGAGTTTTGGAGATAATTCTTTTTCTTATGTTTTAAGAGATGTGATAAGGTATGCTTATTCTAAGAATGTTGTTCTCGTTGGAAGTTCTGGTAATACTAATGATACAGAACTTCATTATCCTTCAGGTTATCCTGAGGTTATTTCTGTCGGCAATTCCACAAAAGAGGATTTTTTAAGTGGAACTTATGGTTCGACATTAGATTTGGTTGCCCCGGGTACAGATATTCTGACCACTGATTTAAATGGAAAATATAATGAATATAGTGGGACCTCATTTTCTGCCCCCCACGTATCTGCCGCAGCAGGATTAATTTTATCACTTGGAAATTTTACTAATGAAGAAGTTAAACAAATTATAAAATCTACATGTGATGATGTTGGTGAAACAGGCTGGGATATTAAAAGTGGTGCCGGCAGGTTAAATTTATATAAAGCACTAAGTATACTTGCACCGGCGAAAATTAAAATCAATTATCCATCACAGGATTTTTCTACTTATCAAGATACTTTAAATATTAATTTAACTGTAATGTCACCATACTTTGTAAGTTACAGTTTATATTTAGGTGATGGTTTAAATCCTGAGCAATGGACATCTTTACTTCCCGATGTTAAATATCAATCTTCAAATGAAAATGCTTATAAGTTAGATTTAACCGGATTGGCTGAGGATGCTTATACATTAAGGCTTTTTGTTCAACTGAATAATGGCAATACAACAGAGGAACGTATTAATTTTTACGTCGAGCGAACAGCACCTGTAGTAGAACTTGTAGGAGCGGGACCGGTTTATTATGGAGATAAATCAACTATTGTCGGAGAACTATATACCAGCCAAAAGTCAATTACAAAGATGTTCTACAGGAAAATCGGAGAGCAAAATTTTAATTACGTAACTTTGGATGGCTTCAGCACAAACAACCAATTTGTTAAGCAGCTTCATTATGGATTTATTCCGAAGCAAATAGTGCAGCCAAATACTACATATGATATTTATTTTGAAGGCGAAAATTTAGCTGGACTAACTACCGATTTAAAAAATGGAAAAAGTTATTTTCGATTTAAAACTGATAATGTCCCTTCAATGATTTCTTATAAAGAATTGCTATATAGTTTGCCAAATGGAACTATTTTTAAAAACCCTGTGAATTTTTTATCTAAAGATTCCAATGAAGTGTTATTTGATAAAACACAAAATTCCGATAGTGCAAATGTTAATTACAGTCTATATTATTATTCGAATGATTCTTTAATTCAAAGTAATTCTGCAAAAAATAAAATTCCAATTTATGCCGGAGATTTAAACAACAATGGCAAAGAAGATTTATTATCGATTCTATATCCTTCAAGCTACATTGATGAACAAAATCAAATTTCAACTTTTATATTAACAAATAAATTAAAAGTAAATCTTTCAAAGGACACTTCATTTTATCCGGCTCTTGCCATGGATTTAGATGGAGATGGGAAAACTGAAATTTTAAGCAATTATTATAGTAAAACTCCTACTGTTTGGAGAGTCAACAGCGATCTTTCAATTTCAAAAATAGATTCTCTTCCTAATTATTCTTTTATTTCTTCTTATGACTCAAATTCTAGTGGAGAATCAGCAAATGAATTTGGACTAAAATCTTTTACCATTGCCGATTTGAATGGAGATGGGACAAAAGAAATATGGATGGTTGATTTTGATGGTGATTTGATTAGTTATAAAATACTGAAAAATCCGCTTCGGTTTGAAAGAGGGGATAGTTTAATAACCCAACTATTCGAAACAAGTTCTAATAATATAATTGCTTCCGGTGATTTTGATGGCGATGGAATAGATGAAATTGCAGTACTTTTTCAAACCAACAGTATTGCACCTAATTTTTGGCTGAAGATTTTAAATTTTAAAAATGATCAGCCTAATGTTCTTTATGAAAAATTATTTTTAGACCAGTCTGAAGAATTTGCCGGTTTTAATTTCAATAAAGTATATCAGTCTCTACGATTTGTTGATATTGATAATGATGGAAAAGACGAATTGGTATTAAATATTTTCCCTTATGCATATATCATTAAAAGTAATTCAAGTGGGGGAGATATAGTTTTTTATAAAGAAGGAGTGAATACTGAAAATATTTTTGCTGGAGATTTAAATAAAAATGGTATAACCGAAGTTGGATTACAGGTACCTGAAGGATTTAAATTTTATGAGTTTGCTGAATCTAATAAAGCATTAATTCCAACAAATATCTCCGGATATAGTATTGATTCTTCGAATATAAAAATAGGATGGAATGGTTCCGGACAAAAGTATTACATATATAAAGGAGTATCCGAACAAACAATTACTTTATTAGATTCAACTAATGAATTTTTCTATATGGATTCGAATGTAGAGAACAAAAAATATTACTATTATAAATTGCAATCTTTTGATCAAACAAAACAGAATACTTTGTCAGATTTAACTTCAACGATAAAAGTATATTCGCACCAACCGGCAAAAGTTAGTACAATTAAAAATCAATCTCACTCAACATTATTAGTAACTTTTACGGATCTGGTTAATAATACAATTGAGAATCTGCAATCATTTCAGGTAATGAATTTTGGTTATCCAAATTCAATTTCTGCTGCTTCACAAAATTCTTATTTGCTTACGTTCAAAAGTGAATTGCCAACAGGTGCTCATGAATTAGTTGTTAAAAATTTTAGAGACTTTTTTGGTTCTCCGATTCTTGCTGACACAATAAATTTTATTGTTGATTCCATAAAAACTGAAAATCAATTTTTTGTTTCGTCGCATTCTATACTTAATCCGTTTGAAATAAAAGTAACTTTCAATTTGGATGTAGATGATGTATCGGCTGTGAATATTAATAATTATGAATTCACTCCATTCAACAATATATCTAAAATCGAAACTGATCCTTCAGATAAAAAAACAATTTATATCTTTCTTGATAGAACAAAGCCTGTGGGTGCAATAGGGAAGGAGTACCGGTTGAGGCTTACAAATATTTTATCTTCAGCTTCTTCCGGGAATATTAAAATAAATTCAGGGGCAGGAAGTTATATTATACTGACTGATTTTGCAGAGAATTTATCAGATGTTTATGTTTATCCAAATCCTGCTCGAATAAACGAAGGGATTAAAAAATTAACTTTTGCAAACCTTCCGAAAAAAGCAAAAATTATTATATTTAAACTTACAGGTGAACAGGTTAATGAAATAGAAGAAACAAACGGCGATGGCGGTGTTGATTTTAATTTGAAAGATAAAAATGGAAATCAAATAAGTAGTGGAATTTATATATATAGAGTTGTTAGATTAGATGAGAACAATAATGAAGTTGAAGAAAAACTTGGTAAATTTGCAGTTGTAAAATGATAATTCATCCAAAAGAAATATATACCAAATCGAATTTATTAAGCTTCTTAAGGCTGCTGCTTGTAATCCCATTTTGGTTTTTATTAGATAACTTCACTAGTCCGGGAATTAGATATTTTACTTTTGGCCTTTGCATATTTGCTGCAATTACAGATATACTTGATGGATATCTTGCAAGAAAATTTAATGAAGTAACTGAGCTTGGAAAAATAATAGATCCATTAGCAGATAAAATTGCTATTGGGGTGATAATTGTTAAGCTCTATTTAATCGGGATAATTCCAGAATATTATTTTATAATGATAGTTGGAAGAGATTTGTTGATATTTTTAGGCGGTATTTTTATAACTAATAGAATTAAAAGAGTGCTTCCTTCAAATATGCTTGGGAAAATAACCGTTTTAAATATTGGTATAGTAATTTTACTTTTTATATTAAGAATTGATACAACTCATCTAGTATTTAAAATGATATATGGATTAAGTATTGCATTAATTTTTGTATCTCTTATAGGTTATATAATTCGAGCAACTGAATTTTTAAAACAAAAAGAATATGAATCTATTTGAAAATCTAAATTTCGATAAATTAAAAAATGGTTTAGCCAAAACCAGGAATAAAATTGTAAATTCAATTAACGAAGCAATAACCGGAAAAGCTGTTGTAGATGATAAGACGCTTGATGAACTTGAAGAAATTTTAGTTACCTCTGATATTGGTTTTGATATTTCTGAAAAAATAATTGAACAGGCTAGGCAAACTTATAAATCTGAAAAGGACCGTGAAAATATTAAGCTTGTTGATTATGTAAGAAAGGAATTAGAAAAAATTTTTGATGAAAATGGAAATTCAAAACAGATTGAAATCAACTTAGAAAAGTTTAAACCTTATGTAATCTTAGTTATCGGAATTAATGGAGCAGGGAAGACCACAACGATAGGAAAGCTAGCTAATAATTTTAAGAAAAGCGGATTAAAAGTAATTGTTGGGGCAGCAGATACGTTTAGAGCCGCAGCAAACGAACAATTGGATATTTGGGCTCAAAGAGCTGGAGTAGATATTATTCAAAAAAATAAAGGTTCTGATCCGTCTTCTGTAGCTTTTGAAACCGTACAAAAAGCAATTAAAGAAAAATATGATGTTGTATTGATTGATACTGCTGGAAGACTTCATAATAAAGCAAATCTAATGGATGAGCTTCATAAAATAAAAAGAGTTCTAAATAAATTATTGAATTATGCTCCCAATGAAACTTATTTAGTTTTAGATGGTAATACAGGTCAGAATGCATTAATACAAGCACAAGAATTTTCAAAAGTCACAGACATATCTGGTCTTATTATTACAAAATTAGATGGGACAGCAAAAGGCGGTGCGATTTTCCAGATATATTCAAAACAAAAAATTCCTGTTAAATATATTGGTGTTGGCGAAAGCATTGATGACTTACAAACTTTTGATCCAAAGTTGTTTGTATCAGCGTTATTTTCGGAATCGACCACTTAGTGGGAAACTAATTAATTCAGGAGTTTATTTATGTTTATGAAAAAACCGAGTCATAGAATTTTTGATTATCCACCAAGATTTTATGAACCAGAAACAGATGAAAAAGAAAAAAGAAAAAAAAAACTTGGATTCAGGTATCAGAGAAAGCGAATTAGAAAAAAGAAAAATCCAGTAATATGGGGGATATATGTAATTGCAGTTGTTTATCTTTATTTAAAGTTTTCTGGACTAGTTTAATTAGAAGACAAATAAGTTTACATAATATACATTATCGGACAATCATATCCCTCTATTTTTAATGTATCTTTTTTATGAAGATTTCAAGCTTTTCATCATTTCCAAATACAACTAACCTATCTGCATTTTTTAATTTATAATTTGGATCCGGCGTTAAGATTGTCGGTTCACTTTTTTGATCATAAATATCTTTTATATGTTTAATCATTAAAACTTCTAAACCATAATTATTTCTCAATTTAATTTCTGATAAGGTTTTCCCTAAAAATAAATTTGGAACATGAACTTCAATAATTGAATAACCTGCCGCCACTGTTGTAGGCTTAGATTTATCTAATGTCTTTAGTTCTTTAGCTAATCCGCTAGCTAAGTTTTCTTTTAAAGTTTCGCGGTTATATACAGATAAAACTTTTTGTCTTGTGATTGCTCCTAAAACTTCTTTGGGGTTGTTTGAATTAATAACTGGGAATTGGTCTAAATTAAGTTTACCGAAAAGGTTAAGAACAAAATCCAAATCATCATCAGTTTTGACAATGGTTATGGATGGATTAGCGATATCTCTTGCTACAATAACATCTTTTACTATTTCATATTCAGTAATGATTGGACGTAATTCATTTTCAGTTATAATCCCGGATAAATCACCTTGATTGTTGACTGTATAAAAAGAACTGTTTGGACTTTCAATTAGTTTACCCATTAGCTGAGGCAAACCCATCTCTTCATTTATTAAATCTATTTTTTCTAAATCCACGTCTCCAACATTAACAGACATAAGAAGATTAGCCTCTCGTCCTTCGGATAATCTAAAACCTTCAGCTTCAAGATGTTTCTCTTGAACTGAACCCCGTAAAGCTATTTGAACAAACATAGTACTGATTATTACCGCAAGCATTAATGGAAGTATGAAGGAATAATTTTGTGTCATCTCAAATATAATCATTATAGCAGAAATTGGAATCGTATTGACTCCACCAAGCATTGCACCCATGCCGACTAAAACCATCGTTGTTGGATCTATATTCAATCCCCAAATTGAATTCACAACTAATGCAAATAGATAACCAAAACATGCTCCGATATATAATGAAGGAGCAAAAAGGCCACCAAAACCCCCAGAATATAAAATTAAAGGAACTAATATAAATTTAAGTACAAGTAAAACTAATACTACATGCCAGGCTATGGAACTAGCTAATATTTCATTAATTGCCCAATAACCAATACCAAAAATTTCTTTATAAAAATACCCGCTAATTCCAACTAAGAGGCCTACAATTATCATAACAGCCCATTGAGGAATCCTTTTGCTGTATATATTATTTCTGAAAAATAATTGGACTTGATTAGAGTATCTTATAAACAATACTGAAAGTATTCCTGAAAAAACTCCCAGTATGGCAAACAAATATAAATGAGAATAATTTACAGGGCCTGCAAGATGAAATTTAAATACAGATTCATTACCTAAAAGAATTCTAGAAACAGCACTAGCTGTTACTGAAGCTAAAATTAAAGCAGAAAAAGTTGGAGTATGAAAATCATTTAACAAAATAATTTCAAGAGCAAAAAAGACACCGCCTAATGGAGAATTAAAGATAGCAGAAATAGCAGCTCCTGCGCCTGCTGCCGTAAATATTCTTATTCTTTCATCGGATAGACTGAGAAAACTTCCTAAACGGCTTGCAACGCCACCTCCTAATTGTGCTGCCGGGCCTTCAGGGCCAACGGTACCACCTGAACCAATACAAACAACAGGAGCGATAAAATGAAATATCGTCGTTTTTAATGGAATATACCCCCCTCTTAATGCAACAGCTTTAATAACTTCAGAAACACCTTTATGTTTTGCAGTGTCCGGTGCTGCAATTATCATTATTGCCTGTATTAACATTCCAATTGCGGGGATAAATATAACGGCAGCAGCTCCTAAAAAGAATAAACCTTCAGCAGTTTGCTCAAAAAATATCCGGTTAAAGAATTCAATTGAATTATGAAAAAATACCGCCGCTAATCCAACAATAATTCCTATTATTACTGAAAAAATAGTGAATGTGGTATAGTCTGGTAATGAGAGTTTAGCTATATTTTTTTGAATGTCTCTTTTAAAGTTACGTGATTTTATAAATAACTTTAAGAATTGTTTATTTTTCTTGTCTTTCAATTTCCATCTATAATATTAATATTTAAAGAATCCTTCCCCTGTTTTCCTGCCTAATTTATTTGCTGCAACCATCTTTTTTAATAAAGGGCATGGACGATATTTTGTATCGTTGAATCCATTATATAAAACCTCTAATATAGCTAAGCAAACATCTAACCCAATAAAGTCTGCTAATGTTAACGGACCCATAGGATGATTCATACCAAGTTTCATAACTGTATCAATATCTTCTACAGATGCAACCCCTTCAAATAAAGCAAAGATTGCCTCATTTATCATAGGCATTAAAATTCTGTTTGAAATAAATCCGGGATAATCAAAAACTTCAACCGGTGTTTTATCTAAATTTAATGATAGCTCACTTATAATTTTATATGTATCATCACTTGTTGAATAACCACGGATAATCTCAACTAATTTCATAACCGGGACAGGGTTCATGAAGTGCATTCCTATAAACTTCTCCGGCCTATGATTTTGTGCCAATTCAGTTATAGAAATTGATGAAGTATTGGAAGCAAAAACAGAATCCTTTTTAACTATATCTTCTAAAATATTGAATAAATTAATTTTAGCATCTTTATTCTCATAAATAGCTTCTATAACTAAATCACTTGATGTTGGTGTGTTTTTAACTTCAATGACCGGGTTTATATGTTCTAATATTTCAACTTTTTCTTCAGATGTGATTATTCCCTTTTTAATTTGCCTGTCAATATTTTTACTAATTGTTGATATGGCTTTATCAGCCAAGTCTTTGTTCATTTCAACAAGATTAACTTTATATTTCTTTAATGCAAAGACGTGAGCAATACCATTGCCCATTGTTCCGCCTCCTATT
Organism: uncultured Bacteroidota bacterium; assembly: GCA_963775245.1. Classification (GTDB taxonomy): domain Bacteria; phylum Bacteroidota; class Ignavibacteria; order Ignavibacteriales; family Ignavibacteriaceae; genus CAVSWT01. Next base: position 595,608 of record CAVZID010000040.1, read on the forward strand.
ACAGATACTTCTTTGATATCCATATTATTTTTTAACCTTGATAATTTTTAACAATTAATGCAGATGCTTCTCCCCCGCCGATACAAAGAGAAGCAATTCCATATTTTAAATTCTGTTTTTTCATTTCATGAATTAGTGTAACTAATATTCTAGCACCACTTGCCCCAATCGGATGCCCTAATGCAACTGCTCCACCATTTACATTTACTTTTGAACTATCCAAATCAAGTAATTTATTTACAGCAAGTGAAACAACTGCAAATGCTTCATTAATTTCGAACAAGTCTATTTCTGATATTTTCATATTAGCTTTTTTAAGAACTTTAGAAATTGCATCAGCAGGCGCAGTGGTAAATTCAATTGGTGCTTTTGCAGCAGAACTTTGGGCAACAATTTCGACCAATGGTTCGAGATTTAATTCCTTTGCTTTTTCTTCAGACATTATTAATAGCGCAGCAGCACCATCGTTTACGCTAGACGCATTTGCAGCAGTAACAACTCCATCTTTTTCAAATACTGGCCTTAGAGTAGGAATTTTTTCAAACTTAACTTTGGATGGTTCTTCATCATCTCCAATAAATATTTCACCGGCTTTAGTTTTAATAGGTACTTTCACAATTTCATCTTCAAATCTATTATTCTTTTGAGCCTCTAAAGCTTTTTTATAGGAATTGATTGCAAACTCATCAAGCTGTTGTCTTGTAAAAGAAAATTTTCTTGCACAATCTTCAGCGCAGCTTCCCATGTGGAAATTATTATAAACATCCCATAAACCATCAACAACCATTGAATCAATAATTTCACTATTGCCCATCTTATAACCAAATCTAGCTTTTGGTAAAACATACGGAGCATTACTCATACTTTCCTGTCCACCAGCAACAATAATCTCTGCATCATTTAATAGAATAGATTGATGAGCCAGCATTACAGATTTTAAACCGCTGCCGCACATTTTATTTATTGTTAAACATTCTGTTTTATTAGGAAGTCCCGCAAAAATAGCGGCTTGCCTTGCGGGCGCTTGTCCCAACCCTGCAGTTAAAACATTTCCCATTATTACTTCATCAATTATATTCAAATCAATTTTTGAATCATCCATTACAGATTTAATTGCGAAACTGCCAAGCTGCGGCGCACTCAATGAAGAAATTGTTCCTCCAAATGAGCCGATAGGAGTTCTTTTAGCTGTTGTTATTACAACTTTTCGCATTTGATGCACCTTTTTTTAATTTAATAAAGGAATAAACAAACATAAAAAATTTCTTAGGAATAATCAGTTATTTGCTTCAATAACTGCAAAATAAAATTTCTATTTTAGTTGTTTTGTAAGATTTGCTAATTCAAAGATTGTATTAATAACTATAAGATTTATGTTAATATGGTTTTGTAACATTGCAGAAAGTCTATCAAGAGTGTAAACACAATTAGTAACTTCAATATCCGGAAATTTTTGATTGAATTTTTCTAAGGTTTCTAAATGTTTTTTGAAATAGTAATCATCAGTATTTAACTTATATTTTTGTAAATCATTTAACCAGATTATAATCAATTGAATAAGTAGTCTTATTGTTTCTGCATCTCCATCGGAAATAAACTGAGAAAATTCAAGTAATGCTGAGTCATATTTTTTACCAAAAGAATATCTTAAAATATAAATTGTTTTATCCAGAAGAGATTCAAAATCATTTTCTATTAGCTTTAACGCAGTGGTTACTGAACCTCCCGAAAATTGTGCTACACTTTCCGACAGTTTTGAATCAACATTGTAATATTCAATTAAAATTTCTTTTATGTTTTCATTACTCAAAGGTTGAAAATTTATTAACCAGCACCTGGAACGAATTGTCTCTCTCAATTTTTCCGGGTAAGGTGTAGAAACTATAAAAATAACTCCTTCAGGCGGCTCCTCTAAATTTTTCAATAAAGCATTTTGTGCAGCTTCATTCATTAAGTGAGCATCAGATATAATTATAACGCGGTAAGAAATATCACCAAAACTTAATGAAAGAAATTTTTTAATATCTCTTATACTATTAATTTTTATATTATTAGCTTTGGGAAGATTAATTTTGTGGTAAGGGTTTTTTATCTTAACTGCCAGTTCATCTTTATATAATTGAATATCATCATCGGACAATTTTTCAAATGGCCCGCTATCGTCATTTTCATTTTTTCCCCGTGGAAGCGGAATGATATATTTAACATAAGGTTCGCTTAAGCTTGCAATTGAATTTATTATTTGGGTAATGTTTAATGAAGCAGAAACATTTCCATTTAATGCCTGCACAAACCTTATTGCTGTAAATTCTTTACCGCAGCCTTCAACACCTTGGAATAAAAAAGCATGTGGAATTTTTGATGATTTGACAATACCGGATAGTATTTCTTTAACATAATCCTGGCCGAATAAGCCATTCCAATAGTTTTCCATAGTAAAAAAAAGGTGCTTTAAGCACCTAGTTTAATAGTCGTCCTCGTTATAAAAAAAGTCCTCATCGGAAGGATAATCGGGCCAAATATCTTCTATTGATTCATAAGGCTCATCTGATTCTTCAAGCTCCATCAAATTTTCAAGCACCTCATAGGGAGCCCCTATTCTATCAGCATATTCTATCAATTCTTCCTTTGTGGCGGGCCATGGGGCGTCATCTAAGTAAGCAGCTAGCTCCACCGTCCATATCATATTTTAATCTCCGTTATAAGTTTTTCGTCTTATTCTTTTTTGTTAATTCAAAGAAGCTGAAATCATCAAAGAAAAATCCAATAGGGTTTAATTTAACACCATCATGCTCAATCTCGTAATGAACATGTGGGCCAGAGGATAAACCTGTATTACCACTTTTTGCAATTAGATCACCTCTTTTAACTTTTGCACCTCTTCTTACTTTTGCGGCAGATAAGTGGCCGTATAATGTTCTATATCCAAATCCATGATTAATAACAACGGTTAAACCATAACCGCCTTTATAACCAACAAATTGGATAACACCAGAACCTGTTGCATAAACTGGGGTTCCAATATCAGTTGAAATATCTATACCTGAATGCATCCTCATGATATGAAGTATTGGGTGCATTCTCATACCAAAATCATGATTAACATAACCGGTACAAGGCTTAATAGCAGGCATAGATGCATATAATTTTTTATTTACTTTTATCTGGTTAGTAATTTCTCCGTAAAGCGTTTTTTCAAATTGAATTTTTCTTGAAACTTCATCTATATAACTAAGCGCTTTCTTTAATTCTAAATTTTCAGGATCAGCTAAAAAATCTATTTTATTATCAATATATCCACCACCAACACCAACCATTCTTTCTTCGTCAGATATTGGCGGTAAATTAGCAGCGATCCTTAAATCATCATTAACTTTTCTCAAATTACTTAGCTGATTATCTAAGCCTTTATATTCTGTCACAATGTCAGAAATTTTATCCCTCAGAATTTGATTTTCATTTTTTAATTCTGAAAATCCTTTTTCTGGGTTTGCTGCTGAATAAATTAGATAATAGCTGCCAACTGCTAAAGTACTTGCAACCATAACAGCTATAATAAATGAAGTTAAGAACTTAACTTTAAAATTTGTGATTTCAACAAATTGAAGTTTTGTTTTCGAGAAATAGTATAACTTTTTCATATTTCGGCACCGAATGTAAATAAATAGGTTATATTTGTCAAGGCTACTTTAAATTGTAAAATTATTCGAAATCGTGTTCGAAATAATCTACACCCCTAAGATCATCTGGATTTTTATTCCTTATTCTTTCCTTCAATTTTTCCTCGAAAATCTTAGGAGTATCGTAACCATAATGTTTTAATAAATAATTTAATGAAATTACTTCCGATATAACTGTAATATTTTTCCCCGGTAAAATGGGCAGTTTTACATAGGGTATTTCTACGTCAGAAATAATTACCGAAGTTTCTTCGAGTCCGGTTCTCGTATATTCCCATTCTGGATCCCAAACTTCAAGTTCTACAATAACTTCAAGCCTTTTTTGATATCTGATAGCCCGTATACCAAACATCCTTTCAACATCAATTATACCAAGGCCTCTAATTTCCATAAAGTGTTTTGCTATATTGGTTCCAGAACCCATTAGGATACCTTCGCCTTTTTTGGTGAGAATAATCACATCGTCACCAACTAACCTATGCCCTCTTTCAACTAAATCCAGTGCTACTTCACTTTTGCCTATGCCAGATTTTCCGACAAAAAGCATCCCCACTCCATATACATCTACTAAAGATCCATGAACTGATATTCTTGGAGTAAATTGATCATCTAAAAAATCACTTATAAAATAATTTATTTTTGTGGTTGAAAATGGTGTACCGAAAACAGAAGTTTTATATTTGTTTGCTAACTCAATAAGCACAGGGAAAGGTTTATTATTATCTGTTAATATAACACAAGGAATATCAAATTTAAAAAATCTTTCCAGCGCTTCTTTCTTTTTTTCATTAGTTAATTGAGCTAAATATCTTACTTCTGTATTACCAAATAATTGAACTCTTTGATAAGAAAACAAATCAACAAACCCGGCTAATGCTAAGCCGGGCCTGTGTAAGTTTTGTTCATATATTTTTTTATCGAAGCCGGATTCATCTGAATAAAGTTTCAGCTTGAATTTTTCACCGGAGTATTTGTACATGAATCCAACTGATATAAATTCTTTTCTTGATACTGCCTTTGGATATATTTTAAACATTAAGCGTGCGCAATCTTCTTTGTTTTGTGTTTTTTAAGTTGTCTAATTAATTTTTCTACAACTGCACTAACTGATTTTTTAAAATCATCGGTTTCTTCTTGGGCACTTAAGGTCTGCCCTGGGATTGTTAAAATAATTTCAGCAATTTTCACATCAACTTTATTATTTCTATAACTCAATTTTACGTCAGCATTCATTATATCTTCATTGTATTTTTCTAATGAAGAAATCTCTCCATTGATAAAGTCTTTTAAAGTATCATGAGCTTTGAACTTACGGGCCGTTATTATTACGTTCATTATTTCCTCCATGTATTTTAAGATTTTGGGTGTGACTTCTTGTAAGTTGATTTTAACCTTTCAATACTTACATGAGTATATATTTGAGTTGTAGATAAATTTTCATGGCCTAGAATCTCCTTTACTGCTCTTAAATCAGCGCCTCTATCAAGCATGTGTGTCGCGGCGCTATGACGAAGCACATGAGGGCTTTTCTTTTTTATGTCACTTACTTTTGATAAATATTTATTTACAATTCTATGAACGAGCCTTTGGTATATTCTTGTTTTACGTTTTGTAATTATTAATGGCGATTTTGGATTTTCATCCTTCTTAAATTCTAAATATTCTTTTATGATCGGAATTGATTTTTCTCCAACCGGAACAATTCTCATTTTGCTACCTTTACCAAAAACTCTTAAAGTTTTTGTATTTAAATCCAAATCAGAATTATTTAATGAACAAAGTTCAGATACACGAAGAGCACATCCATATAATAGTTCAAAAATTATTTTTATAGTTTTTGAGTTTTCATCATTTTCATCTGCTAAATCATAAATATCAAGAATTGAATTTGTTGAAGTAATTTCAGGCAGTTTTCTTAGTGCTTTCGGATTAGGGATATTACCTGCCGGATTTGATTCAATGTAACTATGTTGAAATGAATATTTAAATAATCCTCTTATTGAAGCAAGATTCCTGGATATAGATCTTTTCTCAATTCCTTTTTCACTTAAGACCATCAAGTATGATTTGATAAACTTTTCTGTTACAGAATCAAGATTTTCTTTTAAATAAGTAGTGCAGTATTCAGAAAAATTTTCTAAATCTTTTTTATATGATTTTATAGTATTAGCGGAATATCTTTTTATGTTTTTTAAATTATCCAGATATTGATTAGCAGCTTGATTAATCAGCATAAATTTCGCTTCAAAATTCCTTGCTTTAAGTGGAAAAAAGCACTTTATCAATCAATTACAAATAACAGTAACTAATTTTATTCTGAACTCAATAAAAGAAATTTATAATTCTTTAGCAATTGATTTTCGTATTTTTTCATAATTATTTTTTGAGGCTGTGTTTTGTCATCATATCCCAACAAATGGAGAATTCCATGAATTACAAGCCTTAAAATTTCTTCATCAAAACTTACATTATATTTTCTTGCATTATATTCAGCATCATTTGAAGAAATAAATATTTCACCATCAATTAAATTCTTTTTGCCATCATAATTAAAAGTTATTATGTCGGTTGAATAATGATGGTCTAGATAATCAATATTTATTTTTTTTATTTCTTCTGATGAAACGAAATTTATTGTTAAAGAACTAATATTAAGTTCGAAATAATTTTTTAATTGTTTAACTATTTTATGAACTAATAAATTATCTATTTTAATTTTAGACGAATTATTTACAAATAAGTTTTTTACCAAGATTAGTTTTTATTATTTAATAATTAATTTTATTCAAAGAATCAACCGTAATCTTAGTATATTTTTTATATCGCTCTGCAGAAGCTTCAAAATCATTCATTTCACTATCTGTTAAATCTCTGACTATTTTTCCGGGAACGCCAGCAACAAGTTTCCCTGTAGGAACATTAAAATTGGGCTTTACAACTGTTCCGGCAGCAACTAAAGATTTCTGTTGAACTACTGCCCCATCCAAAATAATAGCGCCCATACCAATCAAACATAAGTCTTCAAGAGTGCATCCATGTAAAGTCACTGAATGGCCAATGGTAACTTTATCTCCTATGTTTAATGGGAATCTGCCATTTGTTACATGCAGCATTGAACAATCCTGTATGTTTGTCATTGCTCCAATTTTAATATAATGAACATCTCCTCGAATAACAGTGTTGTACCATACACTTGAATGTTCACCTATTTCAACATTGCCTATAACTTTTACCCCTGAAGCTAAAAAAACAGATTTATGAATTTTAGGGAAAAAATCAAGATATGGGAAAAGTTTTACTTCTTCTTTTACATGTCGTATTTTGGGGGTGTCCATCCTTCTCGCTTCCAACTAGTTAGTTCTAAAGTTATATTTCCAATAATCACTTTCATATTAGCCACGATTGGGATAGCAGCTTCATCATCAGAAAACCAGCCTTCAAAATGTCCGGTTAGCCCAAAAACACTTACGAAATCGGTATATCCATCAAGCCTCACGCAAGCAATATCATAGTCAACAGCATCAATTGAAACATCGGATACTTTGTTGTAATAATTAATTTTAGTAAAAACTTTTTTTTCATTAACGAAGCAAGGGATATTTTCGCTTTTAATTTTTCCTGTATTTAACCTGGCGTGATAAAAAATCGACAAACCGTCCTGATATTTTTTGTCTACTGATGTTGTTGAATCAACCCAAACTTGATGAGGATAAACTTTTCCTTTTTTTATTTTGATAATAGAGTCGTCGTAATCAAAATTGTAATCTGTGAAAGTAGTATAATCATCACCTCTAACTAATCCACGGAAAAAGCTTGAAGCGGAATCTTCATTAATTTTAGTTTCATAAATTTGATGAAGGTTGACAAAAGGTACTCCTGAATAAGAATCGATAAATGCCCTTGCGTTATAATAAATTTTACCTTTTACTGTATCCTTGCTTTCAATTTTTAATTTAACTTCGCCTAGCTTTAATAATGAATACTTTACAACATAAGTAAGCTCTTCACCTACTTGAAGCTTTCTATTCGTATAAAAAGCACTGCTGTTATTTTTATTTTTTTGTACTGCAAAAGGAGAACTGAAAATAAAAGAAAATAAAATTATAGTTAAAATCTGCCAAACAATTTTCATTTAAGATTTGCTAGATCTTTTGCTTCACCGAAAAGCTGCGTAGCTTTTTCAACTTGCTTATCAATCTTCAATAAAACAGAATACCAGCCGGTATTCTTCCAATAATTTCTTGCAAGCTGGGCTTTTAATCTTGCTGCAATATAAATCTTATCTTTATTGAAATCTTTTTCATTAAACTTAACACCTTTTCCTGAAGCAAATTTTACAAAATGATTAAGCTCTTCATTACTAAAATTAAATTCATTTTCAAATTTCTTTAAATCATTACCATATTTAGATTGAATAGTTTTTCCTTTTAAATCTATATAAGTAAGAATAAATTGATAAAAGTCGTTGTCCTTTAATAAATCAGTTGTGTAGCTAGTTATATCTTCAGACGGAACAAAATAATCCGGGGTTATACCGCCGCCGCCATATACAATTCTCCCTGCGTGAGTTTTATATTCCGGCTTAGAAGTATCTTTTTCTGCAGTATGTTCAAGGTTATCCATTTCAGTAGTATCTTTTCTTTCACTTACTTCAGCATAATATTCTTCAGTATTTTTAAGATGTTTATAATCTCTTTGAATCAGTCTGCCTGAAGGAGTATAGTAGCGCGATATTGTCAGCCTTACAGCAGAGTTATCCGGTAAATCAAATTGTCTTTGCACCAAGCCTTTACCGAAAGTTGTTTCACCAACAATCAAGCCTCTATCCCAATCTTGAATTGCACCGGAAACAATTTCACTTGCAGATGCACTTCCTTTGTTAACTAGTATTATTAAAGGAGTTTTTTCAAATGGAGATGATTCCGAAGAATATCGTACCTCATCAAATTCAGATCTTCTTCCTTTTGTATAAACAATTTTCTTTTTTCCTGAAATAAACAAATCTGCTACTTTAACTGCTTGTTGTAAATAGCCGCCCGGATTTCCTCTTAAATCTAAAATTAATTCTTGCATACCTTGATTTTTTAAATCATTTAAAGCGCTGACTAATTCATCGTAGGTTGTTTCTGCAAATCTTGAAACGCTTACATACCCGATTTTGTCATTAATCATGAAATGAGTGTCAACGGAATATAAAGGAATTTTGTCTCTTATTATTTCGTAATCAATTGGATTTTTAACCCCATGCCTTAAAATAGTAACATTAACTTTGGTTCCTGCTTTGCCTCGCAGCTTATTTCTAACTTCATCGTTTGTAATTCCAACGGCACTTTCATCATTAATTTTTATAATTCTATCACCGGACTTAATTCCAAGTGCTTCGCTTGGCCCCCCGGTAATTGGTGAAACTACCGTCAATGTATCATTAACAATTTGAAACTCAATTCCAATTCCATCGAAATCTCCTCTAAACGATTCTTCAACTGATTCCATTTGCTTGGCAGGTATATAAACAGAATGAGGATCCAATTTGCTAAGCATTCCATTTATCGCTGCTTCAACAAGTTTTTGTGTATCAACATCCTCTACATAATATTTTTCTGTATAAGTAAGTACATCGTTAAATTTTATTATGTTATTTCTAAGATTATCATCTGAAAATACTTTTTGTATTTGAGTTCCTAAGACAATACCCAGGGTTAAAATTATTACCCCGATTGGAATTTTAAATTTTTTGAAATCCATCTATCTCTCCAATTTTCTTAAAGCTTAACTGATAAATTCAAAATGGAATTTGTTTCATTGCTTGTATAACTTCTATTAAAAATATTAAGTTCGTATGAAAATTTAATCTGGTTGATTGGTTCATAAGATACAGAAAAAGAATAATTCCTTGAATACTGTAAATCACCGTCTAAAAAAACAACTCTATCCGAATCAAACACTCTATGTCCTAGATTAATATCACCACCAACGTTTCTAATTGATCCGTCCTTCATAACCGGGTTTGCTCCATGTTCTGAATAAGAAAAGTTAGCGCTTAAACTTAATCTGTTGCTAAACCTATAATTTATTTGACTAAAAAACAATCCACTATTTGGCTGAATATCAGGGCCAAGATTGTATCCAAAATTTGTGTAGGCATTTCTGATAAGTCGATGTGTAAATGTGTAAGGTTCTATCCTCAAATATTCAAGATGAATATCTAAAGGAATTATGTTATACAAATTTGTTGAATAAGCACCAATGTTAAACATTGTTTTATTCCCGTACCAGCCTTTACCAATTTGGCCAAATTGCATATCATCAATTAAGAAAGTAGTAAAAAGTTTTAATCCTTTTATTGAATTATTATTGTAATCAAAGAAGAGCATTGAATTATCTCTGTCCTGGTTTGCATGTTCGACTGATTTGTAAAAATTAAAAGGATTTAAATATGAAAGATCCAAAGGACGGTCGCCATAGATAATTAATTCACCAACCCCAAAATCAAAATGGCGGGAAAAATTGAAACCTATTCTGTGATAGCCAATATATTTTTCTTCAATTCGATTTGAACCGCCGGTAATTGAATCAGCATTAAAAGTTTGAGGCCCTAAAAGTTTACCATGAAAATATGAGAAATTAAAAAAATCATAATTTATTTTAAAAGATATATAATCAAACAAAGGTGAGTTACTTGCCAGAATGGATTTGGTTACTCCATAGCCAACATTCATTCTATCTCTACCGATTTTAAATTTCACTACATCAAAATCGGCAGTTAAGTAACCGGCAGTTTCATCAAAAAAAGTTTCTGTAGGAGATTCGTTAAATTTATAATTGTATTTAATATCTTCTCTGACCATTGCGGCTGTTCGGTTTCCAAATACATTACCATTTGTTCCATGTATTCCAAATCCAAATTTATCAAGAAAGGTTCCTCTAATTTCTCCGCCAATTACTCCAATCAATGTCGATTTTCCAGAAGAATTACTAATTCTTCTGTTTATGTATTCACCTTCTCCTAAAAGATTAATAAAAATATTTGCCTTGCCTGGATTTATATTGTAATACAAATATTTTTCTTTCTGATTTAGAAGATCATATTTATTGTTTCCAAAAATTGCTTCGGAATTTTTTGTAGTTCCATAAAGTTCAAATTCAAATTCTACTTTTAAGTCTTCCAACAATTTAGTATCTGATTTATCAAGCTGATCTTTATTTTGAATTACCTGTTGAAGATAGCCTGCAATAACTTTTCTAGTCTTTGGAATTTCAAAAGAGCTGTAATGGGAAATTATCTGTTGTGTTTCCATTCTTTCTAAAAAATTGTAAACCGGGTTGTCAGCACTAACATACTCTGTTTGAGCAATATTAATAGAAGTAAAAACAAAAATGAACATGAATAATTTTTTCAACTTATCTAACTTGCTCCCATACTTTTGAAATTGATTTATTTTTTACAATAACAGAAACACTATTTTTCATCCAGGACCAGGTAACATTTGCATAACCAAATTTTCTGAACCGGCGCGGTGATTCATAAACATTTATTTTATTAGTATATAAAATATTGCCATGTTTTCTTATTCTTTTAAAAAGGTCAAAGTCTTCGCCCGCAGCAAGCTTTTCATTAAAGCCGTTCATCTTTTCAAAAATTTCTTTTCTTATAATCTGGCACTCCCCTCTTCCCATTCCAACTCCAAGCCAGTTTAAGGAACAGAAATAAATATTATAAAGTCCGTGATAAATTTTATCTGAAAATTTTTCTTCTTCAGGGAATATTTTAACAAAACATGTCATTGCAACATATTTACTTTTAACGAATCTTTGGTTAACATATTTAAAGAACTCCATTGGTTCCTTTAAAAGGACATCCCCATTTAGAAAAATAAATATATCCCCGGTAGCATGTTTTGCCCCTAAGTTTCTGCCTTCGGCAATGTTTTGTTTGTGTTTTTTGGAATGAACCTTAACAATGTCAGCTTGTTCAAGCGCAATTTTAACTGTGCAGTCTTTACTGCCTCCATCTGAAATTACAATTTCCAAATCATTTTCTTTTCTAATCCGGGGGTCATTCAATTGTTTGAGCAATTGAGGGAGTAATTTTTCTTCATTTAATACGGGAATGATAATACTATATTTCAAAACCGTACCTTATGACAATTACACAAAGCAGATGAGCTTGAATAATTTTCTGTCCAATAAAAGTTTTTCAAATAAAACTTTGATGAGAACAAAAATGTCGACAACTTTATTTTAAGCACACATTACCTAATGTTAAAGATAAATCAAAATATCAAACAGCAATTATTATTGTAAGTCTTTTCAAAATCATAATCAGCTTTTCACTTCAGGTTTCATTTGCGGGAAGAAAATAACGTCACGTATTGACGATTGATTTGTCAATAGCATAACTAATCTGTCGATTCCAATTCCAATTCCGGCTGTTGGCGGCATTCCATATTCCAAAGCGCGAATAAAATCTTCATCAATTTGATGCGCCTCTTCGTTGCCTTCTTCTCTCATTTTAACCTGGCTTTCAAATCTTTCTCTTTGATCGATAGGATCATTCAATTCACTGAAAGCATTACATAATTCTCTTCCGGCAACATATCCTTCAAATCTTTCAACTAATCCTTCTTTGCTTCGATGCTTTTTTGCCAAAGGAGAAATCTCGATTGGGTAATCAACAATAAAACATGGCTGAATTAATTCCGGCTGAACTGATTCACTAAAAATCTCATCAATCAATTGAGCTTTAGTTTCATTTTTATCTATATCAACCCCTAATTTTTTAGCCGCAGCTTTTAATTGCTCAACATCAGCAGTTAAAACATCAATGCCGGTTTTGGATTTTATTTCTTCAATCATTGAAATTCTTTTCCATGGAGAAGAGAAATTAATTTTATGCCCTTCATATTCAAAGTCTAAAGTTCCGAAAACTTTTTCGCAAATAGATTGAATCATCTTCTCTACAAAATTCATCATCCAGTTATAATCTTTATAAGCTACATATAATTCCATCATTGTAAATTCAGGATTATGAGTGCGGTCCATTCCTTCGTTTCTGAAATCTTTAGAAATTTCATACACGCCATTAAATCCACCGACAATTAATCTTTTTAAATAAAGTTCATCTGCAATTCTTAAATACAAAGTTGTATCAAGTGTATTATGATGAGTTGTAAAAGGCCTTGCAGCAGCGCCGCCGTATAATGGCTGAAGTATAGGTGTTTCAACCTCAAGATAATTATTTGAATCTAAAAAACTTCGCATGGATGAAATAATTTTACTTCTTTTTATAAACACATCTTTTATTTCCGGGTTTACAATCAAATCGACATAACGCTGCCTGTACCGAAGCTCCTTATCGGCAAATTGATCGTGAATAACTTTATTTCCTTGTTCATCAACAGTTTCTTTTGCGATGGGAAGTGGCTTTAAAGTTTTTGAAAGTAAATCCATCTTTGTAACATGAATAGAAATTTCGCCGGTTTTAGTTTTAAAAGTATATCCTTCAACACCGATTATATCTCCAATATCCAAAAGCTTAAATGCATCATAAGATTCACCGATATCATCTTTTCTTAAATAAATTTGAATTTTTCCTTTATCATCATGAATATTAGCAAAAGACGCTTTACCCATTTTCCTTATCGTCATTAATCGGCCTGCAATTTTCACAACTCTTTTTTCATCATCTTTGAAATTATCTTTTATATCTTTTGAATCTGAGTCAACATCAAATGAATAGCCGAATGTTTCAAATCCTTTTGCTTTTAATTCTTGAAGCTCTTCATGCCTTCTCTTAATTAAAACATTTATGTCTTGCTGAATATTATTATCCACTAATCCTCCGTTTATTTTCTTTTGAAGTTCGCCAATCGAAGGCAAACCAGGTCTTGAATATTTTCTGCTAATTTAATTGGAACGTTAAAATTATTAACTATTATTGAATATGCAACAGGCTCATTATCCCCGGTATAAACATAACCCGACATGCTTCTTACATTTTCGAGATAGCCTGTTTTAGCCCTCACATTATTTTCTGCTCTTGTTCCCTTCATTCTAGTTCCCAAAGTTCCATCAACTCCGGCGATTGGCAAAGAATTATAAAATGGAACAAAGTATTTACTCTTAAACATATAGTTTAACAAAGCAATTATTTGCATTGGTGTAACTAAATTTAATCTTGATAACCCGCTGCCGTCAACCATAATCATATTGTCCGGATCAATTCCCATATCTAAAAAGACATAACGTAATGCTTCAACGCCATTTTTAACTGACCCGTAGCCATTCTCCTCCAGGCCAATTGTTTTAATTAATTGCTCAGCAAAAAAGTTTTCACTGTTTTTATTAATGACTTTTATAATTTCTTTTAAAGAAGGAGAATAAAATGTAAAAAGATTTTTAACATCGGATTGAGTAATCGGTTTTGGCATATCATCAATATCAATAGGAAATCCTTTTACGGTTATTCCTTTCGATTCCAGCACCTGCTTAAAAATCACCATCGCATATTGAGTCGGATTATTAACAGTGACAAAAGTTTTTGTTGAGTCCTGGTTTTTTATAGTTCCAAACACTGTCACTATATTTGTTCCTAACTGTCTATATACATCAATATTTGTTACAGAATCCTCAGGAACTTTTTTAACATTATTTACTATTACTATATAATTTGTTTTAGGACTAGTAACTACAGATGCATTTACAGATTTTCCTTTGGCGGAAACAATTATATCAACAGTGTTATCATTGAACGAAATAGCACCGGAAGGCGCAGAAAACCAATAGCTTGCTTTATCCCAGGGCCAGCCTTCTCCCAAACCAATTTTATCAAATTCATTATCGTCGCCAATGATATTTCCGTCAATTTCGTCTATTCCCATATTCATTAAAGAGTCAGCCCATTTCTTAAATACGGCAAGCTGATCATTATTATAAAATCGGCCGGATATAGTAGGGTCCCCCCTTCCCTGAACAATTAAATCTCCAACTAAAACTGAGCCGTCAATTTTGCCATGCATAAGAATATTTGTTGAAAATTTATAATCGCTGCCAAGTAAAGTTAATGCTCCTGCAGTAGTAAAAAGTTTAATATCAGATGCCGGTATAAGCAATTTATTTTCATTTCGTTTATAAAAGTATTCCCCGGTTTCAATTGATTGAATTACTACTCCCCAGACTGCATTACTAAAATTCGGGTCATGAAAAACGTCTTCCATTTGCCCCCAAAATTGAGGTATAGTTGAATAAGTATAATTACCAATTGAATCCTTGGCAATTTTAATGGTTTTAGTTTGTTGAGAAAAACTTTTAATGGAAAACAAAATAAATATTAATAGAAAAATGAAACTGTATTTATTAAACATATTTATTAATAATATTTTTTATTTCAGCATCTGATAATTTACGATAACTGCCAACCGGGATATCCGCAGTTAACCCTGCAAAACTTTTTCTATTCAGTGCTTGAACAGTATAGCCCAAAGCACCAAACATATTTTTTACAAAATGATTTCTTCCTTCTACACAATCTACAATTACATTCTTCCTATTTTTAGTAGATTTAATTTTGATAAACTTCCCTTTCTTACCATCCAAATAAACTCCCTTTAACAATTGAGCACTATCTTCTTGCGACAACTGTCTATCTAACGTAACTTCATACTCACGTATTACATGGTTGGCCGGGTGCGTTAAAAGATTTTTAAATTCTCCATCGTTGGTTAAAATTAATACTCCGGTTGTGTTGTAATCCAATCTTCCAACAGGATAAATTTTCTCTTTAACTTTTATTAGATCAACTACTGTTGTTCTATTTTTTTCATCGTCGGTTGAAGTGATTACACCTTTGGGTTTATTAATTAAAAAATATAATTTCCTTTTTACTGAAAGTTTTTCGCCATCTAATGAAACTTCATCATTTGTTTCATTAACTTTATATGAAAGGTCAATGACAATCTTATCGTTTACAGATACTCTTCCTTGAAGAATATATTCTTCAGCTTTTCTTCGAGAAGCAATACCGCAATCTGCAATAAATTTATTAAGCCTCATCATCATTCATTTCCGATTCGGACTGGCTGCTGCCGGATTCATTTTCAACAGTTTCTTCAATTACATTCATCATAATTTTTCTTCTCTGCTCAAGAAAATCTTCATCTTCCATTATTTCTTCAATCTCTCTTGGCTTTGGAAGATCGCTTAATCTATTTAATCCAAAATATTTCAAAAACTCTGGTGTAGTGGTGTATAGTAATGGCCTTCCAATAGTTTCTGCCCTGCCTGAAATTGTAATCAAACTTTTTTCAAGCAAAGTATTAATTATATAATCTGAATTAACACCTCTAATAATTTCAAGTTCAGGTTTCGTAATCGGCTGCTTGTAAGCAATAATAGCTAGTGTCTCCAGCGCTGCCGAGCTTAATCTTCTTTTACTTTTTTCAGAAGAAAGATAACCAAGATATTTTGAATACTCAGGACGCGTGGCAAATAAAAACCCTCCAGCTACAGGAATTATTTTAAATGGAGAGTTCGAACTTTCATATTTTACATTTAATTCTTCAACGCATTTCTCAATATCGTCATTAGTGATTTGCGTTTCTTCACCATCAATGCCTCTAATTGCTTTTACTATCTCCGATGCCTGCAACGGTTCATCGGATGAAAATATTAAGCTTTCGATTATTGAGTTATAAATGTTATCCATTTTCCATCCCGTTTGAAAAATCAAATCTTATAATAACAAAATCATTAAAATTATCAGAAACTTTAATCCCAATTCTGCCGACTTTTACAAGCTCTAAAAGCGCTACAAAAGTAATTACAATTCTAATTTTCTCCTGCATCCCGTTAACCAGGCTTAAAAAGTGCAATTCGTTTTTATCACCGAAGCATTCAAATATATAATTAATTTGTTCTTCAATAGAAATATTAATTTTCCTAATTTCATGAACAGGCTGCTCTTTTAACCCTTCAATAACTTTCTTAAATGCTTTTGCAAGATCATAAATAGATACATTTTTTAATAATATTTCATAATCAGGAGGAGCAATTTTTTCATCTTCAGAAAAATTTCCGCGGTAACTCAACTTCCTTTGATTAGATTCAAAAAAAGATAATTCTTCCGACATCTCTTTGTATTTTTTATATTCAAGCAGTGCCTGGATTAAATCAGCTCTGGGATCAATCTCTTCACCTTTTTCATCTATCTCTCTCGGCAGCAGCATCCGTGCTTTAATGTGCATTAATGTAGAAGCCATTAATATAAAATCGCCGGCAGTTTCAAGATCTAAAGTTCTTATAAGATTAACATATTCCAAAAACTCTTTGGTTATTTTTGAGATGGGGATGTCATAAATATTCAATTCATCTCTCTTGATAAAAAAGAGAAGCAAATCTAATGGGCCTTCGAAATGATCTAGCTTAATTTTATACAAGTTTAACCTAGTTTCATTTTTTCACGAACTTCATTCATAGTTGCAACTGCTACTTCTTTTCCTCTTCTCTCCCCATCTGCTAGAATTTCTTTAACTTCATCTAGTCTATTTTCGTAATAATTTCTTTTCTCACGGAATGGTTCAAAGAAATCAGATATTTTGCTTACACAATTCATCTTACAATCAAAGCAGCCAAGAGCACCGCTTTTACATCCTGCTTCAATTTCTCCTATTTCTTCAGTATTAAATTTTTTATGATAAGAAAAAACCAAACAGATAAACGGATTTCCAGGATCACCCTTTCGGATTTTATTCGGATCAGTAACAGCTTTTTTTAATTTTGCTTTTATTGATTCAGGATCATCCGAAAGTAAAATAGAATTGCCAAGTGATTTACTCATCTTTGCATTACCATCAAGCCCGGGAAGCCTTGGAAAATTAGTTAATAATGGTTCAGGTTCATTAAAAACTTTTCCGTAGTGGTTATTAAACTTGCGTGCAATTTCTCTCGTTATTTCAACATGAGGGACCTGGTCTTCACCTACAGGAACAGCATCACCTTTATATAAAAGTATATCTGCTGCCTGTAGAACCGGGTAACCCAAATGCCCAAAAATAACATTTTCAATATTTAAATCTCGAACCTGGTCTTTAACAGTAGGGTTTCTTTCAAGTCGATTTACAGTTATCAGCATTGTAAAAATTAAATTCAATTCAGTATGCTCTTTGATCTGCGACTGACGGAACATTGGACTTTTAGTATGATCAAGTCCTGCAGAAAGCCAATCAATCAACATGTCAATTGTATTTTGATAAATATCATCTGTATTCAAATTTGTGGTAAGCACATGATAATCAGCAATCAAATGAAAATTCTGATATTCATCCTGAAGCTTAACCCAATTTTCAAGCGCCCCAACATAATGCCCGATATGCAATTTACCTGTAGGACGCATTCCGCTTAAGATTCTTTTTTTAGCCATTTTATCCAGTTTTAATTTAGAATTTGCTGCGTAAAAATAATAATAATGGAAGTAATTTTCTTATTGATTGATGGAAGAATAGTAAATTATTTTTTCGAATGCATGCTGAATTTATTTCAGCATCTAAAATATCATGAAAGATAAAGATAAGGTTTCCAGTTTTCATCCAGCTTGCCTACTACCGTCTTTATAAACATAATATGGCTTGGCTTAAATGGTTTGCAAAGAAGATTCATATTTGCTTCGTTTGGAGTTCTATCGCCTTTTTTATTATTACATGAAGTGCAGGCACAAATTAAATTTTCCCAGCTATCGCTGCCGCCTCGTGCTTTTGGAACGATATGATCAATGGTTAAAGGTAAATCACCTCTTCCGCAATATCCACATTTGTAAGCATCTCTTCTTAAAATGTTTTTCCTGGTTAAAACAACTCGTTTGTAAGGTACGCTGATATATTGTTTCAACTTTATTATGCTTGGCCAGGGGAAAATTTGAGTAGTCGAATGCAATTCCTTTTTCCTATCTTTCAAAACTAATTCAGCTTTTCCCAGGTAAATTAGGACAAAAGCTTTTTTAATATTACAGATAGTTAAAGGTTCATAGCTTTGGTTCAATATAAGAACCTTTGCATTTAGCTTCCCGTTGGTGTGCTTAGCTGGTTCGAACGCGACCTCCTAATTTTCTTTCTTTTTATCCTGAACTGCAAAATATATTCTTAATGAAAATCTTATCGCCATCAAAATTAAACTAATTATCAATATAGTAATAAACCATTCCGTTGGTACTATTTTAAATATCATCAATACTAAGAGAATAGCTACAATAACAATGGAAGCGTAATTGAAGTATTTATAAAAATCTCTCAAATTAGTATATCCCTTAAATAAATTGAGTAAAATTAGGAATTAGAAAGGTATTTATCAAATTAAAAAAGAAATGATGAGTTCTTTTACTTTTTATAAATAATAGCAACACAGGTAACATAATCCCGCGAATGGCTCATTGATATTTTTACACTTTTATCTTCTGCTAAGAAAGATTGAAGTTTGCCGCTCAACTTTGCGTATGGCATGCCGCTTGGTTCATTAAAGATTTCAATATCCTGCCAGGTAGTTCCCTTTTCCCACCCTGATTCAAGAGCTTTATAAACTGCTTCTTTAGCTGCAAACCTTGCAGCAAGATGTTGATATTTATTTTGTTTGCTCAAACAGTAATCTATTTCATTTTGAGTATAAATTTTTTTAAGAAATTTATCTCCAAATTTCTCTATACTTTCTTTGATTCTATCAATTTCGATTATGTCTATTCCTAATCCGATTACCATTTATTTTTTTTTGAATATGTTGAAATGATGTTAAGACTTAGGTGGAAACTTAGTTAAACAATATTTCTATTTCAATAAAAAGGTAGGATTATAGGAAGTTTAAAATTGGAAGGGATGCCTGCATTAACAAGCATCCCTTCTGCTGGTAAATTACAATGATACGTTCAATCTTGTATATATATATCTTCCATTGTATCCTGAAGGGACAAAACTACTATATGGGAATATACCATTAAAACTGTTATTCTTTATTATCTTATCCGGATAAATATCAAATATATTATTACTGCCAACTGCAAGCGTAAAATTTTGATTAATTTTATATGCAATCTCAGCATCCGTTGTCCAAACAGGTGAAAACGTTTGATCATATATTCCTGCAGTATTAGAATTAAATACAGTTACTGTCCCAAACCTTAAAACTCTAACATTTAGAGATAACATATTCCAGCGATAGTTCCCCATAAAATTCCAGGAAGTTAAAGGCTGCCCTCTTTCCATTCTTCCTTGTACAACTCTGCCAATGATAGGAATATCGGTTATAGCACGAATTTCAGGAGGAGTTATAATATCACTCCTATTTGTTATATCAGTTTTATTAAAATTCATAGCCACAGTAAATTTTAATGTTGAAGCTCTATCCAATTGAACAGCGTATCCCGCAGTAACGTCTATACCTTGTGTCTTTGTATTAACTGCATTCGTAAAATATCTTCCTCCTGTCGCATTTATTCCTTTTGTTGCTAAGAAATCTTGAACACCTTGCCCTGTAAAGTTTTCTGTTAAAACAATTCTATCTTTTATAGAAATTATATAACCATCAACAGTTAAAGACAGATTATTTCCGGATAAAGTAAAACCAATACTTGTATTGATAGATTTTTCAGCTTTTAAATCTTTTGCTCCCAGAGCTTTAGCCACTGCAGTGTTTACAGGAAAAGTTCCTACCTCAAATGGAACACTGTTTATAAATACTGTTGCAATAGATGAGAAATACTCTTGTGGTAAAGCCGGTGCTCTAAATCCATTACTTACAGCACCTCTAATTGCAAAGCCCTTTACCAACTCATATCTTGCTGCTAATTTACCGCTTACAGTACTGCCAAAATCACTATAATTTTCAAATCTTCCAGCCAGGCCTAATGTAAATTGCGGAGTAATATTATTTTCGAGATCAGCATAAAGTGCAAAGTTGGTTCTTGATTGATTCTGTGCATTATTTGGTGTAAAGCCAGGGAACACTTGCGAACCTGTAGGAGCAGCATTACCCTCATCCGGCCCATCAAGTATAGGAACTCCACCGTTAATGTATGAATCCGGTTCACCAGCAAGTAATTTATAGTTTTCCCATCTAAATTCTCCACCGGCAGCAAATGTTAAAGGAGCCGAAGTTCCAATATCGTATTCATTTACTAAATCAATGTTTGTTATTGCCTGCATAAATTTTAATGTTCCGGCATCAAAACTTGTGGGGCTGTTTGCACCAAGTGAAACGTTTACTGAATTAACAACATTAAAATTAAATGTATTGCCGCCAAAAGATTGGCTTACATCATAATTCCAATTCCCCAATTGTCCTTTTAATCCGGCAACAATTTGACCATCATATAATTTAGTTGATATAGTTGGCAGGAATCCATTAGGATAGATTGCTCTTACAGTTCTATCATCAAGTGATCTTCTATAGAATCCTCCGGCTTCAGCAGTTCTATAAGTATATCCCCCGAAAGTATAAAAATGTAAATTATCGCCTATAGGAAATTTCCCATTAAAAAATCCGCCGGCATTTTCTGAAACAGCATCACCCAAATGGTGATTAAGTCTATCAAAAGTAGCTTCTCTTGGATCAGGCTGTCCATTTGCTAAAGTGAAATATTGCTGTCTAGGATCAAGCCCTGCTCTGTTTGTTGGATTTTGTTTTTCATAAATCCCGCTTAAGTAAAGTGAACCGGAATTATTAACTTTAAATCCATAACCAAGGTTAATTGATTTAGTAAACCCATCATTTATTTTTACTTTGTCAGCACCTGCGGCCCAAGAATATTTAGATGCACTTTCTCCTGGTGCTAATCCTTCGCTGCTGGAGTAACCTCTTGGTTCACTAGTACTAAATCCCCCCACTGATGCATTAGCGTTTAATCCTACTTTATCTTTTAGAACTATATTTATAACACCTGCAATTGCATCTGAACCATATTGAGCAGAAGCACCGTCACGTAATACTTCAATATGATCTATTGCCGATGCAGGAATTGAATTTAGATCAACTCCAACTGCACCGTAGCCAATTGTTCCATTAACATGTACTAAAGCACTTGTGTATCTTCTTTTTCCATTTATTAAAACAAGAACATGATCCGGATCTAAGCCTCTTAATGATGCTGGTTTAACTTCATCAGAACCATCTGTTATTGTATTTTCAGGAGCATTGAAAGATGGTATGAGCATTTTTAACATAGCTCTGGTTTCAGTATAGCCTGCATTTTCAATATCTTTAGCTGAGATAAAATCAATTGGTACCGGGGAGTTCACCACTGTTCTGGTGTTAGTTCTCGTTCCTAAAACTACTACTTCCTCTGTACCTAATAAATCAGCATTTAATTGAATTGATAGATTAGTTGTCTTGCCTTCTTCAACAGTAACATTTACTTTATCCGCCTTATAACCAACGTAGCTAATTTGCATTTGATAATTTCCTGCTGGAGCTGAGATTGTAAAACTTCCATTATTATCTGTTGCAGAACCAATTTGGGTTCCTAATAATAGTACATTCGCTCCAATTAAAGCATCCCCCGTTTTAGAATCAGTTACTTTACCTTTAACTGTACCCTGCTCTTGAGCATTTATTGTTAATGGTAAGATAAAAAAAGAAAGGACAAAAAGTGCGGTAAGTTTTTTCAGCATAGGAACCTCCTAACAATTAATGAATAGTAGTGAATTAAGAAGTTTTTGTGGATTAATAATTTTAGAAATTATTATAAACTATTACAAATGTCAAACATTTAACAAGTTATAATTACTATTCTGAATAAACTTTATAGAATGCTGTATAAAATTAATAGATAACTATTATAATTATTCTATTATAATAAGACAAAGATATCTTTAATTTAATACTTTATAAATCAATAACCTTCCGCTGAACCACTACCGCGTGGATCTGCTGCACCATAAATCATGTGATCGGAATTATCAATCATGATACCTTCGGAAATTCCTAATATTCTAAAAGTTGAAGTAAGATCAGCTAGTTTGTATCCCATTTTAACTAGATTTTCTTTTACATCATTGCTAATGGCATATTTTTCATAAAAGATTTCATCCGGTTTCCATTGATGATGTATACGCGGTATGTCAACAGCTTCTTGAATGTTCATATGAAAGTCAATACAATTTAGAATTACTTGAAGCACAACTGTTATTATTGTAGAACCTCCGGGTGAACCAATTACTATAAACGGTTTATTGTCTTTCAAAACTATTGTTGGTGTCATTGAGCTTAACATTCGTTTTTGAGGCTGGATTGAATTCCCTTCAGTCCCCATTAATCCAAATTGATTTGGCACTCCTGGCTTTGCACTGAAATCATCCATTTCATTATTTAAAAGAAAACCAGCTCCTTTTACCATAACTTTTGAGCCGAAGCCTGAATTTAATGTGGTCGTAGTGCTTACTGCATTGCCATCTTTATCATAAATAGAGTAATGAGTGGTTTGCATACTTTCCGAATATTTTGATGGATCCCCGGCAGAAATTTGATCAGAAGGAACGGCTTTATTGCTGTCGCTTTGAATTTTTTCAAAAATTGATTTAGCATAGGCTTTTGAAATCAAACCGGCTTTAGGAACATCATAAAAATCTTCATCCCCAAGAAGATAAGTCCTATCAGCATAAACATATTTCATTGCTTCAACCAAGCGATGAATATACTCGCTGCTCCCCCAATCATCTGGTTTGAAACTATAATTTTCTAAAATATTAAGAAGCTCTACCAATGCAATTCCACCTGAGCTTGAAGGCGGCATAGATTCAATAGTATAACCGCGATAAGTTCCTATAATAGGTTTTCTTTCTTTAGGTTCATATATTTCCAAATCTTTTAAGGTAATATATCCCCCCATTGTTTTTACTTGATCTACTAAAAGTTCAGCAACTTTGCCTTTATAAAAACCATCTCTTCCTTTTTCTTTAATTTGTTCTAATGTCCAGGCTAAATCAGGCTGTTTGAATAATTCACCCTCTGAATAAGGGACACCATTTTTTGAAAATAAACCGTAAGTATAAGGATACTTTTTAAAATCATTTAAATATTCTTTGAATGATTTCACTGTCTTATAATCAAGTGGCCATCCGTTTTTTGCTAAATCAATAGCCGGCTGAATTACTTCACTAAGCGACATGGTACCATATTTTTTTAAGGCATAAAGCATTCCGGCAACACTTCCGGGTACTCCGGCAGAAGTTGTTCCTTCTTTACTTAAATGAGGATCATAATTACCTGCACTGTCGAGAAACATATCTCTATAAGCCGCTAAAGGAGCTTTTTCGCGATAGTCAATTGTTGTATTTGTTCCATCCTTTAAATGAATTACCATAAATCCACCGCCGCCAATATTTCCAGCATAGGGATAAGTAACTTCAAGAGCAAATCCTACCGCAACGGCAGCATCAATAGCATTGCCGCCTTTCTTCATTATTTCCACACCAATTTTAGAAGCTAAGGTGCTGGCAGAAACAACCATTCCATTTTTGGCTCTTACCGGGTCAGGGGATTTCGCATTTACGGTTTGAGCAATGAAAGTTAAAAAAGCAAATAAGAATACTTTTGTTTTAAAAATGTGTGCATCGACATTAATCCCATCATCTTGTATTTGTTTTAATAATATTTTAGTTAATTCATTTACCTGGCTAAGTGTTTCATTCAAATTTTTATATGTGTCCTCATCGTACAATATTTTCCCTAAATTATTTTTACGGTTTTTTGTATCGTCAACTATAAGATTTGTTTTGGTTAATAAAGAATCTGTTTTTGTTAATACATCATTTAATTTATCTAACGATGCTTTGATGGTAGTTTTGTTTTCCTGGATAAAACTTTTAGCTTCATCTGTTAAATCAACAGTATTTAACGCTAACTTTTTAACACTTTCCCTATTCTCGTCAATCATTAAATTTATTTTTGAAGTTAGAGCATTTAAGTTTGACATAGAATGCTTTATATCACTTTGCAGCTTTTGGTCTGTTAAATAATTATTTAATGATGTGAGAGTTACATTTACATCATTCATAGCTTTAGTTATATTATTTTGCATCGAGCCAACCAATGACATTACGGCAGGAATATCAGCATTAAAATTACCTTGCTGAATCTTATTTAGATCGAGCTTGCCCGGAGAAGTTCCAGGTTGGATTTCTACTTTTTTACCACCCATTAAATCAAGCATAGAAATTCCGAATTTAGCATCTTCCTTTAGTTGAACATCATTATCAAGTGATATTTTTACAATTACATTTTGGCCTTCTACTTTTATATCTTCAACATTTCCTTTCCTTACACCGTTAACAGTAACATCGTCTCCTATTTCCAGGCCGGAAGCATTGTTAAATTTAATGTTTAAATAATTTTCAGATGGAGACAAACTGAAATTTTTTGCCCAGCCTAATATCCAGATAAAAATCAATAAGCTGATTACAACTGTAATTCCAACTCTAATTTCTATTTTTCTTTGATCTTTCATTTTTTATTCTCTTTTAAAATTTCAATTACTTTTTTAAGATCGCTTTTATCAACTATATTGTCTCTTAGATAAACGTCTAAAGAATCCATTAGCAGGTCCATCTGTTTGTCAGAATTATCACCGATTTTGATGTTAATATCATTCCCATTTTCTTTAGTTGAATCTTTATCTTTTCCGATTTTATTTATTCTGCTTTCAACAAATTTATTTATCAACGTCTCTAGCGAATCTTTTTCCGGCGATTCTTTAACTTTATCAAACTTCTTGGTTATTTCTTTAAAAGCAATATCTTTTAATATTCCTTTCCCGGGTTTGATAACTAGATCATCAAAGTGATGTTCAAAAAGATATAAAACTGCTGCGAGAAGAATTGTTAAAATAATTATTGATTTTAGGAAACAGCCTTTTTTCATTTTTACTACTCACCATGAAGTTTTTCTATTTGAACTTTCTTAACCCTCTTGTTTAAAACTTCTTTAACTGTAAATTTATAATTATTATTTATAAATGAATAACCTTCTTTAGGAACATGCCCGGCATTGGTTAATATAAAACCGCCAATAGTTTCGTAATCATTATTCTCAGGAATAATTTCAGTACCTGATAATTCATTTAATTCTTCAATATCAATTTTACCAAGAACTAAAAACTTCCCTTCATCAATTTTACTAATAGGATTTTCCTGCTCATCATATTCATCTCTAATCTCACCGACTATTTCTTCCAGAATATCTTCCATTGTTATAAGCCCTGATGTACCTCCGTATTCATCAACAACAATTGCAAGATGTGTTTTCTTATCCTGAAATTCATGTAAAAGGTCATTAATTAATTTTGATTCGGGAATGAACATTGCTTTACGTGCTATCTTATCAAGCAATAGTTGATCTTGCAATGATTTATCACGTATGTAAGGCAAAATATCTTTTGCATAAATAATTCCTATTATATCATCCAGGCTGTTTCTGTATAAAGGAATTCTGCTATGCCCCATACTTTTTATAACTTCCTGAACCTCATTAAAATCGGTATCAACAGAAAGCGACACAATATCAACACGCGGAGTCATTACCTCATGAACGGTAACAAATCGGAATTTTACAATGCTCTGAATAAGTTCATGTTCATCTTCTTCAATTGTTCCGCGCTCATGACTTATATCAGCAAGGTCTGTAATTTCATCAGCGAGTATTGCCGATTTACTTTTATCAAATTTTAATTTTAAAATTGATAACCTGATTAATTCGGTAATGGATTCCGCAACTGGATATAAAATTATGCTTGTCCAGTATAAAGGAATTGCTGCAAATCTGGAAAACCTAACAATATTTTTAGCGGCCCATACCTTTGGAGTAAGTTCTCCGAATAAAACAATTAAAATTGTAAGTACAATGATCTGAACTGTTAAAACCGTGCTTTCGGATAACTGAGCATTCTTTGAAATATCCAAAGCAATTGAAACGCTGATGATGGAAGCTGCTACATTAACTAACGTATTGCCTATCAAGATTGTTACAAGCAATCTTCTAGGGTATTCAATTAAATAAGCAATATATCTTTCGATTAGCTTTGATGATCCAAAAAGATTTTTTACTTTTTTTTTATTTAATGAAAATAGGGCAACTTCAGAACCAGAAAAAAAAGCTGATAGGAAGAAAAATAAAATTAAAATAATAAGTTTATATTGCCAGCCAATGTCCAAAAATTAAAATTGCCCTCAATTGTTAAACAAAATAATTAAAACGGTAAATCTTCGTTGTCTTCAACTTGCGGAGCAGAAGCATCAGCGCTTGAATCATTAAATGTTGATTCAGAGCTGCCGCCTCCTTCTGAAGAATCAAGAGGAATAATTCTTTCCGAAATTACGTCTGTAGAATATCTTTTTATTCCTTCTTTATCTGTATATTCTCTTTTAGTAAGCCTGCCTTCAACATAAACCTTTTTCCCCTTCTTTAAATTATCTTTAAAATAATCCGATAAATTGAATGATGTTATATTGTGCCATGTTGTTTCATTAATCCAATTACCATCTTTACCTTTATAGCTATTAGTTGTGGCAAGACTAAAATTTGTCACAGATAAATTATTGGTGGTAAATCTAGTTTCAGCATCTCTGCCTAAATTTCCAATTAACATAATTCTGTTTAATGAAAAAGCCATTATTAACTCCCTTATATTTTTGATTTATGATAATAACGAATTTAAATATTATATAAATAAAATACTATTTAGAATGAAATAAATAAAAAAGGGTTGCTAATAATAACAACCCAAAAAAATATTTAGCTTTACTATATTAATAGAGTAAATGCTTAAATGCATCTTTGCCGAAAATTATAAATCCTTTTTTATAAGTTAATTTTTTAGCGAACGTTAATGAGCCTGGAATTGTAGATACATTTATCTCCGGAATTTTACCGTTGAATTTTGAATTTATAACTTTAATAAATTGATTTGCAATTATTGCCTGCCCCTGAGCTGTTGGATGAACACCATCTAGACTAAAAATTCCACCTTCGACATAATCATTTGTGAATTTCAAGCCATCAATCATTATTCCGCCCGAGTTTTTAATATTACTTAAGTAACCATTTACATCAACTAAACCAAAATTATTTGCACTTGCAACATTGGCGATTGCATTATTAAAATCTGCAGTTGCTTGTTTTGCAGTCGTAATTTCATCAGGATCTAAAACTAATGCATCAGGCCATGGATTCTCTTGAGAAAAACCAAATGGCTTTGTGGTATCAACGTTTTGAGGTAAAGCTGGGTATCCATTATCTCTATACCATTTCCCTGAAGGCGTTCCTAATAATGGAGCATAAGTACTACCGGTTAAAGTAAATAGCACGCCGCCTGTTGCTAATAAACTTGCTGAAGCTACTCCAATACCTGCACTTCCATGTGTCTGATAGACAACTCCTGGTACAGGCAATTTGGAAATAACTGCAGCTACTTGAGGCCCAACTGTGTTGAAATAAGGAATAACTGTAACATCCGGAATATTAGCTACCACAACTTGACAACCCAAACTAGCTAATGCGCTACCCAATTGCGTATATAAAGCTCCAAAAGTAGCTGAAGGAAATGGTGCATCGGGTTTAAATCCTCCGCTGGTTGCAAAACCTAAAACATCATTATTACCAATCCAGCAGGTTAATAAAGTAGGGCTCAGATTCTTTGCTTGGGCAAAGACACTATTTCCTAATGCTGAGCTCCTCAAGACTAAATTAAAAAATGGATTTCCTCTTGCTGTACTTTTGGCAGCAAAATTAGTAGTATCAAGCATATCAAAAAGAATAGAGCCAGGGACACCTAAATTATTATATGGAGCTGCATAGGTCGAATTTGTAGGCTGCCCATTTCCATTCATAGTTTTTACTGAAAATGGCTCCAAAGAAACTACTTCAATTCTTCCTGGGGTTCCGGGCTCTGATACAATTGGCTGAACAAAATTAGTTCCCACTTGACCAG
This sequence comes from uncultured Bacteroidota bacterium, assembly GCA_963775245.1. Lineage (GTDB taxonomy): Bacteria > Bacteroidota > Ignavibacteria > Ignavibacteriales > Ignavibacteriaceae > CAVSWT01. The sequence goes on from CAVZID010000040.1 coordinate 624,243, forward strand.
CAATCTGATTTCCATAAGAATAAATTTGTCCACCTTCATATAAGGAACCGGACTGATAACCTGCAGTTAAGCTATTACCAATTGCAACATACCTTGTTAAATTTGCTCCGCCATTTACAGGATTAGGAGCAGCAGGTGGGGTTAAATCTGTTTTGTCTTCGCAGCCTGAGAATGCAAAAACTATTAACGATATAACTAAAATAAAATTAAAAATCTTTTTCATTGTTATTCATCCTTTCTTTTATAAACCGTACGATAAAGTTAATGACACTAAATTAGCCGCCGTATTATATGTACCGTTGAAAGGAGAAATACCCGGTCGATAATTTTCTTGAGAATTGGTAACTGTTAACTGACTTCCTCTTATAAACAAGTATGCTGCATCTAAGTTAATATTTTCAGTTATCTTGTAACCCAAACCAAAACTAAAGCCCAGCCTATTTGCATCTGGCAATGATGGATTTAAATATTCCGGTTTTACAGGATCCTTATCATAATAAATTCCTGCTCTAACTTTTAGCTCCTGCATTAAATGCATATTCAGCACCAAAACGTAAAATAAAAGAATTATCATAAAGCCGTGGACTTGATTCAACTATTTTAGGTGAGACAAAATTTACAGTTAATGTATCGTAACTTGACCAGCCGATATATTGATAATCTGCACTTAAAAGCAATTGAGGAATCAATCTATAAGACACCCCTATTGCCAGATTAATAGGAGTAGTTAATTTAGCTGAAGCGTCACCCGTTGGGAACTGGAATGCTAATTGAGAAGCTCCAGTAGTAGTTGCCGTACCTGTAAAATTGTATTTAACTTGACTATGAAACGACACACCGAAAGAAAGACTGTTAATGGGTTTGTATAAGGCTCCTAAATTAAATCCCCAGGCGGAATTATCTTTACCGGTTAGAGTTGTAAAAGCGTCACCAGCAAAAGGAGTCTGAGGAGTTTTCTGAGAAATTGTAACAGTAGCAAAACTAAAAACTAAACCGGCGCTTACGGAAAGATTATCAAGAAGATTATAAGCAACTTCAGGGGTTATGTAAAATGTCTGTAATTTCGTTTCAATCGCTAAATATCTACCGACCCAATTAGGATCCCATTTAGAAGCTAACCCGAAAGGACTAAAAAATCCCAGCCCAAAAGCTAAATCTTTATTATAACTATATGTGGCAAAGAAATGAGTCGGGAAAAAAGTTTGCTTTGCAGCATCATACTCGGTAATATCCGGGCTAACACCTCTAAATGAAAAAGTAGGTGCAATCATAGTTGTACCGAGGACAAAGTGGACACCGGATAATTGAGTTAAGCCGGCGCCGTTAAAATAAATTGCAGAAGCGTCATTGGCAACTGCTGTATATGCGCCTCCCATTCCCATTGCTTTTGCGCCATGTTCATTCAACTGGAAACCACCGGCAAAGCATATGCTGCTTAACAACAAAACGACAGCAATAGCGGTAATTGTTTTTTTCAAGTTCTCTCTCTCCTTGATTTATTATAAAATAATTATTTACTAAAAAATTTATTGTGGATTTTATTCTATTGAAAATAACTTAGCTCCTTTTTCAACAGCTATACCCTCTTTAACAAAAACATCTTTGATTTTGCCAGCAATTGGAGAACGAATATCGTTTTCCATTTTCATTGCTTCAAGAATTAAAATTGATTCGTTTTTTGATACAGTATCTCCCGAATTCTTTTTTACAATTATAACCATACCCGGCATTGGAGCTTTAATTTCATGGATATATTGCCCTTTCTTTTTTTGCTCGATTATTTTTGCGGCTTTATCTTGTAACTTGTTTCGAACAATTGCTTCAAATATAGAGCTATTTATTAATATATTATAATATTTTTTCTCATTTTTTTTGACCGACACTTCATAGAATTTTTCATTCAGCCGTAAAATATAAGTATCATTATTTAACGGGTAGAAATCGTAACTATAATATGTTCCGTTGAAATTTAGATGGCTGTCATCTAAAATTTGAACATCTTTTTTCTTATCGTTAATGCTGACAATGAAATCATTCATAAAGCTGCTTCATCCAATCATTTTTAGAACTTACTTTACCATTGTTGCTTATGACTCCGTTAGATTTCGAATTTATTTTAAATAAAACGGCACTAATAGAAGCAGCCATTTCTATTTCCTTATCTGCTTTAGGTTTATGATTAGCGCTTTTACTCAATAACTTATCTTCAACAAAGTTAATATCAAATTTCCCGTTTTGAAATTCTTTTGTTTGTAAAATCAATTTGAGAAAATTATTGTTTGTTACAACTCCGCCAATTTTAAATTCATCCAAAGCTCTCATCATCCTTTTGATGGCACTGTTTCTGTTTTTATCCCACGTTATTAATTTTGCTATCATTGGATCATAATAAATTGAAATAATGAAGCCGGCACCAAAACCTGAATCAATCCTAACACCAGGCCCTGCTGCCTGTGAATATTCTGTTATTTTTCCGGTGGAAGGAAAGAAATTATTAGCAGCATCTTCTGCATAAATCCGGCACTCAATTGAATGGCCGTTTATCTTTAAATCATTTTGCTTGAAAGAAAGATTGTTCCCATTAGCTACAGAGATTTGTTCTTTAACTAAGTCAACTCCGGCAATAAATTCAGTAACGGGATGCTCTACTTGCAATCGTGTATTCATTTCAAGAAAATAAAAATTCTTTTTTGAATCAACTAAAAATTCAATTGTACCTGCATTATAATAACCGCATGCTTTTGCAGCATTAACTGCAGCAGTTGTAATTTTATTTCTAGTTTCTTCATCCAAAAACATTGACGGAGCTTCTTCAATAATTTTTTGATGCCTGCGCTGAATAGAACATTCTCTTTCAAATAGATGGACATAATTTCCCTTTTTATCAGCTATTATTTGCACTTCGATGTGCTTTGGGTTCTCAATAAATTTTTCTATATAAATTGAATCATCAGAAAAGGATTTTAAAGCTTCTCTTTTTGTGGATTCAAACGCATCTTTAAATTCTTTTGATGATGAAACTTTACGCATTCCCTTACCACCGCCGCCTGCTGCGGCTTTTAATAATATTGGGAATCCTATTTCTTCTGCAGTTTTTATTCCTTCTTTTAATGATTTTATTGGTGAAGTAGTTCCCGGAACTATAGGGACTTTATGTGACTTCATTAATTTTCTTGCTTCGGTTTTATTCCCCATCAGTTTAACAGAATTTGAAGACGGGCCAATAAAATTTATTCCTGCTTTTTCAACCATCTCAATAAATTCATGATTCTCGGATAAAAAACCATAACCAGGATGAATAGCATCAGCCTTAATTTTTATTGCCAGCTTAATTATTTTTTCTTTATTAAGGTAGGAATCTTTTGATTGTGCTTTACCAATTAAGTGTGCTTCATCTGCAAGTTTTAAGTGAAGAGATAAATTATCTGCTTCAGAATAAATTGCAGCAGTTTTAATCCCTAATTCTTTACATGCGCGAATTATACGAACAGCAATCTCTCCCCTGTTTGCAATTAATATTTTATTAAACAAGATTTTCCTTTTTTATTTTAATTCAGCTATCGTAACACCTTCCCCTCCCTGTTCAACCGGCGCAAAATAAAAGTTCTTTACTTTGTCATGTTCTCTAAGAATATCAATAACAGTTTCTTTCAAAACACCGGTTCCTTTGCCATGCAGGATTTCAACTTTTTCAAGGTTGCCGACATAAGCGTTATCAATAAATTTAACTATCCTATATTCTGCTTCTTCAGGCCTTTTACCTCTAATATCAATTTTGGTTTTGGGTATATCGTAGTTGTGATATACGCTTTTATTACCATTCACCTTTTTTTTAATTTTTTTACTTCGCACCAAATCGTTCACCTTAACTTTCATTTTAATATTACCTGTATTAATCATAGCATTCTTTTTGTTTCCCGATATTTCCATAATTTCACCTCCAGTATTTGTGTTTTTTATAGAAACATAATCCCCAACAGCAAAATCATAATTTTCTTCATCCAAATCAACTTCTTCTTCAAAAAGTTTTTCATTTTCTTCTTTTAATTCTTTTATAATTTGCTGTGAAGATTTAATTGTTTCTTTATCAGCATTAGATTCCTTTAAATCTTTAATTACTTTTTCAAATTGTTTATTAATGTTTAATAAGTATTCTTCAGCTTCGGATTTTGCTTTTTTTAAAATCTCTTTCTTTTCTTTATCAAGCTTTTCAATATTTTGTTTATATAAATTTGATAAACCTTCAAGCCTTACATTTTCAATTTCTAAACTTTTTAGTTTAGATTCAAGTAGATTCGACTTAGCTTCGATTTCTATTAAAAATTTTTCTATTTTGTGTTTCCCGGAATCAAGATGCACTTTTGCAATATTAATAAAATCATTTTCAAATCCAATTCGATGTGCTATTTCAAAAGCATAGCTTGAACCTGGAATACCCTGCTTGAAATTATAAGTTGGCTTTAAATTTACATGATCAAATTCCATTGCAGCATTTTCAAATCCTTCTATATCATTTGCAATTAATTTTAAATCACCATGATGTGTAGTAGCAAAAACTGTTGTTCTTTTATCTTTCAATTGAAGCAGTACTGCCGCAGCTAAAGCAGCGCCTTCCGTGGGGTCAGTACCGGTTCCAATTTCATCAAGAAGAACAAGACTATTTTGATCACTGCTTTCAAGTATATTTTTTATATTCAAAAGATGTGAACTGAATGTTGAAAGGTCATCTTCAATTGACTGCTGATCACCAATATCAAGAAGCAAATTATTATAAATATGAAAATTGCTATCCGGGCTGGCAGGAATATGAAATCCGCTTTGAACCATTAAACATAACAAACCTATGGTTTTTAAAACTACCGTTTTACCACCGGCATTGGGGCCTGTAATGAGAATGATTTTATTTTCAGTTAACTTTACGTTTAGTGCAACAGTATTTTGTTTCCCCACTTTTTTTAGAAGTATGGGATGCCGGGCATCTTTAATTTCCAATCCTTGATTTGAATTTAATTCAGGAAAAGCTCCCACTACTTCGATAGAATATTTTGCCCGTGCAAATATGGAATCAATATAAGAAATAGATTGAAGAGCTAAACTTAATTCTGAGCTAACACTGCCTATCTTTTTTGTCAACTCTCTTAGTATTCTTTCAATTTCCCTTTTCTCTGCAAAAGAAAGGGAAACAATATCATTATTTAATTCTAAAGTTTCTTCAGGCTCAATATAAACTGTCTGGCCTGTCGAAGACTCTGAGTGAATGAAACCTTTGATATGCCTCTTATGTTCTGATTTAACCGGGACAACAATTCTTCCATCTCTTAGCGTAAGATAATCTTCACGAACAAAATCTTGTTCACTGTAATTTTTGATGAGACGGTTAACGGCTTTTATTAGTTCATCATTCTTTTTTCTAATTTCCGATCTAATTTCTGCAAGTTTTGAACTAGCATTTTCTTTTACTTCACCATTTTCATTAATCACATTTTGAATATGATGTTCAAAAACCTTATCAACAAACAAACCTTGAGTCAACGAAAATAAATCCGGTGCAATCTCAGAATTACTTTTTAAATACTGAAATAAATTTCTTGAAATAATAGCTAAACGGAGAATTTCTAAAATTCTTTTACTGTCTAAAAATGCCCCTTCTATTTTTGATTTTGCTATTACTTCATCAAGAACAGGTAAATATTCAATTGGAGGATGGACATTTTTAATTAAAATTTCTTTGGCTTGTGTAACTAATTCACCTTCTTTTTTTATAGTAGCTGAATTTATAAGAGGGACAGTGCTTAAGATTAGCTGTTTACCATTTTCGGTCTGAGAATAGTTAGCTGCATATTGAAGTATTTTTACGTATTCTAATTTTTCTAATGAATTTATTTCAATCATTTTAAAGAATCTTGATCATCAACAATTTTCTTAATTATCTTTTTTGGTTCCGGTGTATATTCTCTAATATGGTCAATTGCAAATGGGATAACATTATAAACCGGCTTATATAAGAAAGAACCGTCAGCGGTTTCTTTTCCAGGTATTTTAAAAACATTTAACAAAAAAAACAAAGCACTTAAAAATACAAGTACCTGAAGTGTTCCGACAATTCCCCCGACAATTTGATTAATTAGATTATTTACTTTATCGAAAGGATGAATAATACGTTTTAATATTGAAGTAAGAACCATAATAGCAAGAAAGATTGCTAACCCTCCTATTATCCGGGCTAGATAAATTTCTATTCCCAATACATTTTCAATTGCTTTCCCAAGATCAAAAGAAAATCTAATAGCAAAATATACTGCCGCAACAAAGCCGATTGTGCCAATCAGTTTTCTAACGAAACCATCTTTATATCCTAAAATGAACCCGATTGAAAGAATTGCGGCAATAACAATATCCAGAACGTTCAATTAACTCCCAGAAATTTTTCCACAGCACTTTTAACTGTTTTGCCGTCAGCTCTGCCTTTTAGAGACTTCATAGCCTGCGGCATAAGTTTCGGGAAATCTTCTTTGACTTTTGCCCCGATTTCATTTCCTATTTTTTTTACCTCTTCCAAAATTTCCTCTTCAGACAATTGTTTTGGAAGGTATTCCATAATTATTTTTAATTCAGCTTCCTCTTTCAAAGCCAGATCTTCCCTGCCGGCATTTCTGTATTGTTCAATTGCTTCTTTTCTTTTTTTAGCAGCGGTGGTCAGCATTTTAATTTCTTCTTCCGAATTAAGCTCTTTTCCGCTGCCGCTTTTCTCAAACTCTAAAATTAATGCTCTTATAGAGCGAACAGTTTCAAGTTTAAGTTTGTCACCGCTTTTCATTGCGGCTTTCATATCTTCATTAATTAAATTTTTTAAATTCATATTACACCTATTAAATTAAAAAAGGCAGGAAAGTTGTTAAACCTGCCTGCCTTGAAAATCACTTCTAATAATTTTTAGATATTTTCTTTTAATCTTGCAGAATAATTTATACGTAAACAAGAAGCTTTTCTTAATTGCTGTTGTATATCTGTAACCAATCCCATATCAACCCCTTTATCGATTCTTAAAGAAACAATAACCTCTGGAATAGTTTGTCTTTTTTCATACATAATTGGTTCTATATCTTTAAGCAGAACGATACTGTCATTGATTTGTATCCTATCATTTTGCCCGACCCAAATGTATTGAATTATTCTCTTATTCTCTATTTTTTCAATAGCTTTAGCTTCGGGAAGCTTAAATTTTACAAGAACATTTACTTCTCTTAAAGTAGTAACAACCATGAAGAACATTAACAGCATAAAAACTATATCAGGCATTGATGTAGTTGGAATTTCTTGTTTAGAATTCGCTCTTCTTTTTTCAAATTTCATTTAAGTTAACCTCAACCTTTTTTTATTGCTTCTGGTTCGGCAATAGAAATTATTATAGGGATTTTATCTTTTATCACGTCTTGCTCATTTTCAGGCAAATTTTTGAATTTTCTGCCATATTGTGAGGTTGAATAATCATCTCTCACTTCAAAAAAAGCAAGCTTGATTTGATCCAGAGCCTGCATGTAATCATTATACTTTGTTTTTCTATCTGTTTTAAGAGAAACAATTAATTTTTTATTTGCAGGCAAATCAATTTTAGATTGGATTCTAGCTTTAAGATTTTCTTTAATTTGGAAAAGCGAAGTAGGTTTGCCATCTACCAACACATCACCGTTTTCATTAACAAGAACGGCAGCCATTCTATCTGAAGACGTTTTTATCTGCTCAGCAGACGGATTGTATTCAGGTAGAGTTAAACCCAAGCCTGTATCCACGTCAATTACTGTAGAAACTAAGAAAAACAAAAGAAGCAAAAATGCCAAATCAGCCTGAGAAGCAGTTGGAATTTCTGCTTCACGAATACCTTTTTTCTTTAATAAAGCCATTTAAACCTCGTCAACAAAAATTATTATTTCTTAGTAGTTTTATATTCATATAAAGCATCGATTAGTTCTATTGAGCTTTCTTCCATATCACCAACCAAACTATCAATTCTAGATATAAAGTAATTATAAAATACTTGTAAAATCATTGCTACAACAAGGCCAAATAAGGTGGTTAAAAGTGCAACAGAAATACCGTCTGCAACAACAGCAGGCGAAATTTGTTGTTGTTCTTTAATAGCATCGAATGCAGTAATCATACCTTGAACAGTTCCGGTAAATCCAAGCATAGGAGCAAGAGTAATAAAAGTAGAAATCCAGATTAACCCTTTTTCAAGGAAATTCATTTCTATTCCACCATAAGACATGATAGCTTTTTCAGCAGCTTCCATACCTTCGTCTGCTCTCAAAAGTCCTGCATAGAATACAGAAGCAACAGGGCCTCTAGTATTTGCACAAATATCTTTTGCAGCATCAACCCCGCTTTCATTCAATGCTTTTTTAACTTTAACAATAAAATTTTTCGTATTAACACTAGCTCTGGATAATGTCCATAATCTTTCAACGCAAAAAGCTAAGCCTATAACAAGGCTAGCTAAAATAGGCCACATAAAAATACCACCGGCGACAAATTTTGTTGTCAGCCAATTCAAAGCTCCAGTATCATTTGCAACAGTATTAGTAGCTTGAGCAATAACATTTACCATTGACGAAAAAATTCCTATAAATTCCATTGAGAGTAACCTCCAAATATGTATTGATAATTGACGCTTAAGGAGAAGAAAGGCTCCAAAATATTCTTAAAAAGATGTTGCTACAATAATGATTTCAAAAAACAAAGTCAACAAAATATTTTATCTAAATATGTTTTATTATACATTTATTCATCACTTACAATGATAATTCAATTCAACATTAAAATGAAATTAGATTTCAAATCTTATTTTTAATTTTAGTACATTTCCCGAAATAAAATTAAAGCTGCTAAACAAATTATAAGCAAGTTCACCAATCTCTTCAGGTTTTATCCATCCGGCAAAATCACTTTCCTTTCCCCACTCACGGTTTGCTTTTGTGTCAATTATATAAGGAGCAATAGCATTTACACTCAGTTTAATTTGCTCACCTTCCATAGCTAATGATTCAACAAGATGTATTAAGCCTGCTTTGGAAACTCCATAAGCTACTGCTTTTGATTGTGCTTGTAAACCAGTATAAGCTGCAGTAAAACAAATTGAACCACCCGCAGACTCTTCAACTTTTTTTGAAAAATATTTAGCAATTAGAAAGCTTGTGTTCAAATTAACATTGAGCATTTTACTCCAGTCATCATAATTTGTTCCCCACAAAAATTCGCCCCCATTATATCCGCCAACAGTTGAGTATAAAAAGAATAGTTTATTTTTATCGGGTTCAATATTATTGAAAGCTTCTATTACATTTTCTTCGACAGATAAATCTTTAGTTTGAACATGAATTATATTTTTATTTTGATTGGCTTCTACATTTTTCTTTGAATCGAATAAAAATATCTCGTCGTAATCTTTATTAAACATTACTCGGGTTATACCTTGACCAAGAGCACCTTTAGAACCGAATATTAATAATACCTTTTTCATTTGTTATCATTTATTTCAAATATTGAAACCACCGGGAAATGATCACTATAACCGCCAAGATATCTTCTACCACCATAAGTAGGAAATGCTGTGCCTTTGTACTTGCCGGATTTCTCTACCATAAACTCCGGCTTGTATACTTTAAAGGTTCCGCAAATATATTTTAGATTTCCTTTTTCTAATAAATTATTAGATATGATTATTTGATCCAGCATATTCCATTGATCGTGATATTTATATGTACCTATACCATTCTTATAATCATTATACGCAAGATTGAACAATTCTTTTTTGTTTTGATTCAAACTTTCTTCAGGCGATGTACAAATTAACGGCTGCGCATTTAAAACATGCAGTATAGAGCTATCAGTCGGCATATCGTTAAAATCGCCCATTATAATTATCCTTTTATTAGAATGGCCATTAAAATCTTCATCAACAAATTTTTTCAAAGTTTCCGCAGCTTCAATTCTTCGTGGTTCGGATTTTACTTCCCCGCTTCTTCTTGATGGCCAATGATTTACAAACACACTTAAAGTATCATTATTTTCATTAACAATTAAATCAACTTGCAAAATCAATCTTGTTTTAAAGCTGCTGTCTTTAATAGCATGGGGTTTAACATTAATTAATGAAAATTTATTTGAATTAAAAATTAATCCGTTGTCTATTCCCCGTTCATCAGGAGATTCGGCGTAAGCTATTCTATAGTTTTTCTTTAATTTTGTTTTAGTAATTAAACTTTGCAGCATGCTTTCATGTTCAACCTCACATGTTCCTAAAAGATCCGGGCCATCTCCATCATCCATTGATGAAATAACTTTAGCTAGATTTTCAAGCTTATGTTCAAGCCTTTCTTCTGTCCAATTACCAGAACCGTTTGGAGTGAATTCTTCGTCAAATTTATTTGGGTCATCTACTGTGTCAAATAAATTTTCGAGGTTCCACGATGCGACATAAATTTCATCTGACTTTTTGTTACTCTTACATGAAATATTAATTGAAAGTATGAAAAATAAAATTATAGAAATTCTAAGTGTTGTATTTTTAAATAATAGATTATACATATAAAAATAGAAAATGTTAAGAAATTATTAATTGAAAGATATAAAAATAGGTATTTGTAATTTTAAACAGCAATATAATTTAATTGTTAAATTGATACAAAAATTTTAGCCTTAATTTTATTGAGGAACATTAATTTCATTTTCTGATGTAGCAATTAATACAGCACCGGTTGCATCTCCTGTAACATTAGTCATAGTCCTACACATGTCAAGAATTCTATCGACACCTAAAATTAATGCAATTCCCTCTTGAGGAATATTTACTGACTTAAGAATTATTACCAACATAATTATTCCTACACCAGGAACAGGCGCAGTTCCAATTGAAGCAAGCACTGCCATAAATACAACTGTCAACTGTTGAATAATATTCAAATCAATTCCAAATACCTGCGCAATAAAAACTGTAGCTACACCCTGGTATAAAGCAGTTCCATCCATATTGATTGTGGCACCTAATGGAAGCACAAAACTTGCAATAGATTTTGATACACCAAGATTTTCTTCACAAGTTTCAATATTTACCGGCAAAGTAGCAGCACTTGAACTGGTACTAAATGCAATTGCCTGCACTCTTTTAATCGACTTGAAGAAATCTGAAACTTTAGTTTTAGTAAATAATTTTAAAATTAAACCGTAAACACCGAATGTATGAATTGCTAATCCTAACAATACGGCAAATGCATACCAGATTAATGTTTCCAATATATCAAAACCAAATTCGCTTACAGTGGCTGCAATTAAAGCGAATACACCCAAAGGGGCTATCAGCATTATCATATCTACTAATTTTATTAAAGCGTCTGTGAGTGCATCTAAAAGCTTAATTACAAATGCAGATTTTTCTTTATCGATAAGGCTTAGCATCAGTCCCAATAGAATCGAAAAAATTACAACTTGAAGCATTTCTCCATTTGCCATAGAACCAATGGGATTTTTGGGAACCATTTTTACAATCTCACCAAAGAAATCATATTCATGAATATCACCAAGCTTTGATGATGCATCTTCCTGGTAAGCAGAAAGAAGCCTGTCTTTAGTATTAGCTGACATCCGGTGGCCTGGTTGAATTATGTTTGCTAATAATAATCCAATCGTAATTGCAAAAGCAGTAGTTGATATATAATAAGCAAGGGTCTTCCCACCTATCCTGGCGAATCTTTTAATATCACCTAAGCTTGCAGCACCGACTGTCAATGATACAAAAACAAGTGGAACAGCGATCATCATTAATAAACGAATGAAAATATCCCCAATCCATTTTATTCCAGTTGCAATAGTTCCTTGTCTTGAAATTGAAACTAAATTTGTAAAAACTTGAGAGTGGATTTCCTTTTCATCAAGTTTAAATTCTTTAGCAACAACTTCTTTTATATTCTCTTTATGTTTATCAAAGTATGAAATAATGGCAAGTTGATCAGTTGCTTCAAACATAACTGTATCAGTTTTCACATTATTTAGTATAAAAGAAAAGCTTTGCCATCCTTTTATTTTTACTGTTGTTATTTCATGTTTTTCTTCATAAGAAATTTTGAGACTGCTTTTAGCAACATTAAAAAAAGCGCCGAATATTGCCCCAAGAATTAAAGCAATAAGTATTTGGTTGTGAAGTTTCGGAAGTTTAATTTTCATAAGCAATCAATAATGTAATATTTAAATGAAGATGAAACACCTTTTAACTTTCTATCTAAATAATTTATTATAAAGTGTTATACTTTCATTAATTATTTCAAAAGCTTTCTTCTTTCCCATAAAATGATTTACCACTACATGTTTATTTTCAAGTTTCTTGTAATCTTCAAAGAATCTTTTCAATTCAACTACTGTATGCGGCGGAAGATCATTTATGTCATCAATGTAATTAACTGACATATCATTTTTTGCAACAGCAATAATTTTATCGTCATGCTCATTATCATCAATCATTCTCATGACTCCAATTACCTTTGCTTCAATAATACACATCGGTTCAACATCAATTGAACAGATTACGAGTATATCAAGCGGATCTTTGTCGGCACAGTAAGTTTGCGGTATGAATCCGTAATTAGCCGGATAATGAACTGAAGAAAACAATACTCTATCAAGCCTTAATAGGCCGCTGCTTTTATCAAGCTCATATTTGGCTTTGGAACCTTTAGGTATTTCAATAATTGCATTAATGTTTGAAGGTACATCGTTACCCATGTGAACATCATGCCATGGATTATAATGTTGTGTCCTTTGATTTTTAGGCGCTGCTTTTTTCATTAATTACCAAATTACTTTCTATATTTATAATAAAATTTTTGTGCAAACTTAATTTAAAATGAACCCAAATGCAGTAAAGAGTATCAATGCTATTGCTGCAGATGTTAAAGCATAAGGCAATTGTGTTCGAACATGATCTATATGGTCGCTTGCTGAAGCCATTGATGAAACTATTGTTGTATCTGAAATAGGAGAGCAATGGTCACCAAAAACACTGCCGCTTAAGACTGAAGCTATAGCCAATGATAAATTTACATTCATCAGCATAGCTGTAGGGACAGCAATTGGGATCATGATTGCAAATGTACCCCAGCTTGTCCCGGTTGAAAATGCAATAAACATTGAAGTAACAAAAATAATAGGCGCTACAAAATTAGGATTCAAAATATTATTTGCTACTGAAGCTACATATGTACCGGTTCCAAGCGTTCTGCATGTATCTCCAATTGCAAATGCAAACATCATTAACATTGCTAATGGAATTAAACCTCCAATTCCTTTTAAAGTATAATCCATTACTTCATGAAGTGTTAATATTTTTTGTCCGATTGATAAAATACCTGAGACAACTATTGCCGTTAAAACAGACCACAAAACAGAAGTTGAACCTGACCCGGCAGTTAAATCTCCTTTGCCAGTTATAAGCAAACTAACAGGCATCATTAAAATCATTGTGAGGATTGGGGCAACCATATTAATTGCTCTATGAGGAATTTTCGCTTTGGGCTTTATTGAAGAAACTTCTGCTGATACAACAGGAACTGCTCCATCCGCAATAGTTTTACCTTCTTCCAAAGATCTTTTTTCTGCTTTTTTCATTGAAGCAAAATCTTTAAATGTAAAAGCTAAAAATCCTGCAAGAAGAACGGAAATTATCGGATAAAAGTTTAATGGTATTGTTGATAAAAAAGTTGGAATAGGATTAGAAATATTTTCTTTTATTAAAAGCCCAACTACATAAGCGCCCCAGGCATTCAAAGGAATTAAAATACAAATAGGAGAAGAAGTTGTATCACAGATATAAGCAAGCTTTTCTCTTGAGATTTTAAATTTTTCAAATATTGGATGAAAAATTGTTCCCGTAACTAAACAAGAAATACTTGATTCAATGAAGACTCCGCAGCCTACAAAAAATGCAAGTACAGATGCACGTTTGCGGGAATTAACTAATTTTTTCTTTTGAATTAAATCAATAAAGCCTTGGACACCGCCTGAGATTTGAGTAAGTGAAATTAAAGCCCCAACCAAAGCGGAAAAAATAATTACCTGAGTATTGCCGGCATCCTTAAAAACATTAACACATTCTTGAATTGCGCTTGCCATTCCATTAAATGGATTCCAGCCTTCAATTATCAGCCAGCCGGAAAAGATTCCCAAAAATAATGAAAGATAAACTTGCCTTGTTTTAATTGCTAAAAGTATAGCAAGCAATGGCGGGATGATTGAAAGCCAACCGTAGTTTGTCAATAGAATACTTTCCTAATTTTATCTGAAGTTTTATAGAAGTTCTATGGCAAGCTAATTTTTATACAGATGATATTCAAGGATTCTAAAATAATTTTAAGTTACTATTTTAGATTTATTGTTGTTTGGATTATATCAAACTAGTTAATTTTATTCCAGTAACCGTCTATTGATTAAAATGCAATATAGCCACTAATTTCACTAATTAACACGAATTTATTTATAAGACTATTTGTGATATTCATGTAATTCGTGGCTAAATTTTATAAAACATATAAAGTGATCAACTAGCAGTAAATTTAATTTTATTATATTTGCAATTAATAATAACTCGTCAATTTTTTAATAAAACAAATTCAATATAAATGAAAAACAAAAAATTTGTAATTGTCGATGCAATGGCAATAGCTTACAGAGCTTACTTTGCGTTTATGATGCATCCATTATCAAACAGCAAAGGCGAACCTACTTCTGCAATTTTTGGGTTTGTAAATCAACTAATAAAAATTCTGGAAGACAACAAACCTGATTATATTGCAGTTGCTTTTGATTCACATGGAAAAACTTTTAGGCATGAGCGATATGAAAAATATAAATCATCGCGGCAGGCAATGCCTGAGGATATGAAACCTCAATTACAAAGGATAAAAGATATTATTGAATACTTGAATATCCCGATTTATATTCTTCAGAGATATGAAGCAGATGATATTATCGGGACAGCAGTTTTAAAAGCTGAAGAAGCAGGATTAGAATCATGGGTAATTACTCCTGACAAAGATTACAATCAATTAATAACCGACAAAGTGAAAATTGTTAAACCAGGTACAAAAAATGACGAACCAATTAAGATATATGACACAAAAAGAGTAGAAGAAGAATTTGGATTTGAACCTATACAAATGATCGATTATCTCGCATTGGTTGGAGATTCGTCAGATGATATTCCAGGTGTTGCCGGAATAGGGCCTAAAAGTGCTACCCCATTAATTCAAAAGTTTGGTACTGTTGAAAACATTTATGCTAACATTGATGAAGTTGATAAAGCCGGAATCAAAAATAAATTAATTGCGAATAAAGAAAACGCTCTCCTTTCAAAGGAGCTTGCTACAATTCATCGTGAGGTTCCTTTAGAATTTGATTTTGAAAAATGTAAATTCTCTAAGCCAAATTTTGATAAGCTGCGTGAAACTTTTATTGAATTGGAATTCAAAACTTTATATACCAGATTGTTGAATGTATACGAAGCTAATAATTCTCAAGATGAAATTAAAGAAGAAGAAACTGTCGAAGAATTTAAAGAATTTGATGAGAAGAAAGTAAAATACAAATTAGTTGCTGATGTAAAAGAAGCGAAAAAGTTGGCTGAGTATCTTAGTAAAAAATCACTTTTTGTTTTTGACACTGAAACTGATGGACTAAATCATTTCGTTTTAAATTTAGCTGGTGCATCATTTTCAACTAAAGCCGGAGAAGGTTATTTTGTCGCTATCAATCCTTCTAAAGAGGACTCTTCCCTATTCGAAATAGACTTAAGTGACAGACTGCCTTTAAATGATTTTGTAAAAATATTTAAGCCGGTATTTGAAAACAAAAAAATTAAAAAAGTTTGTCAGAATGGTAAGTTTGATATTTCAGTACTTAAGTCAAACGGAATTGAAGTAACTAATTTTTACTTCGATACCATGCTTGCCAGCTACTGCATTGATCCTGATGAAAAGCATGGAATGGATGATTTATCTCAAAAATATTTGAAATATAAACCTATTCCCATATCAGAATTAATTGGTGAAAAGAAAGACCCTACAAAAATATTTGAAGCTGATGTAAATGCACTCAGTCATTATGCTGCAGAAGATGCGGATATTACTTTTAGATTGTATGAAGTTTTAGATAAAGAAATTAAAAAAGATAAGCTTGAAAAAGTAACTTATGAAATTGAATTCCCTCTCGTACCGGTTCTCGAGGATATGGAAAGAGAAGGAGTGAAAATTGATAAAGATGTTTTAAAATCTTTAAGTAAAGATTTACAAATTTTAATTGATAACTACAGCAAAGAAATTTTTAAGCTCGCAGGGGAAGAATTTAATATAAATTCTCCAAAGCAAATGCAGGAAATTCTTTTCAAGAAATTAAATCTTCAAACGGGAAGAAAAACTAAAACCGGGTTTTCAACAGATGCCCGTGCTTTGGAAAGTATTCGGGGAGAGCATGAAATTATTGGAACTATTTTGGACTACCGTCAAGTTACTAAATTAAAATCGACATACTCGGACTCTCTTCCCAACTTGATTGAGCCTTCAACTGGAAGAGTTCATACAAGTTTTAATCAAACAGTGGCTTCTACAGGAAGACTTTCAAGTATTGATCCGAATCTTCAAAATATTCCAATTAGAACAGAGCTTGGAAAAGAAATTAGAAAAGCGTTTGTCCCTCGCAATAAAGATTATGTTATTCTTAGTGCCGATTACAGCCAAATAGAATTACGAATAATGGCTCACATTTCAGGTGATCCGGGATTGGCAAAAGCTTTTAAAGAAGGCGAAGATATTCACAGAAGCACTGCGGCACTTGTTTTTATGGTTCCGCCTGAAGAAGTAACTCCTGACATGAGACGAAAAGCTAAAGAAGTTAACTTTGGAATTTTATATGGTATTGGTCCGTTTGGGTTAAAAACAAGATTGGGGGTTACACAGGCCCACGCCAAAGAAATTATAGATACATATTTTAATACATTTAAAAAAGTTAAAAACTTTATGGATGAATCCGTTGTTCTTGCTAAGGAAAAAGGATTTGCAGAAACGCTATCCGGACGAAGAAGATTTTTAAGAAATATAAACAGCAGCAACAGAGTTGTTCGTCAGTTTGAAGAAAGAGTTGCAATCAATATGCGTGTACAAGGAACCGCCGCTGACATGATTAAGCTGGCAATGATTGACATATATAAAGAATTGAATAAACGAAAAGCAAAAACAAAAATGGTTTTACAGGTTCACGACGAACTTTTATTTGATACCCACAAAGATGAAGTTGAAGAATTGCGTCCTATTATTAAAAAGTTGATGGAGAATTCCATGAAAATGAATGTACCTATTTTAGTTGAAACTGGAGTTGGAGATAATTGGCTGGATGCGCATTAATGCATTATCTAATTGCTTAATTGTTAAATTGATTTTTTCATAATAACATTTAAGTCAAATTAGCCATTAAATAGCGATGAAGTGCTCATATATATTTTTAATTTTTTTCAAAAGGAATCCCTCCGGGAGAATTTTGACTTTTGATTGCAGTATATTTAATCTTATTTTGAAATTTATAAATAAATACATAAAAGTAGTGAAATGAAATGACAACAAAGATTATAAACAAAAATGATATTGTAATACCGGATGAATTCGCAGCTTTATTATCTGGAAATAAAATAAAAATTTCCAAAACAAAAGACGGAATATTAATTTCGAGCGTGGAAGAAGCTATTAAAAAAGGTAGAGGGATTCTCAAAGGTATATACAGTACTGATGAATACTTCAGGGATAAACAAGAAGAGAAGAAATTAGAAAATTGAAAAATGTTTTTATTCTGGATTCTTCTGCATTGCTTGCATTTCTTAGTAATGAAAAAGGTGCAAATATTGTCTCCAATTATATAAAAAATGCAGCCGATAATAAAATTGAACTACTTTTACATTCCATTAACTGTTTGGAAATATTTTATAAAACTTACAAAAAAGGCGGGAAAAAGAAATCGCTGGAAGTTTTGAGTATAATTCAAAAACTTCCAATTCTTATTATCGAAGAATTTAATATTGAAACCTTAAAAATAGCCGGTGAAATAAAAGGGAAATATAAATTATCTCTTACAGATTCGGCTGCAATAAGTTTATCCAAAATTAAAAAAGGAATACTGCTCACAACTGATCATCATGAAATGGAGATAATTAAAAAAAATAAAATTATCGATATAAAATGGGTGAGATAAAATTCTCTCAAATTAATGTAAAAAAAATCCTCTGCATCAAACCTCGTGGCATTGGTGATATTGTCCTTTCAACAATAATTCTTGATAATCTTATTAATCATTTTCCAAATGTTAAAATTGATTACCTGGTTGAAACATTCGCAAAGTATTCTGTTTCAAACAATCCAATGGTCAACAAAGTATTGACTATGAGAAAATCAGAATTCCCTCTTTGGGTTGCTGCAAGAATTCGAAAAGAGAAATATGATATGGTTCTTGATCTTTGGTCGAATCCGCGATCAGCACAAATTACATTTTTATCAGGGGTAAAATACAGAGTTGGATTTGCATACCGCGGAAGAAAATATGCGTACAACATTTTAGCAACTTCAGGCAGAGGTAATCAGCATTCGGCGGAACATAACCTGGAAATATTAAAAGCAATTGATGTTCCGGTTATTTCAAAAAAGATTCATTATTCCGTTAGTGAAAAAGATGATCAGTTTGGAAAAGAATTTATAAAAGATAATTTTAATGAAAATGAGAAAGTAATTGGAATTATTCCAGCCGGCGGCTGGCCATCAAAAAGATGTGATGCTTCAAAGTGGGTTGAGATTTGCAAAATAATAAACGATAAATATTCACAAACAAAATTTTTAATTCTATGGGGACCAGGGGATGAAAATGATGCGGACTACATTAGCAAACATCTCCCCTCACAAACGATACTTGCTCCAAAAACAAATCTGCCGGAAATGACCGGCTTAATAAGAAATTGTAATATTATAATTGCAAATGATTCAGGGCCAATGCACATTGCTGCTGCATTAGGAATTCCAACATTAGGCATCTTCGGCCCGACAAACCCTAAAAATCACGGTCCATATTCTCCAAATTCAACCTATGTTATAAAAGAAGATTTGTTCTGTATTATCTGTAACAAACTTGAATGCCCATATAATCATGAATGTATGCTTCAGCTTTCAAATGAAAAAGTTTTGGAAGCGGTAGAGAAAATTGGGAGCGTGGTTTTGTAGGAATTTCGTTTATGAAATTCTAATAAATTAATCTATAATCTTATCCAATACTTCTTCTTTAGAGGTTTTCATTCGGTATGCGAGATCTGAAATAATGTTATTTAAAGTTCCTATTTTAATGGGGTTATGATTAGGTATTGTTAAATGGTGTTCCCCGTCTATATATTTTTTTGTTAATCTAATATGACTTCCCTATTGTCTATCTGCTTTATATCCAATTTTTAGTAATTTTCTTTTTAATTCTTCTCCAGATAAGTTGCGAGGAATCTTCATGCTGCAATAACTTCTTCTTTCACATAATGGATTCTAATTAGTTTAGGAATTTCTCCATCATCAAAATGACAAGCGACAGCATCTTTAATATTTGCTTTCAACTCTTCGTAAGTTTCAGCCTGAGTAAAAATCGAATTCCCAACTGCTTTAGCTTCAAATCCACCTTCAAGAGAATCTTCAACAATAAAAATTATTTCGTTTAACATCATCTAACTCCTTTTATTGAAAGAAAAATATCTAATTATCATTTCAAAGTAAATGGGTTTTGTATGAATAATTTCTACTGTAATGATGTAGGAATTTGATTTATCAAATTCAACTTATAATTTTCATGGTCAATTATAAACACAATGAATTTCATAAATGAAATTCCTATAGTAATTAATTCGGCCTGGTTACAAATGAAAATGTATAAGGCTCTTTCATTTTATTGCTGTACATATCTGTTAACCCTGTCGTTATAGTTACTGTGTACTTTGTATTTGCCTGCATACTTGAGCTTGGTGTAAATTTAATTTGATTAAGCTGTTCATAAGGAGGATAATTTCCAAATGAAAATGACCCATTAACCGATGGCGAAATTGAAATTGAAGTTTGCGCACTTGACAGTTTAACAAAATCATTAAAGCTGATCGTTATGGGATCCGACTGCGAAGCAAACAATTGTCCGTTTGAAGGAGAAGTGCTTGTAACCATTAGTGCAGCCGTTCTAAATGAGAATGTAAAATCTTGTCCTATAGGAACACCATCTTTACCTTGTGCACTTTTATCAATAAATACCGTTATTGTTGTGTCGGATAAAAACGGCCCGCCAGTATAAATTCTTAAAACATTTTCATCAGGCCATAAGAAGGTTGTATTCATTTGAGGTGTGAGATGTGTTTTCATTTCAACAGAAGATTTATTCATTCGTCGCGGGAATGTAACAGTAATGCCGGAATAACTGTAATCCAAAGGTGAAACATCAATATCGCCATGAACCGGGTCTGTTAAAATTCCATTTTGTGTTGAATAAGATTGTACAGTACTAAATCTAAACTCTAAAGGAAACCTCATATAAGTTCCGGCTGTATCTTTTGCTGTTGTTCCTATTGATACTTTATACTCTTTATCCGGGTAAGAATCCTTTTTAGCAAAAGCGTATGTCATTGATGTAACTTTACTGAAAGTTGTAATCGTTGCCCCTAAATTATATCCTGACTTTGCATCTGCAAACAATCCGTACATTGGTTCAGTAGTGTAATTACCCCAATAAAATATTCCTTCAACCGGCGGATTGACTGAAAATGCTTTTTCCACACTTTCTCTATCCATCGGCTGTGTGAAAAGAATAGAAACGGTTATTCGTCCGTATCTCCAGTCATATACGACTTCCCCTTTATTTTCAGGGTAGAAAGAATCTACAAGATCGGGTACATCCGAAAGTTTTATTTCACCAAGATAATGAACGCTCCCGCCGTCAAGTACAAGGCTTTGGTTTGAATAAATTCTATAATTGTCTGCACGAATAGTTACATCATAATTTCCTTTGCGCAAATCGATAAAAGAAAATGATCCGTCAACCGGGTTGATTTTCATTGAGTCAATCGGCTTAACTTGACTGACAATTACCATTGCTTTACTGTCTTTGGGAATCACCTTCCCTACTAAGTCTGAATGAAGAAGATCATTAGTGTTAGTTTTATCAGTTGCACCGGGTTCAATTATAGTCGTTTCTTTTTTGCAGCCAAGAAATGATAACAATAGAAAAGAGAAAATTATAATTGCAGTTTTCATGATAGGTCCTCCTAATTTAAATTCAAACAAACCAAATTTCTTAAAGAGATTGGGTTTGTACTTTAGTGTTTTAATTTCTTACTCAATGGATACACCTCACCGAAGTTTAATCAACAAAGTAGTTAGCCAAATTGTATGCCGTATAAATGCAGTTAAATTTTATTAGATTTTATTAAAATATTTAGGAGTGATGATGTTAAACGTTATCAGATATTTGATAGGGGTTCAGGAAGTTGGAGGGAAGAAATATTAAAAAAGATTCAGTTTCCTGAGTCTTTTTATTTTGATCCTATAAAAAATCGCCAACTAATTTACTTTACTTCAAATCCAATGATTTATTTAAGCAATATCATTTTCTTAGTTTGAATAAATGGCCCGGCTTCCATTTTATAAATATAAATCCCGCTGTTAAGATTAGTTGCATCAAAAGAAATTTCATGAACGCCTGCTGCTTCAAATTCACTTACTAAAGTTTTAATTTTCTGCCCAAGCAGATTGTAAATTGTTAATTTAACATTTGCATCTTGTGTTAATTTATATCCTATAGTTGTAGTAGGATTAAAAGGATTTGGATAATTCTGTTCAAGACTATATCCTTCAGGTTTTATAAATGAAACTTCTACAATTTTCGAATATTCGATTTGTCCATTATTATCAATTTGTTTTAATCGATAAGAATATTTGCCATTGATTATGTTATTATCAATGCATGTATAGTCTTGTATTGAATTTGAATTTCCGTGTCCATTTATAAAATCTATTTTTTCCCAATCCTGAAATTTTGCATTGTTGTAATTTCGTCCAAAAGATCCTTCGGATAATCTTTCAACCTCAAAACCATAATTATTTACTTCTGTTGCAGTCTGCCAGTTTAATTGGACAGCATTATTAATAATTTTTGCAGAAAATGAATTAAGCTCAACCGGTAAATTAGGATCGGTGGAGCGTTGATATGAAAACCCACCACCGCTATGACCACCTGACCAAGATGTAAATTTTATATCCATATAAATATCATCATCAATTAGATGCACAACTGCATCTTGGTTAACAAAACTTGGTGGTTTTCCGCCGCACCAGCTTAACCAGTCTTGAAATTCCAATGAGGCATAATCAGCGGTTGTACCATAAGCCCATTCAGTACCTGCCGGTGAATAGAAATAACTGTAACTTGTCTCACTTATAATATTAAATACCCCTTCAGTATCTTTTCTCGTTATCCAAACATTTGAAGTTATCCAATCCTGGTTAGCTGCCAATGTCCAATCAGCATAATTTGCTTTAGTAAAAGTTGTTTTGGTACCATTCCAAATTGTTGGTGAAGGGCGAAGAAATGATGAACAAAATAGCATTAATATTATAAGAAAAAGTAATTTTTTTGACATCTTATGACTTCCTCTAAAGTTTAATTGGTTTTAATAATTTTGCGCAAGTAAAATGCCGTCAGCAATAAATTGAAACTAGGATTAAATTTGATATGTTGATGAAATGTATAGAGTAGAAATTACACAGGATATATAAATATCACTGAAATGTTTTTTACTTTTTCATGACTCATTTATTGTGAAATTTTATGGCAGTATTTTCCGGTTATTTTTTCCTATCATTAATCCGGTTAAAATTTAGTGTCTATAAAATTCTATTTTATATTACTTACAAAAGTACAACTACATATTGGAAGCAGGATTGCTGAAGTAATTTTAGGTGTGGTTAAAAATCATGATAAATACCAAAGTAATATGTGAAATGTTTATACGAAGTAATCCCATTTCCGGCATCAGCGGAAAATAATAGTTGATAACTTGGCACAACTGTAACTGCGCCGCCGAGATGAATTCCTGTATATCCATCTGAATCAGTCGTTGATGCAGATTGATGAAATGTTTCTGCTCCAAGATAAAAATCATCTGAAAAATTATATTGAAATTGCAGTCCGTAAAATTGCCAATTTTTATTATCGGTTCCGGGATTTATCCAATAGCCCGCACCGGTGCAGACAGTCCACTTCCCTATATCTTTTTGAAACCAAATTGGGAGGTATAATTGTGCTTTTCCATTGCCTAAATTTTTTAATTGATTTCCTGTTGGAAGTTCTGCAATTGGAAATATCGCAATGGCCGGAATAATTTCAGTTTGCTCAACAAATCTATATTTGAAACCCATTTCTGTATCGCTATAGCCAAAATGCTTTTCTCCATCTTTTGGTATATCAAAAGCTAAAGGAAATACAACATGAAATTGTGTATTTGGAAATATTCCATAATTAAATTCAACTGCGGGACCAACTCCACTTACGCCGCCATCATCACTCACTCCTGTTGAAAATAAATATAATTCATGCTGCTTGAAATCAACTGGAATGGGGTCATCGGTCCTCCAAGGAGGGCCGCCGGCAAGGACCATTTTTTGTGATATTAATACAAAAGACACTATTAAGACATTATAAGTAATCAAATTTTTTACAAGTCTATTATTCATTTTATCCTTCAGTTTTCATTTACGATATTTTTTGTCTCATTCATTCAACTTTTTCCCTTCATGTATCTTCGCATCAATTGAATATTTGCCCGCACCTAAAATCAAAAGAAATATTGAACCGAGTAGCATTGAAAAATCAGTTCGTGCTTCATGAGCCATTTTCCAAATACCTTGATGAAATAAAATTGGGATTTTAGTAGTAAGTATGGCAACGCTTATATTTATTATCAAAGGAATTGAAGCTATACGAGTTAATAAACCAACTACAACAAGAAACCCAAAAACTATTTCAACTACTCCCACAAAAGGAGCAAAGAATTGAGGGGCCGGTATTCCAATCTTTATAAATCTGCCAACTCCTAAAACATCAGGGTATAAAAACTTTTGCACTCCTTCGGAAAAGAATACCAAGCCAACAACCAATCTTATTAAAATAATTGAAGGCGGTGTTTCTGCTTTATATATTGGAAAGCTCATAGTCTTCTCCCGATATAATTAATTGCTTATTTCTCTTGTTAAATTCAAATGTCAAAACTTTAACCACAAAATTTAATTTTTACGTTTTTAAATGCAATTCAAAAGAAACCGTTCTAATCTTCAAAAAGTTCATCGACTAATTCTTTTGCCTTTATTTTTGAAGCATTTAAAATCTTCTTTCCATTTTTAGTTATCGAATAATACCGCCTAATTTTTCCATTTACATTTTCTTTTGAAGATTTCAAATAACCTTGTGCTTCAAGCTTGTGAAATATTGGATAAAGAGTTCCAAATGATATTTTGTATCCGTGTCTTTGAAGCTCTTCGCTAAATATTTGTCCATATATTTTATCTTTTTCTGCGTGAAAAAGTATATGGACTTTAATGAATCCTAAAAGAAGGTCCTTAAGTAATTTGTCTTCCATAAATAAACTTAGGTTATTGATTCAGAAATTTAATATCGTATTTCGATATTGTAAATAGATATAGTTCACATTACTATTAAATTATCATTAATCTTTTTTAATCAATTTACATTTATTGCAGTATTGCATTAATTTTAATACTAACATTTCAGTAACAATGGAAGAAGAATTGTTATGAAAAATATTTCAACTCCAATGCAGATCAGAGAAATAGCATACTCATTCCAGGAAAGCCGTGTTTTATTAACAGCATTTGAACTTAAAATATTTACTCATCTTGATAAACATCTTTTAAGCTCTGAAGAAATCTCAAAAATAATTGACTGTGATAACCGGGCAGCAGACCGTTTAATGAATGCACTTTGCGGAATGGGATTATTAAGAAAAACCAAAAACAAATTTTATAATACTGATTTAGCATCCAATTATCTTGTTGAAGGAAAACCTGAGTTTATGGGAAATTTATATCATACCAATAATTTATGGGATACCTGGAATCATTTAACAGAATCAATTCGTCATGGCAGTTCATATACCGGCGATCAAAATAAAAAGGAAAAGGAAGATTGGGTGGAATCATTTATTGCTGCTATGCATTACCGTGGAGTTAAACAGGCTGAACTAATTGCAATGATGTTTGAACTTTCTTCTGCTAAAAAAATGCTGGACATTGGCGGCGGCTCTGCGGCATTCTCAATGGAATTTGTAAAGAGAAATCCATCAATGAAAGCGGTTGTTCTTGATTTGCCCCATGTTATTCCACTCACTAAAAAATATGTTGGGCAGGAAGGTTTAACAGATAATTTTGATTTTATTGAAGGCAATTATTTAACAAAAGATTTTGGTAATGATTATGATCTTATTCTTCTTTCTGCCATTGTCCATATTAATAGTTATGATCAAAATAAAATGCTAATAAAAAAATGTGCAGAAGCATTAAACAAAAATGGAATTATAATCATAAATGATTTTGTGATGAGTGAAGATAGAACACAGCCTTATCACGCAGCTCTTTTTTCTCTCAATATGCTGGTAGGAACAAATTGCGGAGATACATATACAGAAACAGAAATGAGAGAATGGTTAACATCAGCCGGCTGTTTAAAAGTTGAAAGAAAGGAAACCAGTTTTGGCTCTGAATTGATTATCGGGATAAAATAAATTTGTGTAATTAGCTAAAGTTAACTAAATAAAAAAATGACATAAATAATCTTTGAATCGGTTATAAAAATGAATGGTAGACTCAAGTAATTAAAAAAGCACTATTTCTATTGAGACTTGATTTCTTTTGCCAATTGCCTAATATAGTTTACTAACTCCCAGCGCTCCTTTTCATTAAACGTTCCTTTATAAGGAGACATTGCCCCATTATCACCTTCACTTATTTTCCAGAATAAAGCACCATCGCTTTGCTTTTGAACTTTTTCTGAAGTTAAATTAGCAGGCTTTGGATCAAGCATATATGCTGAAGGTCCGTTCCCCAAGCCGCTGTCGCCGTGACATTCAAAACAATTATCACTAAATAATTTTTTCCCTTTTTTTGATGCTTCAATTACTCCGGCTAAAGGATTTTTTAATTTGTTTGCAGATTGAGGAGCAACCCATACATTTGAAGTATCTTTATTTACTTTTGTTTGAGCATGTGAATTAGTGAATCCAACAAATAGGATATATAATAAAATTTCAAATCCATACTTGATCATATAAAAATCCCTTCTCTGAAATACTTACAAAATCAGTTTGACTTAATGATAGCGAATTTTTGATTTATCAGTGTCTGAGTGTTCTTCACTTTCTTCTTCTTCAGTTTGAATTGATTTATATTTTTCAGGCGAAATGCTATTTAACTTTTTTACAGCAGCAACAATTGCCCAAATCTTATCATCCGAATGAGTTTTACCCCATGCCGGCATTCCGGTCATTTTAATTCCATTTTTTACTATCCAGAATATTTCCTTTGGGTCTAAATCTGTCCCTTTAGCTAAATTTGGAGCAGGCGGATTTAAACCTTTTGCTAATTCAGATTCACCTGTACCGGGGCCTTGATGACAGCTTTCACACATTTCTTTGTAATGACTCAATCCCATTTCAATCTTGGCGGGGTCATCAAGGTTTGGCACCTTTAAGTCACTCGCATGATGTTCCACTGAATTATCACTCGTCGTTTCTAAAACCCACTTAATTATTCCTTTGTCTTGATTCATTGCACTAACATTGTAAACCCCTGAATAAATAAAAATGATTGAAAGTATAATCAATCCTAAAATAGATAATATAACCGCTAATAGAATTTTCATTTTTCCTCGAAATAAATTTTATAAGACTAAAAATAAGTACAACTTAAAAATTAGAGATATTTGTTCACATTTTAGTAGGCAAAATTTTTAACGTAGTTTAATTCATCAAACATGGAATCAATCTTCAGGTAAAGCCCAACAATATTCACTTTCTATATAAACCTTTAAGACAGTATAAAAGCCTGACTCATTTTCTCATTAACCCTTCGAGTAATCCGCGATTTAATAAAAACAGAAATAATTTTTAATAACTTTTCTGCCAACCGGTAGAGAGTGTTGCAGAACTAATATTACTGTCACACTGAGTATATCAAAGTGTGAGTTTATCCCGTAATGTCAGTCTTCGGCAAGCTCTGGATGACAATCTAAGACTACTCGCATAGCGATCAATTCTGATGCAACTCTCCCCTACCAGGTTCATATGTTTTGAATGCCGTTAATTTAAAGATCAACTTAAGTAAATTAATTCACATCCCACATGTTACCGTTGAATAATATTTTTCTTAAATCCCCATCACCTTTTGTTTTTTTAATATTATTCATTTGTTCATGAAAATCTTCATCATAAGTTGATTTTATTTCTTGTTTAAATATTCCTATTGGAGTTGGAAATCCTTCAATCTCTGTAAACTTTGAAAGTATATGAGAACGTGCAGAAGCTTTATCAAATTCATCATGAACCCAGACATCATTAATTGAAAACTTGCCATCTGAAATGTCAATTATTTCGGGAGTCAATCCATTCAGTCTTATTCCTTTATCATTATTTTTTCCATATATCATTGGCTTTTCATGTTCAAGAACCAAAACATTATCTGCTTTAGTTGTCTTGTCGGTTAAAATTTCAAATGCGCCGTCATTAAAAATATTACAGTTTTGAAATACTTCAATAAATGCTGTCCCTTTATGTTCAGCGGCACGTTTCATCATTTGCTGCAAATGCTTGGGATCTCTATCCATTGATCTTGCCACGAAAGTTGCTTCAGCACCAATTGCAAGTGAAATTGGATTAAAAGGAAAATCAATACTTCCAAATGGAGTGCTTTTAGTTTTCTTCCCTTTTTCGGAAGTTGGTGAGTACTGGCCTTTTGTTAAACCGTAAATTCTATTATTAAAAAGTAAAATTTTTATATCAACATTTCTTCTGCATATATGTATAAAATGATTTCCTCCTATACTTAAAAGATCACCATCACCGCTGGCAACCCAAACAGAAAGATCAGGGCGGTTAACTTTTACACCTGTTGCAATTGCTGCTGCACGTCCGTGAATGCCGTGCATACCATAAGTTTCCATGTAATACGGAAACCGTGCGGCACAGCCAATTCCAGAAACCCAAACAAAATTTTCTTTCTTGATTCCAAGGTCCGGAGAAATTCTTTGCATCTGCGCAAGAATAGAATAGTCACCACATCCAGGGCACCATCTTACATCTTGTGATGATGAAAAATCTTTTGCTGTGTATTTAATATCTCCGTTTGCTGGTTTGATAATATTCTCAGGCATTATAAATTCCCTCCTAACATTGATTCTATTTTTGTTTCAATCTCTGAAGATTTAAATGGAAGTCCTTGAATTTTATTGTACTGTTCAACCTTAATATTGAATTGACTTGCTAACACTTTTGACAATTGCCCCATATTCAATTCAGGGCAAAGTATTTTTTTATAACGATGTAAAATTTCTGAAGTATTTTTGGGAAACGGATTTAAATATCTAAAATGAATTTGAGCAGCTTTCTTTCCTTTTTTTCTAACTCTGTTAACAGCTTCTGTAATTGAACCAAAAGTTCCTCCCCATCCTACTACAAGAAGATCTGCATCTTCATCGCCATAAATTTTTAATAAAGGAATGTCATGAGCAATATTTTTTACTTTTTCTTCTCTAAGCCTTACCATGAACTCATGATTTTGCGGATCATAACTAACTTCTCCAGTAATATTAGCTTTTTCCAATCCGCCGAGTCTATGTTCAAGTCCTGGGGTTCCAGGCAAAACCCATGGGCGTGATAAATTTTCATCTCTCAAGTATGGCTGAAATCCTTCTTTCTCTGTTCTGAATTTTACTTCAATTGCAGGAATTGAATCAGGCTCAGGAATTTTCCATGGTTCCGATCCATTAGCAATATAACCATCGGATAAATACATAACAGGCACCATATATTTAATCGCAATTCTTGAAGCTTCCAGAGCCATTTGAAAACAATCAGCCGGAGTTGAAGGGGCAACAACTGCAACAGGAGCTTCGCCGTTTCTTCCGTAAAAAGCTTGAAGAAGATCCGATTGTTCGGTTTTAGTTGGTAACCCTGTACTTGGCCCGCCTCTTTGAACATCAAT
Organism: uncultured Bacteroidota bacterium; assembly: GCA_963775245.1. Lineage (GTDB taxonomy): Bacteria > Bacteroidota > Ignavibacteria > Ignavibacteriales > Ignavibacteriaceae > CAVSWT01. Next base: position 653,597 of record CAVZID010000040.1, read on the forward strand.
TATAACTAATGGTAGTTCGGTCATAACTGCAAGTCCTATAGCTTCCGTTTTTAGTGCAACACCAGGTCCGCTTGTAGTGGTAATGGCAAGAGCTCCGGAAAATGCTGCCCCAATTGCCGCAGTTACAGCAGCAATTTCATCTTCCGCTTGAAATGTTCTAACGCCAAAATTTTTATGCTTGCTCAATTCATGAAGTATATCTGAAGCAGGAGTTATTGGGTATGAACCAAGAAATAAAGGTAGTCCGCTTTTAACTGAAGCAGCAACAAAACCCAAAGCCACTGCCTCATTTCCTGAAATATTTCTATACGTTCCCTTTTCTAATTTAGCCGGTTCAACGTGATATCTTACTGTGAATAATTCTGTATTCTCCCCAAAATAATAACCAGATTTTAAAGCTTTTTCATTTGCTTTTGCAATTAGTTCGTTACTTTTAAATTTTACTTTAATCCATTCAAGTGTTGGTTCAATAGGACGGCTGTACAACCAATACATCATGCCAAGCGCAAAAAAGTTTTTACAACGAGCAATTTCTTTTGCTCCAAGTCCGCTGTCTTCCAAAGCAGTAGCTGTTAATTTGCTGAGTGGAACTTGCACAACATTATATCCGTCAAGAGAACCGTCTTCCAAAGGATTGCTGTCATAATGAGCGAGTCTAAAATTTTTCGAATCAAATGAATTTTCATTTATTATAATTGTTGCATCAGGTTTTAAAGAACCTAAATTTACTTTAAGCGCAGCGGGATTCATTGCAACTAAAACATCAGGTGCATCTCCAGGTGTATGAATATCATCACTGCTGAAATGTAGTTGAAATCCGCTCACTCCGTAAGTAGTTCCAATAGGGGCTCTAATTTCAGCAGGATAATCCGGTAAAGTGCTCAAATCATTTCCAACCAATGCTGTTGTATTTGTGAATTGAGAACCAGTTAATTGCATACCATCGCCGGAGTCACCGGCAAACCGAACTGTAACATCTGTTAAATCAACAGTTTGTTTTGTCATTTTTCTATCCAATTTATTTTAGGTTAAAAATACTAAATACTTCTTTCTATGAAAAAGTAATTTTCACAATCGAACTAAATGATGAGTGTTATAAAAATAGTTATTAAACGTTAATTATATTATAAAAATTATTTTTCTTATTCAATTGAATTCAAAAAGTATTAATCAGAATATATTTTTGGAAATGTGATAATATGAGCTATTCAATTTAGTTCAATGTGCTTTACTATACCTTAATATTTTTATATCTGATTTCATTTGTAGATTAATTTCTCCAATCATAAATTGCTGCATCCTTTATACTTTATTACTAAACTCCACATGAAAATGCTTTATACAGAAGTGTATTACTTCGAATGGATTTTATCTTATTATTTCAAATTCATTTTAGTGCTTGTTTTTATTTTAATTTTTAGCTTGCCTATTAATGCACAACTCAGTTTAATTAAGTTTAGACATTTATCTATTGAAAACGGGTTATCTGAAAGTTCTATTTTATCGATATTACAGGATAGTTACGGATTTATGTGGTTTGGGACTGAAGATGGTTTAAATAGATTTGACGGATATAATTTTGTTGTTAAAAAATATGACCCATCGGATTCAAACAGTATCAGCAACAATAAAATACTTTCAATGTACGAAGATAGGAATAAAAATATTTGGATTGGAACAGAAGGCGGCGGGTTAAATGTATATGACCAGGTTCACGATAGATTTGTGAGATATAAAAATGACAAAGATAATCACAATTCGATAAGCAACAATAATGTTTGGTCAATTTGTGAAGATAAAGATGGATTCTTATGGATTGGGACAATTAACGGTTTAAATAAATTTGACACTGAAAAGAAAACTTTTAAAAGATATTATAATGAAACCAACAATTCAAACAGCTTAACTGATAATGCAGTTCTTTCTCTTTATTGTGATCATAACGGACAATTATGGATTGGGACAAACAACGGATTAAATATATATGATTCAAAGACAAACTCTTTTAAAAGATATTTTCATTCAAAGGAAGATCAAAATTCCATTAGCAATAATTCAGTTTTATGTTTTACGGAAGATAATAAAAATCATTTATGGATTGGCACATTCAACGGTTTAAACAGATATGATTACGATACAGGTAAATTTAATTTATTTAAAAATAAAAACTTGAAGATTAATGATATACGCTCTATTTGTTTTGATGGTAAGGAATCGATTTGGTTTGGGACTAAAGGAGGCGGGTTAAACAAATTAAATATTAACACCAACGAATTTATTAATTACTCACAAATTAAGAATAATCCTTTAAGTTTAAATAATGATGAAGTGTTTTCTGTTTATTGTGACAGAGCAGGAGCAGTTTGGGCGGGAACAATGGGAGGAGGTTTAAATATATTTGATAAGAATGCACAGAAGTTTAGGCATTACAAAAGTTTTACAAATCAAAAAGGCGAATTAAGCAGTAATGATATTTTATCAATCTATAAAGAAAACGATTCAATAATTTGGGTTGGAACAAGAGATAACGGCTTAAACAAATACAATCGAAATACAGGCCTTAGCAAAAATTACATTTATGATAAAAATAATTCTTACAGCATAAGCAGCAGTTCTGTCTTTTCAATTGCTGGGAACAACAATGTACTTTGGATTGGAACAAGAGATGGCTTAAACAAATTTGACAAATCAACAAATAAATTTAAACGGTTTTATTATTTAAAAGATGATGCCGGGAAGAATGAAGAAGGGATAATCAAAATTTATAAAGATAAAAAAGGAATATTTTGGCTGGGCTCAAGAGGCAAAGGTGTTTATTTATTTAACCCAAAGTCAGAAAAGTTTTTAAAGCATATTTTTAAGAAAGTTAAAGGCAATGGCTTTAGTGATAACTTTGTTTATTCAATCCTTGAAGACTCAAAAGGAATTTATTGGTTTGGAACTAACAACGGTTTAAATAAATATGATCCGGTTACAAATAAATTCATAACCTATTTGCCTGAAGAAGGAAATATGAATAGCATAAGCAGTAATGTTATCTGGACGATATATGAAGATAAAAATAGTAATTTATGGTTAGGAACAAGAAATGGTTTAGATTTTTATAACAGAGGAAAAAATATTTTTAAGAGCTATACAGAAAAAGATGGATTAGCAAACGATGTAATTTATGGAATACTTAACGATGAAGAAGGGAATCTTTGGTTGAGTTCTAATAATGGGATAATAGAAGCCTCTCGCCAACCCTCTCCTCCGAAAGGAGTCCTTCGAACAAAGAAGAGGGCTTTTTCTAAAGCTCCTTCCCTTCGGGAAGGGGTTGGGGATGGGCTGTTTTTTAATTTCACCTCATCCGACGGCATTCAAAGCCCTGAATTTAATTTTGAAGCATATTATAAAAGTAACGATGGTGAAATGTTTTTTGGAGGGATAAATGGTTTTAATTCTTTTTACCCTAAAGACATAAAAACAAATAAATATATTCCCCCGGTTTACATAACAAATTTAAAATTACTAAACAGAGACGTAAATGTTAAAAATAATAGCAGCGAAAATTCTATCCTTGATAGCTCAATATTTGTAAAAAAAGAAATTACTCTTTCATATAAAGAAAATATATTTTCATTAGAATTTGCATCACTCAATTATTTTGCTCCGTATAAAAACAGATATGAATACAAGCTTAAAGGCTTTAATAATGAATGGAAACCAGTAAGTGCAAAACAAAGATCAGTGACTTATACTAATTTAGATCCAGGGAAATATGTTTTTGAAGTAAAAGCTTCAAATAATGACGATCTTTGGAATCCGGTTCCAGCTAAAATTGAAATTAATATTACTCCTCCCTTCTGGCAGACAGTTTGGTTTCGCATATCATCGATTTTACTTATTGCAGGAATGATATTTTTGTTTTTCCAAAGCCGTATTAAAAAAGTTAATGAAGAAAAAATAAAGCAGGAGAATTTTTCAAAACAGTTAATTGAAAGTCAGGAAAATGAAAGAAAAAGAATTGCCGGTGAAATGCACGACAGCCTTGGACAAAGCCTACTAATTATAAAAAATAGAGCTGTGCTTGGTTTACAAAATTCTAACAATGAAAAAGATATAGAAGAACATTTTTCAGAAATATCTTCTATTGCTTCAGATACACTAAAAGAAGTAAGGCAAATATCACATGATTTGAGGCCATACCAGCTTGACAGGCTCGGATTAACCGATACTATAAAAGGTACAGTTAAAAAAATATCCGAATCATCTAAAATAAATTTTGAATTAAATTGTGATGATGTTGATAACCTTTTTGATAAAGATAAAGAAATAAATATTTATAGAATTATTCAGGAAACAATTAATAATATTGTTAAACACTCCAAAGCATCTAATGCGCTTATAGAAATTAAAAAACAAAATTCTGAAGTAGCAATAAAAATTAGTGATGATGGAATAGGATTAGCACCAAATCATTCAAATAAAAAAGATGGATTAAGTGGATTAGGCTTAACCGGAATTGAGGAACGCGTGAAGATTCTTAAGGGGAAAATGTCAATTAATTCTTCTCAAGGAAATGGAGTACATTTATTTATTACTTTACCAATTGATACAAAATTCAGAAATAGTTAAATGATTTAAGGAGAACATATTTTTGGGAAAAAATATGAAAATAGTAATTGCTGATGATCATCCTCTTTTTAGAAATGGCTTAAAGAACATTTTAGAAACAAAATTAAATAACCTGGAAATTATTTATGAAGCAGAAAACGGAAAAGATGCTGTTGAGTTGATAGAAAAACATTCTCCCGATATCGCTATTCTTGATATTGATATGCCGGTACTAAGCGGGCTTGAGGCAGCAAAATTAATTTCGAAAAATAATCTCCCGGTTTATGTTATAATTCTAACTATGTATAATGAAGAAGATATTTTTAGAAGAGCTATGGATTATGGTGTAATGGGATATGTCTTAAAAGAATCGGCAATTGCTGATATAATAAGCTGTATTAATATTGTTAATGAAGGAAAACATTTTGTCAGTCCTGCACTAACAGATTATCTAATAAAAGATAACACGGAAACTCAAAGTTTTAATGTTCAATTAACAGACCTTACTTTAGCACAAAGAAAAATCCTGAAGCTAATTGCTGATAATAAAACTACGAAAGATATTGCCGAGGAATTATTTATTAGTCCAAAAACAGTTGAACATCATAGAGCAAATATTTGTAAGAAGTTAAATCTTCATGGAACAAATGCTTTGTTAAGATTTGCGATTAATAATAAATCAAAATTATAGATATTTTAATACTGAATGCCGGTTTCTCAATAAACTTTCCTTGACCTTGAGGGTTCCTCAAAACCCTCAAGGTCTACACTTCCCTAAAGATGACATCTTTTTTTAATTGGTAACATTACTTAATATTTAATAGTAATCTATATAGCTAGAAATTAAAATAATAATAGATGTCATCTTTTTACTACATATTATTATAAGAAGCTTCTATTAATAATTTCAATATAGGTGAAACCACCTATGAAAATAGGGGCAGTTACCGATTTTATACCAATCTTCTCTCAAATAATTTTGAACCAATAAAAGACTAACAAAATGAAAATCCTAATAGTAGATGACGATAAGCGTATGCGTCAATTTTTAAATAAAATTTTAGAACCTTTCGCTGATGAGATTATTCAGTATGAAGACGGAATTGAAGCAGTTAAATATTTCAATCAGATAAACCCTGATTGGATTTTAATGGATATTAAAATGAAAAAGCTCGATGGTATATCTGCAACAGATCTAATTCTAAAATCAAATCCTCAAGCTAAAATTATAATCGTTACAGATTATGACGATGACAAATTAAAAAGCAATGCTTTAAAATCTGGTGCTTGCAGTTACGTTCTTAAAGAAAACATTCTTGATGTTTTAGATATAATAAAAAAATAATAATAAGAATCTGCTTAAATAAAAATCAATTAATCAAATAATCATATAAATAATTCGAGGTAACTTATGAAATGTCCAATGAGATCGATGCTTCTTTTCTTACTGCTGTTGTTCGCTTTTGGTTCACAAAAAATATTTTCACAAACCTTAGATCAAACTTTTGATGTTGATGGTATCAGTTCGTCACAATTTAATGTAAATGGGTATGGAATAGCTACAGCAATTGCTGAACAAAATGACGGTAAAATTGTGACTGCTGGTTATGCTAACAATGCAAATACACTTAACGGCGCTATAGTAATTCGTTATAATGCAAATGGAACTTTAGACCCAACGTTTGGAACCTTGGGCATTGCTACTACTTTTTTAACAGACACAAATGTGGTAATTACAGGATTAGCATTACAGAGTGATGGGAAAATAATTGTTGGCGGTTATACATTTACACAATCAGATGATGATAGATTTATATTAATTAGATATAATACTGACGGATCATTAGATAGCTCTTTCGGTGTTAATGGAATTGTATCACCATTAAATAATGGGCATGCATCATTTGCATACGCAATTGAACTTCAAACTGACGGTAAAATACTTTTGGCTGGTGCAATAGGTAATTTTGCTGCGGTAATCCGTTTTAACACTAACGGCTCAATAGATAATACTTTTGGACAAAATGGTGAAACAGTTTATCAAATTGCCGGTTCTGCAAATGGTATAACTTCCATGAAAATAAAAAGTGATGGGAAAATTATAACTGCAGGCAATTATTATGTTGATCCGAATTATCACTTCATTGTTCAGCAGCTTGACAGCAGCGGCCAGGTTGACCTGGCATTTACAGGAAATAGTATTCAAACTACAAGTATTGGAAACAGCAATAATTATTTATCGTCTGTACAAATAACCAATGACGGGAAAATAGTGGCGGGTGTATATTACAATAATGGTGGAACTACTGATATTGCGATTCTGCGTTATTCTTCGGATGGAAAGCTGGATACCAGCTTTGGTAATCAAGGGATAACAACAATGCACGCTAGTTTAGATGTTGATCAGCTTCAATCATTATTAATACAAAGTGATGGGAAAATATTAGTTGGAGGATTTGCACAAGGTTCAACAGGAATTCAATCTTTTATTTTGCGATTTACTGCTAATGGAGATGTTGATAATTCATTTGGCACGAATGGAATTTTATTAGATGGAAATGCGATTTCTTTCCCTGCAATAGAAAGTATGGCTCTACAAAATGATGACAAAATTTTAACGACAGGATATAATTTCCCGGGTATTGGAGTAAGCAGGTTTAACTCTGATGGCAGCTTAGATAATACATTTAACAATGGAACTCAAACCAAGGCGCTTTGGGGAATTACTGATAATAGGGTTTATTCAATTACAACACAAAACGACGGCAAAATTGTAGCCTGCGGTTCATCAAATAATAGTATTGTAAATAACTTTTTAGTAATTCGTTCAAACTCAAACGGAACATTGGATAGTACGTTTGGAGGAACAGGTATTATTAGTGTTCCGGTTGGGAGTCATGATAATATTGCAAATTCTGTTTTAGTTCAAAATGATAATAAAATTGTTGCTGCAGGGTATTCCAATAATGGCGCAAATTATAATTTTGCTTTAGTCAGATTTAATCCCGATGGAACTTTAGATAATAATTTTGGAAATTCAGGCATTGTAAAGACACAAAATTTATCAAGTGATGGAATTAATTCTATTGCATTACAATCTAATCAAATGATTGTAGCAGCAGGATATTCTTATAATGGGAGTAATGATGTCTTTGCTATTGCACGCTACGATACTTCGGGAAATCTAGACAATACATTTCATTCAAATGGATTTATATTTACACCTATCGGAACCGGAAATTCTGAAGCAAAAACAGTTTTAATTCAAACGAATGGAAAGCTAATTGCAGTTGGACAATCTTTTAACGGTTCATTTATAGAAGCAGCTTTAGTACGGTATAAAGATAATGGAGAATTAGATTCTACATTTGGTAGCAATGGAATTGCTCAAAATTTAATTGGGACTGCTGATGATTATATTTCCGGAGCAGTACTTCAAAGCGATAGTAAAATTGTAATTGCCGGATATACCAGCAATAATGGTAACTTTAATGTTTTTCTTGCAAGATTTAAATCCGATGGAATAATAGACAGCACATTCGGTACAAATGGATATGTAATTTCTCCGGTTGGTACTTCATATGATTTTGCTAATTCATTGTCCATTCAAAGCGATGGGAAATTGATTGTAACCGGTTATACTCAGAGCGGAACAAAGTTCAATAATTTTGTAATGCGATTTAATAATGATGGAACTGTTGATAATACATTCGGAACAAATGGTATTCTAATATCGATTTGGGGAACTTCATCTGAATTTACTTACGCTTCAACACTTCAAAGTGATGGAAATATATTGACAGGAGGATTTGCAAGCGATGGAGGAACTTATAGCCCATTTACTATTATAAGATACACAAATACTTCTGCTCTTCCGGTTGAATTGTCTTCATTCTCTGCTTCGGTATCAGGACAAAATGTAAATTTAGTTTGGACGACAGCAACTGAATTGAATAATTATGGTTTTGAAATTGATAAAAAACATAGTTCAAATGGTGAAAATGATTGGACAAAAATAGGTTTAGTTAATGGGGCCGGAAATTCTCATATTTTGCATTCATATCAATTTACAGATGCCAACTTGAGTAATGGGAAGTATGAATATAGATTAAAACAGATTGATTTAAATGGCTCGTTTACCTATTCAAATATCGTTAATGCCGAGATTATTTCTCCGGGTAAATATAATTTGGAACAGAATTATCCAAATCCATTTAACCCAACAACAACTATTAGTTATTCATTACCTAAATCTTCAAATGTAAAACTAACTATCTATAATTTATTAGGACAAGAAGTTACAACTTTAGCTAATTCTTTTAATGAAGCAGGAAAGCATTCAATTCAATTTAATGCAGCTAACTTGGCTAGTGGAGTTTACATTTATTCAATAAAGGCTGATAATTTTTCTGCAGCAAAGAAATTAATGCTGCTCAAATAATTTTGTATATAATTTGCAGAGCACGACATATTGAATATAGCAAATATGCCAATTTTGAGTTTATAAGATTCAAAATAGATTATTTAAAAATACATAAAGGTTTACCGTCAGTTTTAACTGACGGATATTAAATTCGTAACTCAAGTAAGTGGCTTCAGCCACATTTAATGAGGCTAAAGCCGACATATTCTATGTTCAATATTTGCCGTCAACTAAAGTTGACGGCAATTCAATAATTAAAATCCATACAATAGTTTGTTAATAAACTATTTTCCCTTAGAGTTTATCTGCTTCTCATATTCAAGTGGAGTTTTACCAATAATCGATTTAAAATCTTTTATAAAATGTGCTTGATCAAAATATCCAAGTTCCAAAGCAAGCTTAGTCCAATCAACTGTTATATTTTTTGCTAACTTACCTACTGCTTCATGCAGCCTGAATCTTTTTATTACCCATTTTGGAGAAACACCAACATACTGACTAAATAATCTTTGCAAAGTTCTTTTATTTATTTTCATTCGTTCAACTATGTCGTCCACTTTTATAATGTTCCTATCCTCATTTGTTAAATCAATTACTTTATTAATTATAATTACATTTTCATCTTTTTCAGGGACAATCTTCATTAAGAATTTTTCTGCTGCGTTTGACATTTCCTCTTCATTTTCCGAATTAAGAATTGAAGCTTCAAGTTTATTTACATTAATATCAAAATATTTATCTAACTCAATAAATTTATTTGTAAACTCTGAAACATTTTTTTTTATAAAAGGATAAAACGCTCCCGGCTTGAATTTAATTCCTAAAACTTTATCTCTTCCTTGAAGTTGTCTGGTATACTTCCCTTCCATTACTCCAATGATTCTTGTATAATTTCTTTCAAATACAATATGAATAGATGGATAAGGAAGTGTTTCTGATGAATATGTTTCTCCATCCGGCAAATTCCATTTTACAATCCAATAATGTTCAATAAAAAAATTAAGCTCACTTGAAGGAAGCAAACGAATCAGATCAAATTTCTTTTGTCCATGTTTGGGATCAAGAACACCTTTGGGATAATCGAATTTTCGTTGTCGCTTATTTACAATACTTTTTTTAATTTCACTCATAATTTAGTTTTGAAATTATAATCCCTTATAAAAATATTAACAGAACAACCTGACAATATAATTTTCTCAAGGTTATAAATTTATTTTTAAATAATTGAATAAAATAAAAATAAGGAGTCAATCATGAAAAACAAATTAGTTGCAGAAGCAGAAACCAAAATAAATGTACCGGTTTCAAAAGTATGGGATGCGTTAACAAACCCGGATCAAATTAAAAAATATTTCTTTGGAACAAATGCAATTTCTGATTGGAAAGTTGGAAGCCCTTTGGAATTTAAAGGAGAATGGGAAGGAAAAGAATACCACGATAAAGGTGTAATTTTAAAATCTGAAAAAGATAAATTATTTCAATACACTTATCTCAGTTCTATGTCAGGGAAAGAAGATATTCCTGAAAATTATGCAACTGTTACTTATGAATTATCATCTAAAAATGGAAGTACGATATTAAAAATTCTGCAAGATGGAATTGAAACTGAAGAATCAAAAAAGCATCACGAGGATAATTGGAGCTATATGCTTAAATCAATAAAAGATTTATTGGAAAAGTAATAATTTAATTTATGGACCCTAAATTTTTCAAAACTCAAAAAGATTTCCGAAAATGGTTTGAAAAAAATTCCAAAAAAGAATCAGAATTAATTGTTGGCTTTTATAAAGTAAGTTCAGGTAAATCAAGCATTACCTGGCCGCAATCTGTTGATGAAGCAATTTGCTTTGGGTGGATTGATGGTGTAAGAAAATCTATTGATAAAGAAAGCTATATGATTCGATTTACTCCAAGAAAACCTGGCAGTATTTGGAGCAAAATTAATATAGAAAAGGCAGAAGAATTAATTAAAAATAAATTGATGAAGCCTGAAGGTTTAAATGCTTATAATTTAAGAAAAGAATCTAAGTCTAAGATTTATGCATATGAACAAAAAGATGTAAAGCTTGATAAAGAGTTTGAAAAAATTTTTAAAGCAAATAAAAAAGCCTGGGAATATTTTCAAGCACAACCGCCATCTTATAAAAAGCAGACAATCTGGGGAATAATAAATGCAAAACAGGAAAGCACAAAAATAAAAAGGCTGAATGAATTGATTGCTGATTCGGAAGCAGGAGTTCATATAAAACGATTAAGATGGAATAGCAGATAAATCTTTTTGGGAATAATGGAATAATATGACATAGCTGCCACTATTCGGAAATTATTATTCAATTGTTATCTTCAAAGTTTAACTTATTGTTTTATTGTTCCAATAATCTATTAATCCGATGTTCTATTGTTCGAATGTTCTTTAATCTGAATTTGAATTGAAAAATAAAAAACAGAATAACGAAAATCAGAACATTCGAATTCAGAAGAGTTTAAAAATAAAGCACAAAAGTATTTTTGCTTATTAAAAGAAAAAGACTGAGCCTTTCTCCGGCCCAGTCCTTTAGCGGTAAGTGATTAGATAGAAATTCAGTTTAGTTTACTTCCCAGGTATTTCCGCTGAATAAAAATTTTTCTAAATCCCCTTCTCCTTTGTTCAGCTTAACTTGTTCAATTTGATTTTCTATACCTTCATCATAAGTCGGTTTATTTATTGCCCTAAAGACTCCAATTGGATGCGGGAATTCAGGATCATCAGTTAAATGTGCAAGAATTGTAGCACGGACAGGGCTTTCATCTAATTCATCATGTACCAATAAATCGTTTACAGAATTTTTACCGTCATTCAAGTCAACAATAACAGGTTTGAACCCATCCAGCTTAATCCCTTTATCTTTATTCTTTCCAAATATTAATGGCTTCCCTTGTTCAAGGACTAAAATGTGATCATCTTTAGTTTCTTTATTGGTCATTTCTTCAAAAGCCTTGTCATTAAAGATTACGCAATTTTGATATACTTCAATAAATGCTGTTCCTTTATGTGCACCTGCTCTTCTTATCATTTCCTGAAGATGCTTTGGATCTCTGTCGATTGCGCGTGCAACAAAAGTTGCATTTGAGCCAACTGCTAGTGCCGTAGGATTAAATGGATAATCAACACTTCCAAACGGAGAAGTCTTTGTTTTCTTCCCTTGTTCTGAAGTTGGAGAGTATTGTCCTTTTGTTAATCCATATATTCTATTGTTAAATAATATAATTTTTAAATCAATATTCTTTCTGCAGGCATGAATAAAATGGTTGCCTCCGATGCTTAACAAATCCCCATCACCGGTTGCTACCCATACTGCTAAATCCGGATGGCTGACTTTAACACCTGTAGCAATCGCAGGTGCTCTGCCATGAATCCCATGGAATCCGAAAGTGCTCATGTAATAAGGAAAACGTGATGAGCAGCCGATTCCTGAAACCCAAACAATATTTTCTTTCGGTACTTCTATTATTTCAGGGAATGTTCTTTGTACCTGGGCAAGAATTGAATAATCACCACAACCCGGGCACCATCTTACATCAAGTCCGCTTGAGAAATCTTTTGCACTTAACTTTAAATCCTTTACTGCTATTTGATCGCTCATTTTTCACCTCTTAAAATTTCAATTATTTTATCCTGAATATCCGAAGACCTAAATGGAAGTCCTCTTACAATATTAAGTTGAACTACAGGTATCATAAATTCGCTTCGAATAATTTTAGCAAGCTGCCCAAGATTTATTTCCGGGATAAGCACTTTTTTGAAATTCTTTAATACATATTCAGTGTTTTTTGGAAATGGGTTAATGTAATTCAAATGAGCTTGTGAAACTTTATAACCGGCTTCTCTTGCTTTTATAACGGCTTCTTTAATTGATCCATAAGTTCCTCCCCATCCTAACACTAACAAATCACCTTCTTCATCGCCATCAACTTCAAGCAGAGGAATATCCTTTGCCATGTTTTTTATTTTTTGTTCTCTAATTCTAATCATCTTATCATGATTATCAGGATCATAACTTACGTTGCCGGTAATGTTTGCTTTTTCCAATCCTCCGATTCGATGTTCTAAACCTGGAGTTCCTGGAATTGCCCACGGGCGTGCAAGGTTAGCATCTCTATCATAAGGAGAAAAATCAGCTTGTTTAGTTCTGTATGAAACATGGATGTCTTGTAATTCATTTACATGAGGAATCTTCCATGGTTCTGAGCCATTAGCTATATAACCATCAGTTAAAAGAATAACAGGCGACATATATTTCAACGCATACTTTGATGCTTCAATCGCCATATAAAAACAATCGCTTGGTGAAGAAGCTGCAAATACGGCAACAGGTGCTTCCCCATTCCTACCGTACATTGCTTGAAGTAAATCTGCTTGTTCTGTTTTTGTTGGTAAGCCTGTGCTTGGGCCGCCTCTTTGAACATTCACAATCACTAAAGGAAGCTCTGTCATTAAAGCTAAACCAATAGCTTCGGCCTTTAATGCAAGTCCCGGGCCGCTGGTTGTAGTTAAAGCAAGGCTCCCGGCAAAAGCAGCGCCTATTGCAGAAGTAATTCCAGCTATCTCATCTTCGGCTTGAAATGTTTTTACACCAAAATTTTTATAAGTGCTTAAGTATTGAAGAATCTCGGAAGCAGGAGTAATCGGGTATGAACCGAGAAATAATGGAAGCCCGCTTTTAACTGAAGCAGCTAAAAATCCAAGTGCTGTTGCTTCATTACCGGATATGCTTCTGTAAACACCTTTAGGGAGCTTTGCAGGTTCAACGGCATATCGGGTGGTAAAAACTTCTGTCATCTCTCCGAAATGATATCCAGCATTTAAAGCTTTTTCATTAGCATCAATTAAATCCGGTTTATCTTTAAATTTCTTTTTTATCCAATTAGAAGTTTGTTCAATTGGACGATCAAATAACCAGTACATTAAACCTAAAGCAAAAAAGTTTTTACATCTTGCTACTTCCTTTGGAGAGAGTTTCGTTTCTTCAAGAGCTTTTTGTGTTAAAGAAGTAATAGGAACTGTAAAAACCTGGTAGCCCTTCAAATCACCATTCTCAAGAGGGCTTTTTTCATATCCTGCTAACTGTAAATTCTTTTTGTCGAATGCATCCACATTCGCAATTATAGTTCCACCGTTTTTTAGTTCAGGTAAATTCTTTTTGATAGCTGCGGGGTTCATAGCTACCAAAACATCAGGGCGATCGCCGGGAGTATGAACATCATGGCTCCCGAAATGTAATTGAAATCCGCTTACTCCGTACACCGTACCTGAAGGCGCACGAATTTCAGCGGGGTAATCAGGGAGGGTACTCAAGTCATTACCCGCTATTGCAGTGGTCTCACTGAATTGTGACCCGGTAAGCTGCATACCGTCCCCTGAATCCCCAGCAAATCTTACTGTTACTTCAGAAAGTTTCTTAATTTCTTTTTCTCTAATCATCTTACTGCTCTATATTTTTTGATAAAATACACTTGTGACTGCTATGCCATAAAGTATGCCATTATATTTTTTGAAGAAAATGATTTGATTTTATTTCAAAAAGAAATGATTGGGCGGATGTTGATATTTTTAATTATCAAATTTTGAAGAATGAAAAATCGAATTTCTTAAAGTTGGGAAGGCAATCTGCAATATGAAACTAATCTCAATAAATTTTCTATTAAACTAATTCAAACTAAAGGATGGAATAATGGAATTCTTAGTTTATTCATTATTTCAACCAAAGATATTTGTGATTTTTTTCCATGTTAACCAATAGATAAATCTATTGGTTAATAATATTTTCCTACTTCTTTTTACTTCCCTTTTTCGTTTTAGAAGCTGTCTTTTTTGTTGATGCTTTTTTGGTTGTTTTCTTTTCAGCAGGTTTTTTCTCTTCTTTATCTTCAGACTTTTTAGTTGAAGTTTTAGCAAATCTGTTTTTTTTCTCCGGTGCTTCTTCAATAAGCTTAACTGTTTCTTCGTAAGTCAAACTAGCAGCATCAACATCTTTGGGGATTCTTACATTCCTTTTACCAGCTTTAATATATGGCCCCCACCTTCCATTCAATACTTGAATTTCAGGATCCTGTTCAAAAACTTTAATAGTTTTCTCTGCATCTTTTTTCCTTTTATCTTGAATTACTTGTATGGAAGTCTCAAGTTCAATCGTATGCGGATCATATAATTTCCCAAGCGAATAAAATTTTCCATCATGCCTAACATAAGGCCCAAATCTTCCAATAGCAGCAACTACTTTTTGGCCTTCAAATTCACCAACTTCCCGCGGAAGCTTAAACAATTCTAATGCTTCCTCTAAAGTTATATTCTCTAATTTTTGTGTATTTCTTAAACCGGCATATTCAGGTTTTTCATCGGGATTATTCAGATCAGTTAATTGAGCTACAGCACCAAATCTTGCCATACGAACAGAAACTTGTTTGCCTGTCTTAGGATCCGTCCCAAGGATTCTTTCTCCATAAACTCGTTCACTTGTTTCAATTGTTTCATCCACTCTTTTCTTAAAAGGATAATAAAATTCGCGCAGCATTTCATGCCAATCTGTTTCACCATTTGCAATTTCGTCTAATTCGTCTTCAACATGAGCAGTAAATTTATAATCCATAATCCGTGGAAAATTTTCTAAAAGAAAATCATTTACAAGCATCGCAATATCTGCGGGATACATTTTGCCTTTTTCTGCTCCAGTTATTTCAGTTCGATTTTCTTTATCAATTTTGTTGTGACTGTTGAGAATTAGAACCCGGTAATTTCTTTCTGTTCCCATTCGTTCTTCTTTTACAATATAGCCGCGTTTCTGAATTGTGCTGATAGTTGGAGCATAAGTTGACGGCCTTCCTATTCCAAGTTCTTCCAGCTTTTTAACAAGACTTGCTTCTGTATATCTTGCCGGAGGACGAGTGAATCTTTCCATCGCTGTAATATTTTCAGGCTCTAGTTTTTGATCAATTTTAAGAGGCGGCAAAATTCCTGAATCACCATTTTCAGCATCTTCATCTGATGACTCAATATATACTTTTAAAAATCCATCAAAAATTATTACTTCGCCTTTGGCAACAAATTGTTCTTCAGCAGTTGAAATATTAATTTTTGCCGTAGTTCTTTCAATTTCAGCATCACTCATTTGAGAAGCGATTGCTCTTTTCCAGATTAAGTCATATAAAGCTTGTTCGTCCTTTGTCCCTTCTATTTTTTCTACATCAAAATAAGTTGGGCGGATAGCTTCATGTGCTTCCTGAGCTGTGGCTGATTTAGTTTTAAATCTTCTTGTATAAGAATATTTATTGCCGTATTCTTTTCTAATTTGTTCTTCGGAAGCTTTGATAGCATCCTCGGATAAATTAACAGAATCAGTTCGCATGTAAGTTATCTTACCAGCTTCATAAAGCTTTTGAGCAATCATCATTGTGCGGTAAACTGAGTAATATAATTTTCTGCTTGCTTCCTGTTGAAGAGTTGATGTTGTAAAAGGAGCCGAAGGAGATTTTTTAACCGGTTTCTTTTCTAAACTTTCTATTGTGAATTCGGCATCGATGCATTTATTTAAAAACTCATTCGCTTCTTCTTCTGTTTGAAACTTTTTAGGAAGCTCTGCTTTTAAGTTGTACTTATTTCCTTTTTCATCTTCAACAATAAAATTTGCTGTTACACGGAATTGGGATTCAGATTTGAATGCATCAATTTCTCTTTCACGCTCAACAATTAATCTTACAGCAACTGACTGTACTCTTCCCGCAGAAAGTTTTGGTTTTACTTTTCTCCATAAAACCGGGGAAAGGTCAAAGCCTACTATTCTGTCAAGAATTCTTCTTGCCTGCTGTGCTTCGACTAAATTTATATCAATGTCTCTTGGATTTTCAATTGCCTTAAGAATAGCTCCCTTGGTAATCTCATGAAAAACAATTCTTCGCGTTTTTTTCGGTTCAAGCTCAAGTACTTCTTTTAGATGCCAGGAAATTGCTTCTCCTTCGCGGTCTTCATCAGATGCCAGCCAAACCAGTTCCGAATCAGCAGCAAACTTTTTTAGTTGCTTAATTACTTCTTTTTTATCAGGCGAAATTTTATAAAAAGGTTTAAAGTTATTTTCAATATCTATACCTTTTTCTTTCTTTTCCAAATCTCTAACATGGCCATAGCTTGACATCACTATATAATCTTTGCCGAGAAATCCTTCAATAGTTTTTGCTTTTGCAGGTGACTCGACTATAACTAAATTTTTACTCATTATTACTCAATAAATAATTTTTCAACAAACTGATTTATAAATTAGGGCGCTAATTTAAGGTAATTTTTTACTTACAATCAAATTATTCTTAAATGACTCGTAATTGCTACCACAAATAAATTAAGAAATAAAAGGAAGTTAGGCGAAGAAAAGAAAAATAAATGCACTTACAATATTGTATATGAAATAGCTGAGGATTCAATGTGTTATGTAAAAGTAAAACAAAATTAAATTAAATTTTTAAAAATGAAATACTGTTATACAAAAAAAATTAATAGGGAAATTGTCCTCTACCTTTGGGGAAAAAGATAATGTTATTGACTAATCGATTATAACTTATGCAACTCTTTAAAAACATAAACCCGGTTTCATTATGAAACCGGGTTTATTAAATCATCATTTAGTTTATGATTTATTTAGTTCTAGCGTTATGCTTTTTGTGGTAGATTGTTCTGTTTGCATGTTTTTGTTCAACTCTAATTTTTGCTCTTTCTTGTTTAGTAACAACGCCGTCTGATTTTGCTTTAACTTTATCATTCTGAATTTTTGCCTGCTGTGCTTCTAATCTAATAGTTTCACTTTTTGTTAATTCACCGCTTTTAACTCCTTGATGAATTCTTGCCTGCTGCTTGATTTGAGTCTTCGTTGCTTTTGGAGTTTTGGTCTGCGCCATTAATATTGAAGAAGAAGAAAATGCAGCCAGACATGCAAAAACTAGGATTACAATTATACGTTTCATTTTAACCTCACATTATTTTAATGATTATTATTTAGTTATTTCAAATTCTCTGCACTAACAAAATCCATAAATATGCCAAAATGATTTTGTCGTTTTACTAATAGTAAACAAACTTTTTACCTAAAATGTAATGCCTGGAAACAATATTATTTTGCCTGGATTTACGATTTCACGCTTTTAGCTAAAATAGAAATTCAAGATTAGTCCAATTCATTAATTAAATGCAATTCGTGCAGGTTTCTTCAGTTGGTTGTTTCGTTGTTTCCCTTTTTAATGTATGAGATAAAATAATGGGGAAGCCAAGACTTCCCCACTTTCAATGAAGCAGAACTTTTAATAAATATGCTATCGCAAATATTATCATTGCAACATTTATCTTAAGTTCTATATGAACTAGCTTCATCATATTTTTCTCCAATTGAAGCAAAAGCAATATAAAATATTCTGCACCAATCTCAATTAAAAAATGTGGCGGGGATGGATAATATTATTAAATTTGAATATTCCGTTTACAATCTTTCAAGGGAATAACAGCAATTCATATTAAATATAAATTATAGGGAGCGATTATGGATTGGGTTTTAGTAATCGAAAATATACTAGTTCTAATTAGTGTCTGGTATGTTTACTCACTTCATAAAAAAAAAGTTGATGATCTATAGGCAAGTTTAGATATACATAAAGATACAATTGATTCGATGAAGCAAAATTTAGAGGGAGCTAAGACAATCTTAGAAATATTTGATCCAGAAAGGATTAAGAGCTTTGTAAATCTCACTAGAGAAGAATTAGAATTAAAGCACAATAAAGAAATGAACAAAGTTAAAGAAGAACTTAAAACAAATTATGATGATATTATTCGTTCGACCAAAGAAGAAGGTAAAATATTAACTGAACTTTATTTAAATGGATTCATTTCAGTTCTAGTTACATTGCCTTATTGGGAGAGGGAAGAAATTATAAAAGTGTCAAATTATGTTAATGATAATGATAAAAAGAAACTATATAGTATTATAGAAAAAACAAAAGATACTTATCAACCAGTAGTATCAGATTGGTTCAAAAAATTCATTGAAGCATCCTTTATTCCGAAAAAAACTTTAGCAGAGCTTACCAAGCCTGTAAAGCCACAGCCGAGAAATTAAGATACAAGTGCCCTCTGAGTTTTTCGTACGCGACGCATTCAAGGCAGCGAAGAAGAAGCTGGATAAAGAGCATGACCAAGGGCATCTGTTTCAATAATAAGGTCAACTAAAAATCTGGAGAGTTAATGGATTCAACTACAGTGGTCAACTTAGTGCGAACATTGAATGAAACTTCGATCTGGGACAAAGTATACGTCATTAGTAATTGCGTGATAGCTTTATTCGCCATATTTGCTCTTATTCAGTTCCGGTTCAGTAAAAAAGAAAGCAATAGACGTACGCAAAGAGAAAAAGCATTGCTGAGTACTGAGTTAATTGAATATTTACGGGATATTTTACATATATTATAATTTAATTCGCATAAATTATTTGATTAAATCAGTGCACAAGGATGTTAGAACCTATTATTTGTATAATCAAAAGTCCTTCCACTTTGGGTAAAGGAAAGTGATACCCTTGAAGAATTGATTATAGACCTCTACAACGAGCTAGATACTTTTGCTGTGCCGATTAACAACGGTTTAACTGACGAAGACATGATATACAACGCAATAGGTAAAGGTTTCTGCAATCAAGTACAAACATACTCTACGATATTAGTTAATATATATAACTTCAATGATTACTACATTAACCTGCTTACTTTGTATGACAGATGGTCTGCAAGAAGAGATAATGAACCGAGAGTTATTAAAGGAGAACAGAGAAGTATCGGTAGGACAGAATAATCTCCATACCCGGCTGCTTTAATTTCAACAAGAAAAGATTTAGATTTGGATTTATGTTCACACTTATTTACACAAGACATACACTATCTGCGACTCACTTTTGCTGTGTAGTAAACTGTGTAGTAAATTATGAAAAAATACACTTACAGCACAGTTATAGAGTGTTAAAAATTTAGGAAAATAGGCATATTTTTATGCGCCCGTAGCTCAACTGGACAGAGCATTTGACTTCGGATCAAAGGGTTGAGGGTTCTGCCAAAGGCATCCCTTTGGGAGAATCCTTCCGGGTGCATCATTGTTACTTGTCTTTTTGTTTTAAAAGTCTTTCCCTTTTGGAAGGATTTAACATCGCTACTTTTTGGGATGTTTTTTTTATGCGCCCGTAGCTCAACTGGATAGAGCATTTGACTTCGGATCAAAGGGTTGAGGGTTCGAATCCTTCCGGGCGTACTTAATGATGTGTGCTATCAAAGAGGTTGAGGGTTCTGCCATAGGCATCCCTTTGGGAGAATCCTTCCGGGCGTACTAACTTAATTCAAACTTGTTTGCCAATCGGATCTTTTGCGGAATCCTGGAAATGTCATTTCGACCAAAGGTAGAAATCCAAAAAATTATTGTAAAAAGATTTCTCACTCCAGGACTCCTTCGAAATGACAGTTGCGCAACATACTCAATAGGTCGTTTTGAATTTACTAATATAATCCTATTTATTTTTTAATTACATAACTGATGTTCAAAGAAGAAACTTACAAATTCATGTTCGCTGCTTTGCAGGAAGCAGAAAAAGCATTTGAAGAAAATGAAATCCCAGTTGGCGCAGTTGTAGTCCATCAAAATAAAATAATTGGGAAAGGTTACAATCAGGTAGAAAAACTAAAAGATGCTACAGCACATGCCGAAATGATTGCAATTACTGCGGCTTCCAATCATATAGGCAATTGGAATTTAAGTGAATGTGATATTTATGTAACTCTTGAACCCTGCATAATGTGTACTGGCGCTCTTTTAGCGAGCAGAATTCAGAATTTATATTTTGCAGCCTTTGACCCAAAGCTTGGCGCTTGTGGTTCTATTTATAATTTAGCTGAAGAGGGTAAATCAAATCATAGGATTAAAACATTTTCCGGAATTATGGCAGATGAAAGTAAGCACCTTTTAAAATTATTTTTTGCTAAACTTCGAAAAAATAATACTTAAAAACTGAAGTTAAGCACAACCTAAATTTTATATTGGCAATCTATTGAACCCTATAATGGTTCTACTATCTCTTTATCTCTGAATCCCCTGATTTCGACCGGGGTTATTTAGGTTAATCCCCTGGCGGGGATACCGAATTTCTTAAGTTTTTCATGTGTGACATCACGAAGTGATGCAACTTGAATAACCTTGTGTGAAACGTAAGGAATAGAGAGCCTATAAAAATTTTAAGGAACTCCGATAGGAGTTCAACTATTAAGTTGCGAACCTTCAATTAATGATTGAAATATTTATCTCAAAAATCACCAATTTGAATACAAACTTAAAACTCATCTTGATTAAAACAGTTTATATTAATAACTTGTGATCAAAAAAATGGAAGTTTGATGCGTTTTATTCTATTCGGCGCACCGGGGGTTGGAAAAGGAACTCAAGCAAAAATTCTTTCCGCAAAACTTGACATTCCACACATCTCTACCGGTGACATTTTGCGTGCAGCAGTAAAAAACAAAACTCCTCTAGGCCTCCAGGCAAAAAAAACAATCGATGCAGGCGAGCTTGTACACGATGATATTATGCTTGGAATTATTAGAGAGACACTCACAGATCACAAATGTAATCACGGCTTTATTTTAGATGGATTCCCAAGGACAGTTACTCAAGCACAAGAACTTGATGTTTTGTTAAAGGAATTGAAAATACCGGATTTATATTTAATTATTTTAAAGGCAAATCCTAACGAAATTGTAAAAAGGCTTACAAACCGGAGAGCTTGTAAAGTTTGTCATAATATTTTTAATTACAACGATATTAAAGATAAAAAAGACTGTCCAAATTGTGGAGCAGAAAATAGTTTTTACCAAAGAGAAGATGATAAAGAAGAAGTTATTAAGAAAAGATTAAAAATATATGCTTCGGAAACCAGGCCAGTTGTTAAATTTTTCGAAGAGAGAAATAAAGTAGTTCGTATAAATGGATTACAATCAGTTGAACGTGTAACTGAAGATATTTTATCTACTTTGGAAGAAAAGTTGGGACATAAAATTATACTTTCTGCTTAAGAACAGCTTTGAATGCTTTTCCGTCTTGTATTTTATAAATTTTTGCTTTGTAGCGTCTAACAATATCGTAATTATGAGTAGCAAATAAAATTGCTGTTCCCCGCAAATTAATTTTTAAAAGAATTTCTAAAATTTCTTTTGAAGTTTCAGGATCTAAATTTCCCGTTGGTTCATCAGCTAAAATTAAGACAGGTTCGTTTACCAAGGCTCTGGCAATTGCAACCCGTTGTTTTTCACCGCCTGAAAGTTCATCGGGCATACTTTTTTTCCGATGAACTAATCCAACATCTGTTAAAGCGTTTTCAACTCTTCTTTTTATTTCTTTAAATGGAACATTTAAAACCTCTAAAACAAATGCAATATTATCAAAAATGTTTCTATCATTTAACAGCTTAAAGTCCTGAAATACAATACCAAGTTTCCTTCTTAATTCAGGAAGCTCATTAGGTTTAATTGTTTTTGAATTATATTTATCCACCTGCACATATCCCAAAGATGGCATAACGTTCATGTAAATCATTTGAAGCAAAGTACTTTTACCTGAACCGCTCTTCCCTATTAAAAAACAAAATTCGCCGGCATTTAATTCTAAATTTAAATTTGTAAAAACATTTTGAGTCGAATAGCTGAAATCAACATTATTAATTGACAACATATTTTTTATTTCACTTTTTTAATTACGAATTGAACTCTGTCCGAAACGCTTTTCCCATTATTAAAAGTAAAAGCTTCATAACAATTTACTACAAAGAAACCTGTTTGGTCAAGCAAATCAAAATAAGTTTCAAAAGGGTAAATTTTCTGTTTATGAACTTCCTTAAATATTTTTCCATCTTTATTAATTTCAAAACTGTTTTTGTGAATTCTTGTTTTTTCATTGTATTCACTTCTCTGTTCAAAATGGACTTTTTGAAATACGCCTTTCCTATGAGAATATCTTAAATGCTTATAGCTGTTTTTTTCAAGGCTTACATCAAATGTACAAATTCCGTCATTAGTTAAATATAGATTTATAACTTTAAATAATTTAACAAGTTCTTTCTCAGTTAAAATATAATTTATGCTATCAAAGGTAGAGTAAATTAATTTAAATTTAATTTTGAATGGTAAATCGATCATGCTGCAGCAAACTTTCGGAATATTTTTCTGCATTTTATGCTGCAGCATTCTAAGAGAAATGTCAGTTACTACAAGTTTTGGATAATGTTTAATAAAATATTTTGAGAAGTTACAATTCCCTGCTGCAAGTTCTAAAACATTTGAATTTGATTTAATGTGTTTTTTAGTAATAGAGTAAATATAATCTGACCAGTATTTATAATCTACGCTTTTCATTAAGTAATCGTAAATGGAAGCGACTTCATTATAAATTTTAGCTTGATGTTTACTTTGCATTCACAATTCTGTTTTTAACAATTTTATCTGCATAATGATATGCTTCTAATATACTGAATTCATCAGCTAAATTTTTGCCGGCAATATCAAATGCAGTCCCATGATCCGGAGATGTCCTCACGATTGGAAGTCCTGCAGTAAAATTTACTCCGGAAGAAAAATTAATCATTTTAAATGGAATTAAAACCTGGTCGTGATACATTCCAACAACTATATTAAAATTTTTATAGGAATGATTTGCAAAAAAAGCATCGGGAACAAATGGGCCTTTAATGTTAATAATATTTTTAAATTGATTAATTACAGGTGAGATAATTTCATTTTCTTCATTTCCAATTAAACCATTTTCCCCGGCATGAGGATTTAAACCCAACACCGCTATTGAAGGATTTAATATATTTAAATCATTTTTAAGTGAATTAATTATTACTTCTAATTTATTTATTAGAATTTCTTTTTTAAGCAATGATGAAATATTTTTTACCGGGTCATGAATCGTTATTAAAGCAGCATTCATCTTTTTTGAAAGAAACATCATTACAAAATCAAATTTACTTCCTGGTTTTAATTTTTCTCTGCACCATTCAGCATACATTTCCGTATGCCCCGGGAAATTTATTCCGGCAAGATTTATACTTGTTTTGGAAATTGGAGCAGTTATAACCGCATCTGCCTTATTACTAATTAATAATTCAAAAGATAGCCTGATAGAATTAAAAGCAGTTAAACCGGCTTCTAAATTAGGTTCTCGCCATTTTTGCTTAACATCTTTTAATGTAAGAATAACAACTTTATTTTTGTAATTTATGTTTTCTATGGAATCTGAATACGAATAATCGAAAGTAGGTTTTGTAATTATTGAAATTCTCTTAAAGATATTTTGAGGGCAGATAAATATAAATTGATTTCTGCTCCTCCCCTTTGTTATCCTGTTTAATGTTTTAATAACTATTTCAGGGCCAATCCCATTAATATCACCACAAGTAAAAACAAATCTTCTCATGAACTAAATTTCTTCCAATGAAAAATTCCCGGTACCGGTCTGATCAGTGAAAACGAATTTTCGTTTGGGATTTTCGTAAAACCAGGTTTCAACTATTTTCCCTTTATCATTTGAATATCTATCTATCTTCTGCGGTTTTCCAAATTGAATAAATATTCTTCCTCTATCCGTATTAACACCGCTCTTCCCGGTTATTGTTGAAAAATTTTTTGCGGCGTAATCAACTCTTGAATAATATTCTTTCATCAAAGGATTATAAGCAGTATGTGGAGTAGGATCATTTTTTGACCAATATTTGAAAAGAGCTTTTGGATAATCTTCATCTTTTTCATCAAGCATACTGTCAATAACTTGCTCATTATCAGCATACTTTAACGCTTTTATAGCATATTCAGGATCCATTAGTGATGCAGGCTTGATAAACCATCTTACATTTAAATTAAATATTTTTTTTGCCTTGATATCATTACCGTTAGAAATAATTAAAGTCAAATCACCTTCATATAACTTTTTACTAAAATCTTTAAGAATGAAATTTTTTGTTTGATAATTATTCTCGGAATTATGTAAGGTTATTATATCGTTATTATAATTAAGTGAAAGTGAAGAAATAAAATATTGACTAATATCATTAGTTGAAACAGTATCTTTATTATTAAGCATAACAACATGTAATTTTGATATCGTTGTATCAGTTACAGGAATAATTATATCATAGTCATTTTCATTAAAAGGAATGCTTCCTCCAAAGTTTGTTAATTCATATTCATTTTTCCCATCATTTAAAACTTGTTTTGAATTTACAATTACGGGGTGGTTAAAATTCTTGGAAGAAAATTTATCAGGATACAATGATATTTCATGCGACTTCATTTCGATATTTGAATTTATATCTGTAAAGACAGGAATTATATTATATCTCCCCTTTTTAATTTTGAATTTAATTAATCCTTGTGCATAAAGATTATCGCTGTTTGTTTCTTCAAAAGAATTAACTTTAATTCTTTTTTCATCAAGCTGCCTCGCTACAAAATTGGAATTTGTATCTTCTACTTCAACAGAAATACTATAACCCGCCTTATAAACATTATTATCTTTTTCGAAAACAATTCTGTTATAAGGTATTCTATAAGAGAAATAAACATCATAAAGAGAATCCGAAGGAAGTATATTTATTTCAGGATAAAAAGCTTGAAACGGATTGTTTTGAAATTTTCGATAGTTTCTTTGTCCAAAGGCGAGTGAAGAGAAGATAACAACAAAAACTATTAAAGTAATTTTTCTCATATTTTTTGAAGGTAAAGATTATGTATTTCAATTACTTATGCAAGGTTAAAAATATGTAATAAAACCTTAAAAATAATTATCTCAATATGGAATTAATTTATTAAAAATTTTTGAATATTTAGTTCTTTAAAAATCTAATTATGTCATTCAACTATAAAATTCTATCTTAAAAGAATAATTAAATAATTGAAGAAAATATTTTAGAAATTTATGAGCTAATTTTAGTAGAAAATACGCATTTAATTAAATAAGTATAATATTTTGTATTAAAATAAAACATATCCCAAATATTGATTAGGAATTTAGTTATATTTAATGCGATTTCAGCAAAATATTGCTGATTTTGTATATTAATTACTGGCATGATTAATAATTCATATTTATTTAAAAATATGATAGATATTATAAATTTTTTTTAGTATGTTCTGAATAATCGTTAGGGCGTTCAACCAAAGGGCAAATACATTTAGGACATTGATTTTCCCATATTTTATTTCAGAAATTTATAAATTTTTATCTATTAACTGTAGGCAAAAAATTTAATTAAAAATAGATATAGAAAATGTTTGTGCTATGTTAGGGAAAATTTTAGTCGTTGAGGACGATGCTCAATTCAGTGAGTATCTAAAAATAACTCTTCAAAAAATAACTAAAAAAATATTTTTTGCATCTAATGGGAATGATGCACTTGATATTTTTCATAAAGAACATCCGGATCTTGTAATAACTGATATTAGACTACCCGACATTTCTGGAATCGAAATTCTAACAAAAGTGAAACAGTTTGATTTTTCTACTCAAGTAATTGTTATGACTGCTTATGCTGATATGAGCAATATTATTCAATCAATGCAGAATAATGCCTATGATATTATAGTAAAACCTTTTGATATTGATAGATTTACCATGGCTGTTAAACATGCTTTGGATAATAAGAGGCTTGATAGTAAACAAAATATAACTATCGATGAAAATTTATATCAAACAAATGCTGAAGCAGTTTTGGTTGGCAATAGCCCCATTGTTTACGATTTATATAGAAAGATTGGTAGAGTATCTACAAATAAAGTAAGTGTTTTAGTTCAAGGTGAAAGTGGTACCGGGAAAGAATTAGTTACCAGGATTATACACAATTCAGGAGTAACAAAAAACAAACCTTTTATTGCAGTAAACTGCTCAGCGCTTTCAGAAACCTTACTTGAGAGTGAACTGTTTGGCCATGTTAAAGGTTCTTTTACAGGCGCTACCAGAGATAAGAAAGGAAAATTCGAATTAGCGGAAGATGGTACAATTTTTTTAGATGAAATTTCAGAAATCTCAAATAACCTGCAAGTAAAATTATTACGTGTAATTCAGGAAAAAGAATTTGAAAAAGTAGGTGGAGAAAAAATCATCCCTATGAAAGCAAGACTTGTTGTTGCAACTAATAGAAATCTTGCAAACCTTGTGAAAATAGGAAAATTTAGAGAAGATTTATTTTATAGATTAAAAGTATTTTCAATCGATATTCCTCCATTAAGAGAACGTAAAAGTGATTTACCTGCCCTAGTCGTTTACTTCATTAAGAAAATAAATAACGAGTTAAATAAAAACGTTAATATTATTCCATATGATGTTATGGAACTTCTTCAGAATTATGATTGGATCGGAAACATTCGAGAATTGGAAAATACATTAATGCAGGCTGTAATTTTAGCAAAAGGAAATGTATTAGAAAAAGATTTTATATTACTGGGAAGTATTGATCATCATGCCAATAATGGTTATTCAAATGATGACAAAAAATTAAGTTTAGCAGAAATAGAAAAAAATCATATTAGAATAGTCCTAGATGAAGTTAACTGGGATAAAAAAGAAGCCTGCAAAATTTTGGGGATAGCAAAAACAACTCTTTATAATAAACTTGATACTTATGATATAAAAAAGGTTCTGGAGATAATTATAATGTTAAGTATTTCATTTTTTGGATTTTAAAATTTGAAATATGGACTTATCAAGTTTAACCTTCTTCAATTTGTGTTAAAATATTCTAAATAGTAATTTTTCTACATGGCATCTTACTTGCCTATTCATAAGTAAAAAAAATATTGCTTATGAAAATTTCTCAACTTATTGAAGTAATCCCGGGAATAATTATTTTCAAAATTTCTGAAATGGAATTTTGCATCAACGTAAATGATGTTCATTTAATTAAAAGAATAGAAGAGTCTGATCAATTTGAGGTTTATGATTCTAATGATATTTCTTACATAAAAATTTATAATATTAACATCCCTATTGTCGACATTTCAAATTTCTTCCAACCTAATAACAATTACGTAAATAAGCGTAAAATAGTTCTTATAATTAAGCATCATAGTGAAAATGATAAACAAGAAAAGACGTTTGGAATTTTAGTTGATGAAGTAGTAGAAATTATAAGTGCAGACAAATCAGAAAATAATTATTTGCTGCAATTTAATCCTTCAAATGAAAATCCTTTTGTGAGTGGTGCTATATTTTGGGGAGAAAGAAAAATTCTACTCCCCAATTATTCTAAAATAGCTTCTACTATTTTTCTGAAGGAAATAAAAGTACAGTAATCAAACTATCTAGTTCAAAAAGTGGAATATTGGATTTCAATTGCTTCAAAATCTTATGATACAAAAGAATAATTATGGCATTCATGTTGTCTGTATCACATTTGATTTAGGATAAAAACTATTTTTTTTAGGAGGGTATGACTAATATTCAAATGATATTGGCTTTAGGGGCAATGATTTTACTTACCATTTTAATTACAAATGTTAACAAAAATTCGTTGAATACCGAAGATGTAATGTATGATTCCAACTTTGGAATTACTGCAACCTCCATCGCCTCCTCTATAATTGAAGATGCCAGCAAAAAATATTTTGATAATTATAGTGATACTACAGGTGCTGCAATAAATATTAATGATTTAACAGCTCCAGATGATCTTGGCATTGAAACAGGAGAAGACTTAACAGATCCTAGAACATTTAATGACTTTGATGATTATAAAAATTATGCCAAAACAGAAAATTCTATGCCTACAGCGATTTTTCATTTATCATGCGACGTTTACTATGTTGATTTATCTGATCCCGATCTTAAAGTTAATTATCGAACCTGGCATAAAAAAATTACTGTTAAAGTTTGGAGTGAATCTATGAAGGATACTATATCCATGAGTCAGATTTATAGTTATTGGACAGATATTTTTAATTAGAGAAAATATGGGCGCAGCAACAATTCTAGATATTTTAGGTTCAACAATAATAGGAGGATTACTTCTCTTTATTCTCTTTAATATGAACAATAACGCCGCACAAAATACTTATAATTTTAGCGGTGAATTAATTCTGCAGCAGAATTTAGTCACGACAGTTGAAGTTCTTGAATATGATTTCCGAAAAATTGGTTATTGCGAGAACCCATCTATTTTTCCTCATCCTGAAACTGATGCGATACTTTATGCAGATACAAACAGAATAAAATTTTTAACTGATTTTATGGTTTCCCCTTATGATGATCCTCATGGGGATGGAATATTAGATACATTAGAATATTATCTCGGCCCAACATCCGAGTTAACTGGGACACCTAATCCCGACGACAGAATTCTATACAGAGTTGTCAACGGAGTTGCCAAAGGTGTAAATCTAGGAATAACCGGTTTTAAAATAAGATATTATAAGGATTCTTTAATTGCATCCGGCATTACTACTCTTGCAGAAATTCAGCCTGGAAATTTACCCAAAACATGGGTTGCCGGAACACCAACGGGAATTACAGCATTGCAGATAGATATTAAAGTTGAAAATACCGCAGCTTATGATGCAGGCAATAATCCTTATCGAAGTGCATTTTGGAGACAAATAAGATTATCATCAAGAAATTTAAAACGTTAATCTAAGAGGCATATATGTCGGGAAAAGCGGTTTTGATAGTAGTGATAGGATTTACGATGATATTCCTGGTAATGGGATATTTTTGGGGTAATCTAGCCACAAGAACCGTTGATA
The DNA here is from genome assembly GCA_963775245.1 of uncultured Bacteroidota bacterium. Classification (GTDB taxonomy): domain Bacteria; phylum Bacteroidota; class Ignavibacteria; order Ignavibacteriales; family Ignavibacteriaceae; genus CAVSWT01. The sequence continues at coordinate 683,445 of CAVZID010000040.1, forward strand.
ACCACGTTTCATATTACAAATCTACAATTGCACATAATATTGCCGTTAGTGGTGCTAATATCGGGTTAAGTGAATATACGCGGGATACTACTTGGTATCAAACAGGGCATTTCATTAGGCCATTTGAAAATATAGGAGAGATGGATGTTTCTTTTGATGCACCTCTCGGGCCTTCAACACGTACACTTATATCAGATGGTTCATTTATGGGTGTTGAGAGTATAGTAAAAGTTAAACTTTCACGAGCTACAAAATTACTTGCTGAATATGCCTGGTTTATTCCACAAACATCCGCTGCAAATAGTGCACGAGGATGGATTACTGGAGATACAGTTTTTGGTGCCTTTCATTCAAATCAATGGCTTGTAGTTGATGGCAATCCTGTCTTTACAGGAAAAGTTACAACATCAAATGGAATCAAAGATCAATCTAAAAAACCTTCACCAAAATCAAATCCTGAATTTTTAGGAGGCTTTGAAAAAGATGTGGATGTTACATGGAATTTTGATATGGATTTCTCAGCTCAAGCTGCTGCCGCTTCTGTAGATGGATTGAGTTTCCCTCAGAACAAAAATTTATGGTTGACATTTTACTCAAATGGTACTTTCACCTATAGAACTGCTGCCAAATCTGCAGGAGATGACAGCTCTAAATATTCTACCGCCTCTGCTCCAATCCAGATATCTTCTTTGACTAATAAAATAATTTATCAAGAAAAAGGCGACATATATATGTCAGGAGTATTAAATGGTGAGATGACAGTAATTGCTCATGGAAGTTCAGGTGGTATAGGTAATGTTTATTTAGTAGGAGACATGGTTTATGAAACTGACCCAATGATACCAAATGGCTCTGGTGGCTATATGATTAATCCTGCTGCTGATGATATGATGGGAATTGTAGCCACTAATAATATATACGTAGCTACTTCCCAAGTATCAGGGGGAAAAGCAAATAATGTAACTAATCCTGATATTCACGTTGATGCGGCTATTTTCTGTGTTCAAGGTGGTTTTCAAGTTGAAGATTTTAACGATTTTGTATCTGGCCAAACAGGTACTATTTATCTGCAAGGCTCAATGACTGCAGGTAAAGAAGAGGATGTATCTGTACTAAGCGGGAATACGATAGTCAAAGGTTATAAAAGGCATGTGATTTTTGACAGCAGATTTGCCTTTGGCCCGCCGACCTGGTTTCCTTATGTAACTTATTATAAGGTAGTTTCTTGGCTAGAGTAATTAATTAAAGGCGTTCATTAAGATTTTTATTCGGAGGGTTTGAGGGCAAATTAAATCTCTCCAATAAATAAATAACTAAATAACTTAAAACAAATTAAGGAGTTCTATTATGGGACAACAACAATTATTGCTGATTGTACTGGGTGTCATTCTTGTTGGAGTAGCAGTGGTGCTTGGGATTCAATACTTTTCAGTTGGCGCTGAGCAGGGTGCTAAGGATGAGCTAGTAGCACATGCTTTAACCGTAGGTTCAAATGCACAAGAATGGTTTAAAAAACCTGTTGCTATGGGTGGCGGAGGGCTGACTTTCGTAGGTTTCAATACCGAGTTCACCACACATTTAGTTGGCCTTACAACCTCAACCAATGGAGCTTATACTACACAAAGCGAGAGCGCTACTGGAATTACAATAACTGGGATACCCACACTTACCGACTACAATTGGCATGTTAAATGTCTTGTAACCGCAACTGGTATGACAACTTCAATTGAGACTGGACGAACCGCAAACTAGTAAAGGTATTCATAAAATCTAACTAAAATGATAGAATTAAAATTCACAGCAGAAAAGTTTGATGGACAGGTAGTCGGCGGCGTAATCGCTGCCGACTCTGTTTCCTCAGCAAAGCAGAAAGCAAATTTAATTGCCTCGCAAAATAATTTCCGTATTAAAACTATGGAAAAGAAAAGTACCTTTGTTTATAAGGTGCGCAGAGGAAATGAGAGAGCCGTAACCGGCGAGCAGAAAGCTTTTAATAAAAAAGAAGTGCACGAAGCATTATCTCTTCTCGGATACCAGGTTATAAGCGTTAACAAAAAACTTGTTGATATAAATAAAAAACCATCAACAGGCGATATATTAATGTTTGTTAAAGTCTGCTCTGATATGCTGGACGAGAAAATGTCCTACGGTGAAATACTTTCTTTCGTTATTAATGATACCAGGAATAAAATCTTAAAAGAAACTTTAAAAGAAATCAGCAAGGATTTAAAGCAGGGGCTTGACAGCGAACAGGCTTTTATGAAGCATAAAAATATCTTCGGATATTTTACAGCTTTTATGCTGGGGCTTGCTTCTAAAAGTGGTAACATGGCTGAGATTTATAGAGCAACTGCAAAATTTCTTGAGAGAAAGCATGAATTCAAAAAAAGTTTGCGAAGTGCCTTAATTACGCCATTAGTCACTGTACTACTTTTGAATGCAGCCGTTGTTTGGTATGTTGCATATATCTTCCCTGCCACTGCTGAACTCTTTTTAAGGTTCAGCATAAAACTACCTCCAATGACTCAATTTACATTGGATATGTCACATTGGCTTTCAGCAAATATCTGGTATTTAATTTCTGCAATTTTAATCCCCATTATAGCGGGAGTTATTACTTATAAACACCCTAGAGGAAGAGTCTGGTTTGATAAGCAATTAATAAAGCTTCCTTTAATTGGTGAAATACTCCATAAAACTTATATAGAAATTTTTTGCAGAGTATTTTATACACTCTATAGTGGTTCAGCAGTTAGTATCACACCAATTAAAATTGGGGCAGAAGCTGTCGGAAATAAATATATAGAAGAGCAAATTAAAAATATTGCTTTGCCAATAATGATGCAGAAAGGTGTTGGAATATCAGATGCTTTGGTTGCTACCGGTGTTTTCCCTGATACTGCCATCTCAAAATTCAGGCAAGGAGAAGAAACAGGAAATATTAAAAAAGCAGCATTGCAATTGGCAAACTATTATGAAAGCGATAGTGTATACAGGTTAAAGAATTTTATAGAATGGGTACAAATTATAATCGCATTCTACATTTTAATAGTTATGATTTTATTAACCGTTGTTTCTGCTGAGACTTCAATTGTTAGTCCAACTCAGCCTGGCGTTCATGATTATACAAGATAGCTTGTGATTATTTAATTGCCACGACTTTTAGAGGCTGTGTGAAAAGTAAATAAAAAGTATGATTGAAAATAATATTGACATAACCTATATGGCGGTCACGAACCATTTCGTGACGCTTAATTTGATTAGAAAAAATGCTTGAAAAAAACATTGACATATTGCCTGATAAGAATTATGATATAGATACGGATGTATCCAATAAGCTTGGTTATCTATTACTTAAAAAAGGTATCATCGAATCTAACACTCTTGTTAAGGCAGTTTTAACTAAAAAGAATGAAGCCGCAACGTCCAATGGAAACGGCAAGCCACGCAGAAATCTTGCACAAATTTTAGTTCAGGATTTTAATTTTAACCATGATCTAATATTCAAAGAAGTGGCTAATCTTTATGCTTTTCAAATATTGGAATTTGATTTTGAAGAAGATGACTTACCAAAAATTGATAAAATTAAAAAGTTTGTTGATTCTTTTGATGAAGATCTAAAAAAACAGATGTTATCTCACAAGGTTATTCCTGTAAAATATGATAATAACATTAAAGATAAAATTATACTCGCTTCAGTTGATCCTACTATAAAAGAAATTCCTAAGATAGCTTATAATTTAAATGCAAAGAGCTACGAAGTAGTATATATTCCTTCTAGCCAGTATGAAAAGTTAATTGAAATATTAATCCCCCCGGAAAATGAATATTTAAAAAATTATAAAGAAGAAGCTTATGATTATAAAGATGTAAAAGAAGAAAGCTCAATTGATGAGGGGCTTCTTGAAGTTGAAATAAACAAAAGTGCTTTAATTAATTTATTCGAAGGAGCATTAGTCGAAGGTGTAAGAAGAGGTGCAAGCGACATTCATATTATTCCGCTTGGAAATATGGAAACCACTATCTCCTTCCGCCTTGACGGCAGGCTTAACTTGTGGCATAAGCAGGAAAATACTTTGCCTGAAGCAGTGATTGCAGTTGTAAAAGATAGGTCTCGCGGGTTAGATAGATTTGAAAGAGAAACCGGGCAGGATGGTTTCATTCAAAGAGAAATTGATGGGCATGTTATAAGATTTAGAGTTTCAATTCTTCCCATTGCCGGCTCTGAAATTAAAAATAAATTTGAAAGTGTGGTTGTAAGAATTCTTGATGATAGAAAAGTAATTACAGACTTAGATGAATTAGGCCTAGTGGGATATGCCCGCACATCATTTGAGAAATCAATAAGCCGTCCTCAAGGAATGGTAATTTTAACCGGGCCGACCGGCTGCGGAAAGAGTACAACTATTATTGCGGCACTTCACCATGTTATGGATCCTTCATTAAATGTATTAACAGTTGAAGATCCGATTGAATATGTAATTAAAGGTGCAAGGCAGATTAAGCTTAGCCATAAAATGAATTTTGACCAGGCTATTCGATCTATTCTAAGGCATGACCCTGATATTGTTTTGGTTGGAGAAGTAAGAGATAGAGAAACTGCAGATATTGCCATTAAGCTGGCAAATACCGGGCATCTAACATTTACTACTTTGCATACTAATGATGCACCGAGCGTTATTTCACGTTTGTACAAAATGGGCATTGAACCTTTTTTATTGGCTTATGCAATAAACGTGATTGTAGCTCAGAGATTGGTTAGAAAACTTTGTCAAAAATGTAAAACTGAAGTTAAAAATTTAGATGATTCGTTTTTTACACATTTAAAATTAAATCCTGATGTATGGAGAAATGTAAAAGTATATCATCCCAAAGGCTGTGACAAATGTGCTTACACCGGATTCAGCGGCAGATTGGCAATTCATGAAACTTTGTATTTTACAAAAGAGATAAGCCAGATTGTGTTTGATGCGGGCGATAAAATTGATGAAGAAAGTATTAGAATTGCAGCTAAGAAAGACGGCATGCTTAATTTAAGGGAATCAGGCTTCGAAAGGGTTAGGATGGGGTTAACATCGTTCGAGGAAGTTATTTCCAATACAACTGAATAAAAAAGAATATTGTTTTGTGAAAAAAATTAATAAAACAAAAAGTCCTAAGTGTAACTTAGTGTCCTTTGTGTCAAAGTGGTAAAAAAATAACCACTAAATCACTAAGAACACTTATAATCACAAAGTAATTTTAATCTTTTAATAAAGATGAACTAATATTACAAGGAAAGTTTGACTGGATAAAATTTTAGAATGTTAAAGTTTTAATGACTACAGGTCTTTCCCTTTCCAAGGGAAAGTTATAGATAGGGTTCAAGTGTGTAATTAATCTGGAACCCATCCCAACCCTTCCCTTAAAAAGTGAAGGGCTTATTGGCAAAAGTAACTTTTACATTTATCATTATGACAACCATGAGCAATTGGATTTTACAGCTAAAAGAAAATTAGAATAAAAAATAAATAATAAAATATTATGATAATTGAAAAAGAAATAGACCGCAGTAAATTCAGAAAATATGTAAGCCCTGAAGCCGAGAATGTGTTAAAGAAATTAACTTCTCAAATACCAAGGACTTTATTTGGCCCGGACAGAGTCAGCTATCTGATAGAAAACTTCCATAAAGTTCAATTTGAAGAGAAATTTTTATTAATGGGAGTGATGGATAACCTTTTAAAATTAATGGTAGATAAGGAAGCTTCGGATATTGAATTAGGCGGATATGGAACTGAAGGTTTTGTATGGATTCGTGTTTATGGGAAAAAAGAACCAATGACCGAACTCCCCTGCTTTAATGATGACGAGTCTGCTCTTTTAATTTTATCTATACTTAATGATAAACAAAGAAATGTTTTAGAAGAAGTTAGAAACTTAGATTTTTCATATACCCTGGATTATGTTAATAATGTTTATGCAAAAAAGAACGGAGACTTCCGGGAAATAAGATTTAGAGGAGATGCGTTTTTTGATGTTGACCGCCTGGCAATGAATATGCGCTCTATTGTTCCACAGTTACGAACCTTAGATGAATTAAATTTTCATTCTAATGCCCTTAAGGCACTTTCTTATAATTATATAAAGCAAGGGTTAATTTTAATAACCGGCATAACCGGTTCCGGTAAATCAACAACTCTTGACGCAATTGTTGACTGGCATAATGACAATGCAAATGCTCATATCGTTACTATCGCCTCACCTCTCGAGTATGTCCACCGTTCAAGAAAATGCATAATCAGGCAGAGAGAAGTTGGACGTGATGTAAGATCATTTCATGAAGGTGTGGTTCAGGCTTTACGGCAGGATCTTGATATCATGGTGATTGGAGAAATGAGAGACCCGGCCACAATAATGGCTGCCCTGGAAGTTACAGATACCGGGCATAAAGTCTTTTCTACCTTGCACACTTCATCTGCAGTTGAATCATTAGATAGAATTATTGCAGAAATTCCTGAAGTTGAACAAGAACGAGTTAGGTATCGGTTAGCAGACGTTCTTACAGCGGTAATTTCTCAAAAATTAGTTCCCAGCCTGGATGGAAAGCTGATTCTTGCTAAAGAGGTTTTAATTGTTAATCCAAATGTAAGAGCAGCTATAAAAAATAATAACACCGGTGAAATATACATGATGATTAACCAGTCCGCTTATGCAGGCATGATTACAATGGAGCAGGATTTAAAAATTTTATATCATGACAAAAAAATTTCATTGGAAATGGCATTGCAATATGCCAACAACAAGGAATTGTTTAAACAGATAATTGGAGCTTCTTTATGAGTAATAATATAGCCTGTATTTATTTTGAAGGCAATGACAGCAAGGTTGCTTTATTCAAAAAAGAAAATAATAAATTAACTTTATTAAAAGCAGAATCAATAGATGCTTCACTTGCCTTTGCTGAAAAGCAAGTCGGTATCGGTGTAGGTGCCGAAAAAAAATCAAACAGCAGCAATGGAAATGGTGATTTATATAATTACACGGTAATAGCAAATGAATCCACCGGTTTTAATAGATCATTTTTACAAAAGCTGAATGAATTTTTCTTTGGACAGGAAATAACTAAATGCAAATTTATTCCTATCCTTTGTGAGCCTGCAATTTATTTCCAAAAAATCCACGATGAAAAAGATTTGGCGGGCCTGAATATTAATAGTAGAGGTAAGATAGAGAACACTATAGGGTTTTTAAGCTTATCGGACAATTCCAAATTGGCAGTTTATCCGTCAGGGAAAAGCAATTATCTGCAAGCCCTGGATTCACTTGCCAGGATGAACAACCGCCGCGTATTAAAAATACCTGCCGTAAAAAGTGCTGAAGTTTCTCTCGCAACTTATGTGACGAGAAGATTTAAGCTTGAGTTTTCACAAATAACTTTGGTTTTATATACAGGCAAGGAGTATTCCAAATTAATATTTCTTAAAGGTGAACAGGCTCTGCACATTAGTTCTACTATTTCAGTTGGAAAGAACAGCTTTAATGCACATAATGTTATAGTTTCTAAAATACTTCTAGAGATGGAGCATGCCGGCACAAATAAAATTGATAGAATGATTATTTGCGGCGAGGATGAAAGCGAAGATTTTATTAATACAGTCCAGGAAGCATATCCTCTGACCATCGTATCAAAATTAAAATTTAAAGATTTAGAAATTGAAAATATAGATTCTTTCTCTTCCCTTTCTTCATTTACAATTCCTATTACAGTTGCAGAAGAATATTTTGATGAACTGGAGAAAAAGCATACGGGTATTAATCTTCTGCCGAATTACATACGGGATGAACAAAAATTATTTCAATTTGGATGGCAAAGCTTTTTAATGATGTTTTTAATTTTTGCTTCCGCATTTTTATTCTCTTATAAATATGTATCTAACCAGCAGAGGATTATAGAGATGGATAATGAGATCGGACGTATCCATTTAATACAAGAGCAGAATAGGGAAACAGTTAATAAAATTAAAAGCTTTGAAAATAAAATTCAGAATTCAGATAAAACAAGAAAAACACTTGCACAGCTCTCCAGCGGTACCGGTATACTAAGTGCAAATGTGAAGAAGATAGCTGATTTTGTGGGCAGGAGAAGAAATATGTGGATTAGCGATATAAATTTATCTGCATCAAAAGAATTAAAAATATCAGGATACACATTGTTTAGGCCTTTGGCAAGACAGCTTAATGATTCGTACGATTCTGCAATCCTTAATAATGTTACCTATGAACTATTAAGAGATTATAAAGCATTTAAATTTTCAATAAATACCGGGACAATAAATGAAGGAGAGGATAAAAAATGAATAGAAAAACTAAAAGCTTAATTGTATTAATTATCTTGTTTGTCCTGGTTGCCGGAACCGGAGGAATATTAGTATGGTCGGTGCAGGGTAAAAAGCTTAGTGTAAAAGAAGGCGAACTAAAAAAATTAAACGCTAATTTTGCAAGCATAGATGTTCTGCAAAAGCAGCTAAAGGCGACAGAACAAAAAGTAGCAGTTGTGGATTCAATTCTTTTTTCTGGGAACTTCACTATTCCCAATAAAATTACACAGTCAACTTTTTATGACTTCATTGATAGGTACAGCGGAGATAACGCTTCTTATACTTATACAAATACAGAATACCAAAAAGAAAATATTGATAATGGTTTCAAATATTATACTTACAAAGTATCAGGCATTGGTTCATTCAATAGTGTATATGATCTTGTTTACGCAATTGAACACAGCAAGGCTTTGAAGAAAATTGAATCAGGCCAGGTAACTAGCAATACGACAGTAGATAAACAGGGAATCCCTCATTATCTTGTAAATTTTAATTTAATTGTACGAGTATATTTCGCTTCCAGTGATCTATATGCGGAAGTAAATTATAAGGAAAATAATCTTCCTTCCGGAAATCTATTTGACGCTTATTATCCATTAATAAGAAGCCAGATTAGGCCCAATGTTAATAATCTACCGGATATACAAGGGGCAACTTTAATCTCCATTGTACCTCAAGGTGCATTTATAATTGACAATGAAGGAAAAACCCAGCTTTTGAAAAAAGGTGATCCCGTTTACTTAGGTTACTTAACAGATATTGATTATGATAATGAAACTGCAACCTTTGTTTTGAATAAGGGAGGCATATTAGAATATACAACTTTAAAGATTGGGAAGAACAAAAAAAATGAAGGCCAATAATATGAAGAAATTTTCTATTCCTATACTGCTTTTGATATTTTCGATTAGCATTTACAGCCAGGATGAACTTGGTAAAAAGCTCTCAGGAGAATATAATCCTCTTGAGCTTGTTTCAATTTCACAATATGCAAGCTTTGACCAGGCTGTTAAAATGCTAAGTGCTGTAAGCGAATTAGTAAGCGGAAAAAGTATAGTCTCAACAGTTTCCAGCGCATCACCTATAGGTGTTGAGATAAAAAAGATGCCTTATATGGATGCACTTAATTTAATTGTTAATGCGCAGAATTTAATGTACGAAGAAAAAGAAGGTTCATTAGTTATTAAGACCAAAGAGAAACCAATTGAAGAGACATTGAAAGACGATGTTTATGCAGACATTGATGCAAGGGAAGTAAAAATATCTGCAGTGTTTTTTGAAGCTGATGTGGAGAAAACAAGGGAAATAGGAATTGACTGGACAACTTTATTGTCAAAAAGTGGTGTAAGTGTTGGTGCTGATTTTAGTACTCAAACAGTTGCATCTGCAAGTCAATCTGCTAATCAGGCCACCCCAGCCCATGGAAATGTAACAACAGACCTTGAATACACAGTAGGGAAATTTCATGGTAATACAACAGCATTATTCAGATTTTTTGAATCTCAAAATCTAGGAGAAATTATAACCAGCCCATCAATTACAGTAAGAGACAAACAAAAAGGCAGGATACAGGTAGGATCTGATTTTTCGATCAAGCAAAAAGACTTTTCCGGAAATACTATTGAAAGATTTTATTCTGCTGGTTCAATTATAGAAGTGACTCCTTATGTATACAATAAAAAAGGTATCAATTATATTCTGCTGAAAATTAATGCAGAAAAAAGTTCATTCTTTCCAAGTGATTTGACTACAGAAATTAAAAAAACACAGGCAACTTCTGATGTACTTCTCTTAAATGGTGAACAAACAGTTATTGGCGGCTTATTTATAAATGAACAGACTGTTGTAAGAACAGGTATACCTTTCTTAAAAGATTTACCCTGGTGGGTGCTCGGAATAAGATATTTAACGGGCAGCGATCAAACTATAAACAGAAAAAAGGAAGTTATAATTGTTATAAAAGCTGATTTACTCCCTACTCTTGAAGAGAGAGTTGACACGGCTGAAAAACAAAATATAATACAAGAAGAATTAGAAAAACACCAGGAACAGCTTGACAAGATTAAGCCAAAACCTGATTACATAGATAAGTTTAATAAGTAAGTTACTATACTTATAAACCCGGTTTCTTTGAGAAACCGGGTTTATATCAAATATTGTTGTATAACTAAAAAAGTAATAAGAATTATTTATAAATAAATTTTAATAAGAATATGAAAAAAATTTATATAGTCGTTTTATATTTGGTTGCCTTAACCGTGTTGATAATATCCGGGTGTAAATTCGGAACTGAAAATAATCCAATTCAAACCACAGGTGGAACTGCTACAATAACAGGCCAAGTTGTTGAACAGTTTACAGGGGATGCAATTTCAGGTGTTTCAATTGTTATACTTGGAGGAATATCTGATAATGGAACAACAACTGACAATAAAGGGCAATATTCTGTCGATGTAAATATTGAAAATGATAAAGAGCTTATTATTATTGCCAACCGAACTGGTTATGATTCAGACACCTTAAGTGTTTTTGCACAAATAGACAATTCAGTAGATGTCCCATTATTTAAACTAAATAAACAATCCGGGACAAGTGAAACTTCTTCTAATATTGCTGCTTCAATTTATTTGTACTCTCAATCTGTTAAAAGTATTGGTGTGAAGGAAAGCGGCTCTAATGAAACGGCGCAAATTATCTTTGAAGTTTTAGATTCTTTAGGTGTTCCCATTGGAAAAAATAACTCTGTAAATGTCAGTTTTAGTTTTGGATCCAGTCCTGGAGGCGGAGAATATTTATACCCTGCTTCTGTTGCCAGTAATTCTTTAGGCCGTGCTTCTGTAACATTAAATACTGGTACAATTGCCGGTGTTGCACAAATTATAGCTGAATTCACTGTTAATAAAATAACTGTTAAATCTAGGCCGGTTCTCATATCTATTCATGGCGGCTTCCCTGATCCTGATCATTTTGCAGTTGCAGCACCAAAGCTTAATTACCCTGAATATGGCATTATAGGTTTTGAAATTCCTTTTACAGCATTTTGCGGGGATAAATATACTAACCCAGTAAGAGAAGGAACTTCTGTTTATTTTGATGCTACATCAGGAATAATTGAAGGTTCTAATTTAACTGATGCGTTGGGAAGATCTACAGTTACACTACTTACACAACCTTTTCCTAGTTTAGATGAACCTGGATTAGGTGCCGGATTTTTTAGAGTGAATGCATTTACTATAGATGAAAATAATAATACAATTCAAACATCGACTGTCAGGCTTTTAACCGGATTACCTCATATTACTGTTGCACCAACATCATTTGATATTCAGAATGCAGGCTCTCAATCTTTCAACTATACAGTGAGTGACGGAAATGGTAATCCAATGTCTGAAGGGCAAACCATTTCAATTAAAGTGTCTGAAGGAGATTTAAAAGTTTCCGGTGATGTTGATGTAAAAATGCTGGATACTCAAAGCAAGGCAGCTACATTTTTCTCCTTCACTGCTTATGATGCAAAGCCGGATACTGTAAATCAAAAACGAGCTGTAATTGATATTGAAACTACCGGTCCTAATGGAGATGCAAAAATTAGTATAACAGGAACATCTAGATAACTAATTATTCTAAGATTTGATTTTATAAAACCCGCGGCATTTCGTCGTGGGTTTTTTAATTAATGTGGTTAAGAACTTTTAAGAAGATTTTCTCGTAACAATCCATTATTATAATATTCAGAAATCACTAATTTACCTTCGGAATTATAAAACCGCCAAACTCCTTGCTGCTTACCATGCACATAAGTTCCAACAGATTTTATATGTCCGTTATTAAAATAACTTGTCCATTCCCCTTCCGGTTTATCATTTATAAAATTACCTACAGTTTCTTTCTGCCCATTCGGATAAAAATAATTCCATTCGCCTTGATTTAAATTATTTTTAACATAACCATATTTTTGAACCTGCCCACTCATGTAGTATGTCAGAAAAGCACCGTTTTTAACTCCCTTAACCACATCAAATTCTATTACTACATCTGCAGTATCTATTATAGTTCCCGTATATAATTTATTATTACTTGTATTATAGATTAATCCATCTTGTCCAAGCTTGTAATTAAACCTGGATTTTTTTGAACTGCAGGCAGTTAACAAAAGTGAAATTGATATTAAAATTAAAAAGTAAAATATTGGTTTTTTCATATGCCCTTCAAATTTAGTATTAACAAAGCCAACATCAATGCCAAATTATAAGAGCTGTGATTTAGATAATAATTGGATTTTGGGAATAGATTAGACAACGTTGGAAATAATTACATTTACTTTTTACTATAAGTGTGTAAAATAAACGAGTTTACACTATTCGTATTAAAAATATTCTTATGTAGAGACGAGGTATGCCTCGTCTCTATTAAAGTAATTGGGTATTTAATTTTTATTTGGGGTTAAATAGATAGGAATTAAAAATTAAAAACATTGACTTGAGTATTGTCAACTTTATGAGAACACTTTATAAACCCAATTTCTTTAAGAAATTGGGTTTATTATCTAATCTTTACTAAACAATTTCAGATTAACACAAACTAACTATTCATATTATTCAAAAATTCTTTGTTGTTTTTTGTTCCTCTTATTTTGTCTAGCAAGAAATCCATTGCTTCAACTGGTGCGAAATCGCTTAATATTTTTCTAAGAATCCAAACTTTTTGAAGATCATCTTCTTTCATTAATAATTCTTCACGACGAGTGCCGGAACGGTTAACATCAATTGCCGGGAAAATTCTTCTATCACTTAAATCACGGTTAAGTACTAATTCCATGTTGCCAGTACCTTTGAATTCCTCAAAGATAACATCATCCATACGGCTGCCGGTATCAATCAATGCTGTTGCAATAATCGTTAAGCTGCCGCCGTCTTCTGTATTTCTTGCAGCGCCAAAAAATCTTTTTGGTTTATGAAGTGCATTTGAATCAACACCGCCTGAAAGAATTCTGCCTGAGTGTGGTACTACAATATTATGTGCTCTTGCAAGCCTTGTAATACTATCTAGAAGAATCACAACGTCTTCTTTTGCTTCAACTAAACGCTTAGCTTTTTCAATAACCATATCCGCTACCTGAACGTGCCTTTCAGCGGGCTCATCAAAAGTAGAGCTGATAACTTCGGCTTTTACAGAACGTTCCATATCCGTTACTTCTTCAGGACGTTCGTCAATTAGAAGAATAATCATTTTTATTTCAGGATGATTCCTGGTAATTGAGTTTGCTATTTTTTGAAGTAAAATTGTTTTACCGCTTTTAGGAGGAGAAACAACCAAGCCTCTCTGCCCTTTTCCAATTGGAGACAAAAGATCCATAACTCTCATCGAATATTCACCGGGTGCAGATTCAAGATTGATTCTTTTGGTTGGATATACCGGGATCAAGTTGTCGAATAAAGTTCGTTCTCTTATATTTTCGGGAGCTAAACCGTTGACAGCTTCAACTCTGAGCAAAGCAAAAAATCTTTCACCTTCTTTTGGTGGCCTAACTTGTCCGCTGACAAAATCACCTGTTCTTAAGCTGAATTTTTTGATCTGTGATGGTGAAACATAAATATCGTCTGGCGATGGTAAATAATTATAGTCCGAAGACCTTAAAAATCCGTATCCGTCAGGCAGCACTTCCAAAACTCCTTTGGAGAAAGTAAGACCATCTTTCGCAGTCTGTGCTTCTAATATTTTAAATATTAATTCTTGTTTTCTTAAATCGCTGTAACCAGAAATTTGAAGGTCTTTAGCAATTTCATTTAACTCAACAATCTTTTTCGACTTGAGTTCAGAGATATCCATTGGCATTTTTTGTTCTCACTACTTTTTATTGAAAATTAAATTTTTATTATTATAATTATTGTTCATTATCACGGAAATTAACTGGACATGCTTAAGGGGTTTTTTATTTAAATTTTTTCTTAAATGTTTTAATAATGAAAGGAACACGAGGTTTTCTCGAAAAATACATCTAAAAAAAAATAATGTCAAGCAATTTCCTTTTGTAATTTAGTTTTTATATCCCCGAGTAAATACATGCTGCCCAACACAACCAGGCATTCATTTGCCGGTTTGGGAAAATACTTTCTAACCAATTCCGTTGGTTCTTTTAATACTTCAGCTTTTATATTTAGTTCATCGCTAATCTTTTTCAACTCACCTATTGATAATGATCTCACGATATTAATCTCAGTTAAATAAATTTTGTTAAAGTAATTGTTTAACTGCTTAAGCATATTTTTAGCATTCTTGTCTTTCATACAAGTAAAAAGCAGAGAACAATTTGAATAATTTTTTAAATGCTTTTTAAACTCAGACAAAAATACTTCGACACTTTGTGGATTATGCGCCGAATCAAAAATAATATCAGGTTTCCTATTTATAAATTCGTATCTTCCCTGAATATTTGTATTAGTTACAACATTTTTAATTCCTCTTGAAATAATAGTCGTATTAGTTAAGCTAAGTGTTTTAGATACAGCAAGAGCTGCTAAAGCTGCGTTATATTGTTGAAACTGCCCATGTAAGGAAGTTGACCAATCATCAATTTCAATTTCTTCAGTATATAATTCAAGGTTGTCATTTTTTTGATTTGAATATTCATCTAATCTAAATAATTCGCTCTTAAGCGCGTTACATTTTTTACCTATCATTTTTAAAGAAGTTTGAGGCAGCATCCCACAGAATACTTTTATACGTTCCTTTATTATCGCTGCTTTTTCGTTTGTAATTTTTTCTATTGTATTTCCAAGGATATTTGTATGTTCCAGACTAATTGCGGTTAGTACAACCGCTAAAGGAGATAAAACATTTGTTGCATCTAATCTTCCGCCAAGGCCTGTTTCAATTACGGCATAATCAACTTTCATTTCATTAAAATATTTAAATGCCATTGCAGTTGTTACTTCAAAAAAAGTAAGCTGGTGTTCATCAATAAAATCATTAAATGTGTTCACAAAATCAGAAACAAATTGATCAGGAATTTGCTGATCGTTGATCATTATCCTTTCATTGAATTTCACAAAATGCGGCGATGTATACATCCCAACTTTAAAATCAAATTCTTGCAAGATGCTTGAAATAAAAGCTGCTGTGCTTCCTTTTCCATTTGACCCTGCTAAATGAAAAACTTTAAGGCCTAACTGAGGATTTCCAATATAATCTAAAAATAATTTGATATTATCGAGGCCAAGCTTCATACCGAAAGTGTGAAGCGAAAAAAGTTTATCCAGTGATTCTTTTAAATTCATATTTTTAGATAATATACGAGCCTGTTAAATCTGAAAGCTTATCAATTCCTGAAGTTATACAATACTCTTCGAGCTTACTCAAAATTTCTGTACTTGCAGATGGATCTATAAAATTCAAAGTACCTAATTGAATTGCAGATGCACCAACAATCATAAATTCAACTACATCTTTCCAATTCATAATTCCGCCTATTCCTATTATCGGAATATCGGGTACCTTTTGTTTAATTTCCAAAACTTTAGCAAGAGCAACCGGTTTTATTGCAGGCCCTGAAAGCCCGCCGTTGATATTATATAATTTTGGCTTTCGTGTAAATATATTAAATGAAGTTCCAACCAAAGTATTGATTGCTGAAACTGCATCTCCACCTTCATCTTTAACAACTTTTGCAAAATCAGATATATAAGAAACATTAGGAGATAATTTAATGATAACCGGTTTACTTGTTGCTGCCCTAACTTTTTCAGTTACTTTTCCAACTGCTTTAACATCATTACCAAACTGCAAACCGCCTTCTTTCACATTCGGACAAGAAACATTTATTTCAAAGGCTTTAATTGTTTCTTCGCTAGTAAGAATTTTTATACATTCAACATATTCTTCAATTGTACTTGCGGCGATATTGCAAATTAAAGGGACAATATATTTTTTCAAGAAAGGAATTTTTTCTTTTAGAAAAACCTCAACTCCAACATTAGCTAAGCCAATCGCATTTAACATTCCAGCAGGAGTTTCAACAATTCTTTGAGGAGGATTCCCTTTTCTTGGATTTAAACTTAATGATTTTGTAACAATTGCGCCAATTTTATTTAAGTCAGTGAACTCAGAAATTTCATTTCCGTATCCAACTGTTCCCGATGCAAGCATAATTGGATTCCGAAGTTTCAATTTACCTATTTGAACTGAAAGATCTACTTGCTTCATAAGACAATATCTTTCGCATTAAATACCGGCCCATCTTTACAAACGAGTGCATATTTTTCAGGATGTTTTGTCGATTCAACAGGACAACCCTGGCAAATTCCAAATCCGCAAGCCATTGCACATTCAGTTGACATCTCACATTCAATTTCATTTTTATTGCAAAATGACTTTATTGATTTGAGCATTGCAGTTGGGCCGCAAGCAAACATTTTAACTTTATCAGATTTAATTGAATTAAGATTTTTATTTAAAAGATCAACCACTGTTCCCTTGGTTCCAATCGAACCATCGTCTGTTGAGATTAAAACATTTTTCATTCCATAAGTAATTACATCTTTATGGGTTCGTCCGCCAATAAAAGTCAAAATATTTTTTTGGGAACTAATTCTCCTAGTGACAAAAGGAAATGGAGCTGCGCCTAAACCGCCGCCCACAATAACAGCTGATTCATAATCACCTTCTAAATTAAATCCATGGCCGAGCGGGCCGAGAATATCAATTAAATCTCCTTTCTGTTTTCTTGAAAGAATTTTTGTCCCTTCACCAAACACATTAAACATTATATAAATAAAATCATCTTCAACATCACAAACGCTGAAAGGACGACGAAGCAAAGGATACATTGTTTTAGAAACGCGTATATTCAAAAACTCTCCGGGATTTATAGAAGCCGCTATTTCCGGGCAGTACATTTTCAGAAGGTAAATATGATTATCGAGTTCTATTGTTTTTTCAACAGGAGCATTAATGATGAACAAAGTACATCCTATTAGAATAAATAATTAACGATTTATATTGAGAATTAAACGTGTTGAAAGTCAGCATGGAAGGTTGTTTAAACACTTCGCTTTCTTATTATTTTTTATAGATACAAACTTAAACATATTTTAAATTATTCACGAATAGGAGAAATATTTTTATACAAATATTATTTCATCAGAATCATTTTCTTTGTTTGTATAAAATTTCCAGCTTTCAGTTGATAAAAATAAACCCCTGAAGCAAGATTCTTGAGTTTTGAAGAAGCACTAAATTCAACTTTATATGTTCCCGCAGGTTTATATTCATCTACTAAAGTAGCTACTTCATTTCCTAATATATTGTATACTTTAATTGTTTGACGACCGGCAATTGGTGACTGCCAGGTAATAACAGTGCTTGGATTAAATGGGTTAGGATAATTTTGTGAAAGATTAAATGCTATAGGAACAGCAGTAACTTCAAGTGTTTTTGAATAGGTGAAATTGCCGTCAAAATCTAATTGTTTTAATCTATAATATAACTTCACTCCTAAAGAGGTATTATCTACATAAGAATATGAATGCTTTTCTGTTGTAGTGCCATTACCTGAAACCCTTCCAATATTAGTATAGGTTTTGTTATCAATGCTTTTTTCAATTTCAAATGCTTCATTGTTCTTTTCTGTTTCAGTTTCCCAGCTTAGAGTGATTTTACTATCTTCTTTATTTGCTTTGAAGGAAACTAATTCAACAGATACTGGAGTTTCTATCCATGACGCAGCATATTCATCCCAGACATACGAATGAGTAATTTGATTATACTCCCACAAACTAACGCCTGGATAATTATAAGTTGATTGAGATAGGTTGCAAAAGCTTGTTATGTCACCGGATTTAACATCATTGCTATAACCAAAATACTCTCCTTGCCCAATGGGCATAATCGGTTTATCCGCCGCACTGTCACCTTGACTTACCCAGGTATTTGTATATGATGTAAATTGGCTGCTCATAATGCTAAGTTCATTTGAAGGAGTTGTGGGTCTTGCTGCCCAATAAGTCTGCGGCATATTCACATCAACTCTGTCAAGAAAAGTTGTCCATGGAAAACTATTATGTCCGTTTATACGAGCCCATGCAGTTAATCCCAAAAATGAATCAGGATGATTAGAATGTATATTGTCACAATATGCTTGTGCCACTGCATCATTATTCGATAATACATCGTATTCTATTTCTGCGTCAATAAGTAAACCATCAAGCCCTTTAACACTAAGTATTGAATTAGCTACATCAGTTTCGGAGGCCGCATTACCCCAATGATGAGGAACGCCATAGACATACTGAAAAGCTAATAACTTTATTCCATTCGCATGAAAAATAGAAGTTACACTATCCATGCTTTTATAATTTTGAACTGCCCAATTATATAGAGAGTGGTTTGGGCTATTATAATTGCTGTCTCCATCACCCATTTTAATTACAACCCAGGTAACACTAAGACTTTTTAATTTTGTTATGATAGAAGTCAAATTTTTACCGCCGCCTTCCGAATTCCAAAGCTGCCATAAATACATTCCTTTACCATTAATAAAAAATGAATCTTGAGATGCACTCTTCCCAAATGGTGCTATAACAATAATCAAAATAACAATAGTATTAAGTATAAAGTATTTTATTTTATTCATACGCTAAATTCCTTCAACATTAATTAAGAATCTGAAAAGAAGCAACTAAGTTGTTAAACTCTTTCACATTATTATTTGTTGTATCCTGGAGTGAAGATAATATTTTCATTTTTATATCTTCAGCTTTTAATTGCTTTCCATTTGAAATTACACCAGGCTTGCCAAATTGTTTATCTTCAATAAATGAAATAATATAATATTTACCTTCTTTTTGAGAATAGCAATTTATTACACAATCCCACATACCCATCCCAGCATATACAGCCCAATATTCACGTTTGAAATTTTGTTGGCCATTTGAGAATGAATCAACCTTAACTCTATCTTTTAATAAATTTGCTGCACCTGGTGAATCAAGAAATAATCTCCCGCCATAACTTCCAGGCAAATCAACAAACAATCTATCTGAAGTTGAAATTTTGGCAATTGCATTTTGGATTGAAGAATTCTCTGATGATAGCTTTATAGAATAACTTGAGTTATCTACTAGTTTTACTGCCCCAACTTTTGCGAATGAAATTCCAAGTGCATTATCTTTAACTAAATTATTGGAATTAGTGTTCTCATTTTTTGCTACTTGTCCATTTATATAACTAAATAAACATACTGCTATTATTAATATATAAATTAATTTATCTTTCATTTTTGTGACTCCTTTAATACCGCATAAACTAATTGTGATACTTGAAATGTTTAGATTTAGTTTCAGATTATAAAGAATTATTTTCAATCAAAGTGATTTTATTTAATCTCTTTTGATGTCTTCCCCCGCCAAAGCTGGTTGCCAGCCAAACTTCTAAAATAGATTTTATTGTTTCTTCACCTAAAGATTTAGCACCTAATACCAGCACATTTGCATTATTATGTTCTCTCGCGCTCCTGGCTGAAAACTCATTATAACAAGTCGCAGCGCGAATGCCTTTCACCTTGTTTGCTGTAATTGCTGATGGAATTCCAGTAGCATCTATTACAATTCCGAAATCAACTTTTTTCTCTTTTACTTTTGATGCTACAGCGAAAGCAAAATCAGGATAGTCACATGACTGCTCATCAAAAGTACCAACATCAATTAATTCAAATCCTTTATCACTTAAAATTTTAATTAATAGATTTTTAACTTTAAATCCGGTGTGGTCGCAGCCGATTGCAATTCTTTTTTCTTTTATAGTGCTTGAAATATTTGGGTCTTCGGAATATAATCTTTCAGCTTCTTCTTTTGTAATTACTTTCATCCCCAGCGATTTGATTTTATCTTTTGCAAGAGGAGTAAGAATATCATCATAACCAATTGGAATGATTGTCTTCCCGCTTTTATGCAGTTTATAAATATCAAGTTCAGTAATAAGATTTTTTGGCATAGCAATTACTAAGTAACATTATTGAAAATGAGTAATTATAAATATTCGTTTAGTTTATTAATCTTTAAGTGGTCAACAACTTTTTTAACTTCCTGGCACTGGTCTCTTCTTACTATTAATAATGCATCGTCAGTATTTATCACAATTAAATTTTCAATTCCAATTGCTGCAGTAAATTTATTTGGTGAATAAATGTACGAATCGATTGTCATATCAGTAAAAACTTTTCCAACAAAAGTATTGCCGTCATTATCTTTTTTGGAAAGCTGATATACTTCCTCCCAGCTTCCTACATCGCTCCAGGAAAAATCTCCTTTAGTTAAAAATACTTTGCTCGATTTTTCCATAATTCCATAATCAATTGAGATACTTCTCAACTGTCCATATACATTTGAAACTGTTTTCTCAAATGAAGCAGTATCAATATCCTTTTTAATATAATTCAATCCTTCACATAAATCAGGCATGTGATGCTGAATCTCTTCAAGGATAGTATCGGCACGCCAGATAAACATACCGCTGTTCCAAAGAAAATCTCCGCTTTCAAAAAATCTAACTGCAGTAGCGTAATTTGGTTTTTCGGCAAACGTTAAAACCTTAAAGATATTTTCAGATACTTCGGATTCATCAATTTGAATATATCCGAATCCTGTCTCCGGCCTAGAAGGGTTAATTCCGATGGTTACTAATCCTTTTGAGTTATATGCAAAATCAGCAGCACGTTTAATAGTAGTATGAAATGCATCTATATCATTTATTATGTGGTCCGCAGGAAGCACCACTATTACTGCATCATTTTTCTTATGTTCAATTACTACTGATGCAAGCCCAATGCATGCGGCAGTGTTTTTTCCAAAAGGTTCTTCAATTACATTTTCTTTGGGGAGATGAGAAAGCTGGTTTATGATTTCAGCTTTTTGAAGCTTATTTGTAATAATAAAAATATTTTCATCTTTTACCATGCCTTCCAATCTTTTTACCGTATCCTGGATTAAAGTATTTTCACCAAAAATTTTTAATAATTGTTTAGGCGTTTTTTCTTTGCTCCTCGGCCAAAATCTTGAACCGACTCCTCCGGCCATAATAACTGCGAATAATTCCATCTAACTAAATTCCTTTATTTTTATGGTTTGAATTCTCTTACCGAATTCTTCTGCTTTATTTAAATAATTTGTTATGTCAACTTCCTTTCCCCTTACAACGGCGACAATCACTATTAGGCAAGCACGCAAAGCTTCTACAACATCTTTACTAACTGCCAGCTTGTTTACATTAATTAAAAACAATGCTTTGGAAACAACCTTATGCATATTTGAAATAATTTCAAAACCAATTTTTGAAGAAAGCTCGCCATTGTTTTTCATAATATGAGCGAATCTTATAATTTCATTCTGGTCAACTTTGTTCTCAGAAATATTTTTCAGCATAGCATCAATAGGTTTAATCGGCTTTAGTATTGATGTTTCATAATTCTGAAAGAATAAATCTTCATCCTCTTTTTCTTCTTCAAAAATAAAATTCTCTTTTATTTTTTCACTCTCTAATTTTTTCTTATCAATCTCAGCATTTGTATCAAATGTATTTTCATCTAATTTTCTTTTTGACAAATCAACATCTATACTATTGTTTGAAGTTGGCGTTTCTTTAGTTTCATTATTCACATCATCAGATTTTATTTCTGGTTTCTTATTAATCTTTTCCAAAGCTTGTGAAATAGTAACCGGGTTAACCATATCCAGCATGTGACTAAGGTCTTTAATAAGCCATGAGCTGTGTTCTTTTATTTTGTCTGAGATTTTGAATAAATCAACTTGAGGCTGGGTTAAATAACTATAAATATCATTTAAGCGAATTGCAAGAGTAGAAAGCTCTGTTACCTTCTTCATACCTTTAAGGTCGTTTTCCAAATCTTCTGACTTAATTATGAAATCACGAAGCAATGCAACAACTTCTATTTTTTGATTGCTTAACCGGAGATTGTTTGAAGCTGTGGTGATACTTTGAGTTATATATTGCTTTATGAGATTCATTAGTATTTGTAGACCCGTGGAATACGTTTACTTATATTGCAAGTAATTTCATAAGGAATAGTATTTAGTTGTTTGCTCCAATCCCATGCATTAATATTAATTCCATTTTGGCTGCCAAGCAAAGTTACTTTTTCGCCTGGTTTTATTTCATTGTCTCCAACATTCAACATAATTCTATCCATTGTCACTCTTCCAACTTGAGGATACAATTTACCATTAATAATAGCTAACGCTTTGTTTGAGAGATTTCTATTAAATCCATCGGCATAACCGATTGGAACAGAAATGATATTCATTCTTTTATTTGCCGTAAAAATTCTCCCATAACTTACTGTATCCCCTTTCTGAATTTTTTTTATTGACCCCACATAAGATTTAAGAGACATTACTGGATTCAAAGCTACTGACTCACTTGTTTCTAAAGAAGGATAATAACCGTAAAGTGAAATCCCGGGGCGTACCATATCAAAATAAGCTTCCGGCATATCTAATATTGCCCCGCTGTTTGCAGCATGAACTAAACCATAATTAATTCCAGCTTTATTCAATTCATCCAACAAACTCTTGAATCTTGCCAATTGAAGTTTCGCAAAGTTTTTGTCGCTTTCATCAGAAGTTGCAAAGTGAGTATAAACCCCATCGATAGTAAAATTATTATTCTTGTTTAAATTAACTATAAAATTAAATGCATCAATATAATTAATACCAAGACGGTTCATCCCGGTATCAACTTTTACATGAACTTTTGCTTTTAAATTATTATTATGTTTTTTGTTGAACTTATTTAAGGCCTGCGAAATTAATTTGATATGCCGTTCTTCAAAAACCGTTGCTGTAAAATTATAACTAAAAATAAAATCAGCTTCATTTTTAATAAAAGGCTCAAAGACAAGTATTGGCTGCTTGATATCCAATTTTCTTAATTCCACTGCTTCATCTGGCAAGGCAACTGCATAGTAGTCTGGCTTCTTTTCATTTAATGAATTTAATGCATAGACTACTTCTTTCATTCCATGTCCGTAAGCATCGGCTTTAACAACAGCCATTATTTTAACATCTTTTACTTTGCGTTTTATATTAATGTAATTCTTTTTGAGATTAGATATATTAATAACAGCAAAAGTAGAGCGCATAAATAAAATAACAATAATTTAATTTGTAAAATATAATTTTAATTGAAGTTATAATCAATTTTTGTATCTTTTAGCTTTCGTTTCATCGAACAAAAAAAAATTTCTCTTTGATGGAAAACATTAATTATTATTTTCTTATTTTTGGAAATGTGTAAATATTTAATTGAACTATTTTATTTTTTTTCTGTTTTTTAACTGGCATATATATTGTCAAAGTCGATGCATTTGAAATTTTAAAGTTTATATTTATTAGTTTTGACTCGTTGATTATGTCCTGTTTTGTTTGCCTCAAGGATAAGTTTTATTTACAAAACCAATTTAATCAAATATGTTAACAGAATTTGGTAAAATATTCGCCTTCCTTTTAGTTGCCGGAATATTCGTTGTCGCGGTACTATTCGTTGCAAAGTTTATTAGGCCAGCTAGACCCACTAAAGAAAAATTACTTACTTATGAATGCGGTGAAGATGTTCAAGGTTCTCCGTGGGTTAAATTCAATATTAGATTTTATGTAGTCGCTCTTATCTTCTTAATTTTTGACGTTGAAGTAGTTCTTCTTATTCCCTGGGCTTTAGCATACAAAAATTTTGGACTAGGCGGATTCTTGGTAGGCGGTGTATTTCTTGTATTACTTGGATTAGGGATGGCTTATGAATGGAGAAAAGGTGACCTCGAATGGGAGAAACCAAAAGTAGCTCCGCCGCAAGTTGAAAAATTTACTGTAATAAAAAGGGTTCAGGTGAAAGAAGAATTATCCACAACAGAAACAGTTTAATATGGGTATTTTAGACAAACAATTTCAAACAGATAATATAGTAGTTACAAAAGTTGATGATTTATTTAATTGGGCAAGACTGTCTTCTTTATGGCAGATGAGCTTCGGCTTGGCATGCTGCGCAATTGAAATGATGGCAACATCTGCTTCGCATTATGATTTTGATAGATTCGGGGTTATCCCCCGCCCTTCACCACGCCAGTCCGACGTTATAATAGTTTCCGGAACAGTTACTTTAAAAATGGCAATCAGAATTAAACGTTTATATGAACAAATGCCAGACCCCAAATATGTTATTTCAATGGGAAGCTGCTCTAATTGCGGCGGCCCTTATTGGGAACATGGATATCATGTTTTAAAAGGCGTGGATAGAGTAGTCCCGGTTGATGTTTATGTTCCAGGGTGCCCACCAAGGCCGGAAGCTTTATTGGAAGGTTTATTGAAATTACAAGAGAAAATTAGAAACGAATCATTTGTAAAAAAATCTGCATGAAAAATCCTGAAGAAATTTATAATCTATTAAAAGAAAAATTTGGTGATGCTGTAATTGAATATTCTAACAGCCAGCCTGTAGACCCAATTATTGTTATTACACCTTTAAAGATTGATGAAGTCTGTGGTTTTCTCCATGATAATGAAAATTTACAATTTGATAGCTTAATGAATTTGTCAGGTGTAGATGATGCAAATGGAGAAACTAAAAAAGATGAAAGCGGAGCAGACACAATAATAGGCGGAACTTTAAGCGTCTATTATCATTTAGATTCAACAAAGCTTAATCATAAAGTTATATTAAAAACATCAGCAAGCATAGAAAACCCTGAAATTAATTCTGTTGAAAGTGTATGGAAATGCGCTGACTGGCATGAACGTGAAGCTTATGATTTGATTGGAATAAAGTTTTTAAATCATCCCGACTTAAGAAGAATTTTAATGCCGTACGATTGGGAAGCCGGTCATCCTTTAAGAAAGGATTATAAGAATCCTGAATTTTATCAAGGAATGAAAGTTCCATATTAAAATTGAAATGAATACAGAAACTACTGAAATAAAAGATCCGAATAGTCAAATCAAGACTGAAGAAATGATTCTTAACATGGGTCCGCAGCATCCTTCGACTCATGGAGTTTTAAGATTAGAGCTTCAGCTTGAAGGCGAAATTATCACAAAGGTAATTCCGCATATCGGATATCTTCATCGTTGTTTTGAAAAACATGCTGAAGCAATGACATACCCTCAAGTTATTCCTTACACTGACCGAATGGATTATCTCGCTTCAATGTATAATGAATTTGGTTATGCAGTTGCGGTTGAAAAACTTCTTGGAATTGAATTACCGGAAAGGGTAGAATATATTCGAGTAATAATGGGAGAGCTACAAAGAATAGCTTCTCACTTGGTTGCATTTGGAACTTACGGAGCTGATATTGGAGCATTCACTCCTTTCCTTTTTGCTTTTAGAGATAGAGAGAAAATTTTAAATTTATTTGAAATCACTTGTGGCGCAAGATTACTTTATAATTACATCTGGGTTGGCGGATTATCGCATGACCTTCATCCGGATTTTATTAGACTCGCAAAAGAATTTGTAACTTATTTCAGGCCGCAGATAAAAGAATATAACGACCTCCTCAGCTATAATTCAATTTTCATAGAACGTACTGCAAACATTGGAATTCTTCCAATTGATACAGCTATAAATTTTGGGATAACCGGCCCAATGCTTAGAGCTTCAGGAATGAAATGGGACTTGAGAAAAAACGATCCTTATTCGGTTTACAATAAATTTGATTTTGATATTCCGGTCGGCGATGGAAGAATGGGAACTGTTGGTGATAGCTGGGACAGATATTTCGTTCGCATTCTTGAAATGGAAGAAAGTTTAAAAATTATTGAGCAAGCTTTAGAACAGCTTCCTGATGGCGATGTTACTTCAGCTATTCCCAAAAGAATTAAGCCGCCTGTTGGTCAGGTTTACGCAAGAGTTGAAAATCCTCGCGGCGAATTAGGTTATTTTATAATTAGCAATGGTACTCCAAATCCATTCCGTATAAAAGTAAGAGGCCCGTCCTTTGTGAATCTTAGTGTAATGAATGAATTATGTAAAGGACACATGGTTGCGGATATAATTACAATTCTAGGAAGTGTAGATATAGTTTTAGGAGAAGTAGATAGATGATGCTGTACGATTACTTTTTCAAACTTACAAACAGTGAAATCATCTCAATTTTATTTGGGAGTGTTATTCCATTGTTCTTGCTTGTCCTTCCTTTTGTTTTGGTTGCAGTTTGGCTTGAAAGGAAAGTTTCCGCACACATGCAGGATAGGTTAGGTCCAATGAGAGTGGGCTGGCATGGATATCTACAAACAGTTGCAGATTTAATTAAGTTGATTCAAAAAGAAGATATAGTAGCTACAGATAATGATAAAAGACTTTTTAATTTAGCTCCTCTTTTAGTTTTTGCCGGAAGCTACGCTGCTTTTGCTGCAATTCCACTAACAAGTATTTATATCGGTTCCAACATTAACTTAGGAATATTTTTTATTATCGGTATTTCCGGGATTGTAGTTGCCGGAATTTTAATGGCTGGCTGGTCTTCTAATAACAAATATTCTTTGCTTGGAGCTATGCGCTCTGCTGCTCAGATTATAAGTTATGAAATTCCAACTATACTTGTGGTATTAACTATCGTGATGATTACCGGGACAATGAACCTTTATACTTTAAGTGAAATGCAAACCGGACATTTTTGGAACTGGATGATATTCGGCGGGCCAGTATTAGGAGTTTCCAAATTCATTTTCATTCCTTTAATGATAATTGGATTTGTAGTTATTTATATAAGTACACTAGCAGAAGTAAATAGAACACCTTTTGATATTCCGGAAGCAGAATCAGAATTAGTATCCGGTTATCATACTGAATATTCAGGAATGAAATTCGCAATGTTTTTTTTAGCTGAGTATGCTAATATGTTTGCCGTATCTGCGATAGTTGCAGCATTATTTTTTGGCGGCTACCAATCACCCATTGGCTATATTGGAAACACACTTCATTTACCCTGGTTAATTCCGATTGAACAATTTTTCTGGTTTGTTTCTAAAGGAACTTTCTTTGTAGTTGTTCAGATGTGGTTAAGATGGACATTGCCAAGATTAAGAGTTGACCAGCTTATGGCTTTATGCTGGAAATATTTGATACCGATTGCATTTGTTAATTTATTGATAGTAGGCCTTATAACAGTTTTATAATTATGAAGCAATATTTATTAAATATTTGGAATGGATTGGTTCCGGTTTTTATCGGGATGAAAGTAACTTTAAAACATCTTTTTGTTCCTTCTGTTACAATCCAATATCCGGATGTTAAATTAAAATTACCTGAAAGAGAACGCAACCGTCTTTATGTAAATATGGATGACTGTATCGGCTGCGACCAATGTGCGCGTGCATGCCCTGTAGATTGTATTTCAATTGAAACTGTTAAAAGTCTACCAACTGAAGATTTAGGAAAAACTTCTAACGGTAAAAAGAAGGCTCTTTGGGTAACAAAATTTGATATTGACATTGCTAAATGCTGTTATTGCCAGTTATGTGTATTCCCCTGCCCTACTGAATGTATTTATATGACAGATGTATATGAGTTTTCAGAATTTGAGCGAAGAGATTTGTTATATGATTTTGTGACGCTTACCCCTGAAGAAGTAATCGAGAAGAAAGATAACTTCGCAAAGATGGAAGCTGAAAAAGCAGCAAAGAAAGCCGCAGCGGCGGCAGAAGCAGCTAAAAAGAAAGCTGAAGAACAACAACAAAAATCAGATGAAAATAAACAGTAAATAAAAAATATGTATGCTATAATATTTTATCTTTTTGCAGCAGTAACTCTTTTGTCCGCATTCTTTGTAGTGACCACAAGGAATATAGTTTACTCTGCATTCTATTTATTATTTACTTTCTTTGGTGTTGCCGGAATTTATGTTTTACTTGGCGCTGATTTCGTTGCTATTATTCAGTTGATTGTTTATGTAGGTGGAATTCTAATTTTAATGATTTTTGGTGTGATGCTTACAAATAAAATCACAAACGTTGAAATTAAAACCGGGACAATTCAAGTTGCTCCTGCTGCTATTGGAGTCGGAGTTCTTTGGGGTGTTCTAACTGCTACTTTAATCGGTACAGATTGGAAAATAATGGATTCGTTCACTGCACCTTCATCGACTGTCAATTTAGGTATTCACTTAATGCAGGAATATGTAGTTGTTTTTGAACTGCTCGGAATAATTTTATTAATCGCTTTAATCGGGGCTGCTTCAATAGCCAGAAAATAATTATGCAAATAGGTTTAAATCATTTTATAGTTGTAAGTACAGTGCTTTTTGCATTAGGACTGTTTGGTATTGTCACCAGGAAAAATGCAGTTATGGTTTTAATGGGAATTGAATTAATTCTTAATTCTGCAAACATAAATTTTATTGCATTTGCAAAATTCGGAAACTTTGGTAATCAAGGACAACTAATTGCATTATTTGTAATAGTGCTTGCCGCTGCCGAGGCTGCAATTGCATTAGCTATCGTGTTAAATATTTATAAAACATTCTCAACAGTTAATGTTGATGAAATTGATACTTTAAGAGATTAAAAAAAAGATAATAAGTAATGTCTGAATCTTTACTAATAATACTTGCGGTTGTTTTACTTTTTCTCCCTCTGTTTGGATTTGTTGTTACAATATTCATGGGAGAACGAATTAAAAAAGGTTTCATATTTGAAAATGTAATTATCGTATTATCATTTGTAATTGCAGTCATAATCCTTTTTTCAAAATTGGATTACTTCCCTTCAAAAACAATTGTATCACAATTTACTTGGATAGACCTGGGTAATGTTCCAATCATTGGAGCTCTTCATATTGAATTAGGAATTTTGATTGATAATATTTCCGCAATAATGCTCTTTGTTGTTTTTCTAATAAGCATGCTTGTTCATATCTTCTCTCTTGATTATATGAAAGGAGATATTAGATATAATAGGTACTTTGCTTATCTCGGCATATTTACATTCTCAATGACAGGCATCGTTCTTACTCACAATGTTTTGATGATGTACATCTTCTGGGAACTTGTTGGTTTATCATCTTATCTCTTAATCGGTTTTTGGTTTGAAAAGAAATCCGCATCTGATGCAGGCAAGAAAGCTTTCATTGTAAATAGAGTCGGCGATCTTGGAATGTTTGCCGGAATTTTAATTTTATTTACTACTTATCATACTTTTACTTTCGAAACTATATTTCATGAAATCTCAATCGGCCATCTTCCTTTTGACAGCACGACCGGGTTAACAATAACAGGAATATTATTATTCTGCGGCGCAATTGGTAAGTCTGCTCAGTTCCCTCTTCATGTTTGGCTGCCGGATGCAATGGAAGGCCCGACTCCTGTTAGTGCATTGATACACGCCGCTACTATGGTTGCTGCCGGTGTTTATTTTGTAACAAGAATTTTCACAATGTTAACCGGCGATGCTTTAATGTTCATCGCAATAATTGGAGCTTTATCTGCTTTTATCCCGGCTACAATTGCATTAACACAAAATGATATTAAAAAAGTTTTAGCCTACTCAACTATAAGCCAGCTTGGATACATGGTTATGGCTTTGGGAATTGGTGCTTATACTTTTGCATTCTTTCATTTAGTTACACATGCATTCTTCAAAGCATGTTTATTTCTTGATTCAGGTTCCGTTATTCATGCAATGCATCATGAGCAAGATATTACAAAGATGGGCGGCCTTAGAAAGAAAATGCCTATTACTTATGCGTCCTTTTTAATAGCTTCTCTGGCTATTTCAGGTATTCCTCTTACATCCGGATTTTTAAGCAAGGATGGAATACTTGCCGGTAGTTTTGCTTTCGGTTCACTAACAGGATATTGGTTCTTCGCAATTATCGGATTCTTTGTAGCTCTGCTGACTGCATTTTATATGTTCAGATTATTAATTCTTACATTCCATGGAAAGCCAAGAGATCTGCATAAATATGAGCATGCCCATGAATCTAAATTCAATATGGCAATGCCGCTGGTTGTGTTAGCAGGCTTATCAATTTTTATCTGGTATACTCCCAATCCTTTAAATCCTGAAACAGGTTGGGTCTTATCAAAATGGGTTCATGCACCAGAAATATCGGTTCCTCAAGAAGCGCGCTACTCATTTATGAAATCAGATACGGAAGAACCTGCTGTTGAAGCAACAACTGGAGAAGAAGAAATAACATATTCAGAATCATATACGCATGCAATGCATTCAGCCCATTATCCTTCAATGGCATTATCATTAAGCATGGCTGGATTTGGAATTCTCTTTGCATTCATGCTCTATCAATGGAAGAAGCTGGACCCGGACAAGATTGCCAATTCAATAAAACCATTGTACAAACTGTCGTATAACAAGTGGTATTTTGATGAAATTTATGGAGCTACTTTTGTTGGCGGAACATTAATGCTAAGTAAATTTTTAGCGTGGTTTGATAGTACTATTATTGATGGAATTGTAAATGGCTCTGCAACAGTAACAAGAGGCATCTCAAGATTCAGTGGCAAGTTTGATTCAATTGTTGTTGACGGACTCGTAAACTTTATGGCTTATTTAAGCGGCTTTTTCGGTTTGATTTTCAGAAGATTTCAAACCGGTAAAGTACAGACTTATTTGGTGTTTGTAATATTTTCAATTGTAATACTTTTATTTTTATTTAAGACTTTTTAGGTAAGGTATGGAACACTTCCCCATTTTATCACTGATAACTTTTCTTCCAATCGTTGGAATGATTTTAATAATGTTCATTCCTAAAGCGCAAGAGAAGGCTGTTAAAAATTTAACCCTGGGTATAACCGGTATACAATTGCTGCTTTCGATTATAATTCTTGCGGCTTTTGATTATACCAAAGGAGGAATTTTTGATGCAAGCTCATTTCAGTTTATCGAGAAGTTTAGATGGATTGATATTTCCGGCATGTCATGGATAGGAAGAATTAAAATTGATTATTTTCTTGGAGCAGATGGAATAAGCGTTCCGTTAATATTCTTAACCGCTCTAATTACTTTTATTGCTACACTTGCTTCGTGGAATATTTCAAAATCTGTTAAAGGATATTTTGCGCTATTCCTCTTACTTGATACAGGCATGCTTGGCGTTTTTGTATCTCTAGATTTCTTCTTATTCTATATCTTCTGGGAATTAATGCTGCTTCCAATGTACTTCTTAATTGGAATCTGGGGCGGTCCAAGAAGAGAATATGCGGCAATCAAATTCTTCCTTTATACTTTGCTTGGAAGTGTATTTATACTGCTGGCAATAATTGGATTGTATTTCAGTTCGATGGAAACACTTGCCGATGGAACTAGAGTATTTACATTTAACATGCTTGAGTTGATGAATACTCATAATTATTTAAGCACTGGAATTTTATCTCCTCTTAATCCAAATAATTTACGGCTGTATGCATTTCTTGCTTTGTTTATCGGGTTTGCAATCAAAATACCTATGTTCCCTTTCCACACCTGGCTTCCCGATGCACACGTTGAAGCACCAACTGCAATAAGTGTTATTCTTGCTGGTGTGTTATTGAAGATGGGTACTTATGGAATTCTTAGAATATGTTATCCAATGTTCCCGGAGATCACGAGGCAATTAGCCTGGTATATCGCTCTGTTTGGAATGATAAATATTATTTACGGGGCGCTGTGCGCGATGGCGCAAAAGGATTTCAAGAAGCTGATAGCTTATTCATCTGTGTCGCACATGGGATTTGTATTACTTGGTATGGCGGCACTTAATACCATGGGAATTTCTGGTGCCGTACTTCAAATGTTCAATCACGGTACAATCACAGCAATGCTCTTCATTATTGTTGGAATAATCTATGACCGCGCACATACAAGAGGTATTGAAGAATTTGGAGGTCTTGCAACTCAAATGCCTATTTACACCGGCTTCACAACTTTAGCATTCTTCGCTGCAATTGGATTGCCTGGTTTAAGTGGTTTTATTTCCGAAGCTTTCATATTCTTCGGTGCATTTGGATTTGAGACCATCAGAATTATTGCTATAATTTCAACTTTAGGAATTTTACTCGGCGCAGGCTACATGCTCTGGACTTTGCAGAGAATTTATCTTGGCAAGCTTAATGAAAAATGGAGAGGGCTTCCTGATTTAACTTTGAGAGAATATTTCATGCTTGTTCCGTTAAGCCTGGTTGTAATCTTTTTAGGTGTTTACCCGGCAGCAATGCTTAACTTGATGAACACATCTGTTAATTCTATGGTTCATTTTTTAATTAAGTCTCAAACTTTCTTTAGTTCAATAGGAAGTTTTTAAAATAATAAGAGAATAAATTTTTAAAAATTTAATCAAGTTGATAAAGTGAATTTAAATTATATCATAGACAGCCTTTACTTATTCAAGCCTGAAATAGCTATCTCATTAACTTTAGTTTCAGTTGTGACATTGGATTTAATAATGGCTAAAAACAAAAAGTATCTTCCCTATATTTCACTTTTTGGATTAATAGTCACAGCTTATTTTGTAATTGGCCAGTTTGATTATAATACTTTCGCTTCGGTTTCATCAAGCGGCAATAAGGGGCTAGTTAGCGTTGATGCTTTTGGAGCTTTCTTTAAGCTGCTTGTGATTTTAGCATCAGTTTTAGTAGTAATCTTTTCTATTTCCTCTAATGAAATAAAAGTTGCGTTTGAAAGGCATGGAGAATATTATGCTTTAATATTCGGAATGATTCTCGGAATGTTTTTTATGATTTCCTCTGCTGATTTAATTCTTATGTACCTTTCATTGGAATTGGTTTCTTTATCATCGTATGTATTAGCAGGCTTCACAAAAAAATCAATGCGAAACAGTGAGGCTTCATTAAAGTATATTATATACGGCGGCGTTTCATCCGGAATAATGTTATTTGGAATTTCAATTATTTACGGGCTTACCGGAAGCACAAATATTTATGAAATAAATTCTTTAATTCAAGCACCGCAATTTCAAAGTTTAACATTCATTCTCGCCGGTATTTTTATTTTTGTTGGAATCGGTTATAAAATTTCTGCTGCTCCATTTCATTTCTGGACACCTGACGTCTACGAAGGCGCACCAATTACAATTACTGCTTACTTATCAATTGCAAGTAAAGCAGCCGGCTTTGCATTATTGATCAGATTCATAAAAGTTACTTTCGTTAAATCAGTAAGCGCAGACGGCTATTGGGAGTTAATAAATATTATTGATTGGAAGTCATTCATAATTCTTATTTCCATTTTGACCATGACTCTCGGCAACTTTGCAGCATCTGTGGCAAAGTAATATGAAAAGGCTTTTAGCTTATTCAAGCATTGCACATGCCGGTTATTTATTGCTTGGTTTAACGGTTATGTCTAACCAAGGATTGATTGCCATCATGATTTACTTCGCTGTTTATGCTTTCATGAATCTCGGAGCCTTTTATGTTGTAATGCTGATAGCAAATAAAATCGGCAGCGAAGATTTAGATGATTACAAAGGACTTGGATATTCAAATCCCCTGCTTGGAATTGCATTAGCAATATTCTTAGTTTCATTAACCGGACTTCCCCCTACAGCAGGATTTATTGGCAAGCTGTATATATTCATGGCTTTGGTTGATGCTAAAATGATTGTTGTTGCTGTAATCGCATTATTAAATACAGTTGTTTCACTTTACTATTACATACGCGTTCTAAAAAATCTTTATATACAAAAAGGTGAAAAAGAAGTAGCTCCTTTTTCAATCCCCATTGGCAATACAATTGTGATAATTGCATTGCTTACTCCAATTTTACTATTCGGAATTTACTTTACACCATTGGTAAACCTTGCCAGGACTTCAATCGGGTTGTTAGGTTTTTAAATCAACTTATAAATTAAAGTTTTAAATTTCTAAAATAGTTACTAAAAAAAAGAATAATAGACTCCTTCTTGTTTTTTAATACTTAATTTTTCAGTTTCAATTCGTCATTTTGTGCATTAAAAACCAAGATTATAATTCCCCTACTCCAAAGACATAAATTTTTAGAAATAATTATTTCTTGATTTGATTTAATAGGTTTTTGCGATTCGATATTTAGTTACAGTTCATTTTACCAAATAAAAATAATTAAGAAGATATAGCGCAGGCAATTACTTTTTGGGGAAGATGGTTTTTAGCTTATCTATGATAGATTGACAATAGGCATACATTATTGCTAATTTTAAAATAAAAAAATAAAAGATGAAATATTTTGAATGGAATGAAGAAAAGAATGAAAAGCTTAAAAAAGAAAGAAATATTTCATTCGAAATCATTGTCAGTCAAATAGAATTAGGTCATCTGCTTGATATTGTGGAACAGCCAAATAAGAAAAAATATTCAAACCAAAATATATTTGTAGTTGAATATGAAAACTATGCCTATTTAGTCCCATTTGTAGAAGATGTGGATAAAGTATTCTTGAAAACGATTATTCCAAGCAGAAAAGCGACAAAAAAATATTTAGAAGGAGAATAAAATGAAGTTGAGCAAAGAAGAGAAAGAGTTATTGAATTCATACGAGAAAGGTGAATGGAGATCTATCAAAGATTTTGAAAAGAAGAAGTTAGAATATCAGCGGATTGCCAAAAATACTTCTGCTAAAATCAAAAGGATAAATATTCGTCTTACGGAAAAAGACTTAGCAAATTTAAAAGCTAAATCATTAGAAGAAGGAATGCCGTATCAAACGTTAGTCGCAAGTATAATCCATAAATATATTTCCGGGAAATTTAAGGATGCATAAAACTTATTTTACGCTATTCGTTGTTTCCATTTCAAAATAAATTTTAATAAAAGCACAATCATTTCTTAATCAATCCATATTATTTTTAAAAACATATTTTTTATAGTTTCTTTCATAATTCCGTATGGTGATTACATAAAATTATAATTCCCCTACCTTAAAGACATAAAAGTTTAGAAATAATTATTTCTTGATTTTACTTTATTGGTTTTTGCTCACGTTAACCTAAAATTAAATTTGATTTTATAATATTTTTCTTTAAGTTTGATACCAGACTGATTTAGTCCTATTTATGTTAAAGCTATCAAAAAAAACCGAATATGCATTATTAGCTGTTAAATACATGGCGCTAAAAGATAATTGCAATTGTATAACAGCTAAAGAAATTTCAAATGGATATGATATCCCTTATGAAATTTTATCTAAAATTCTTCAAAAGTTGACAAAGAAAAATATTATTGTTTCCTTTCAAGGCGTTAAAGGCGGCTACTCGCTGGTGAGAAATGCAAATGACATAACTTTAAGTGATGTTATTTCCGCCATAGAAAGAATTCAAATTACAAACTGCATGAAAGTAAACGGCTCTAAAAAAGATTGTGCAAGATTTGATTGCTGCCAAATTAGAAATCCTCTTTCAAAAGTTCAAACAGAAATTGATAGAGTTTTTAAACAGACAACAATCAGTCAAATTTTATAAATTGTGCTATATGAAATTTCCAATTTATTTAGATAATCATTCAACTACACAGCTCGACCCATTAGTGTTTGAAGCTATGAAGCCGTACTTCTTTGAAAAGTTTGGAAACGCTTCAAGCAAGAATCATTCATTCGGGTGGGAAGCGGAAAGTGCTGTTGAGAAATCAAGAAAAACTATTGCTGAATTTATTGGTGCAGATAAAAATGAAATTATTTTTACCAGCGGCTCAACTGAATCAATAAACTTAGTTCACTTCGGAATTGCACAAAGCTATTATTCAAAAGGCTGGCATATAATTACATCTTCAATTGAACACAGTGCTGCATTAGACTCATTAAATTATTTGGAACAAAAAGGATTTGAAATTACCTACCTCCCTGTTGATTCGAACGGTCAAATAAATATTGGTGATTTATGGAAAGTAATTAAGAAAAATACAATACTAGTTTCTATAATGACGGCAAATAATGAAATCGGTTCGATAAATAACATTAAAGAAATTGGAGAAATTTGCAGTAAGAATGATATAATTTTTCACACGGACGCAGCACAGGCGATTGGCAAATTAAATTTTAATGTGAAAGAAAACAATGCAGATTTAGTCTCATTTTCAGCTCACAAAATTTACGGACCTAAAGGAATCGGTGCGCTTTATATTAAAAAGAAATCACCGGCATTAAAACTAACTCCTCAAGTGTTCGGCGGCGGCCATGAAAATAATTTAAGGTCTGGAACTTTAAATGTACCCGCTATTGTAGGTTTCGGGAAAGCAATTGAAATAATTAGAGATAATTCTAATACTGAAATTTCTCATCTAAGAAATCTCAGAGATAAACTATATAAAGGCATATTTGAAAATTTAGATGATGTACATTTAAACGGTTCACTTGAAAATAGAATCCCTAATAATTTAAATTTAAGTTTTGAAGACGTGAAAGCAGAAACTTTGATAATAAATATGAGAGAAATAGCTGTTTCAACCGGTGCCGCTTGTGCTTCTACTACGTTGAAACCGAGTCATGTTTTAAAAGCTATAGGTTTAAGCGATGAACAATCGCAATCATCAATACGAATTGGAATTGGAAGGTTTAACACTGAAGAAGAAATTGATTTCACAGTAAATAAAATTGTTAAAACAGTTCAACAATTAAGAATGGAATCACCAAAAAGTAAACTAAAGTCATTTGAAACAATTAACTGAGAAAAACTATGGATGAAAAGCTCAATCAACATTATAACTTAATTAAAAATGATTACCCGGTATTTTTGAATTTTCTAAAAGCAAAATTCCCTGTATTCCATAATTCAAATTTCTTTTATAGAGATTTTCATTACGGAGTTAGAAAATTTTTAGAAAGCAAAGATATTAAAGTAACTTATCCTCAAGCTGAAGAAATTGCAAAACAGTTAGCAGAATATTTAGAAGAAGAAAAGGTTTTTATCAGAGTAAACAACCAGGCCTGGAAAATAAATTATCCTGAGTTTGTGACCGCTGTCCCAGGCGACCCTTTATAATATTGTAAACAGTTGAATATCAAAACATATTTTTATTATTTAAGAACTCAAAAAAGGAATGATGATTATGTCAAATGTTCAAATTGAATCTGAAATTAAAATTACAGAGAAAGCTGCCAATGAAGTTCAAAAAATTCGGAGCGAAAATAATATCCCGGAAACTTATGGACTGCGAGTAGGTGTTAAAGGAGGCGGCTGTTCAGGTTTGACTTATACTCTAGGTTTTGATGCCGACCAAAAAGAAGGCGACACTTTAATCGAAGATAAAGATGTAAAACTTTTTGTTGACGGTAAAAGTCTATTTTATTTAAGCGGAACAGTGCTTGATTTTACAGACGGGTTAAACGGTAAAGGTTTTGTATTCAACAATCCCAATGCCGTAAAGACTTGTGGCTGCGGCGAATCATTTGGTGTTTAATTCAATTATAGCTAACTAATACATTTATTGTTTGATTAATAAATTTCTATCCAAACAATATTTAACTAATCATAAGTAAATAATATTTGAAGGAGGATTCACTAATGGGAAAATTTGAATTGCCTAATTTGCCCTATGGATATGATGCATTGGAACCATATATCGATAAACAGACTATGGAAATACATCACACAAAACATCACAATGGATACGTAACCAAATTAAACGGAGCCATTGAAGGAACTGAGTTAGAAGGTCAATCACTTGAAGACATTTTAAAAAATGTTTCAAAGCATCCGGTTGCTGTTCGCAATAACGGCGGCGGCCACTACAACCATTCATTATTTTGGACTATCATGAAAAAAGACAGCAGCGGTTGGCCAACAGGCGACTTAGAAAAAGCTGTTAATGATTCTTTCGGTTCATTCGAAGAATTCAAAAAACAATTCAGTAATGCTGCTGCAACACGTTTTGGTTCTGGCTGGGCATGGCTGATTGTAGCAAATGGTAAACTTGAAATTACTTCCACACCAAATCAAGATAATCCTTTAATGGATGTTGCAGATAAAAAAGGCACTCCAATACTTGGATTGGATGTTTGGGAACATGCATATTACTTGAAGTATCAAAATAAGCGTCCGGATTATATTGAGAATTGGTGGAATGTAGTTAACTGGGATGCTGTTGCAAGTAACCTAAGCAAGGCTAAATGACATTATTGTTCGATTCGCAGATAGGACTAACTATAAAGTGCCGGAATCTTTTCCGGCATTTTTATTTTCCATTTACGTAATTATAATCTTTCATTACCGTATAAAGAAAAGACAAGGGCCTTAATTCGGAATTGATACCCATTTTACGGGATATTTCGGTTTTGGTTTTTAAGAGAATTTCTTCATATACAAAGTGATCAGTAATCTTTCCTATTTGATCAAGAACTTCCTGAATTGTTCCAACATCATTATCATTTAAATTTGAAACCTCCGGATATTGAACATCATAAGCCTCATCCAATTTCTTAAAAATTGTATCTTCAAGGGCTATATCTTTTTTTAATTTTATTATTGAAGTGTTAGCTGCAAGGTCTCCAAGCCTTTGCCCTTTTCCATTTATGAACATAGTAATCATTGCAACAGTTCCATAAGTAAAGGTGACATCAATTGGACGAATAATCCATCGTAAAAAATAATTAATGAAAGTAGGCTGTGTACCATCCATTTTAACTACTTTAATCTTTCTAATTTTTTTCCCAAAAGATTGTCCGTCTAAAAATAACTCGCATGCAAGGTCATAAAAGAAAACCGGCAAATAAACTATTATCCAGAATGCTATTGAAGTTGGAAATGTATTTGCTAAAATGGAAGCCAATATTAATAGTGCAATCACATAACCAAATATGATTAAATAATCTAACAAAGCGGCCAAAATTCTATCCCCTATACTTGCGATATCATAGTCAATAGTTACATTTTGTGTGGTTTCAATTTGAATTTTTTCCATAAATGTTTCTTATTCACTTTAATTATTTTCGCTTAGCTCTATATATAACTAGTATATAAATTCGTCATTTCGAGGAAGTCTTCGACCGAGAAATCTTTTAAAAAAGAGATTTCCCTTCGGTCGAAATGACAATACAACCTTTTAAACTTCATAGTAAATTTAATAAGAGCTAAATCATTCCCCTGGCTTTTAATTCAAGGTACTTATTTATTGTATTAATCGATAATTTTTCAGGAGAAGTTAATATCGATTGGATATTATTTTTTTCTAATTCTTTTACTATTTGCCTCTTATCCAGCTCAAATTTTTCCGCAATAGTTTTAATATAAATTTGTTCAGTTGTAGCTGGACTGGATTCTAATAAAGAATAAAGCTCTGTATTTTCAAAAAATATTATGACAACCAGGTGATAAAGTGCAAGTTTTTTAATATAAAATAATTGTCTTTTCAATCCGTCAATAGTTTCAAAATTTGTATACAGTATTATTAAACTTCTATGCTTTATTTTTGAAAGTATTTCAGCACATAACTTTTCGTAATCTGATTCTAAAAATTCTGTCTCCTGGTTATATAGCAAATCAAGAATTTTCAGCATTTGTGTTGAACGGTTTTCGGCTGGTAAAACTGTCCCAATTTTATTTGAAAAAGTAATTAACCCGGCTTTATCTTGCTTATGAATTGCAATGTTTGAAATCACCAGGCTAGAATTTATTGCATAATCAACAAGGCTCATTCCGTTAAACGGCATTTTCATTATTCTGCCCATATCAATCACACTATAAACTTGCTGAGATTTTTCATCTACATAATGATTAACCATAAGTTCACTTTTTCTTGCGGAGGCTTTCCAATTTATAGTCCTATAATCATCACCGGTAACATAATTCCTAATTTGATCAAATTCCGTTGAGCGGCCTATCTTTCTAATTTTTTTTATTCCAACTTCCGTAAGCCTATTTGAGATAGCCAGAAGTTCATACTTGCGCATTTGAACATAGGATGGATAAACCGGAATAGTTTTATTTCCGTCAAAAACAAATTTCCTTCTAATTAAATTTAGTGGGGATGAAATAAAAATGTTTAAATTTCCAAAATTGTATTCCCCTCTTTTAACAGGCCTTAAGTTGTAAAAGATAGTTTTACTATCTCCCGGATCAAGTTTTAACTTAATCTTAAAATCTCTTATTTGAAATTGATGAGGAATTTCATCTACCAGAGTTACATAGATTTTAAAGCTGTAGTGATTTTCTATTAAAACAAATACTTGATTTTCATCCCCATTGGAAAACCTGGCGGTAGTTTTTCTTCTTCCATTTACTCCGTTTTTATTAATAAATAAAATTACTGTATCGACTATTGCAGCAAATAGAAATATCCATACCAACAACTTTGGAATTAAAATGAAGTTTGTGGAAAAGTAAGAAAGTATAAATAGTAAAACTAATCCCCATGCTGTAATAAAAAAAACAGAAGTAAGATAGAATGATTTTAAAAACTTCACTATCTTGGAACCTCAATCTTATCTATAATTTTTTTAATGATTTCATCTATTTGTATTCCTTCCATTTCTTTTTCCGGTGTTAATATTAATCTATGTTTCAAAGCAGGATAAACGACTTCACGAACATCATCCGGAGTAATAAAATCACGCCCCTTCATTGCAGCAAAAGCTTTTGCTCCAACTAGAACTGCAAGAGAAGCTCTTGGAGAACCGCCTAAATATAAATCACTATTGTTTCGCGTTTTATTAATGATTTGTGCTACGTATTTTGCTATGTTTTCATCAATATGAATCTCTCTTGATTTACTGCGATAATCCATTAAACTCGAAACAGAAAGTACGGTTTTAATCATCGACAAATCATTAGCACTTTTTCTATTATGAAGCTCAAGTAAGATTTTTGTTTCTTCTTCTAAAGATGGATAACCAATTTCTGCTTTGAATAAAAACCTGTCAAGCTCAGCTTCCGGCAGTCTATAT
Source organism: uncultured Bacteroidota bacterium (assembly GCA_963775245.1). GTDB lineage: Bacteria > Bacteroidota > Ignavibacteria > Ignavibacteriales > Ignavibacteriaceae > CAVSWT01. The sequence continues at coordinate 724,672 of CAVZID010000040.1, forward strand.
GTGCCTTCATGTTCAATAGGATTTTGAGTTGCGAAAACAATAAACGGCTGCTCCATAAAATAGGTTTTACCGTCAACTGTTATTTGTCTTTCTTCCATCACCTCAAAAAGAGCAGCTTGTGTTTTAGCAGGCGCTCGGTTTATTTCATCAATCAAAATTATATTGGAAAAGATTGGCCCTTTGTTAAATTCAAATTCAGAATTCTTCATATTAAAAATAGAAGTGCCAATTATATCAGAAGGCATTAAGTCAGGAGTGAATTGAATCCTGGAAAAATTACTTGATATAGTTTTGGAAAGAATTTTTGCAATTAATGTTTTAGCAATACCGGGAACACCTTCTATCAGCACATGGCCATCTGCGAGAATAGCAGCAATTAGTAAATCAATAATTTGATCCTGTCCAATAATAATTTTTTTTATTTCATTTTTAATTTCACTTACTGAATTATGCAATTCAGAAAAATCAGTTCTGCTTGTTAAATTAAATTGTTCTTCCATAAATACCTGCTGAATTATAAAATGATTCAATTAAAGAATTTAAATTTTTTAGCTCATCTTCGGAAATTTTATTTTTGCTTTCGATGTTATTTATAAAACCAAATATCGCATTAATTTTTGAAAGACTTACTTTAGATTTTTCTGAAATCAAACGCATATCATCTTCATTAAATATATTGCCTTTAATGTAATAATAATTTCTCAACTGGTCTAAGAAATAATTTATTTTTTTTACTGCAATATTTTTATGATCCTTTTTCTGGTAATAAAGTCTTCCTATGGTTTCAACAAATTGAAGCGTTGTATTGGTTAATGGTTTTATTACAGGGATAATTCTCTGCTTTCTTTTACCTTCAAAAATTATATATAATATGATGATAAGAATAGAAACATAATAAGCCCATGTCAGCGGTTCTTTGCTCAAAATAAAAATCAATGGTGTTCTGATCATAGCTTTCCCGGATTTATAATATTCGTCCCAATATGTATAATTCTCTGCCGGAAGGTAGGACAACGCTTTGAATATGTAATCAGAATTTGTTGTATCCAAAATATTATAATTGGTGAAAGCTAATGGGACAAGATTTAAATATAAATTGCCGCTACCAATTTTCAACTTAATAAAATTTGCCTGGTTGGAATTATTCGTTCCTAAAACAACTGCATTGGAATCATTAAAGCTTGTAAAATAATTATCAAAAGCGACTTTCTTATAAACATAATCAAAATTACTTTTTAGTTCTGGATTACAAAAATTAACTTTTAACGAATCTTGATTAATGAATCTCAGTGAAGTTGACACATCAAATGTATCCCGGAATGCTGAATTGAAATACCCTGCTGCGATAAAAACACTATTACCTTTATTAATAAATTCGCGTAAGGTTTGGGCATCAAGTTTATCAGGGGAAAAGTTATCATTAATAAAAATGTAATTCATGTTTGAGTCCAGCTCAGAATCAACATTATTATATATAGGTTCGGTGACAGGAGCAATGCCTTTATCAAATATTTCATCAACAGCTTTGAATGTTACAAAATTTCCATATGGGATTTTATCGTCTTTTGAAAAGCTGTATGACCAATTAATTTCTTTTGGAGACAACAGTAAAAACAAAATCATAATTAAAAATAGAAAAACCAATACAGCAATATATTTAGAATATTTTTTCATCTTCTTTTATCTATATTGATATTGAATTCAGTAAATATGTCTTTTACTTTTACAAAGCTTGCTTCATCGATTGGAAATTCACCATACCAAATCCATTCAAAAATTAAAGTTAATTTTTCAAAATTATTGTGCAAGTCTAACTTTCTAACTTCTCTAACATAAGCTGAATTAGTTTTGTTTATTTGCCAATCAATTATCTTATTATCTGAAAGCAGCTTCAGTATTTTTAAGTAATAAAGTCTTACTGCAAGCTTGTAATCTCTATTGTTAACTGCATCATTAATTCTTTTTTCAAAATCCACTTGGTTAATATCTTCTTCCACAATTTTAAATTTAGTTTTTGATTCTCCTTGTTTACCATAAAAAATTCCGCGAACATTGGATTTAAGTAAAACAAATATCACGAGAATAACTGCAACGGCTACTATTAAATACAAAAAGTATCTAACAATTACCGGGAATCCTTCTGATGTGAAAAGTTCTTTGATTCGATTGCTAATCCATAGTGTAATCTTATCCCAAAGGGTTAAAGGAGTTTTTGCTCTATCATAAATAAAGGTTTTATCATTTCTAAACTTGCTTAGAGTACTTTCGGCAGGCGTGCGGACCACTACTTTTGAAGTATCAAACACAGCATTATTCATCAAAGAATCGCTTGACTCTTCAGCTTTTACTGTATTAAGTATTAAAGTCGAAAGAAAAATAATTACTAAAAAATATTTCACAGCTTCAAGAAATATTATCTGTTGCATTAATGTTATTTAACTTCTGCATCAGTCCCCTTGCTTCCTTTTGTTCAACAAGATTAAAATAGTGGAAGATAATCCCTATTATACCGATAGTATAAAAGAAAAATGAAATCATATAAAACAGGCTTGTTATAATTACATATATTTCACTTATTCCAGTTCCAGCTGCTCCTTTATTTACCGAGTGCAGCATTCCAACAAAATTTACAATTGCCATGGGAACTTGAAGTATGAAAGAGAAAAAATATTGAATGACTGCAAAGATTAATATAAGTCCAAATGTAAACCACCAATTGTCTTTTATAAGCCGGCGGCATCGTTCGAATGCATCAAAAAAACCTTTGCCTTCAATCATTTTGACAGCGTAAATTGTTGATAATGTTATTGATAAATAAATTCCAGGAATCACAAATAATGCAGTCCCAATCAAGACCGCAACAAAGACTCCAATCGAAATTCCTAAAAAGGGAAAGAAAAACTCTTTTGTTTTTTGAAATACATCTGAAACTTCAATTGCAGAGTAATCTTTTTCGAAATATAAAAATACGTATGAATAAGTTACTGTTACTAAAAGGTGAGCAGTTATTAGAATGAAAAAGTAATGGAGCAATAATAAAGGCCAGTTAAATGAAAATAATTTCAAGGCAGATAAATTATTGAACCTTGAAGCATTATAAATGCCCCCGATAATACCTGTAATTAAAGCAAGAGGACCAACAATAAATAAAACAGAAAGGCCAAGCTTTTTTAAATTTTGTCTTAGAAATTCGAAAGTAACATTTATTAATTCTCCAAAATCTCTGAGTTTACGGAATTCAATTTTTTCAGTTTGAATCATGATTCATTCCCCTTTTAAATTGTTGTGAAGGAAAAATAATTACATACCAAATTATAAAGCTCAATGAGCCAAATATAATAATTAAATTTAAAATTAAGGGCATCTCAGTATATCGCGTTAAGAATGATTCTAAAAATCCAGCAGTAATAAAAATTGGGATTAAACCAATTACTATTCTAACTCCATCCTGAGCTGCAGTAATAAAAGACTGGCCTCTAGAATAAGTGCCAGGGAAAAGGATGCTGTTGCCGATTGTAATTCCAGCACCTCCGGCTATAATAATAGCTGAAATTTCAAGAGTACCGTGAAGCCAAACTGCCAATAGAGATTGTAATAAAAAACCCTTTTCAAAAAAGAAATATTCAAATGCTCCCAGCATAATGCCATTTGAAAACAAAATGTACGCAGTGCCAAAAGAAAATAAAATACCTAATATGAAAGCGTAAAAAGATACGCGAATATTATTAAAAGTAATTCCTAAGAACATATCAACCTGGTTCATCTGTTTATACACTGCCATTGGGTCACCCTTAGAAATATTTTCTGAGGTCATATTAACATAAGAATCGCCTAAAATTAATCTTACAAATGAATCATTATTTGCTGCAGAAAAAACCCCTATAATCAATGCCATCATAAAAATTGAAAAAGCTATCAGTAATTCTCTTCGGTGCTTATAAAATAAGGATGGCAGTTCATTGCTCCAGAAATAAATAAATTTGCTTTTATCCTCTTTTTTATTCCTATAAATTTTTTGGTGAACTTTGGAAGCAAGGGAATTCAAATATAAAGTCGTTTTACTTTTTGGATAAAAAGTTTTTGAATATGCTAGGTCATCCGTTAGCTGGATAAATAATTCAGCAAGCTGATCCGAATTATAATCATTTGATTTTGACAAATAAGATTCGAACTGTTTCCATTTCTCTGCATTGTTCTTTAGAAAAGTAACTTCTCTCATGTTCAATCTTCGTTAACGTAATCTACTAATGATTGGACATTATAATTCGACAATAATTTTCTTCCGCTCAAGAAACTAAGTTCAATTATAAAAGATAGTTGGATGACTTTACCACCAAGCTTTTCTACTAGATTAGCTGCAGCTTTTGCAGTACCTCCGGTTGCTAATAAGTCATCATGAATTAATACATTTTCTCCTGGTTTGATCGCATCTTTATGAATTTCAATCATATCGGTCCCATATTCCAAAGTATAAGATTCTTGAACTTTTTCAGCAGGCAATTTGCCTGGTTTTCTAATGGGAGCAAATCCGACATTTAATTTTTGAGCAAGCATTGCTCCGAATATAAATCCGCGAGCTTCAATACCTACAACTTTGTTAATATCCAAATCTTTACAGTTCTCAAATAGCTGCTGCAATGTTAAATTCAACGAGACCGGGTTTTGTAAAAGAGTGGTAATATCACGAAACATAATTCCTTCTTTAGGAAAATCTTTTATGCTTCTTATAAATTGTTTCAAATCTTCGGGCATTATGATTCCTTTTTCTTGTTTAGAAAATTATTTAAACCGGTTTTAAATTCTTCACTTGACCGGCTAATTGTATTTAATTGAACACAAGAATTAACTGCTTCTTCTACATTTAAATTTGATATTTTGCTAATCATATTCTTTGTTAGCTGAAGGCTGTATTCCGAATTATTTTTTAATTTATCTGCTAATGAAAGTGAATCCACCAATACGTTTTCAGAAAAATAATTTACGAGCCCTATTTCATATGCTCTTTTACTTGAAATTAATTCCCCGGTAAGCAGAAGCTGTTTAGCTCTTCCTTCTCCTATCTTTTTTATTAAAAAGATCGAAACAAGCGCCGGAATGAAACCAATTTTTACTTCAGTATATCCAAACTTCGAATTTTCTCCAGCTATTATAAAATCGCAAACAGAAGCTAACCCGCAACCTCCGGCAATTGCCGGGCCATTTACAGCAGCAATTGTAGGTTTTGGAAATTTGTAAATACTTAAAAATAAATCAGCCAAATTCTGAGAATCAAGCTGATTTTCTATAGCGGAATAGTCTTTTAATTCATCTAAATATTGTAAATCTGCTCCGGCACAAAAACTACTTCCCTCTCCTGTAAGAATTACAACCTTAACTTTTGAATCATTTTTTAATTCTTCAAATTTTTCATTAAGCTCTTTAATAAGTTTTGGATGTAAAGCATTCCGCTTTTCAGGCCGGTTCAAAGTAATAACAGCAGTTCCATTATTTATAGAAGATTTTATCATATTTTGAAACTAAATTCAATTCTAAATTTTAATTAACCAAAAACTTAAAGTTAATTTCATTTAAAATAATTCATATTAAAAATAAAAGCGAGTAAATAATTAGATTTAACCCCGGTAAAACTAAACAGCTATGTTAAAATTAATTAGTTCTTCAAGATATTTAAGAAGAATTTCTTCAACGGCATTATACTCTACTTCAGCCATTAAAGCTTTACGAACCTGTGATACATTAGGTAAAGCTTTTAAATATCCTGAATAAAATTTTCTATGTTCAATTACAGCTCTTCTTTCCCCTTTTATTTCTGTTGCTATCTGCAAATGCCTTAAACAAGTTTTTACTTTTGTTGACTCATCAATTACGGTTAAAATGCTGCCTGTTTTTAATAATTCCTTTGCTTCTTTGAATATCCATGGATTTCCAATTGCTCCGCGCGCAATCATTACCGCGTCTGCATTGGTTTCATCAAAAGCTAGTTTAACATCTTCCGCATTCAATACATTTCCATTTAACACAACAGGAATTTTAACAACTTCTTTTATTCTTGGAATCCATTCCCAATAAGCATCTCCTTTGTGTCCCATTGACCTTGTTCTGCAATGAATTGTTATTGCTTTAACACCAACATCTTCGAGTCTTTTTGCTACTTCAAGAATTTGAATGCTGTTATTGTCCCAGCCTAAACGTGTTTTAACAGTAATAGGAAGAGATACATTATCAATAACCTCTTTTACAAGTTTCTGCATAAAAGGAGGATCTTTTAACAAAGCTGAACCTGCTCCATTTCCAACTACATTTTTAACCCAGCAGCCGGCGTTAATATCAATCAAATCCGGATTTTCTTCTTCAGCTATTTTAGCACCGCCAACCATTGATTCAATATTGCCGCCATATATTTGAATTCCAACCGGCCTTTCTTTTTCAATTATCTTTAATTTTTTATGAGTCTTTTCGGAAGCACGTACTAATCCTTCTGTATTTACAAACTCGGTATAAACTACATCGGCTCCTAATTCTTTACATATTATTCTAAATGAGATATCCGTAACATCTTCCATGGGAGCCAGAAGAATAGCTTTTTCTTTTTTTATATTTCCTACTTCAAACATAAAATCAATATTATTTTAGAGAAATAATTTAAGCAGATATTTCACTTTGTTCAAGATTAATTTTTTTAGGAAGATACATAATAGCCAATAAAAATATTAGCCCCACAAATATGGCTCCGGTTAAAAACGGAAACGGATATCCTAAATATTCAAAAGCAAATCCTCCCCATAACGGGCCTAATACTCGGGCAAATGAAGAAAGCGATTGATTAACGCCTAAAGTAACCCCCTGCTCTTTTTCTGTGGTAACTTTTGAAACTAGGCTTAACAATGTTGGCTGTAAAAATCCAGTACCGAGAGCCAACACAACCGCGACAATAGAAATTCCCAATAAATTTCCACCGTACGGCAGCAATCCTAAACCAAACGCCATCAAAAATGAACCAATAACAACAAGCTTTAAATCCGATAAATGTTTAGATACAACCCTAATTAATCCTCCTTGCACCATAGCACCTACCAATCCAACAATTCCCAAAATAATTCCATTTTGTAAATCGGTAAATCCATAAACTTTATATCCAAGAAGAGCAAAAGTTCCGTAAATATTTGCCATAGAAAATGTAAGTATGAAATACAGTATTACAAGAATTCCAAGATCAGACCTGCCTAATACTTTTTTGAACGCAGCAACATCAAAAAGTTTCTTTTCTATTTTTAATTCTTTGTTAATATTTTTATGGGATTCAGGTAATAAGAAAACTGTTGATAAGAAAGCTAAAAATGAAAATCCTGCACTTCCCAAGCCGGCAATATCATAACCAAATTTAGCAAGAATACCGCCAAAGAAAGGGCCAAATACAAAACCTAATCCAAATGCAGCACCAATTACTCCCATTCCTTTGGAACGGTTTTCTTTTGTGGTAACATCAGCAATATAGGCATAAGCTACGCTTACACTGCTTCCACCAATACCACCCACTACTCTTGAAAACAAAAGCATAGCAAATGAATGTGAATATGCAAAAATTATATATCCGGCAGCGTTTAATAAAAGACAAATAACTATAATTGGTTTTCTTCCATGTTTATCTGAAAGTTTCCCGAAGAATGGATTGAACAAAAACTGTACAAATGAATACAATGCAATTGTAATTCCAATTGCAGTTTCATTCATACCTAATTCTTTAGTGGCAAATGTTGGAAGTATTGGAATCAAAATTCCAAAACCAAGCAGATCAATAAAGACGACTAGAAAAATTAAAAACAGCGGGGTTCTTTTACTCAAGATTATTTCTCCATTTCTTCAAATTCCGCAACAGCAAGCTGTTCTGCTGTAAGACCTTATTTTTATTAATATCTTTTAGCCCCTGCTCTTCTTTTTCAATATCATTATTAAAAAAGTTTTTTAAATTTTAATTAAAAAACAAATATTATTTACTTTTTAACTAATAACACTGGAAATGAGTTATAAATATAACAATAATCGATAAAATCGTTTGTATAAAGTTTAATGACCAGAATTGTTGGTTAGATATAAAAAATATTTTTTTACCGAATTATATCAATGGCGTGAAGGAAAATTGGAATCCAATCTTCTTTGATACTTTTCAGCTTAATCCGGTTTGAATATTTGGTTAAGATATTATTTGTGTCATTAAATGACTGCTTCATTAAAGTAATATCTTTACTTGTAAGATAGTCAGGTATAAAATCACTGTATGCAATCTCACTAGGTAGGATTATGTATTCTTTTCCATTTTTTGTTTCGCCTTTAAAGACCCAGGTAGGGATATAGTTTACTTCCGATAAATAAACAGAATCTTTCTCCCAATCCTTGACAATTTGCAAATTCAGAATTAATCCACAATCTGAATAACGCCATCTTTGATTTGAAATAAAATTACCCATCGAATATTCAACAAATACAGAATCAATATCATTTGAGTTTGACTTAATATATTTAATAGGTTCAATTACGTGTGGATGTCCGCCAATTATAATATCAGCTCCGTATTTAATGGTTGAATCTACAACTTCTTTTTGGTAATTGGTTGGTTCACGTTTGTACTCAGTTCCGAAGTGGAAATGGACTAAAACTAAATCAACTATTTTTTCTTTAGCTGAAATAATGTCATTCTGAATTTTTGTATAATCAATTAAATTAACTAAATAAGATTTTCCTTTAGGTATTGCTATCCCATTTGTCCCGAATGTGTATGCTAAAAAAGCAATTCTAACTCCTTTAATATTAAATATTCTTATTGAATCCCTATCTTCTTGCGAAAGAAAAGTGCCGTTATACGCAATGCCATTTTTCTTCAGCTGCTCTATGGTTCTGCGTACACCGGTTTCTCCTTGATCTAATGCATGGTTATTTGCGGTTGACAATAAATTAAATCCGGTATTTGCTAAAGCAGAAATGAATTCATCAGGTGTATTAAAGAAAGGATAGCCTGAATATAGTTTTTTATTCCCTACTGTTACAGTTTCAAGATTGCCAAAAAGAAAATCTGATTGAGCAAAATATTTTTTAACTTCTCTATAAATAGGATTGAAATTAAATGAGTCTTTTTCCACTCTGGCATAATTAAACTGAGGCGAATGACACATCAAATCGCCGACAACAGAAACTGTAATTGTATCTTTTGAACGAGCACTATTCCCAATTCTTGCATTGGTATTATTGAAACTAAATATGATAAAAATGAAAACGAGATTTAATTGGAAAGAAATAGATAATTTTGACTTTAACAAGTTTATTTTAATCAAATTAAAAAAAATTATTTTTGATAAGTGATTGATTTTTTTGGTTTTTATTTAAATAAAATAAGGCTGAATTATAAAAAATAATTCAGCCTCAATCTTAATACAAGTATTAAAAACTCTATCCTTGCTTCTCTGCTTTACGTTGAGCTTTTACTTCCTGAACATCTTTTCTCATTTCCTGTGCAACTCTTCTTAAATCACTTAAACCCTTACGTAACCTTGTACCAGCAGCAGCCTGACCTTTTTCGTAGAACTTCTGGAAATCAGTTTCCATGCTTCTAACTACTTGTATAAGATCTTCAAGATTTTTCATAAAACACCTCCTAATTTTGTTGATAGATTATTTAATTAAATTGAGTTCTCTAAAATGATTTCAGCAATATCTTTTACTGCGACTTCCTCTGATTTTTCAAAATGCTTAACACCATCGGTCATCATAGTCATACAGAATGGACAGGCGGAAGCAATTGTATCTGCTTTAGTCTCCAATGCTTCGCGAGTTCTTTCAACATTAATTCTTCCCCCCTCTTCATCTTCCAAAAACATTCTTCCGCCACCTGCACCACAACAAAAGCCTCTACTCTTATTTCTTTTCATTTCAAGAAGATTTAACCCATTTATCCTGGAAAGATCTTCTCGCGGCGGATTATAAACTTGATTATATCTGCCAAGATAACAAGAATCATGATAAGTTACATCTAATTTTTTTGATTTGGAAGCATTTTTTAATTTTATTTTATTTGAGTTTAATAACTCATCAATCAATTGTGTATGATGCATTACTTCAAAATTACCGCCGAATTGCTTGTACTCGTTTCCTAAAGAATGAAAACAGTGAGGGCAAGCTGTAACTATTTTCTTTACTTTATAGTTATTCAAAGTTTCAACATTTTCCTGTATCATCATTTGTGCTAAATATTCATTCCCTAATCTTCTTGCAGTATCTCCATTACATTTTTCTTCTGCTCCTAAAATTCTAAAATCAACTCCAGCTTTCTGCATCAATATGGCAAATGCTTGAGTAACTTTTTTATAACGATTGTCGAATGAACCAGCACATCCAACCCAAAATAATATTTCTCCATTTGAATCTTCTGCCATAGTCTTGATATTCATTCCTTCAGCCCAGTTAGCTCTATCAGCCTGATTAAATGCCCAAGGACTAAAATTAGTTTCGATACTCTTAAAAACATTATTCAGATTTGATGGAAACTGTGATTCTGTTAGAACTAAGTTCCTTCTCAAATCGGAAATTGTATCAAGATGTTCTATCATAACCGGGCATTCTTGAACGCATGCGCTGCAGGTTGTACACTGCCACAATTCTTTATCAGTAATAAAATCGTGAACTAAGGTCTTTCCAAAAATATCATCATCTGTTTTTCCTTCTGCAAGTAAAGGGCCTTTCTCTTCAATTCTTCTTCTAACATCAACAATTATCTTTCTCGGCGATAAAGATTTCCCAACAGTTGCTGCAGGACAAACGGAAGTACATCTTCCACATTCAGTACATGAATATCCGTCTAAAATTTGCTTCCATGATAAGTGTTCAACATCCGAAGCACCAAATACTTCAACATCTTCATCTTCTAAGTTCAATGGCTTTAATACATTTCTTTTTTCCGGAAGATTTGCAAAAAATGTATTTGGAATAGAAGTAATCACATGAAAATGCTTTGAATAAGGCAGATAGTTTAAAAATCCGAAAATAACTGTTAAATGTGCCCACCAAAAAATTTCATACCAGGTTGATGCACTGCTGCTGTTTGAACTGAAAATAGCTTTGCTTAAAGGACATGAAATTGGCCTTACAGCATAACTGTGAAGAACAAAATTATTTTTAGCAATAAGAGAAACATTCTCTCCAAGCATAAAAATACAGACAAAGACAATCATCAATAAAATGAATACTGCATCCAATTTACCGCCTTTATCTACTTCTAATCTTGGCACATGAACAACAAATCTTCTATATAAAGCATAAATAACAGCACCGATAACAAGTACAGCAAATATATCTTGAACAATTGTCACAAAGGAATAAAATACCCCTGTAAAACTTAAATTAAAGGGTGAATAAAAACCTTGTATAATTGCTTCAAGCACTGCAAAAAGAAAAAGAACAAATCCCCAAAATATTAAAAAATGTAATGCGCCGGCTTTGGGGTCTCTTAATAATTTAGATTGAGCAAATGCAATAGTCCAAACTCTTTTTAAACGTTCTCCAATTCTATCAAATCTATCGTCTTTCTTTTTCGCTGTCATCATGTACTTGAAAAGTTTACGGCAACTCCAGGTGAATAAACTAACAGCAGCAATAAAATAAACGATAAAGATGATATTTTTTAATTCCATAAAAGAGTTAGTAAGTTCTGATATTTTATATTAAAAATATTATGGAAGTTTCTTATAACTTTTGGTTACTCCGAAATAAATACTAACTGCAGCAAATACTTTAATTACAGTTGCCAGTGAAAATAAAATTCCTCCAACCTTCAAAGCTTCGGAGAATTCCTTAATGAAGAATACATTCAAAAATAAAGTACCGCATAAAATAACTAATGCCTCACCAGCAAACATGGCAAGAGTAACAACAATGTAATTTTTATTTTTTTCAATTATATATCCTGCTAGATAAGCACCTAATGGAAATGCTAATAAGTAACCGCCTGTAGGCCCGAATAAATAAGCAACTCCAGCAGCGCCATTAGCAAAAACCGGTAATCCTATGCTTCCAAAAAGTAAATAAAGTAATTGAGAATAAGCTCCATTTTTTGAACCTAAAAATGCCCCGGCTAAAACAACCATCATGGTTTGCAAAGTAAATGGAACTGGCTGTACAGGAATTGCAACTTGAGCTCCTGCTACAGTCAAAAATGAAAATGCAAATATCCAGAATAAACGATTAGTAGTAACTTTATTTAAGATATGTGTTATTGAATTGTTTTTAATATTTTGATTGGCTTGCATTGTTATCCTCAATTAAAATTTAAATTAAAAAAAATTTTTGTTTCATTTAATAAATTTTCAACTATTGGGTCACTTCCTTCAAATGGATGTTTCATATTAAATGTGTGTCCTGTTGAAGGAATTCTAAAAAAATTAGTTAAAGATTTATCAGCCCAATTATAAATCATTTCTCCTTCTTTTATTTTAACAGAAAGATCCTGTTCTCCATGAGCAATAAATAAAGGGCGATGTAAATTTTTAACGGCTTTTTCAATATTTAAAAGTTCATCTTTATTTTTTTCCAGATCATCCAGTAAAGAAACATTTAGTGCCATAACTTGTTTTGTTCTTGTATTTAGAACTTCAAATTTTCTTTTTTTTCTCCACTCTTCTTTTTGCCTTTTCGAGTATCTATCAAAATTTGCAACAGAAGCCCAAACAGCAACGGCACTAATTTCTTTCATTTTTGAAGCAGTCAATAAAGAAATTGCACCTCCTCTGCTATGTCCGATTAATCCGATTTTATTATTAGAAATCTTTCCGAAAAAACCATTCTTATATGCTTGAATCAATTCTGAAAGTTCTGAGATTTCTAATGAAAAAGTATTTTCAGCAAATCTATCAAGTTCTGTAAATTTGGCTAAATTTTCACCGACACCATTATGAGAAAAATTAAATGTAAGAACAAAATAACCTTCATTTGCAAAGTAATTGGCAATATAAGGAAAAAATCCCCAATCTTTAAATCCTTTAAACCCATGAACTAAAATTAAACAAGGTGCTGAATTTATTCTCTCTCTTCCAAAAGAAGATACTCTAAGCTTGTTGTTTTGAGTGGTGTCTAGAATAAAATCTTTGCTCATTGAGTTGAAATATGCTTATTAAACTTAGGAAAGTCAAGATTTTTGAACAAATTTCAACTTTTCTTTTTTTTATTTTTTAAGTGAATATTAATAAAGTAGGACTAATATCTCATATAATAAATTTGTTTTAAAAACTCATTTATTTATTTTGCTTACAATTTTTAAAAGTGAAGGATTTTATGGATTTTTCTTTTTCAGACGATCATAAAATGTTAAGGGGATTGGTTAAAGAATTTACGGATGCCGAAATAAGGCCTCTAGCAGCGGAAATAGACAAAAATGAAAGCATACCAAAATCATTAATAAAGAAGCTTGTAGAAGTTGGATTTTTAGGAACTGCATTTCCTGAAGAATATGGCGGCGGTGGATTTGGCGAAATGGGATATTGCATAATGCAGGAAGAAATAACAAAAGCATGCCCATCGACTGCAACTTTTATTGGCGCACATCAATCCATAGGAACAAATTCTATCTTTTTAGGCGGAAGCGAATCTCTTAAGAAAAAATACTTGCCTCAATTAACTTCAGGCGAAAAAATAGCTGCATTTGCTTTAACTGAACCTGAGGCTGGTTCGGATTCATTTAATCTTAAAACTTCTGCTATACTTAAAGGTGATAAATGGATATTGAACGGATTAAAAGTTTGGATTACTAATGCAGGCATAGCAGATGTTTTTTCTGTATTTGCAAGAACGAAAAAAGGTATCACAGGATTTGTGGTTGAGAAAGATTTCCCAGGAATTACCATTGGGCCTCCTGAAAAAAAACTAGGAATAAGGGGCAGCATAACTAATTCAATGACTTTTGATGATGTTGAAGTTCCAATGGAAAATATTATTGGCCAGGACGGAAAAGGATTCTTAATTGCAATGGCAGCTTTGGATGCTGGAAGATTAGGCTTGGGGGCTGGATGTCTTGGGGCGTCAAAAGAACTTTTAGAAATCTCGACAAAATATTCCAAACAAAGGAAACAGTTTGATAAAACAATATCAAAATTTCAAGCAATTCAATTTATGCTGGCTGAAATAGAAGCTCAAATTTATTGTATGGAAAGCATAGTTTATAGAACAGCTTATAATTATGATTTGAAAAAAGATATTTCAAAAGAAGCTGCAATAGTAAAATTAATTTGTTCGGAAGCAGTATCAGATATAGCAGATAAAGCTATTCAAATACATGGCGGAATGGGTTTTTCAAGAGAGCTTCCCTTAGAAAGATTTTTTCGCGATGCCCGAATAATGAGAATATTTGAAGGGACTAATGAAATTCAAAAATTAATTATCAGCCGTCATGTTTTAAAGAATAATGGGAAAAGTAAAACTTAATTTTATTTCTAATGATATGTCATGCGAAGCTTGTCGAAACATATAGACAACATGAATAATGTAATGAAAGTTATCTGTAAAAAGAAATTATTGAGCCTCAGTGTGACAATAAAAATTACTTTTTGGAAAAACTTTATGAATAGATTGAATTTTTGAAACAGTTCTACATATCACTCATCCAAACATTTTCATTTATTTTTACTCATCATTTCTGTATTTTTATATGAAATCATTTATAGAAAAAATCAATTAAGATGAGATACTTATTAGTTATTCCTTCAATAGATATTAAGAATGGAAAAACAGTCCGCGTTGTTCAAGGCATACCGGAATTGGATTGTGTTGAATATGGCAGCGACCCAATAGAAATGGCTAAAATTTGGCGTACCGAAAATGCAAAAATGATTCACGTTGTTGATTTTGATGGTGCACATGAGCATTCACATAAAAATTATAAAATAATTCATGAGATTTGTAACTCTGTTATTATTCCAGTTGAATTTGCCGGAGGTATAAGAACTATGGAAGATGCAGATGAATTATTGGATATGGGAGTATGTAGGTTAGTTGTTGGCACAATGGCAATTGATAATCCTGAATTATTCAAAAAGCTTTTTGAAAAATACGGGCCGCTTAGAATAACTATCGGCCTTGATATTATTGATAGTGAATTGGTTATCCGCGGACGAAGAATAAAAACAGGGATTTCATATTTGGACTTTGCAAAAAAAATGTCTGATATGGGAATCGAAAGATTTATTGTTACAGATGTAATTAGAAATGGTTTGCTTGGAGGCCCGAATTTAAAACTAGCGGAAGAAATAGCAGGGGCAACTCATAAAAAAATTACGCTATCTGGTGGAATTAGAAATAAAGACGAATTGATGGATGTTCAAAACTTAATATCATTGGGAGTTGATTCTGTTATAGTTGGAAGAGCACTTTATGAAAATAAATTTCCCTGTCAAAAACTTTGGCGGGTTGCTGAATCCGGAATTTTTCAATAAGAGGAGTTATGCAAGATTTAAAAAATAATAATAGAATTATACATAGTAGTTTCTGGGCAAATCTTTTTAAATCTCCTACAGATAAAGCAGATCTTGAAAAATCATTATTATCTATTCCTCTATTTTCCGAATTAAATAAAAAAGATATTTCCCTTTTAATAAATATTATTCACAACAGGAGTTATTTGCCTGGAGAATATATTTTTTATCAAGGAGACCCTGGCATTGGATTATATGTAATAAGAATGGGCGAAATAACAATTCAAAGAGCAAATGAAGAAGGTTCTATTATTTCATTGGCTACTTTTAAGAAAGGAGATTTTTTCGGAGAACTTGCTTTGGTTGATGGTGAAAAAAGATCTGCTTCCGCAGTAGCTAAAAATGAAACAAGACTTGCTGTTATTTTCAAACCGGATTTAGATGATTTTATTGAGAAATATCCACGCAAAGGGATTAAAATCTTGCAAGGTATTTCTCATATTGTTGCTGTCCGCTTACGTAAATTGAATGAAGATAATTTCAAATTTCAAAACGAATTAAAAATAAATGTGGGTAAAGACTATGAAACCGGATATTAAAAAAGTACTTGCACCGATTGATTTCTCCGACTACTCAAAAAGCGCATTAAAATATGCGGTTAATTTTGTTAAAGCTTTTAATGCAGAGCTCATTTTAATTTACGTTGTTGAACCTGTAATTTATCCGCCTGACTTCAGCATGGGGCAAATTGCTATGCCGTCTGTTGATGTTGAAATGGATAAACGTGCTAAAGAAGAATTAGACAACCTCGCTAAAAAAGAAATACCACCTGAAATAAAAGCCACAACAATTGTTAAAACCGGAAAACCATTTCTTGAAATTATTGAAACTGCCACCGAAGAAAATATAGATTTAATAATTATCGCTACTCACGGACATACAGGGATTGAACACATTTTATTTGGAAGCACTGCTGAGAAAGTTGTAAGGAAAGCTCCCTGCCCTGTTTTAACTTTAAGAGCACCTGTTAAGGGATTTGTTTTTAAAGAAGCCGCTAAAGTGCAAAAAGATAAGTAATATAATTTTTAATTTTTCCTGTCAGTAATAAAATCTACCAAAGCTTGAAGAGCGATTTTACTTGGTGAGTCAGGAAATATTTTTAGCATTTCCATTGCAGTATTGGAATAGTCATGAGCCACTTTCAATGCGTAATCAATTCCCTTATTCTTTCTTACAAATTCAATTATCTTTTGTACCTCTTCTTTTTTTCCACCATTCTTGATCATTTTTTTTATTGAATCTGCTTCAGACTTTGAAACTTGATTTAAAGAATAAATTAATGGTAATGTAATTTTCTTTTCTTTAATATCGCCTCCTACCGGCTTACCAATTAAAGAAGTAGTTCCTTCATAATCTAATATATCATCACGAATCTGGAAAGCCATACCAATTGATTCTCCAAATTTTTTCATTGCCTGGTGATACTCACCATTATTCGAACTACTCAGAGAACCGATTTGGCAGCATGTTTCCAGTAAAGAAGCTGTTTTATCTGAAATTATTTGGAAATATGTTTCTTCATCTATATCAAGCTTACGGGTTTTTCTAATTTGAAGCAGCTCCCCTTCCGACATTCTTTTAACTGTATTAGTAATGACACTTAAAAAATCATAATCCTTTCCGTCAACAGCAATTAAAAGTCCCCTAGCCAAAAGATAATCGCCCATTAATACTGCAGCTTTGTTTTTAAATACGGCATTGATTGACAAGAACCCCCTTCTCTTATCTGCATTATCAACAACATCATCATGTACTAAAGTTGCAGTGTGAAGCAATTCAACCAATACTGCCCCGCGGTAGCTTCGATCATTAACTTCTCCGGAAATTTTAGCAGAAAGTAATACAAGCAGCGGGCGAATCTTTTTACCTTTTTGACGAATTATATATTTAGCAATTAAATCAACTAATCCTACATCGGATTTTATAGATTGCTTATATAAGTCATTAAAGGTTTCAAGTTCGGATTTTATAGGTTTGCTTATTTCTGAAAGATCTTTTTTAATCAACTTTTTTAACTGAAATTTTTGAAATGAAAATACTTATTTCATATAATAAAACCAATGGAACTGCAAGTATAATTTGTGAAACTGGATCAGGTGGAGTTAAAAATGCGGATACAATAAAAACAACAACAATAGCATGCTTTCTGTATTTTCTCATATACTCAGGCTTTAAAATTCCAAGTTTTGTAAGAAAAAAGGAAATCATTGGAAGTTCAAAAATTAAGCCTGCTCCAAGCATAACACTGATTATAATTGAAAGATATTCATCTATAGCAAATTGATTCGCTATTTCTTTTGTTCCAAATTGCGATGCAAATTTTAGAACATAAGGTAACATAATATAATATGCAAAAACAATCCCGATTAAGAAGCACATGGTTGAATAAAAAACTACAAGCATTGCATATTTGCGTTCTTTCTTTCTTAAAGCCGGGGCAATGAAACTCCATAGTTGATAAAATATATTGGGAAGGCTTAAAATTACCCCGCCAATTACGGCAACTTGTACATACATAAATATCTGGCCAAATGGCCTAAGATTTTGAAGCTTTGTTCCAGCATCTATAGCAGGTTTTAACAAGACAGCATTTATTAAAAAATCTATAAATATCCAGCAGATTGCGGTGCCAACTACTAAGCCTATTAAAGAATAAATAAGACGCCATCTCAACTCCTCAAGATGGTCGAGAAAAGACATTTCTCCGCCAAGTTCTTCATCTTCATCTACTTTGGAATTATTATTTGTAATTTCCTGGTCAGCCACTGTAACTTTTGCTTATTAATTTAATTCAGAATACAATGGAAATTTAGAGCAAAGATTTTTTACTGCTGATTTTATTTCTTCAAGCTTTTTATCGTCTTCAAAATTGGAAACAGCACTATTAATAAACTCAGCAATTTTTATCATTTCATTTTCTTTCATTCCACGCGTTGTTACTGCTGGTGTTCCAACCCTAATGCCGCTTGTTACAAATGGACTTCTAGAATCAAAAGGTACCATATTTTTATTTACAGTAATACCCGCTTTACCTAATGATTGTTCAGCTTGCTTACCTGTAATATTTTTATTTGTTAAATCGATCAACATTAAATGATTATCAGTTCCATTTGAGATTACATCAAAATCAAATTCCATTAATTTATCAGCAAGCTTTTGAGAATTTTTAATTATTTGCTTTGTATATACAGCAAATGAATCGCTTAAAGCTTCACCAAAAGCAACAGCCTTTGCCATGATGATATGCATTAATGGCCCGCCTTGAATTCCAGGCATAACTGTTGAGTCAGTTAACTCAGACATCATTTTTGTCCTATCACCTTTTGGTGTTTTAATTCCGAATGGATTCTCTTTATCTTTCCCAATAAGAATAATACCGCCGCGTGGCCCTCTCAAAGTTTTATGAGTAGTTGATGTAACAAAATCACAATATGGCAATGGGTTATTTAACAAACCTTTTGCTATTAATCCGGCAGGATGAGCCATATCGCACATTAAAAAAGCACCAACCGAATCTGCAATCTCACGAAACTTTTTATAATCCCATTCTCTTGAATAAGCACTAGCACCAACCACAATCATTTTAGGATTTTCTTTTTTAGCTAAATCCTCTATTAGGTTGTAATCTAATAGTTTGGTATCCTTATTTAAGGTATAACCTACCGCTTCATATAATTTACCAGAAAAGTTAACCGGCGAACCATGAGTTAAATGTCCGCCATGTGCTAAACTCAATCCAAGAAATTTTTCACCGGGTTTCATCACGGTCATGAAAATAGCCATATTTGCTTGTGAGCCGCTATGTGGCTGCACATTAACATATTCAGCGTTAAATAATTTTTTTAGTCTTTCGCGGGCAAGCTCTTCAGCCATATCGACAAATTCACAGCCGCCATAATATCTTTTACCGGGATAACCTTCGGCATATTTATTTGTAAGAACCGAACCTGCTGCTTCCAGAACTGCTGGACTGACAAAATTTTCTGAAGCTATAAGTTCAAGTTTTTCCATCTGTCGTTTAGTTTCAAGATTCAAGACCTCAAAAATTTTTTCGTCTTTTTGTAAATGTTCGTACATATTAAAAACCAATTTTAAATAATTTAATAAATATAAAATAGAAAAGGTTTCGCAAACAAATTTACGAAACCTTTATTAAATAAATTATAGATTATCTTTTATCAAAAATTTATTGATAAAAAATTCATTTCCTTTCTTCATTAAGGAACCTTTATGCTCCTATCTATCCATGAATAACATTCTCCCTTAATCGGAATAGTCTGACCTGATTTTAATTGATGGAAGAAATAATCTTCCTGAGTTGGGACAGAAACTGATAATTGATTAGCCCTCTCATGAGCCTGAGTAACTGTTGGATCCATAGCGTAAGCTTTTCTATAAGTATCAACTGCAAGCTGATAAACTACTTTTGCATCAAAATTATAATCTCCACAATTTCTAGCGGCGTCTTCGTATAATTGGCCTTCATAATATATAGGCAGACCCCAATTTTTTCCAACTTCACTTGCTTTTATATATTGTGTTCTCGCTGCTGCAGGTTTACCAGTTTTAGAATAAATAATACCTAAATTTAAATAGTGATTTTTATTTTGAGAATCTATTTTCTCGAGCGTTTTATATGCATCTTCAGCTTTAGTCCAGTTTTCTATTTTTTGATATGCATTAGCAAGCTTTGTCCAATAATTAACACCTTCTGGGCTTTGAGAAACTAGAAACTCAAGTGGTTTAACTGATTCTTCATACTTACCAAGCCTTTGAGCAAAGTCAGCATATTTATAAGCTTTTTCAGAATTCTGTTGTTCTTTTTCCCATTGCTTCTTATATATACCTAAAAGTTCATCTGGATTTTTAACAATCTGTGAAAGTATTTCCTGCCATTGTGGATTATCTGGTTCTCTATTACTCAACATTTGATATAGGTCGATAGCCTTTGCAAGATATGTAGAATCAGTTTCAGCTTTCTTAATATACAATTGCCCCAATCTATTATAATAATATGAAGACATGTTAGTATCTGCATGTGCCGCTTTTTCATATTCAGAAATTACTTTAACTATATCCCAATTAAGCCATGTCTCAGCCACAAATGCTTTTCTTTGCTGGAAAAATGCTTTATCAGTGGGGTAATTTTCTATTGCCATATTATATAGAGCAACTATTGTATCATTCACAGCTTTCTTTTCTTCCGGTGCTAAGCTAGTAGAATCATGAAGATACCAGAGAGCATCTTCCATTTTATAATAAATCCACTTAGCAAACATGTGAGGATCCATTTGCAAGACCTGCCAGCCATATGGCAAAGCGCTTTTGTAATCTTTATTTTTATAATACTCGGAGAATAAGCTGTATAGTTCTCTAAGCTTATTAGTATCCGATAAAGCAACTTCATTGTTTACAGTAAAAGCAAAAGAAGAAGAAACAGAAAAGAAAAGGTAAATGAAGACTGCTGCACCAAATATTTTCATTCTTGTTTTCAAATTTTTACCCTTATATTGTTAAGTGTTTTATTTTTCTTGACGAATAAACCAAATTTGACCGAAACTAATTCCAATTCCAAGTTTAATAATATTTTCTTTTATCAAATTAGAATTTGTTGTTCCTCTAGTTGCATATTCTAATGCCAAGTCTAAACTATTTCCGATACCCAAAGGTAATGACAATCCTCCTGACACAGAAAATTGATTTATACCGGTTCCATTAACCTTGTATTGAGTTTGTTCATAGCTTAAACCTGCACGCCATATAATTTGTTCCCAAAATGTTGCCCCCATATCAAATTTCGGCCTGTATTCAATTCCAGAATTAATTTTAGTAATATTTTTAAGATTAGAAAAATTCATCCCGTTAATAGTAAAATTTTTAAATGGCTGAAAACCATAATCTATACTAACTCGATAATTTTTATTAAAAACAAAACTTAAACCTGTGGTTATCCTTGCTGGAATTTTCATTTTCACTGCACCACTGGCAATAGTGTCGCTTACAATTGGTGATGAATAAGTTAAAAGTGTATCTGTATTAAGATTAGAAATGATACTTGCAGAAATTCCTAATCTTATATTATTTATTCCACCTGTATTAATTAAATCAGAAAAATCGGGACTGATTAGACCAATTGTAGTACCAATACCATTAGGACGATAATCTCTTAAAAACTTTGTTTGAAAATTGCCTGTTCCATCTAAATCAACTAAAGAAGAATAAATTAAATTACCGAAATAATAATCAAAAGTAGCTCCAACACTCATACCGAAAGGAAGTGTATAAGAAGAACCAATAAACATTTTGGATAAGCCGCCGGTACCTTCATATGTAATAGTAGAGCCCGAAACACCGCTCTCTGCTGAATTATCGGCTTCCGTCTTATAGCTTACATTTGAATATGGAATTATACCAAGCGCAGCGCCAATTCCATATTTACGACTAATTGGGAATCCAAACGTAAAGCCGGTAAATTCAGTTTCAGAATAATATTTCTTTGAAGAACTGTTTGAAATATATAAACCATTGTAATATCCGCCGATCTCCATGCGCGTACTTTTAAGAGCGTTCCACCCGGCAGGGTTTAAAATCCCAACAAAATTATCATCTGAATTTGCAACACCACTCTCACCCATTCCAATGCTTCTCCCGGAATATGAATAAAGAAGATCTCCGATACCTAATCTGCTATAAGTGGAACTGTTTTGTGCAAATGAATAACTAAAAGTTAAAAATAAAAATATAACAACAATTTTAAATTTCATACTATTTTAATCTTGTATAAGTTAATCTTAATTTAGGCCTATCTGCAATATTAGCGGCATTACTTCCTTTAATAGAAAATAATTCAAGTCCAGTAGTTTGGCCGTAAGTTGTAAGCAAAAGGCCTTGATTGTTCCCGGTTTTTATCCAATTATTAACATAAGCAGTTAAAGTGTTACTTGAAACATAAAGACTATCTCCACTTTTGCTAAGAGTTAAATATGAACTGTAAACACTGTCTACATTGTTACTATCAATTAAGCTGTACGCTAGAATATTAGCGTTTTTAGTATTTCCAATTACTGTTTGTAAAGTATCTAACTTAAGCACTAATTCTGCTTTTGAAAGTGCAGCATCTGTTGGAATACCGGAAACATCAAACCATAATTTGCTATTCGCCGTAAGTCCACCTTGAACAGAAAGATTTCCTTGGCTTACTGTTGGTAAAGTACCTTCTACAACACTTAAATCTTGAAATGGGATAAAATTTAAAGTATCTACATAAACACCTGGTTTCTCAACCACAACTTGAAGATTTGGATAATAAGTTAAACTCGTAGTTAACGGATAAAATCCAACAATTTTTTCTGAATTTTCTGTTGGTTTAAGTATAAAACCATAGACATCAGGTAAATTTGTATCAGCGGCTGCCTGAAGCCACGTTTTCACTACAGAATTATCCAAAGTAAAACTGAATAAGGAATCACCTAGGTCTTTGCTTTGAATAAGATCTGTTGCTCCGTAAGATAAAGAAGCTAAACTATCTGAAGTAAATTCTGATCCCCATGCCGAATTTATTTCATAAGCATTAAAATCAATATTGGCAGTACTATCTCCATAAAAATAATTTCGAACCAACGCAACATTGGAAGACGTTATTACTAAGCTGTCGGCTTTTATAGAGTTTGCAATTGTATCAGGAAGACTAATAAAGAATTTAATTAATGAAGAAGCTTTTATATTATCTTTTTTCCCAATAAACATTCGGGTATAATTGTTTAATTGGACAACATGCTTGAAAGTAAAGGAATACTGTTTTACTGAATCACTATTAAAATGCGTGTAGTTTGGTTTATCTTGTTGAACTATTGCATTACCAATATCAGTTGGTGCATCTTTGCATGAAAAAAGAAACAAAGCAGCAAAAGAAACAACAGCAGCAAAGAAAAATCTGGATAAATACAATTAATTTACTCCGGTAAAATCTTTATAAATAAAATTACTAGCATCAGCTAAATTTTCGGCAACAAAACTGGGAAAATTCTTTTGCTTTTGCAAGATAGAAATACTGTCCTCTCCGTAACCAGTTTTAACAAGAATGGTTTTTAATCCTGCATTTTTTCCACATTCAACATCGGAGACGGTATCTCCAATAAAGTAAGATGTAGTTAAATCAATTTCCATATCATTTGCAGCATCAAAAACTAATTTTGGCGATGGTTTTCTGCAAGAACATTCTTCTGGAATATTAAAATCCGGGTGAGATGGACAATAGTAAAATGCATCAATACTAACATTTTCATTCAGCAAGATTTCATTAATCCTTTTATTAACCTTTTCAACATTTTCTTTTGTAATCAGCCCTCTTGCTATTCCTGATTGATTTGAAATAACAATCAATTTAAAATGTAATTCATTTTTCAAATAAGAAAGCGCTTTCGCAACACCTGGTAAGAGTTTCACTTTTTCCGGCTCACCTAAATAGCCGGGGTCTTCGTTGATAGTCCCATCTCTATCTAAAAATACTGCAGCGAATTTCATTAATTAGAATTAAGAACAGTTTTATATAAATCAATATACTTCTTTGCTGATGAATTCCAGCTAAAGTCGGATTTCATTCCTGCCTTCATAATCTTTGTCCATACTTTTTTATCACCAAATATTTTTATCGCACGTTCAATTTCTTTAAGCATTGATTTATCGTCATATTTCTTGAAGATAAAACCGTTTCCTTCTTCAGATTTTTCATCATAATTTACAACAGTATCCGCGAGTCCTCCAGTTTCCCTAACAATCGGGACAGTGCCATACATTAAGCTGTACATCTGGTTCAATCCGCAAGGTTCATATAATGAAGGCATTAAAAACATATCTGAACCAGCTTCAATCAAATGAGCCAGTTCATCATTAAAGCCTAAATATGCAGCAAACTTTTTAGAATATTTTGAAGCTGCTTTATCAAAAAATGAGTGATATTTTTTATCACCTGTACCAAGTAAAATAACCTGAGCATTCATTTTCATTAAGCTTGGAAAAGCTTTCGTTAAAAGGTCAAAACCTTTCACATCATACAATCGTGAAATTAGTCCAATGATAGGAGTTTCCGGGTTATATTCAAATCCAAACTTTTCCGCCAATTCTTTTTTATTTTCTTCCTTAACTTCAATATGCTTTGCTGTATATTTTTTGGGGATTAATTTATCTTTTTCAGGATTCCAAACTTTAGTATCAATCCCATTTACTATTCCATATAAATCATCTTTTCTTTTTGCTAAAATATTTTTTAAACCTGCTCCGATATCATCGTTAGTTCTAATTTCATTTGCATAAGTTTCGCTGACTGTATTTATAACATCGGCAAATAGAAGCCCGCTTTTCATAAAATTGATTTTCCCATTATGCAGTATACCCTTTTCGGAATTCAATTCTTCAGGTAAATCTAATTTCTTAAAAACTGATTTTGTAAATATTCCCTGATAAGCAAGATTGTGAATTGTAAAAAGTGTTTTAAAAGTTGAGAACTGTTCTTCATCTTTAAAATTGATCTTTTAAATATGCCGGGACAAGTCCGCACTGCCAATCGTTACAATGAATGATATCAGGTATCCATCCAAGTTTTGTGATTAATTCGAATACAGATTTTGCAAGGAGGATAAATCTTTCGTCATTATCAGGATACTCTTCACCGGTTCTCGGATCTAAATAAAGGCCGTTTCTGCTTCCAAAATATTCCTGGTTATCTAAAAAATAAATTTGTACTCTTACTTTTTGTCCAGGCAGAAAACAAGATTTTAAAGAAAATATTACCTCTTTATCACCAATTTTAATATTTAAATCTTTTAAGCGAACAACTTCATGAATCTTAAACTTTCTATCATCAACAGCACCATATTTCGGAACAACTATTCTAACTTCGTGACCCATTTCTGCTAACATTTGAGGTAAAGCAGCTGAAACATCGGCTAATCCTCCGGTTTTAACAAAGGGGACAACTTCGGATGTAACAAAAAGGACTTTGTATTTTCTTGAAGGCATAGAGGTTAATTCTTTTTATGTGAGAAATTTTTTAAAATTAACGGTGTAATTTACGAAAAATAAAGTGTTTTCTCAAAATAAAGATGAATACACTATTTCAGATGACATAATGATTTGGGGAAATTAGAGGCCTAATTGTTTTGATAAATAATTCATTTTCTTATGTTTTTTAAGTTTTTTTTGATATTATTTGATTCTAAAAAAAATGATTTTGGAAAATAATGATGAAAAAATTTGGACTAGGGCTTTTTATATTTTTTACATTAGTGTTTCTATTTGCAGGATGCTCATCTTCTAAAACAAGCGAAAGCAATGATGAGAATAATAAAAAAAATAATAAAGAAAATACTAGCCAGAAGTTTGATGAAAATTTTGATTTAACTCCCTATCACACTCAAATTAATATCCCCGAAGCAAACGAAACTTCAGATTTGAGTAAATATGATATTTGGTATTCATATCCAAAACCAGACACTGCAGTCATTGATTCCTCAACTTTAGTCACCACAAATACATCAGGATACAGGGTAGTAGTTTTTTCAACAGATGATTTACAATCAGCTAATGAATTAAAATCAGAATTGTATTATAAAATAAACGAAAAAAATATTTATTTGGATTTTGAACCTCCCTTTTATAAAGTAAAAGTTGGGGATTTTACCGACTTGCAAGAAGCTAATAATTTAAAATTTAAATTAAATCAATTAGGTTACAAAGATGCCCGCGTTATTAGTGAGAGTGTTAATGTAATTAAACAGCAGCAGTAAATTGATAAAATATTTAATTAATCCCGCTCAGATAGTCACCGTTGATTCTTTTGGCATTGGCTACAAAAGAGGAACAGCGCTTAAAGAAATTAAACCAATCTTTAACCACTCTATTGTAATTGAGAATGATTTAATAAAGGATATAATTCCAAATTCATCTTTGCCTAATAATAGAAATGAAAATTTTATTAATGTTAAAGATAAAATAGTTTTACCGGGTTTAGTTGAATGCCATACTCACACAGCATTTGCAGGCTCACGTGCAGATGAATTCAGAAAAAAAATTAACGGTGTAAGTTATGAAGAAATTGCTAAATCCGGCGGTGGAATAAATTCAACTGTTCAAGCTGTAAGGCAATCTTCTTTTCAAGAATTAATAAATTTAATAAAACCAAGAATTGATTATTTTATCTCTCAAGGAATAACAACTTTAGAAATTAAAAGCGGTTACGGATTAGATTTTGAAAATGAAATTAAGCTGTTAAAAGTAATTAATCATTTAAATGAAATTTATCCAATAGATATAATTTCAACTTTTCTTGGAGCCCACACTTTCCCAAATGAGCTAAAAAATAATCACGATGAATATATAAAGATAGTATGTGAAGAAATGCTTCCATACATTGCAGAAAATAATCTGGCAAAATTCTGCGATGGCTTTTGCGAAGCAACTGCATTTTCAGCAGATGAAATAGACAAGATTTTTTCACAAGCAAGTAATTTAGAATTGAAGCTAAGAATACACACAGAACAGTTTAATACAATCGGCGGACTTGATGTCGCATTAAAATATAATGCTGCAAGCGTTGACCACCTTGAAGTTATTAATGATTTTGAATTATTGAAATTGAGAAATAGTGATACTACCGCAGTACTCTTACCAGGAGTTTCTTTCTTTTTGAATTATCAATATGCTCCTGCAAGAAAATTAATTGATAATAATGCATTAGTTACCTTATCAACAGATTACAATCCCGGTTCATCTCATATTGGAAATTTGAATTTTATAATGAGTCTTGCTGCATTAAAAATGGGAATGCTGATAGAAGAAACGATTTCTGCGGTTACAATAAATGCTGCTAATGTTTTAGGAATGAGTGAAAAAATAGGCAGTATAGAGATTGGAAAGAAAGCTGACTTTTCAATTTTTGATACATCTGACTATTCAGATATTGTTTACAACGTTGGTAAGAATTTAAATGTAATGACAATAAAAAATGGGGAAATAATTTATAGGCAAGTATAGAACTCATATTATTCATTAATATCTAAATGACTTTTTTGTTATTCGTTCCACTTTTGAGTCACATAAGAATCAACTGAATTTAAACCTTTTGTGTCTTTAGTTCTTATATAGCAATTAGCTGATAGATTGAAAATATCAAAGTTAACTCTAATAATAAGCCCTTCACTTTTTAAGGGAAGGGTTGGGATGGGTTTTTGGCTTTGCTGAATACTTTGAACCCTCTCTAATCTCTCCCTTGCAAAGGGCGAGACTTATTACCATGGTTAACTTTACATTTTATTTCTGTCATGATAATTTTTTCTTAAGCTAATCATCCTATTTAAACAGAAAATTCAAATCCGTTTGTACCCACCTTGGCCTTAGATTTAAAGTATCTTTATAAACAGAAAATTCTTCGGATGGCTTGAAAGGGAATAAATCTCCATAAGTATAGGTGCCGCTGCTGTCTGTATCAAGATAACACCAAAGCATATAAACCCAGCTTCAACTCTTTCAAAATGAAATTATTCTTTTATAGGCTTTTGTTTGTAAACAAGATTATCGGTTTTTGTATTTTGCAAAACTATAATTGGGTTTTTTGACATCATCTACATTATAAATACTTCCCTATAACACCGGTAAAATCCAATCCGCTTATCGTTGAGAATTTGTATTTATAAATAGAATCAATTTTATTTCCTGCTGCATCAGTGAACTTTGATAAATCAAATTTAATTAAGTATTCTTTTTCCGGTTCCAAACTTCGTGATGGAATAATTTCGAATGATGCGTCATCGATAAATTTAGTTTTGAAATTTATTTTTTTGCCTGATGTATCGCTAAATGCTATTCCAGTTTTTGCGATAGTCGAATCAAAACCATCATCAAAATAAAAAATAAAATGCTGGTTCTTGAAATCTGCACCTTTGCTGCTATTACTTGGGAAAGATGATTTTAAAATATTAAATGAAGTATCTTTTTTTGTGCTTATTGTTATTGATGAGAAATCATTTGCAAATATATTTCCAAGTTTATCTTTCACAGTATTAACAATTAAATAAACATTATCTTCATTTGAAAAACTATCATTTATTGCTAAAACCATTTCAGTTTTTTTCGTGTTTCCTTTATATGCATATTTTGGTTGATATCTTTTACTTGCAGTTGAATCATAAATTGAAAAGTTATTTGTTCTAATAATAGTTGAATCCACAATTCCTCACTAAAATTAACTATGATATGATTTCTGTCTGTCATTATAGCACTAACTAATCGCGGTTTTGCAGTATCCTGCATTGATAAGAAAAAATTTAGGTTTTGGATTAATGTATCCTTGTCATCAATGGTAAAGTCTTTATAAGGAACACCAAACTTATCCTGCCCGGCTTGGTAAAGTAAATCTCTGTATTCATCTAAAATTGCAAATACACGATAATCCCCGTTAGCTAATGCAGATAATTTAAAAGAACCATCTTTCCCAGCTTGCGAAATATAATCCGGTTTCTTTTTTGCTGGATTAATTGTGTCTCCATTTATTTTATATGCAAAGATTAAAGTGCCGTCAGGTTTAGGGTCAAAAATTTTACCTTAGATAATTCCTTTGTCGATTTTATTTCCGGTGGCAAAAGATTAAAGTGTAGGCTTCTGCCATCCGGTTTTTATTATTTAAGTCAACTACATCTGTTCCTATAGTCACGACATAAGTTACATTTTTTTTCAATGAATCCGGGAAATAAACTCGTACATATTTACCGCTCCAATCAAAATCTAAAGTACCATCAATTGCAGGTGAAATAAATACTGCATCTTTAACAGAACGTTTATCTACATATTCTGAAAAGCCTATTTCAAAATAGTCATCATTAAAATTTGTGGTTCCTTGTTCGGGATAGACTTCTATTATTCTTGGAGGAATTTTATCGACTTCTCCCCCGCCTGGCGGTAATTGATTTGCACAATCGGAAAAGATAAATAAAAATAAAATTGCTGAGTAGACAATTAATTTTTTGCCTGACTCTTTAACCATCTTCTGTATTCTCTTACTAATCGAATGTGTTGAGATAAACTTTTAGCAAATTTATGTCCGCCGTTTCCGTCTGCTACAAAATAAAAATAATCATTTTTTTCAGGATAAAGAACTGCAAGTATTGCTGCTTTGCCTGGATTATTAATTGGATTTGGCGGCAGCCCGGCATACTTGTAAGTATTATACGGACTATCTTCTTTAAGTCATCATAGAAAATTCTTTTCCATTTTCCATCAGTATCATTTCGATTATTCACAATGTATTGAATTGTTGGATCAGCTTGAAGCTTCATTCCAATTCTTAATCTGTTAAAATAAACTCCCGCAATTCTCGGCATCTCTTCAACTTTATTTGTTTCGCCTTGGACAATCGAAGCAAGAGTTAATAATTCATGAAGTGAATATTTTGATTCATTTACTTTCTGCATTAATGAATCATTCATAAACTTTTCAAATCCAGTATAAATAGAATCGAATGCTTCTTTAGGACTGTATTCATATAGTGAATACTGCCTTGGTAACAAATAACCCATAAATGAAGGAGCTTTTATCCCTAATGAATCAAGTAAAGATTTATTTCTTGTTAGATCTACAAAAGCAGATGAATCAACTTGAGCTTCATTTTTTAACATTCCGCCAATCCATTCATCAGACTTTCCATTAAACATTTTCACAGTTCTTAAAAAATCTGCTTTCCCGGAAATTAATAAATCAAGTAAATCAAGATAACTTAATCCATTTGGAATATGGAATCTTCCGGCCTTTAAGTTTTTTTCAGCTCCGTAAATAAAAGAAGCAATTTTAAAATTTGATTTACTCGGAATAATTTTCTTTTCATATAAATCGTCTGATATTTCTGATAACGTTTCTCCTTTTTTAATATCTACAATTTTAGGAGAACTTCCCCCATAATAATTCGATGTAAAAAAAGTGTAATAAAAAATTGATAGCAGAATTACAAAAAATGAAATAATAATTAAAACATCTTTTCTGGTAAAAATACTTTTCAAACTTATTTTGGTTTTTATTTCCGGGATTTTATAAATAATGCCTTTCTCCAATTCATCTTTTTGTATAACACGTGCTTCATCAATTATTCTTTCATAAATTCTTGCTAAGCCTTCTTTGCTCAAAGGGCTTTCTAAAAAAGTTGATATCCTATCTGCAATTTGTTTTTCTCGTTCAGGATTGTATGTCGGTAAATTTAAGGTTCTTTTTACTCTACCGATTAGAATGGCGTGCAATGATCTTCTACTTAAAAGCTTAACCAGCTTTTCATCTATTTTATCTATTTCTTTCCGCAGTTCTTCCATTATCTGTAAGCGCTCTTCTGCAGAAAGATTATTTAGTTCGTTTTCTATTTTTTTATAAACGTTATCCATCAGTTCAAAATAAAGAAAATATTTCTTTTGAAAAATTTTTATGAAAAATAATTTTTCGACAAACCCGGGTAAGCACTGTAATCCAGTTCATCTTTTTGCCCGGCTTCATAAAGCCTGCGCCCCTGAAAGCAATCATTGCAGCATTATCACCGCAAAATTCAAATGCCGGAATAACCAGCTTTTTTTGATATATTTCAGCAAGCCTGGAAAATTTTTCTCTTAATTTTTTATTAGCTGCAACTCCACCGACTAATGAAATAGAATTTAAGTCATAGTTTTGAATTGCTTTCTCAGCCTTTTGAACTAATGCTTTTGTAACAGCTTTCTGAAATGATGCTGCAATGTCAGGCAAATCTTCTTCCGGTATCTTTTTAAAATCAGAATATTTTTTTTGAATATATCTCAATACTGCTGTCTTTAATCCGCTGAAAGAAAAATTGTATGGTTCTTTCAAATCAGCAATTGGAAAATTGATTTTATTTTCATCTCCTTGAGCAGCATATTTTTGAATCATCGGTCCGCCGGGATAACCAAGTCCAATCATTTTTGAAACTTTATCAAATGCTTCTCCGGCAGCATCATCTACTGTTGAACCAAGCTTTTTAATTTCTGTGAAACTTTCAACTAGCAATAAAAGAGTATGCCCGCCGGAAACAACCATTGCCAGATAAGGAAACTCCGGTTGTTCTTCCATCAAAAAGCCGGAATAGATATGGCCTTCAATATGATTAACACCCACAAAAGGTTTTTGTAATGAATATGCCAAACCTTTTGCATAGGTCAATCCAACCAGCAATGCGCCAATTAAACCAGGACCAGCAGTAGCACAAATTAAATCTATATTTTTTAATTCAAGATTAGAAATTTTAAGTGCATCTTTAACCAAAGGATTTACAATTTGAAGATGTGCTCTGCTTGATAATTCAGGAACAACACCACCATATTTTTTATGAAAATCTTGTGAGGATATTAGATTAGCTTTTAATTTATTATCTGAAATAATTGCAACCGAAGTTTCATCACACGAGCTTTCAATTCCCAAAACATTCATCAGCAATAAAATTAATTGATTGAAAATATATTTTTAAAAACATGTCCGGCGACCTGTGGATTTTCTTTTAGACGCCTCATCGAATATAAATACCACTGTTCACCAAACGGAACATAAATTCTAATTTTGTAACCATCACTATTTATTTTATCACGCAAGTCTTCACGTACACCAAGCAGCATTTGAAATTCAAATTTATCTTTTGGAATATTCATTTCTTTTATCAATTTATATGCTTCATTAATCAAATATTCATCGTGAGTTGCAATACCAACGTAATTACCCTCTTTGAACATAGCTTTCAAGCATTTAACATAGCTGTCTCTAATTGCCTGCTTGTCTTTATAAGCAATATTTGGAGATTCAACATAAATACCTTTACATAATCTATAATTGGTACCAAGCTTATTAAACCTAACCACATCATCATAAGTTCTGCGAAGATAAGCCTGAATAACTACTCCAACATTGCTGTATTTTTCATGAATCTTTTTATACAGATTTAAAGTCGAATCTGTTAAGGTTGAATCTTCCATATCTATTCGAACAAAATTATTTATCCCTTTAGCTTTTTCGCATAACTCTCCAATTTGTTCGAATGCAAATTTCTCATCCAAAGCCAAACCCATTTGTGATGGTTTTAATGAAAGATTTGCCATTAAATTATTTTCAACTATTGCATCAAAAACTTTTAATGCTTCGTTTTTAAAATTGACAGCTTCAGTTTTATTTTGAATTGCTTCACCTAAAACATCAAGTGTGGCGTAAATTCCTTTTTCGTTTAAGGATTTAGTTAAGTTAACTGCATCTTGCAAAGTCTCTCCTGCTATGTATTTTTTAGAAAAGACCCATACAATTGACTTGGGCATCTTTTGGACGACCGCAACAATTGCTTTATTCAGTATCGACAAGATTACTCCATAAAATTTTGAGCACAAATTTAGGTTTAAGATGATAAGAAATCAATTTCTGATTTTTAGCTTTTTTCCCTCACCTTAATCCTCTCCCAAAGAACTGAACTTTTCATGTACATAAAAAACTGGATGCTGTTCGAGCATCACGATGTGATGCAACTTGAATAACCTTGTGTGAAACACAAGGGATAAAAAATAACTTAACCAATTAGAACTCCGATAAGAGTTCAATAATGGGTGAAGATATTTTATTGAACCCCTATAGGGGTTCCAACATCTTACTTCTTCTTTTTTTCACCGGATTTCATCCGATGTTATTGACATTCATCCCCTTTCGGGGATACCTCTATGTTAAGGATATACTTTGCTCAACCCAAAGAGAGTGGACTAAAGTAGTGGTTTTATAAATTGCTTTCTATTATTAACTCTTATATGTTTTTCCGGACTCGTATGAACCGAATTTTTTAACAGTAACTGAAATTTCATTTAAGTGATTTATCGCTAAATTAATTTTATCATTTTTCAAATCACCTAATAAATCTACATAAAACATATATTGAAAAGGTTTGTGAGGAATCGGACGAGATTCAATTTTAACAAGGTCAATATCTCTCAAAGCAAAAACACTTAACGCTCTAAACAAAGCACCGGGCATACTTTTTAATTCAAAGCACAATGAGGATTTAGGATTAGAAATATTATTTATGTTTTTCTTTTTACTAATAATTAAAAATCTTGTAAAGTTCTCTTCGTTATTTTGAATATTACTCTTTAATATTTTTAAATTATAAATCTCTGCCGCTTCTTTACTTGTAATTGCAGCTACTCCTTCATTTTGTTCTTGAATTGCTAATAATGCCGAACCAGCCGTGTCATATGCCGGAAGAACTTTTGTGTTTTTTAATTTATTTAAAAAGTTTGAACATTGGCCTAAAGCCTGGGGATGAGAATAAATTTTTTTTACCTGTGAGATTTTAAAATTCTTTGCTGCAATTAAATGATGATTAATTTGAAGATTTAATTCTCCAATAATCGAAAGTGAATATTTTAAAAGTAAATCATAAGTCTCAAAAATACTGCCATAAAGAGAATTCTCAATTGGAATTACACCATAATTCACTTCACCATTTTTTACCTTCTGAAAAACTTCATCAAAAGAATACGAAGGTGAAACTTTAACCTTTTCACCAAAGAATTTTTTTGCGGCTATTTCACTAAATGCACCGCGCTCACCTTGAAATGCAATCTTTGTCATATTTACATTTTGATTTATTTGAATTGATAAATTGCTTTATTGTTTAACTGTTTTAGATAGAACAATTTGGCAATGCAGCAATTTAACAATTAAGCCATTAATTTTATTAGTAAATCAGCTTTTGTTTTTAAATCAATCAAACTTGAATTATTCTCAAAAATAAAATCAGCCCGCTTCTTTTTTTCTTCGTCAGGGATTTGATTAAAGTTTCTTTCAATAAAAGTTTTTTCTGAAAAATTATCAAGCTTTGTTTTTCTTTCCATTCTTATTTTTTCATCGGCAGTTACTAACACAACATAATCAAACAAATCTTCCATATCAGCTTCATAAATTAAAGCAGCTTCAACAAAAATTAATTTATTGTTTTCTGAAAATTCATTTAAAAGCTCTTCCGTCTTTTCAATAACCTTTGGATGAAGAATGGAATTTATCTTTACAACATTTTGTGGATTTGAAAAAACTTTTTCTGCTAAATAAACTTTATTCGGTTTTCCATCATTAAATGATTCGTCGCCAAAAGCTTTTATAATTTTCTTTTTAACTTCACCATCATTTGCCAAAATTTCTTTTGAAATATCATCGGCTTTGAGTAATGGAAAACCTTTGGATGAAAGGTAATCACAAAAAGTACTTTTGCCTGAACCTATTCCTCCAGTAACGGCAATTTTAAGTGATTTGTTTTTCATGGCTCTAAAATAAATATAAGTTGGATAATAAAGCCAATGATTAAATTTAACTAAAAAAAAAAATTTGAAACTTTCAAAAATAAAATTTACGTTTCCAATGTAATTTCATGGGGTAATTAGGGTTAAACAATAAAATCATTAAAATTCTCTCATTTACATATCTTATTTGGTTAAACATTCTCATTAAACAATTTTAAATTTTGGGGATATAGGAAAATGAAAAAAATAAATACTTTCGCTCTAATAATAATTTTAATAACTACGTTCATATCGTTCTCTCAAACAAATAATAATCTTAACTTAATTCAGAAAAGCGGTGTCAGTGTTTCTGATTCATCGTTGTTGGAATTTTTCCCTTTACAAAAAGGTAATGTTTGGCAATATAGATATAGAGATTCGCCTTACCAAAGCGGGTGGACAGAAAATATGGTAAGTTATGGTGATACAGTTATGAGAAATAGCGTAACTTATACAAAAATTTCACTCGCACCTTATGTTGGGACAAGTACTACAAAATATTGTAGAATAGATTCACTTTATAGAGTACAAGAATACATTGATTCTCTTTGCCTTATTTTTAATTATGATCCATCTTTTTGTAACTGTAAATGCGATAGTTGTTTCATTAATAAAGAAATAAGCATATTTAAACTTAATGAGCCCGATTCTTCTTATTGGAGTACTTGTTTTAATATTGGAGATAATTTGTTTTTGCCAGTATTAAGATATTTGGGAAAATATAATCTTTATGTTTTTGGAAAGATGTGGGAAGCAAAACTGTTTTCTCAATATAATAGGATTTATGATTCATCAGTTGATGATTCACTTGATCAGTACGGTAAATCCTTTATCCTTATAAAAGGACTTGGGATCTATTATACAGAACTAAGAGAGTCAAGTTCAGCAACATTGGAAGGTGCAATCATTAATGGTGTTAAATATGGAACTTTTGTTGGAGTAGAAGAAAAAAATGAAAATAAAATTACAAGTTTTACATTGAATCAGAATTATCCTAATCCTTTTAACAGCCAAACCATAATTTCTTTTACAATTAATTATCCTCAACAAATCAAATTAGAAATATATAATGTGTTGGGACAAAAAATAGCTACATTGATGGACGATTATTTAATCTCAGGATTTCATCTAAAAACTTTTTTTGCTGATAATCTTACAACAGGAGTATATTATTTAAAATTGAGCTCAAGTTGTCAAACTTCGTTCAGGAAAATGATTTATTTAAAATAGTTTAAAAATAAAAAAACCTTCAAGGTCACAAAGACCTTGAAGGTTACTGAATCATAAATTTAATTTTCTTTATTTCGCGTAACTTATTTTTCTAACTTCTCTAATAACCGTAACCTTAATTTGTCCCGGATATTCCATTTCTCCTTCAATCTTAGTAGCAATATCATGAGATAATTTATCTGCTACAACATCATCAATTTTATCATGTTCAACTACAACTCTAATTTCACGTCCGGCTTGTATTGCATAAGTTTTCGCAACACCTTCAAAAGATTTTGCAAGTGCTTCAAGTGTTTCAAGTCTTTTTACATAACCTTCAAGAGGTTCCCTTCTTGCTCCGGGACGAGCACCGCTAATCGCATCTGCAGCTTGCACCAAAGGCGCTATAGGATGTTCCATTTCAATATCTTCATGGTGAGAACCAACTGCATTTGCAACAATAGGATTCTCCTTATACTTCTTACATAAATCATAACCAATTAAAGCATGCGGCCCTTCCACAGTCTTATCAACAGTTTTACCAACGTCATGAAGAAGTCCTGCTCTTTTAGCCATACTTACATCCAGTCCCAACTCAGAAGCCATAATGCCGGTTAGGAATCCAACTTCAACGCTATGCTGCAGAAGATTTTGGCCGTAGCTTGAACGGTATCTCATCTTACCAATATGTTTTATTAATTCAGGATGCATATTGTGAAGGCCAAGCTGCAATATTGTATTTTCACCTTCACGAACCATTTCTTCTTCAAGTTCCTGCTGGACTTTTTCTACTACTTCTTCAATTCTTGCCGGATGAATTCTTCCATCAGCAATTAATCTTTCAAGGGAAACTCTGGCTACTTCCCTTCTGAATTGATCAAATGAAGAAAGAATAACTGCTTCAGGTGTATCATCAACAATAACATCGACACCTGTTGCTGCTTCAAAAGCACGAATGTTACGGCCTTCTTTACCGATAATTCGTCCTTTCATATCATCGTTTTGAATTTGAACAACTGAAACGGTAGTTTCAATTGAATGGTCTGCGGCGGTTCTTTGAATTGCCTGCACAATTATTTTTTGTGCTTCTTTCTTTGCATCAGATTTAGCTTGATCATGTATTTCCTTTATAGTCTGGGCGCTGTCAATTTTAGCCTGATTAACCATATTGTCAATCAACATTTTCTTCGCGTCCTCGGCTGTCATGCCGGAAATTTTTTCAAGCTTTAAGTTTTGTTCTTGTTCAAGCCTTTGCGCTTCAGTAAGCTTGGTATCTAATTCTTTCTTTTGCTCTAATATTTCTTTTTCAAATTGCTTATTATCTCTTTCCTTTTTAATTACCAAATCGAATTTTTTTTCGATATTCTCTTCTCTCGTCGAAAGTTGTTTTTCTAAATTTGATAATTTTTGTCTCTTCTGGTTAACTTCTCCATCGAATTCTATTTTTTTCTTATACCATTCGTCTTTAACCTCAAGCAGCTTTTCTCTTTTTATATTATTGGCTTCCTTCTGAGCATCAGCAATCATTTGCTTAGCTTTATCTTCAGCGACAACCTTGCTATTCTTTCCGGATTTCGAATTAATCATCCACCCTAAAAAAAAGAATAATATCGAAAGGATAATGCCCATCGTTATAAGCAGAAATGGATCCATTTTTCCTCCAGTATTGGGTTAAGTAAAATTAAACCGCAACTGCCAGCCACCGATTACATAGGAAAAACCCTAAGTAAGTCAGTTTGGGAGATCGCTCAAGCGCTTTTTGCTTCCACTGCCTTACTCAATTTACCCGAGAATAAATATTTCAGAATCCTGC
This sequence comes from uncultured Bacteroidota bacterium, assembly GCA_963775245.1. GTDB lineage: Bacteria > Bacteroidota > Ignavibacteria > Ignavibacteriales > Ignavibacteriaceae > CAVSWT01. The sequence continues at coordinate 762,540 of CAVZID010000040.1, forward strand.
CGAGACAAGATGAGGCCTGCAATAGACGCCCAAAGTCAAAATCCCTATTAAATGATGTTAGTTTTTCATTTGTAAGGACTGACAGAGCGGTATTTAAAAATTTAGGATGGTTCTGACATGACTGGATCGTTTAAAAGAAGCTTTAGCTTTTTAATTTTATCGGAAGCCTGAATTACAAATTCCCGATTTTTATTTTTTTCTAAAAATAAATCATAAGCAATATTCAAACAAGCAATAATAGCAATAGTCTGCGCAGGTTGATCGGGAAGTTCGTCCTTAGTTTCTTCCATAACTTTATTAACATAAATAGCTAACTCTTTAGCTATTTCTTCATTTTCGACCAATAAAGAATATTCTTTGTCAAATATTTTTATTTTGAGCTTCTTTTTATCTGTCATTTATGCCATTCCATCTTACGATCAATAAAATTAAGAACTTAAATGATAATCTATTTTTGATATTAAATTTTGAATCTTAACTTTTAAAGTCTCTCTCTCCTTTGTATTTAATAAATTAATAAATTGCCCCTCCGAATCACTTTTAAAACTTTCAAATTCTGTTTCCAGGCTTTTCATCTTTTGAATTAGTGCTGCATTTTCTTTTTGACATTCTCTTAAATGCTTTTCAAGCTCAATATTGTGAGCAGACAAATCTTTGTACTTGCTTTTAATGATAGCTGCTTGTGATTCAAGCGCCGCTAAATCATTTATTAGAATTTCATATTTAGATAATTCTGCCAACTATTTGCCTCTTAAAGTAGCATTAAAATTTTTAGTTACCAATGAAATCAAATTAACAAAATCTTTTTCAACTTCCTCTTCTTTTAGAGTTCTTGATTCATCAAAATATTCAAGTGAAAATGCCATGCTTTTTTTATTATTCCCTAAAGATTCACTTTCAAATAGATCAAACAAATTAACAGACTTTAAAAGAGCTGAACTTTTTTTCTTAATGAAAACTTTTACCTCTTCATAGGAAATATCTTTGCCAAATATAAAAGCAAAATCTCTAAAAATCTTGGGATATTTTAATGGCTCAACAAAAGCTTTGGAAGAAGCTTCTATCTTGCTTAATTCATCGATGTCAAACTCAAAACAATAGACATCCTGATTAATGTCAAAATTTTTAAGAACATCTTTTTTAACCTTACCACCGACTCCAATTTGCTTTTCTATAAGGTTTTTACTCTTTATAGAAAAGTTTTTTGTGAAGTGATAATCGTAAATTGTATTTACATCGTGATAATATGAATCATTTAAAACATTGTCAAGCGAAAATTTAGAAATAATTGCATTAACGATTCCCTTTAAATAATAGAAATCAAAGCTTCGTTCTTCTAAATTCCAACCTTTTTCTGTTAACTTACCTGTAATTGCGATAATGATTTTTTTCTTTTCTTCAAAATCATCGAATGATTTAATTCCATCTGAAGAAATTTTATTAAATACATCTCCAATTTCGAAAAGTAATAGATTTTTTTCTCCAACTTTTATATTGTTTGATATTACTTGCAGAACCCCAGGAATTAAAGAAGTCCTTAAATAAGCCATATCCAGGCTTTGAGGGTTTTGAAGTGCAATTTTATTGCCGACCAAATTAGCAAGAGTTTCACTTTGAAGCGGATTATTAATCATTTCATATAAGCCTAAAGAAATAGCTGTATCTCTTAAACTTGTAACGAAATTTGATTCATCAACTTTATGGCCAAGCGTAATATTTATTTTTGAAATAGTGGGAATATTATCATAACCATAAATTCTTGCTATTTCTTCTATAAGATCTATTTCTCTTTCAATATCAGGACGAAAAGTTGGGACAGAAACTTGTAAATCTTTTTCAGTTTCAGAGATAATTTTTAATCCAAGAGAAGTTAAAATATTTTGAACTTTATCTTTGGAAATATCATACCCTAAAATTCTCTTTATTCTTTCATGTCTTAGCTTAATTTCTTTCGGTTCAATTTTATTTGGATATTCATCAATAACTCCATCAGCAATTTCTCCTCCGCTTAATTCTGCAATTAATTGCGCGGCTCTTTCTACTGAAAACAATGTATTGTTAGGGTCAATTCCTCTTTCAAATCTATATGAAGCTTCTGTAGATAGCCCTAAAGTTTTAGAAGTTTTTCTAACGCTTGATGGATTGAAATAAGCACTTTCCAATAAAATATTTTTTGTTGATTCTGATATTTCCGAATTTTCGCCACCCATCACTCCGGCAATTGCAACAGGCTTTTCAGCATCACAAATCATTAATGTATTTTTAGGAAGTTTTCTTTCCTTAGAATCAAGAGTAGTGAAGTTTGAAATCTCTTCTGTACTTCTGACAATTATTTTATTTCCACCCAATTTTTCCAGATCGAAAGCATGAAGTGGTTGTCCGGTTTCATACATTACGTAATTAGTAACATCAACAACATTTGAAATTGGACGAAGCCCAATTGAAATTAGTCTTTTCTTCAACCATTCGGGAGATTCTTTTATTTCAACATTTGTCACAACACATGAAGAATATCTTGGACAGTTTTCTTCATCAATAATTTCAACTGAAGCAAGTTCATCAATTTTTTGAGATGATTTTTTTAATTGCACAGAAGGAAGTTTAAATTCTCTTTCAAAAATAGCGGCGAGATCTCTCGCAACGCCAATATGCGAAAGTGCATCAGAACGGTTTGGAGTAATAGCAATTTCTAATATTACATCATTTAAATTTAAAGCTTCACTAATTGGTTTGCCTACTTTCAAATCATTTGGAAGTACCATAATTCCGGAATGGTCATCACTAATTTCAAGCTCAGCTTCAGAACATATCATTCCGAAAGATTCCACCCCTCTTATTTTAGCTTTTGTGATTTTGAATTCACCTTTGGGAACTATGGCTCCAATTTTTGCAAATACAACTTTCTGTCCGGCATCAACATTTGGAGCGCCGCAAATTACTTGAAACTCTTCTTCACCTATTGATACTTTGCACAGTGAGAGTTTATCTGCATTTGGATGTTTAGCTTTTTCTTTAACAAATCCTACTACAAAATTTTCATACATAGCTGATTGGTCAATTATATCTTCAACTTCCAAACCAGACATGGTAAGCTTGTCAACTATTTCTTTGGTAGAAATGCCTTTTAAATCAACATAATATTTTAACCAGTTTAGTGAGATTTTCATTTTTCTATTTTATAATTATTAAGAGGTCAACGTTCATCTTCTTTAATTTATATTTTGCATCAAGTCATTTAATAGTCATTTCGTAGTCACTCAATTGTCATTTTCTATTTTTAATCTTTCAATTTTGTAATCTTGCAATCTTTTAATTAATTAAAATTGTTTTAGAAATCTAAAATCATTTTCAAAGAAAACTCTGATATCTGTTATTCCATATTTTAACATTGCAGTCCTTTCTATTCCCATTCCGAATGCATAGCCGGTATATTTTTCAGGATCATATTTAACATAAGAATAAACATTCGGGTCAACCATACCGCAGCCAAGAATTTCAAGCCAGCCTGATTGCTTACAGACTTTACAACCTTTACCATGACACAAGAAACATGTGATATCCATTTCAGCACTTGGTTCTGTAAAAGGGAAAAAACTTGGACGGAATCTATATTTCAAATCTTCGTCATAAAATTGTTTAGCAAAAGCGACCAATGTACCTTTAAGCTCACTGAAAGTTACATCGGTATCGACATACAATCCTTCCACCTGATGAAACATGCAATAGCTTCTTGAACTAACAGCTTCATTACGATAAACTCTTCCCGGCATAATAGCGCGAACAGGAGGCTGCTCTTTTTCCATTACTCTAATTTGTACAGGAGACGTATGAGTCCTTAAAAGAAAATCGTCGCTTACAAAATATGTATCCTGCATGTCTCTTGCGGGATGATCCGGAGGAAAATTTAATGCTTCAAAATTGTAGTAATCCGATTCAAGTTCAGGGCCTTCATAAATTGAAAAGCCCAATCCTTTGAAGATTGTTTTTATTTCATCAAGAGTTTGAGTAAGGATATGTTTGCTGCCAACCTTCAAATTGTAAGCAGGCAAAGTTAAATCAATTTTTGATTCACCGGAATTATTTGAAGAATCTAATTTTTCTTTTAATGAATTAAATTTCCCGGTAATATCATTACGAAGTGAATTTAAATTCTTTCCAAGCAGAGGCTTCTCCTGTTTGGAAGCACTTTTGAGATTTTCAAAAAGATTTGATACTAATCCGTTGCGGCTTAAATATTTGATGCGTAGTTCTTCAAGCTGCTTTAAATCGGAAACTTCAGAAATATCTTTTTCAAAATCTTTTGATACGGAGTTTATTTTTTCGTCAAGCATAGCAATGTTAAGATTATTTAAAGCAATACCCTCTTTAAAATAGATAAAACTATTTTAAGAGGGTATTAAAATTAGTTAGTGCTAAAGTTCACTAATTCAGTAAAAGCTGATGGATTTTCAAGAGCAAGGCTTGCTAATATTTTTCTATTTATATTAACACCTTTAACATCCAAAGCGTGAATTAACCTGGAGTATGTTGTTCCATTTGCACGTGCTGCTGCGTTAATTCTTGCAATCCATAATTGTCTGAAAGTTCTCTTTTTTAATTTTCTATCTCTATAAGCATGAACCCAACCTTTTTCAACGTGGTTTTTTGCAATTGTATAAACTTTACTTCTTGCACCCCAATAACCTTTGGCACTCTTTAATATTTTTTTCCTTCTTAGGTGTGCAGCTACTTTATTTTTTGAACGTGGCATATTGATCTTTCCTCTTTAATTATTGAACCATTCTCACAACACGCTTGTGTTCGGCGTCTGAAACTAAAGTAGCGTGTCTTAAATTTCTTTTACGTTTTGTTGTTTTAGAAGAAAGAATATGGCTTTTGTAAGCTTTCTTTCTTTTAAACTTACCTGAAGCGGTCTTTCTAAAAGTTTTTCTTGCACCGCTGTTGCTTTTCATTTTCGGCATTGTATAACCCTAACTTATTTATTCTTTTTACTTTTTACTTTTTCCGGAACTAAAATAGCGCTCATATTTCTTCCCTCCAATTTAGGAGGTGTTTCAACCTTGGAGACATCGTCAATACGCTCAATAAATCTATTTATCAATTCTTCACCTTGCTCTGTGTATGCCATTTCTCTGCCTTTAAACATCACCACAACTTTAACTTTGTTTCCTTCTTCAAGAAAATTAACAGCATGCTTCAGTTTAAATTCAAAATCATGAACATCTGTATTAGGATGTAACCTAATCTCCTTTAATATAGAAACAGTCTGATTCTTTCTTTGAATCTTTTCTCTTTTTTGCTGTTCATATTTAAATTTTCCGAAATCAAGAATTTTACATACAGGCGGATTAGCTTGAGGAGCTATCTCAATTAAATCCTGTCCTCGTTCAGCAGCATGTTTAAGAGCATCACGAACGGTAAATACACCTAACTGTGCTCCATCTACATCAATTAATCTAACTTTTTGTGCCTTTATTTCTTCATTAACTCTTACATTTTCTTTTTGAGCGATTGAATACCTCTCTTGTTGTTATTTAAATTTTATTTTTAATTTCAGATTCAATATTATCAATAAATTCGCTTAAAGACAACGAACCAAGGTCACCTTTCTTATGCTGGCGTATGGAAATATTTTCAGCGTTTTGTTCCTTTTCGCCAAGGATTAGCATGTAAGGAACCTTCTGAGTTTCCCAATCCCTAATCTTATATCCCACCTTTTCGTTTCGTTCATCAAATTCAACTCTAATATTTCTTTCCTTTAATTGTTCAAAGACTTTTTTTGAATAATCAATAAAATTCTGCGAAACAGGAATTACGGCTACCTGAATTGGTGCTAACCATAAAGGAAATTCTCCGGCAAAATGCTCAATTAAAACACCAATAAATCTTTCCAGGGAACCAAAAGGAGCACGATGAATTACAACAGGCCTATGTTTTTGTCCGTCGCTGCCAATATATTCAAGATTAAATCTTTCCGGCATAACATAATCAATTTGAACTGTACCTAACTGCCATCTTCTTCCCAACACATCCTTAACCATAAAATCTATTTTAGGGCCATAAAAAGCTGCTTCACCTTCTTCAACTGTATATTTCAATTTCATTTCATCGGCAGCTTCTTTAATTTCCTGTTGAGCTTTTTCCCAAAGAGAAATATCACCGCCGTATTTTTCAGCATTGTCGTCCCTAAATGAAAGCTGAGTTGTAAAATCTTCAAAGCCCATTACTTTGAAAACATATTGAATTAAATCAATTACATTACATAACTCATCTTTTAATTGATCCTGACGAACGAACATATGTGAATCATCAACAGCAAAGCTTCTAACTCTTGTTAAGCCGTTTAACTCACCGGACTGTTCATATCTATAAACAGTTCCGAATTCCGCATAACGAATTGGAAGATCTCTATAGCTTCTCGGCTTGGAAGCATAAATTTGAAAATGGTGAGGGCAATTCATCGGCTTTAAGAGATATTCTTCATCACTGTCCGCAAATTTTAATGGCGGGAATTGACTGTCACTGTAATATGGATAATGGCCGCTTTTTTTATATAACTTAATATTTCCAATGTGCGGGGTAATTACAGGCAAATAATTTCTTTTAGTTTGCTCATCCCTTAAAAATCTTTCAAGGGTTTCTCTTAGAATGGTTCCTTTTGGAAGCCATATTGGTAAACCAGCACCAACATTTGGAGTAAAGAAAAACAATTCTAATTCTTTTCCAAGCTTTCTGTGATCTCTTTTCTTTGCTTCTTCGAGAAGAGTCAGGTACTCTTCAAGCATTTTTTTCTTTGGAAAAGAAATGCCGTAAATTCTCTGAAGTTGTTTATTATGTTCATCACCGCGCCAATATGAACCGGAAATATTTAGAAGCTTGACATATTTTATTTTTCCGGTTGAAGGAAGATGAGGGCCGCGGCATAAGTCAGTAAAATCTCCTTCTTTGTATAAACTTATATCTTCTTTATTATCATCTATTTCAGAAAGGATTTCAGTTTTATAATTGTCACCTTTTTTAGTGAAGAAATCGACTGCATCTTTTTTAGGAAGATCAACTCTAATAAAAGCATTATTTGTTTTAGATAGCTCAGCCATCCTATTTTCAATCTTTTTCAAATCTTCATCTGTAAGATGACTGTTGATATCTATATCATAATAGAATCCATTTTCAATCGCAGGGCCAACACCGAATTTTGCTTCAGGATAAATATCTTGAATTGCATGAGCCATAAGATGAGAAGTAGAATGCCAGTAAACTTCTTTCCCTTTTGGATCATCAAACATTAAAAATTTAACAACAGAATTTTTATTAATCTGTGAATTCAAATCTTTAACAAAACCATTCACTTCAACAGCAAGTGTTTCTTGAGCGAGCCTTGAAGAAATAGATTCAGCAACTTGATAAGCTGTTACGCCTGCATCAAATTCTTTTGAATTACCATCTGGAAAAGTGATTACTATTTTATTCATTAATTTTTATCTGTTCAAATTAAATTCTAAATTCAACCAAAGATTACTTCTTCGTGGGTTCTATAGGATTCGAACCTATGACCTTCTGCACGTCAAGCAGACGCTCTAACCAACTGAGCTAAGAACCCGTTTAAGCAACAAATATTTTCAAATGAAATTTTGTATTAATAAAAAATGAACAATCAAACGAAATGTTAATTGTTCATTTTGAAATTTCTAATTGCAAAACCGTTGATTTTGCTTTTAGTACCGAGGGCCGGACTCGAACCGGCACGGGAATAAATTCCCACAGGATTTTAAGTCCTGTGCGTCTACCAATTCCGCCACCCCGGCAAAATTGCATTCAATTTGAGCTTGTAAATATATAGAAAGCGCGTTTTTTTTGCAAGAATTCTTAAAGGAAATTTTTAATTCGAATTGCCTCACAATTAATCTAACCATAGAGGGCGAAAAAGTCAGACGTTGATACAAAAATATATCTAACCTAAAAAGGAGGCAATAGTTAGAAAGCGAATTTATGAACTCTATTCAAAGAGTGCTGCCAAAAAGATTTAATTTGTTGAAAAGAAATTTTTATTTATTAATTATATTCAGCGAATTTTAATAATTGAATTTCAAAATATTTTATCTATTGCTTCAGTTGAATTCTTCAAACAACATTCTCTTAGGCCATGCTTCAAAGGAGGACTTTTATTGGGGTGTTAATACATAAATCTATAATTCCAATCTTTCACTTGAAACAGTTGCCTAACCAAATCATTCTCCCTTTGAAAGGAAACGAAGGGGGATGTTAATGCAGCAACAGTTGTTTTGATAATCAATCGCATAATTTTATATATGTTAAAAATAATTTTGCCATCTAAAATTCCTCCGTGTCTAAATCACATTTTTTAAAATTAAATAAAATATACATATACAGTTTTTAGATTATTTATTTATCTTTCTCGATAGCAAGAACAAAGAAAAATATAATTTCTCAATTATAATTATATTTGTATTGCTAACTCATTTTAATTATTCAATTAAAGCTTTATTTCAAAGTTTGAAATTTGTAAAAAAATGGCATATACTTTGTCAAAAGTATGCTGATTAAATGATTAAAAAATTTAAACAAAGCAATTAAATTACTTAGGAAGGGAGTAATTAATGGATCATCCTGTGTTTGTGAAAAATAAAAAGCTTATTGAATGGGTGGAGAAAAACATTAATTTGTGCAAACCTGATAATGTACATTGGTGTGATGGTTCTGAAGAAGAGTATAAATCTCTTTGTGATAAATTAGTTGAAGCTGGAACTTTTATAAAATTAAATGAAAAGAAACGGCCAAACAGCTATGTTGCATTTTCCGATCCGGGTGATGTAGCAAGAGTTGAAGACCGAACCTTTATTTGCAGCTTAAGAAAAGTTGATGCAGGCCCGACTAATAACTGGATGGCTCCTGCTGAGATGAAAAAAATTCTTAATAATTTATTTGACGGCTGCATGAAGGGAAGAAACATGTATGTCATCCCTTTTAGTATGGGGCCTCTCGGTTCTCCTATTTCTCAAATTGGAGTTGAGATTACTGACTCTCCTTATGTAGTGGTTAATATGAAAATAATGACCCGTATGGGGAAAAAAGTTTTAGACGTTTTAGGAGACAACGATTTTATTCCTTGTCTTCATTCAATAGGATCTCCATTAAAACCTGGTGAGAAAGATGTTCCATGGCCTTGCAACAAAGACAATAAATATATAGTCCACTTTCCGGAAGAAAGATCAATTGTATCATTCGGAAGTGGATATGGTGGAAACGCTTTGCTCGGTAAAAAATGTTTTGCATTGAGAATCGCGTCTACCGTAGCAAGAGACGAAGGCTGGCTTGCTGAACATATGCTTATACTTGGAGTAGAATCACCTGAAAAAGAAAAAACTTATGTCGCTGCTGCTTTCCCGAGTGCTTGTGGTAAAACAAATTTTGCAATGTTAATTCCTCCCAAAGCATTTGATGGCTGGAAGGTAACTACTGTTGGTGATGATATAGCATGGATTAAAATTGGTAAAGAAGGAAGACTTAGAGCGATAAATCCTGAAGCCGGATATTTTGGAGTAGCTCCCGGAACTTCTGATAAATCAAACCCGAATGCTATGGCTTCAATTAGAGCCAATTCAATTTTTACAAATGTAGCAATGACTTTAGATGGCGATGTCTGGTGGGAAGGAATGACAGACGATATACCTAAAAAATTAATTGATTGGCATGGAAACGAATGGACTCCAGATAAAGGAACAAAAGCCGCTCATCCGAATGCAAGATTTACTGCTCCTGCTTATCAATGTCCATGTATTGATTCTGATTGGGAAAACCCTGAGGGAGTTCAAATTAGTGCATTAATTTTTGGCGGAAGAAGAAGTGATACTATACCATTAGTTTATCAATCAGCAAACTGGAACTTTGGTGTTTACATGGCTGCAACTATGGGCTCTGAAACCACTGCTGCCGCTGCTGGCGTAGTCGGAAAAGTCAGAAGAGATCCTATGGCAATGCTTCCTTTTTGTGGTTATCACATGGCAGATTATTTTAATCATTGGTTAAACTTCGGAAGAAAATTAGCGGACCCACCGAGAATCTTTGGAGTTAATTGGTTCAGAAAAGATGAAGAAGGAAATTTTATTTGGCCTGGCTTTGGAGAAAATATGCGTGTATTAAAATGGATATTAGATAGAGTGCATGGAAGAAGCTACGCTATTGAAAGCCCTCTCGGCTGGATGCCGGCATATAAAGCAATAAACTGGGAAGGCCTTGAAGAAATTACACCTGCCGTTTTTCATAAATTAATGGCAGTTGATAGAGAAAAATGGAAACAAGAAATTTTATCTCACGAAGAATTATTCTCAAAACTTTATGATAAACTTCCAAAAGAATTTATCTTTATGAGAGAATTGATTCTTTCAAACTTGTGGCGTTCCCCCAAAAACTGGGGTTTAGCCTCTGAAAGGTAAAAGTAAATAGCAAAACTATTTTTGTTTTATCTATTTGAAAGGACAATATGAAATGGATAGATCAGTATAAAGCAAAATTGCGTACCGCTGATGAAGCGGTCAAAGCAATTAAATCGGGGGACAGAGTTTATATCCATCCTGGCTGTGCAACTCCTGTCGACCTAGTCAATGCAATGTGCGACCGTTATCTTGAATTATCAGATGTTGAGGTTGTTCATATTTTAACATTCGGAGATACGCCTTACACTAATCCTGAAATGGAAGGCCATTTTAGGCACAATGCATTATTCATTGGTAAAAATGTTCGCCCTGCAGTAAATGAAGGAAGAGCAGACTTTACCCCAATTTTTTTATTTGAAGTTCCAGGATTATTCAAAAAAAATATCCTGCCTTTGGATATAGCTTTAATTAATGTTTCACCACCAGATAAATACGGCTTTTGCAGTTTCGGTGTTGGGATCGAATGTACAAAAGCAGCAGCAGAAACTGCTAAGATTGTAATTGCCCAGGTTAATCCAAGTCAACCCCGATCGTTGGGAGATTCATTTATTCACATAGATAAAATTGATATCTGTGTTGAGCAGGATGCCCCATTGAAAGAATTAAAAGAAAGTTATAGAGAAGTTTCGCCTGAAGATGAATCTGTAATTAATCAGATGGCAAAAAATATTGCCGGGTTAATTGAAGATGGTTCAACACTTCAAACCGGAATTGGGCCTGCTGCAGATTCTGTACTTAACTTTTTAACGGATAGAGAGCACTTAGGAATTCATACAGAACTATTTTCCGATGGTGTAATTAAATTAGTTGAAGAAGGCGTAATTACAAATGAAAGAAAAACTCTTCATCCAGGAAAAATAATTGCTTCATTTGTTTTAGGTTCAAAAAGACTTTTCGACTTTATTGATAATGATCCGTTAATGGAGTTTCATCCTTCTGATTATACAAATGATCCTTTTATTGTTGCGCAAAATGAAAAGATGGTTGCTATCAATGCGGCTATTCAAGTTGATTTAACAGGACAGGTTTGCGCTGATTCAATTGGTTCTAAATTATATAGCGGATTTGGCGGGCAACTTGATTTTATACGCGGGGCATCAAGAAGTAAAGGTGGAAAGCCAATAATTGCTTTACCTTCAACCGCTGCAAAAGGTAAGATTTCTAGAATAGCTCCGCATTTAACTTTGGGAGCTGGGGTTACAACTTCACGCGGAGATGTTCATTATGTTGTAACAGAATATGGTGTCGCTGATTTATATGGAAAATCAATTAGGCAAAGAGCAAAAGCTTTAATTGATATTTCTCATCCTAAATTTCAGGAAGAATTAGACAGATACTTAACAGAAAAATATTTTTATAATGCTTTGGCATAAAGCATTAGGAGAAAAGAATGAAATCAGACGAATCAACAGAAATAATTAATGAAGATATCAATAAAAGTTATTCTTCATGGAAGGAAAATGTCTATAATAAATTCTTATCAAAAGCTCCTGAAAGGCAAAAAGAATTTTCTACCATTTCGTTCACTCCGGTCCAACCTCTATATACACCATTAAATAGCAACCAAAATTTATATAATGAAAAAATCGGTTACCCTGGAACTCACCCATACACAAGAGGAATTCAGCCCACGATGTATAGAGGAAGATTCTGGACAATGCGTCAATATGCAGGCTTTGGAACTGCATCAGAATCGAATGAACGCTATAGATATTTATTAGAACAAGGTCAATCCGGGTTGTCTGTTGCTTTTGACCTCCCCACTCAAATTGGATATGACAGCGACGATCCCATGGCTTATGGTGAAGTTGGGAAAGTTGGTGTCGCCATTGACACTTTAGCGGATATGGAAATTTTATTTAATAAAATTCCGTTGGATAAAGTTTCGACTTCAATGACAATAAATGCACCAGCTTCTGTTTTACTATCTCTCTACATTGCAGTTGCTGAAAAGCAAGGTGTTTCAAAAGATAAAATTAGCGGAACAATTCAGAATGATATTTTGAAAGAATACATAGCACGCGGCACATATATTTATCCACCAAAACCTTCAATGAGATTGATTACAAATATATTTGAGTACTGTGCAAAAGAAATTCCCAAATGGAATACTATTTCTATTTCGGGTTATCATATTCGTGAGGCCGGTTCAACTGCTGCACAGGAAGTTGGATTCACTTTAGCAGATGGTATAGCTTATGTTGAAGCAGCAATAAAAGCTGGGTTGAACGTTGATGAATTTGCAAAAAGATTATCTTTTTTCTTTAACGCTCACAATGATCTTTTTGAAGAAGTTGCTAAATATAGAGCAGCCAGAAGACTTTGGGCAAAAATTATGAAAGAAAGATTCGGGGCAAAAGATCCTAAATCAATGATGCTTCGATTTCATTCGCAAACTGCCGGTTCAACTTTAACAGCGCAGCAGGTTGATAATAATGTTGTAAGAGTGACAATTCAAGCTTTAGCTGCGGTACTTGGCGGAACTCAAAGTCTACACACAAATTCAAAAGATGAAGCACTTGCTCTTCCAACAGAAAATTCAGTTAGAGTTGCTTTAAGAACTCAGCAGATAATTGCTCACGAAAGCGGAGTTACAAATACAATCGACCCATTAGCCGGCTCATATTATGTTGAAGCAATTACTGATCAAATTGAAAAAGAAGCTGAAGAGTATATAGCTAAAATTGATTCGCTTGGCGGAATGATTGAAGCAATTGAAATTGGTTATGTTCAATCACAAATCCAGGAAGCAGCTTATAAATTTGAAAAAGAACTAGAAGCGGAAGAAAGAATTGTTGTTGGAGTAAATAAGTTTAAAGTAGAGGAAGATGATTTTAAGGACTTATTAAGAATTAATATGAAAGTACAGGAAGAACAGGTTAAGTTTTTAAACAAAGTTAAAGCCGAAAGAAATAATGAATTAGTTGAAGAAAAATTATCTGCTCTAAAAAATGCAGCACAAGGCAATGATAATTTAATGCCTTATATTTTGGATGCGGTAAGAGTTTATGCAAGCGTTGGAGAGATTTGTAATACAATGCGCGTTATATTCGGTGAATATAAAGAGCATGTTGTTATTTAATATTCTAAGAATAATTTATAATGAAATCTAAACCTCCGAGGTCTTAGAGACCTCGGAGGTCTTCTAAATGTTAAAAAAAGAAGAAAAATATAATGGATATTTCACATATAGAACACATAGGGATAGCAGTTAAAAATCTTGAAGAATCAATTAAGTACTACGAAGATATTCTTGGATTAAAATGTTACAGCATCGAAGAAGTTAAAGATCAAAAAGTAAGAACTGCTTTCTTCAAAGTTGGGCAGACAAAAATTGAGCTACTTGAATCAACAGAACCGGAAGGGCCAATAGGAAAATTTATCGAGAAGAAAGGGGAAGGAGTTCACCACATCGCTTTTGCTGTAAAGGAAATTCAGAATCAATTAAATGAAGTTAAAGCAAAAGGAATTCAATTAATAGACGAAAAACCACGTAAGGGTGCTGAAGGGTTAAATATCTCATTTTTGCATCCCAAATCTACTCACGGGGTTTTAACTGAATTTTGCGAAGGTTGATCACAATCAACTTTCAGTTCATACAAATTAATCATAAAAATAATTAAGCGAGAATTATATGGCTATGTCGTTAAAAATTAAAGAGCTGATGGATCTCCGCAATCAGGCTAAGCTTGGCGGCGGCGAAAAAAGAATTGACGCTCAACATAAAAAAGGAAAATATACTGCACGAGAAAGAATTAATTTATTAATTGACGAAGGAAGCTTTGAAGAATTTGATATGTTCGTATCCCACCGCAGTATTGATTTCGGTTTGGATAAACAGGCCTATCTTTCTGATGGTGTTGTTACGGGGTACGGAACAATCGATGGAAGATTAGTTTATATCTTTTCACAAGACTTTACCGTATTCGGCGGTTCTCTTTCTGAAATGTACGCACAAAAAATTTGTAAAGTTATGGATAAGGCAATGAAAGTTGGGGCACCAGTAATTGGTATCAACGATAGCGGCGGAGCAAGAATTCAAGAAGGTGTAAAAAGTCTTGGCGGCTATGCGGATATTTTCCAGAGAAATATTTTAGCCTCTGGAGTAATACCACAAATCTCCGCGATTTTTGGACCATGTGCCGGTGGTGCTGTTTATTCCCCTGCCCTTACTGATTTTACGATAATGGCAAAAGATACCAGCTATATGTTTGTAACCGGACCTAAAGTAGTTAAAACAGTAACTGGTGAAGAAGTAACTGAAGAAGAATTAGGCGGCGCATCTGTTCATTCAACTAAATCCGGTGTTGCACATTTTGTCGCAGAGAATGAAGAAGAAGGAATTTTAATAATTCGAAAATTATTAAGCTATCTTCCACAAAATAATTTGGAGGATCCGCCTGCAACTCAATGTGATGATCCAATTGACAGATTGGAGGATTCTCTTAACGACTTAATTCCTGAAAGTCCCAATAAACCATATAATGTTAAAGATGTAATTGAACTCATTGCGGATAATGGAGAGTTCCTTGAAGTACAAAGAAATTATGCTCCGAATATTGTAACCGGTTTCGCCAAGTTTAACGGAATGCCTGTTGGAATTGTTGCAAATCAACCCAACTATTTAGCTGGAGTACTAGATATAAATGCATCTAGAAAAGCAGCAAGGTATGTAAGATTTTGTGATGCATTTAATATTCCTATCGTAACTTTAGTTGATGTCCCCGGATTTTTACCAGGCACCGCTCAAGAATATGGTGGAATCATTATTCACGGTGCAAAATTATTATTTGCGTATGGGGAAGCAACCGTTCCCAAAATTACAGTCATTCTTCGAAAAGCTTACGGTGGAGCTTATGATGTTATGAGTTCAAAACATTTACGGGGTGATATTAATTATGCCTGGCCGGGAGCTGAAATTGCAGTCATGGGGCCAAAAGGAGCAATCGAAATTCTTCATAGCCGTGAAGTTCAAATGATTGAAGATGTGAATGAAAGAATTGAATTCTTAAAACAGAAAGAAGATGAGTATAAGAAAAAATTTGCAACACCTTATGTTGCTGCAAAATATGGATATATAGATGACGTTATTGAACCAAGGAATACACGCTTTAGAATAATTAGAGCACTACAGATGCTTGCTACAAAGAAAGACATCAATCCTCCTAAAAAACATTCAAACTTACCATTATAAAAGGAGGTGAAATGGTTTTACAGAATTTAATTAATCAAGACACATTGAAAGCAGTACAGGATTCAATTGCACAAGCCAAAGATTTTCAAAAACTTAATCAATTAACTTTTGATCCATCTAAAATACTTGATGGCAATGGAATTGTAATGACAGTAGCTGGTTATGTGGTTGTATTTTTAGCTTTACTGCTGCTCTATATTATTTTTACAAATTTAACAAAAGTGCTTCAGCTCCGTTTAAGAAAAAAATTAAAATCAGAGGGCCATAAGGAAGAAGCGGAAGAAAAGGAATTATCTGTTTCAGGTGAAATTAATGCTGCTATATCAATGGCTTTATATCTTCACTTTGAAGAAGCACATGATATTGAAAATACAGTTTTAACTATAACCAAAGTTCAAAGAACTTATTCCCCATGGAGTTCGAAAATTTACGGGCTGCGGGAATTCCCAAAGAAATAAAATCGGAATAATAAAAATGAAAAAATTAAAATTTAAAATTCATGGAAATAATTACGAAGTTGAAATTCTTAGCATAGAGGATAATATAGCAGAAGTAGATGTAAATGGTTCAACATATACAGTTGAAATACAACAAGAAGTAAAAGCTAGTAAAACCCCAAAATTAATTCGCCCAAAAATGGTCCCTTCAACAGATTCTAGTGTTGCAAAAACTAGTAAACCTGGCGAGAGAAAAGGCGCTGGAACTGTTAAAGCTCCTCTACCAGGAACAATACTGGAAATAAAAGTTAAAGTTGGAGATAAAGTTAAACTAGGTGATAGGCTTTTAGTTATGGAAGCAATGAAAATGGAAAACAATATCAACTCAGATAAAGAAGGGATTATTTCTGTTATAAAATTTAACGTTGGTGACGCAGTTTTAGAAGGTGATATTTTAATTGAAATTGAGGCAGCCTAATGGAAGGACTAAAACAATTTTTAGAATTTACTGGCTTTGCCAATGTAACCTTTGGCCATGTCATAATGATAATGATTGGGATATTATTTATCTATCTTGCAATCAAAAAAGGCTTTGAACCTCTTTTACTCGTGCCTATTGGTTTTGGAATTATTATAGGTAATATTCCATTCATCGAAAACGTAGGTCTTGAATTAGGTATTTATGAAAGCGGAAGTGTTCTTAATTATCTTTATTACGGAGTTCTTAAAGGGATTTATCCTCCATTAATATTTTTGGGAATCGGAGCTATGACAGATTTTTCTGCTTTACTTTCCAACCCTAAATTAATACTTCTAGGAGCAGCAGCACAGATTGGAATTTTTATAACTTTTTTAGGGGCATTAACTCTAGGATTTACCCAACAGCAAGCTGCTTCAATCGGGATAATCGGTGGTGCAGATGGTCCAACAGCAATTTTTCTTTCTTCTAAATTAGCTCCTGAATTAATTGGCCCTATTGCTATAGCTGCTTATTCTTATATGGCTTTGATACCTGTTATTCAGCCGCCGATTATGAAATTGTTTACTAATGAAAAGGAAAGAAAAATAAGAATGAAACCACCCCGCTCGGTTTCAAAGCTGGAAAAGGTTTCTTTTCCTATAATAGGTTTAATTCTAACAACATTTATAACACCTGGGGCCATACCATTATTAGGTATGCTATTTTTTGGAAATTTGTTAAAAGAATCGGGCGTTACCAAAAGACTTGGCGACACAGCAAAAAATTCCTTAATAGATATAGTCACAATTATTCTTGGTTTGACGGTAGGTGCTTCTACTCAAGCTACTGTTTTTCTTACATCTCATTCATTATTAATTTTCGTGCTTGGTGCATTTGCATTTTCAATAGCAACGGCAGGCGGAATACTATTCGCTAAATTTATGAATCTCTTTTTGAAAGATGACGATAAAATAAATCCATTAATCGGATCAGCAGGTGTTTCTGCAGTACCTGGAAGCGCAAGGATTTCTCAAATGATGGGGCAGAAAGCCGATCCAACAAATTATTTATTAATTCATGCAATGGCGCCAAATGTCGCCGGAGTAATTGGCTCTGCAGTTGCAGCAGGTATTCTTATGGGATTCTTAATGCATCTTTTGTAAATCAAACTTAAGATTTTATAGAAGATAAAATTAAATTTAATTTATGCTTACTTTCACTAATTTGTAAATTAGTTAAGCATAAATTGAAAAGAATAAATATTCCGTTTTTGTTATGTGACAGCCTATTCCTTATAAATAAGTGTCAGGTATTCTGCACGGCTAGCATCGTCATTCCATCGCTGCAAAGGTGAGGCTTTTAAATTTCCATTTGAATCAATCAATACTCTAAAGAAAACATAAGTTTTATCTAATCTAATATCCGCACTTGATGCTTCAACAATTGGAATCCATGTACCAGTATTAAAAAACATTTTACCATTGTCATTAAATTGATCCGGGTTGTGAGTATGGCCCATTGTTACGACTTCTAATCCAGGCTTTTTGCTAAAAACTTCTTTAGCATCGTTTGAAAGAGTGCTTGGTTCTTCAAGTTGAAAGTAAGCAACTATACGCGCAAGTAAATATGATAAAAATAGCATGGCAAAGTTTCCAAGTAAGCTCAATCCTTGTTGAGTTAATTTATCTATTACGCTGCCTGACATTTGTTGAGGAGAGCTGCTAAAAATAGTGCTGAAAAAATTCCAAAATCCAAATACAAAAAATATTATAGGAATTAAAATCGCTAAAGCAATTGTAAAGACTCTTTGAAACATATATTTATAATACCTTTTGGGTATTATCAAAAATAAAAATGGGATATGATGAAATAGAAACTTTAATCCCACAAAAAACTTTTCACGTAGAAGCATTGGTAAAATATTCTGACTTGGCCGGATATTATCAGCATAAGGATACATTAACTCAATTTTATTTAATAAATAACGGTTAAAAAAAGAGCCGAATGGAATATTTAATTCTTTTTTATTATCTAATAAACATTCTCCAACTATATGAGTATAACGGTCATATTTTTGGCCATGCTCAACATAAAACTTTTCATTTATTATAAGGCTATCATCAATAAAAATTAAATTTGGGAAAACTATTTCTTCTAAATTTTTAATCATATCGTTACTTTCGCCAAAATCATTTTTTGCAAAGAATAACCTATAGTAATTTCTCACAGCCAACCAATACAGTTCAAGGTCATGATTCCCCTTTGAGATTATTAATTTATTTCCATCATTTAACCAGCTTGTTAATGCATCAAATACTTCCCTATGCCCTGTAATACATTTATGTAGTTTCCAAACTGATTTATAATCGTCAGTTTTTAAACCATATTTTTTTTCTTTATCTGAAATTGAATTTTTTAATTCATCTACTGATTTATTAATTCCAACTTCATCTAAAATACTTTTCCATTCCATAAATTCTTCATCAGTAGAAGGATAAGATGCAATTCTAATAAAATCAACGAAGTCGCCGTTTATAATTAAAGTTGAGTTGGGATAGGATTTACTTTCTTTTATATGTTCAATAAATCTTTTAAAAGAAGAGTCAGCAAAAAAATTCTCAGTTCCCTGGTAACTAAAGTTTATTTGAATACCTTCCCCCATATGCAAGTCACTGATTATATAAATATCGGCCTCTCTTAATTCCATTTTTATTTCTTTTTCAGAATACTTTAATGTCTTCCCGCTATTCTCACAATCCAATAGTAGACTTTGAATTTGATTATTAGCTGCCATAACAATCTAACTCCATTTATTAATTATAAACGCTTAACTTATTTTCGTAAAATGGTCTAAAGAGAGGAATAAGCGACTGAAAAAATTTTCTTGACTAAAAATTAAATCAAAATGAAAAGTGCTTTCGGAGAAAATACAATTTAAAATATTAAAAAGAAATTGTTATTCTTAATATTAAATTTTAGCTACAGAGGTTCGCGCCTTAGATATTCTGTTGACGAAATTTTTCTTTGAATATCATTTATAACGTTTTCAACCTGCTGTGCAGATAATTTCAAATCATCAGCTATTCTATCAGAAGAAACGCCTTGTTCCCATCCAATCCATATTTTATCAAGAGTTTCGAAAGGAACTCTAAAGAAAAATTCTTCTTGAGTTTGTTCTGCACTGTAGGTATCTGTGGTAGGAGTTCGTTTTCTAATTTCTTCAGGAATATTTAAATATTCTGCAAGCTGAAAAACTTGTGTCTTAAATAAATGAGCAATCGGTTTTGTATCAGCAGCCCCGTCACCATATTTAACAAAAAACCCCTGCTCATGTTCATTTTTATTTCCGGTCCCAATGACAGCAAAGTTTCTTGCATCAGCATGATAATACAACATGCTCATCCTGGAACGTTGTTTAAAATTTGAAGCAGCCACTATTTCAAGATATTCTTTAACCGGTAATCTTAATGTAGTTTCTTTCCCTTCAGGAGAAATTATTTTTACAGAGAAAACATTTAACGTATCTTTATCTAATAGTTTATCGGGTAAAATTATTTTGGCTTTATAAGAATTATCGAATTCAGGGAAAATTCTTTTAATTGCTTCGTCTCTTCTTCTATAGCAGCCAAAACCTTCAAGCGCACCGGTTACGTCCTCAATAATATATTTAACTCCATAAGTCTTGCAAAGGCTTCTGGCAAGAATAAAATTATCTTTACTCGATTCTTTTTCCGGAAGCATGGCGCCTAAAACTTTGTTCGGCCCAAATGCTTTTGCACATAAAGCTAATACTACAGATGAATCAATCCCACCGCTGATACCAACTACTGCTCCTCTCTTCTTCAGAATTTTGGTCATGTCATTTTTCAATTTGGAAATGATTTTTTCTGTTTCTTTTTGAGGATCTATTTTAATTAAGTCTTTTACGGAACCGGACATTTTCTCTCCAATATTTTTGATTAAGATTCTCGAGCAATTAAAACTTTTTTATCTATTTTACCATTTATGCTTTTGGGAAGCTGATCGATAAACTCAATGAATTTGGGGATCATAAATGGCTCTAATTTTTCGGAACAATATTTTAAAATTTCTTTATCTGTAATATTTGACTCTTTTTTCTTAACTACAAATGCTTTTATAGCATTTCCTAAGATTTGATCAGGAACTGGTATAACAGCCGTATCGATTATTCCATCAAAACTATTGATTACATGCTCTACTTCTTTAGGGCTTACCTTTTCCCCCTTAGTTTTTATTATATCATCTTTACGGCTTACAAAGTATAAATAACCTTCTTCATCCTTTTTAAAAAGGTCACCCGAATATAATAATTTTTCACCTGGAGACTTTCCATCACGAAAAGTTTTTTTAGTTAACTCAGGGGAATTCCAATAACCTCGCATTACATTTGAACCACGAACAACTAATTCTCCTACTTCACCAACACCTACTTCTTCATCATTTTCATCTAACAAAATAACTTCACAGTTTGGAATTGCCTTGCCAACCGAACTTGGCCTAACTTCAACTTCTTCCGGCTTCAAATAAGAAACTCTTTGACATTCTGTTAGTCCATACATTGAAAATATTTTCGCATTGGGAAGAATTGTTTTCAATCTTAAGATTCTTTCGGCGGAAAGAGCAGCTCCAGCGTTTGTAATATATCTTAAAGAACTCAAATCATATTTTTCAATATTCTTTAAATTAAAAAGTAAAGCAAATATTGTTGGAACCATAGGGAACCCGGTTGCTTTTTCATTTTCGATACGTTGGAGAATTTTGATTGGAAACATAAAAGAAGATTCCAGGATAACAGTTCCACCATACATAACACTTGGGATAACCTGGTATAGGCCATAACCAAATGACAACGGCAAAACATTAAGTATTATGTCATCGATATTGTTCCCTAAATATTGTATAATGCTTTTTGAAACCGCAAGCATATTAAAATGTGAAGTCATTACTCCTTTGGGCTCGCCGGTTGTACCTGAAGTATATAGTAAAGCTGCAAGATCACAATCGATTATTCCTTCGGTAACCGGTTGATCGTAATCTTCAATTGGTTCATTAATGTTATTTATTAAATCATTCCAATCATATTCATTTTTACCTAACGTTGTTTGATTATCATTACTATTAATCACAACAACCTTTGGTGCATTTTCAATGTTTTGTAAAGCTAAATTAACAGTATCAATTTTTTTAGCATTAGTAATTATCAGAGAAGCTGAAGAATCATTTAATATATAGTTTAACTTATCAGCTTTGATAGCATCATTAAGAATTATAAACGTTGCACCGGCTTTTAATATTCCATAAAAAGAAATAACTATATCTGAAGAATTTTCTAAATAAATAACTATTCTGTCATGTCTTTTAATTCCTAATTTTTTCAGTGAGTATGCAAGCTTGGTAGTTGTTTCATGAAGATCTTTATAGCTAATTCTTATATCATTAAAAATTAATGCAGTCTTATCCGGGAAACGGCTAGCTGTTCTAGTAAGAAATTCATGAACCAAAACCGGATCAATCATATTTAGTTGTTCTGTTGTCAAACAAATAATCTAATTTAAAATTGGTATTTATATTCGGATTAAAATTATTCACAAATTTATCATATATGACTTGTGTAGAAAATATCCCGGTTAAAGCCATATTGTCCCATTCATTTGTGTTTTCAAATTTAGCAATTTTATTAAATAGTTTTTCGGATTTAACTTCATTAAAAATCCCGGAATTTTTTAAGCTCGCCGATGAACAATATTCATTAAACATTTCCTTGTTTTTCTCATTTAGAAGACTCTGTTTAATTGGAGCCCTATAAGGATGTTTTGAACGTTTAATTATTCTTTCCGGCAGCTTATCTCTGAATAATTTTTTTAATAAAAACTTTTCATTCATTCCAAGGATTTTCAATTTAGATGGAACCTTGGCCAAAAACTCAATCAATCTATGATCCAAAAATGGGAATCTGATTTCAATCGAATTAGCCATTGCAACGCGATCTCCTTGAGAGGATAACAAATAATTACTTAAAAAAGTTGTAACTTCTATAAATTGAGCCTTTGAGAGATAGTCTAATTTATTAAAGTTAGATGATAAGTAGTTATCAAACTGTTGGTAATTATTAATTTTTAATGAATTCTTAAAATCATCACCTATAAAGTTTTTAATTTTATTTGTGTTCTGCCATCTTATTAAATGAGAAAAATAATTGTAATCTGTATCTTCAATGCCTGTTTTAAAAAATGCTTTTAATGTAGGCATTAGTTTAGGATCATTCAGAATATATGGATACAATTTTGCTAAAAGCATGGGCCGTAATTTAGATTGAGGATTTCTTCCCCAAAACCAACGTGCTTTTGTTTCGCGGTAGATGTTATAACCGCAGAAAAATTCATCGGCACCTTCGCCTGTTAAAACGACTTTTAAATTATTTTGATATACCAAATTTGAAAGCATATATAATGGAACAGGGGCTGTACGTAATATAGGTTTTTCAATATGCCATAAAACATCCGGGAAATTACTCCCTATATTTTCATTTTTAGCTATGATTTCTAAGTGATTGACATTTAATTTATTAACCAATTCATTTTGATAACTTCCTTCATCATATTTATCATCTTCAAAACGAATCCCAAAAGTCTGCAAATGATTATTGAAATTGTTATGAACGATTGAAGTAATAACTGAAGAATCTAGACCGCCGCTTAAATATGCACCAACGGGAACATCTGCCCTTAATCGTAATTTAATTGAATCATAAAGAAGAGAATTTATTTCTTCGGTTATTTTATTGAGGGGCCAATTCAATTGATCTTCAACAGGATAACTTGGAAGTTCCCAATACTTTTGTAAAGAAAAATCTGAAGCAGATATTTTTAAATAATGTCCAGGCGGAACCTCCTTTATATTTTTAAAAATAGTTTCGCCCGGTAAATTCGTCCAATAAGTAAATATTTCATCTAAAGCGGAAATATTTATCTTTCTTTCGATGTTTTCATCGTAAGTAAAAATAGCCTTAATCTCAGAAGCAAAAATTATTTGATCGTTTTGAATTGTGTAATGCAGAGGCCTAATCCCAACTCTATCCCTAGCTAATAAAAGTTCTTTTGATTTTACATCCCAAATTGCAAATGCGAATTGTCCATTTAAATAATTTAAGAACTCTATTCCTTTTTCTTCATAGAGATGAAGAATAACTTCTGTGTCTGTAGTAGTATAAAATTTATGGCCGCTTTTTAATAAATCTTCTTTTAATTCTGTATAATTAAAAATCTCACCATTAAAAGTTATCCACAGAGATTTGTCTTCATTATGTATCGGTTGAACTCCTCCTTTAATTCCAATTATACTTAAGCGAGCATGTGCTAAACCGGCATAATCATCAACATAAATGCCCTTTTCATCCGGTCCTCTATGACCTAAAATGGAAAGGGCTTTTTTTAAGTTTTCGACTTTTATGGGCTTGGGATTTTTTAAACGGAGTAACCCAGCAATTCCGCACATAATTAATTAGGGGAGTTTACTAGTTGTTTTTTTTGTAGAAATGCTGCTAGAGTATTCAAACTTGAAAAATTTTCAGGCACCAAATCTTCGTCTTCAATAGTTAAATTATACGTTTCTTCGATATAACTAACTAATTCCAAAATGCCTGTAGAATCTATAATTCCTTTTTCAAAAAAATTGGTTTCATTGGATACCTGGCCGCCATCACCAAAAAGAAAATTCTCAACTATAAATTCTCTTATTGTAGGGATATATTCCATAAATGTTTAATATAATTTTTATTAAAATTTTTCTTAAATTAAAACAAATACCGTGCTAAAAAAAATAAATCTAAACGAAATAAAATAATGCTATTTTTGAGAATTAGACAGTCTTTTATTGAGAACATTAAAAAAATTGAGATAAACAAATAAAAATATTTTACATATTGTTTAGATTATCTCAAAGGAATATATATGCTATTGATTTTAGTATAACTTAGATTAAGTTGACTTAAAAATCAAGCACAATTTATTTTATACAAATAAATAGACGGAAAATTCAATTTTATGGAAAAATAATTTTAATGTTTAATATTTTTATTTCGGATTGGTTTTAACCCCTGAACAAATTCTTCATATGAATACTCATGAGTAAGAGGAACAGTAACTTTTGCTAAAGGGCCGGGGCTCTCATTTCCCCAAAAAGTGTAAGGGGGAACATTTCTGGAAACAACCGAACCACCTCTTATTACAGACCCCTCACCAATTGTTACATTGGGAAGTATTACACAATGAGGCCCAATATAAACATCTTTTTCAATTACTACTTTTCCGTAATTATTATGCTTTCTTGCTCCCCAATGTAAGTGTGTAAAAATTGTTGACCTCAATCCAATAGTACAATTATCTCCAATAACTACCGCATCCGGATAAAGTTGATCTATATAAACAAACTGACCAATCCAAACATCTTTTCCTACTTTTACTCCTCTTTTCTTTTGAAGCCAAGGCCTTAGAGTACCTCCACCTGCTATAAAAAAAGCGAGAATCTGTAGAATCCTGTTTAAAATTAAATTCATTAGCCTATTGAAAAAATAAAAAAGAGTAATTACTTTTTTATTTGGTAATTATAATCAAAACAATTTAATCTAACAAATAATAAAAAAATTAATTTATTTTTATCTTATTTTATAGAATAACTTGAAATCATTATTTTTCGGAAAGTTAAGATTGAAAATATTTAATAACTCAACCCTACATTCTCCTTCAAGTGATGCGGGCGATCAAATGAAGAATTTTATAATGAGGGTTGAGTTTTTATAAATTCATATCTGTTAAGATGGAAAATTCTTAGGAGGATTATGAACTATCTTTTTAATAGTATCGAACTGAAGGTAGGGATATTCATCTCTTAGCTTATCAATTGCATCACCTGCTCTAAACTTTTGAGCCCTTAAAAATTTAAACTTCATTCTAATTGCTCTGTCTCTTACTGACGTTTCATTGAACAATCCTCTGATGTTTAACAATTCATAAACATCATCGCTAATCAAGTCCCGCAATGGATTTTTACTAAAATTGTTTTCAAACGGACTTTCCATGACTCCTCCATCAATTTGAAAAAATATAAATGTTGAATTATTGTGTAATATATTTACCTCTTTAACAATTTTTACACAACTGCATGGATATGCTGTTTTAAAGATAAATGTTTACATTTTATGAGATTTTTAAAGGGGTACTTTTTAGATATGCGACTATTGTAGTTTTTTACTTTAGATTAATTTTTTTCTAATTGCTTTTGCAACAGCTTCGGATTGGGAATGAACATGAAGTTTTTTATATATATTTCTAATATGATGTCGAACAGTATCAACACTAATAAAAAGCTGTTCACCAATTTCTTGATAATTATTTCCATCAGATAAAAGATTTAAAACTTCTTTTTCACGGTTGGAAAGATTATACAGTGAATCAATATTTCTTTCATATCTAAATGAGTTAATTACTTGCCTGGCAATTTGAGAACTCATAGGAGATCCACCATCATAAATATCTTTTATAGCTTCAATCAATTTGGAAGGAGGTGTCTTTTTAACCAAATATCCGCACGCTCCTGCACATAAAGCATCATAAACTACTTCACTTTCTTCATAAATTGTCAGCATCAAAATATTTATATCCGGATTTATTTGTTTTGTTTTTTTCACACCTTCAATGCCGTTCATTCCCGGCAAACCAATATCCATTAAAACAACATCAACATCAAAAAGGTCAAGGTTATCAAAATAGTCTTCACAGCTTTTATAATAACCCACACATTTATAATCTTTAGTTCTATCGATTAATGCTGCCAGTCCTTCTCTTATAGTATTATTATCTTCAACTATTGCTACGTTAATCATTTTACACTAATATTCTTATTAAGAATAGTTTTAATTTTTTGTATTCTTCCAATCTTCCCAACAAAACGAATTACAGTACCTTCAGATGTTGATTTCCATTTTAATTTTCCTCCAATGGAGATTGCTCTAGTTTCAATATTTTTCATTCCATTACCGTAATAATATTTGTTATCTGTAATACCTACTCCATTATCACTCAAGCTTAACTCAAGTACATCCCCATGTAAATTTGCTTCTAAATAAATTCTTGAACATTTACTGTGCTTAATTGAATTGTTTAAACCTTCCTTAAATATTAAATACAGATTCTGTTTAAATTCTATTGGTAATTTCACTTCTTTCAACTTTTCAATATTATTTGTTTTGAACGCGATTCCCAGGGAAGCTAGTAAATCATTATATGAATCTTTCAACCTAATCATAAGATCATATAAAGTATCTCGCTTAGGATTGACGATCCATACTATGTCACTCATTCCATCCACCAATTGACGTGAAATATCGCTAATAGTTTTTAATTCTTGTGAAGATCTCTGTGGAAACTGTTCAACATCTTTAGCAGCCAGTTCACTTAAAATTGATATCTCTGTTAATCCCGAACCGATATTATCGTGTAAATCTGCAGCTAACCTAGTTTTCAATTTTTCAATAGATAATAAATTTCTATACTTTAAAGTACTGAGGTAATATATCATTGCCCAGGCAGCCACTAAACAAAGCATAATAAACCACCATGTAGTCCAAAATGGAGGAAGTATAGTTAGGTTTATTTCTTCTCCTTTTGTATCCCAAAGGTTATCATTGTTAGAGCCTTTAACCTTAAAAACATATTTACCGGGGGAAAGATCTGTATAATTCGCCATTCGCATAGATGCATCAACAGCCTGCCAATCTTTATCCAAGCCTTGCAGCTTATACATATAATGATTATCAATTGGGTTGGTATAATCCAGGGAAGAAAACTCAAATGTAATAAAATTTTTATTGTAAGGAAGAATAAGATTTTTTCTTTCACCTTTAATTGGTTTATTCAAAACTTTAATAGAAGTTATTACAATCGGTGGAATAAAAGAATTTTCAAAAATGCTGTCGGGATGGAAATAATTAATCCCGTTAACACCTCCAAAATAAATATAGCCATCAGATGACTTACAATAAGCACCTCCACTAAATTCCAAACTTTGAACACCATCATTCAAATCATAATTAACAAATTTTTCTGATTTGATATTAAATTTAAAAATACCATTGTCGCTGCTGAGCCATAAATTATGTTTACCATCTTCTTCAATTCCATAGACTATACTAACATTAGATGCAATACCAGAAGAGTATTTTTTAAAGGTTTCGCTTTCCCTATTAAACTTATTAAGTCCACCGCCATAAGTTCCTACCCAAAGATTTTTTTCACTATCTTCATAAATACAAATTACTCTATTGTCACTCAAACTAGTGTTATCATTTGGCTGATGAACAAAATGAAAGAAAAGATTTCTTTTTTCATCAAATTTATTTAACCCTCCCCCTAAAGTCCCGACCCATAAAATGCCATAAGAATCTTCATATATTGTATAAACTCTATTATCGCTTAAACTGTATTTATCATTTTGATCATGAAGATATTTTTTAAATTCTATTTTATTATTCTTTATAGATTTTTCATTAAATGTATTTAATCCGCCGCCGAAAGTTCCAATCCAGAAATTAGATTTTTTATCAATATATATAGATTGAATTTGGTTTGCTCCAATGCTGGATGAGTCATTATTTTTTTCATAGTGATAATATTTATTATTTTTTATATCAAATTTATCAAGGCCGCTGCTGTAAGTTCCAATCCATAAATTTCCATGATCATCTTTTTTAATTGCTCTAATATGATTATCACCAATGCTATTTGAATTATTGGAATCATGCCGGTAAACTTTTACCATGTGAGTTTTTTTATTTACACGGTCTAAACCTCCGCGATAAGTACCAACCCATAAATAATTCGTGGTGTCATTATAAATAGCCCAAACGACATTATCTGAAAGACCATGGTTTGGTTCAATAGATGGCTTAATTCTATCAAATTTAACAGCATTATACGACAGTTTGCTTATTCCTTCACCTAATTCACTACCCACCCATAAAATTCCGGATCTATCATCCAGCAAAGAAAGAACATCATTATCACCAATAGAATTTAAATTATTTGGATCGTGAATAAATCTTATAAATTTTTCAGAAGCATAATCATACCTGTCTAAACCTCCGCCAAATGTTCCAACCCAAAGTTCACCTTTTTTACCTTCAGTAATAGCCATTACAGTGTTATTCGATAAACTAAATCTATTTTGTTTGTCATGAACATATTTTACAAATCTTGCAGATGTAGGCGGCATAGATTTTTGTTCATTGGTTAGTTTATTTAGCCCGCCATCATAAGTACCAATCCATAATGAATTAAATCTATCTTCGTAAATTGAAATTACTTTATCATTACTAATTGAATATTTGTTATTTTCATCTTTTTTAAAATGTTCAAAAACCAAATTGTCTTTTATTCTACCAGTATTCTTGTCAACGACTTTTTCATCTTTAATAATTTTATTAAGTCCGCCTCCGAATGTTCCTATCCAAATATTTTCTTGATAGTCAACTAATATTTTCTTTATTCTATTATAACTTAAACTTGACGGATTATTTTCATCAGAATAAAAATGCTGGTGAGTATTATTTTTTTTGTTAAATTTTATAATTCCCTTTCCCCAGGTTCCAATCCATAGGTTTCCTTTTTTATCTTCTGCAATTGAAGTTATTGTATAATTGCTATTTCTTGAAAACACAATCGAATATTCATAATAATCATCATTAAGATTACTTTGTTCATTGAAAGAGCTATCGACATAAAACTTTTCAAATGTTTCTGTCTTTCGGTTAAATTTATTTAATACACCATTTCTTGTACCTATCCAAATAAACCCGTTTTCATCTTCAAGCATAGCTGTAATTATATTATCTGAGATAGAAGTTGAATCCGAATTATTATGAGTATAAACCGTGAATTTATACCCATCATATTTATTTAGCCCGTTTGTAGTTCCGAACCACATAAAGCCTTCTTTATCCTGCAGCATTGAAAATATAGTACTGTTTGAAAGTCCATTTTCAATTTTTAACTGTTCAATTTGATATTCTGAAGGCCTGGCTTTTGCCGCAAAAGTAACTAATAAGATGAATAAACAAATAGAAATGATTTTTTTAGAATTTTTCATTCAATTATAAAACTATTATTAACAATGCGTCCTTTATTTTAATAAAGATTCTTATTTTTAACAACTACTTAATTAAGTAGGTTTAAAATATTTTTTATAGTTAAAAATGAACCTAAAAAGCTATTTCGTCAACCCGAATATTCCCTTACAAAAAATTGAAGATGAATTACTTTTAAGTAAAGATATAAATCTATATTTAAAAAGGGAAGATTTTATTAATGATAAAATAACAGGAAACAAATGGTATAAATTAAAATACAATTTAATTGAAGCAGAAAAAAATAATATTAAAAGAATATTGACTTTTGGGGGAGCTTATTCTAATCACATTTATTCTACAGCAGCAGCCTGCAAATTATTCGGTTTCGAGTCAATTGGAATTATTCGTGGAGAAGAACATTTACCACTTAATCCAACATTAAAATTTGCTGCTCAACAAGGAATGAAATTATATTATATTGATAGAACTTCTTATAGAGATAAGTATAATGAAAAATTATTAATGGAATTAAAAACACTTTTCGGAGATTTTTATTTAATCCCTGAAGGCGGTTCAAATTCTCTAGCTGTTAAAGGTTGTACTGAGATAATTAAATCAATTCAAATACCATTCAATTATATTTGCTGCCCTGCCGGGACGGGGGGAACTTTAGCAGGATTAGTTTGCGGGTTAAATGGAAACAATAGTGTATTGGGATTTTCTGTATTAAAAGGAGCGGAATTTCTAAATCAACAAGTAGATGATCTAATTCTAAACTATTCTAATGAAAAATATAATAACTGGAATATAAATCCGGATTATCATTTTGGCGGCTATGCTAAATTTAATTCTGAACTAATTAAATTTATTTATTCTTTTTATGAAAAGCATAAAATAAAATTGGAACCGATTTATACAGGCAAAATGATGTATGGTATTTATGATTTGATAAATAAAGATTTTTTCAAGAGAGGCCAAACAATAATTGCAATCCACACAGGAGGCATGCAAGGACTCGAAGGATTACTTGAAAGGAAAAAGATAGATAGCTATATAAATTTCTCTTGAATTATTTTTCATTCCTTATTAAAACTACTTTCCCCCTATCTGCTTTAACAACTTTTGAAAAAAACTTTTGGTATTCATCATAATTTTCTG
The DNA here is from genome assembly GCA_963775245.1 of uncultured Bacteroidota bacterium. Classification (GTDB taxonomy): domain Bacteria; phylum Bacteroidota; class Ignavibacteria; order Ignavibacteriales; family Ignavibacteriaceae; genus CAVSWT01. The sequence goes on from CAVZID010000040.1 coordinate 793,384, forward strand.
CGGGGATTATATAATTATCAACTTCCAAATTTCTAATGAAGAAAACTTTCCCGTTAGAATCTGATACTGATTTCTCCATAAAACTTCCGAAAGAAGATTTTAAGCTTACTTCTGTTGGCAATGATTCAACTTTATAATTTTGAGGAATTGTGTATGTCACAGAATCAATATCAATATAAGGATAATAAAATCTTTGAGGTGACATTTTTTCAGTTAGAACTTCCGGCACATAGCTTCTTCTTTCCATTAAGTTAGGATTGAAGAAAATTCGTTTGCCTGAAACAGAAGCATATTTATATAAGCCAAATTCTCCTTTAAGATTAACTCCATTTTCATCTTCGTTAAATACAGAATTATTAATTTTAATATCAGGAACTTCAAATAAATTTTTAATCCAAACTTCTTTTTCTTTTGGACTCTCTTCTAATTACAACATTCCGAACATAATCCTGTTGATCACCTGTCCAATTTATATCCGTCTTAGCAAAAGCATTGCCATTGTAATAAAGAAACATCAATTATTTTTCTTTGAACATTTTTATCTGCAAAACTGACCGGTGTTTTAACAACCACTCCTCCGTTTGGGGTAATCATTAACGCGCCTCTATTTTCACTTCCAGAACCTAAAAATCCAGGTTGAGTGGTTTGGGAAGTACATTCAAGCCATAAAGTATCTTTTTCAAACGGAACACATACAATAACGTGATTAAATTGATTGCTAGGGAATTCATTTATAAACGGAATTCCTTCGTGTCCATGATTTATTAAAACAGGGTATGCTTTAATTTTTGCAGTATTTAAAATAGAAACCATAAAATTCGATAAAGCCTTGCAATCGCCATAACCATGATCAGAAACATAACTTGCTTCCAAAGGCTGCCAGCCCCCTATTCCAAGTGTAATATTAATATAATGAGTTTTAGACTGCATGTATTTATACAGTTTTACAACCTTTGTTTTTAAACTGTCATTTTGATTTATCTTTGATTGAATTTCTTTTTGAGCAGTTTCAGGTAGTGTTAGCCTGTCTTTATATAAATCATAATACCATAAGCCAAAACTTTTCCATGAAGACATATCTCCTTTATAATCATCTATTTCAAAATTTTGAGGAGCAATTTTAACTACACCAGCTACATCTTCAATTGCATCATTATAAACTTCGCTTGATAATTTTAATTGGTTCTTGGCTTCCCAAAGGTATGATTTATTATCATCAATATTTAAAATCTTCGGCTGAAGGGAATCTGCATTAATCCAATAACGAAGAGTTTGATCCTTTGGAATTAAAACTTCAAAACTTGTGTACTCAACGGGCTCAATCGAAGACCTTGAATACCAGTATGGCCAATCTAAATATCCGTCATACTTTTTTGTATAAGTATATTCTACTGTATATGGGAATCTATCATAAAACAGTTCAGCAACTTTAACCCTATTATCTTCATATAATGAATATCCTTGTGCTGCACTATAATCTTTTACATCTTCATCTGACAAATCTCGAATTTTTTCCCCATTCGCATCATATATTGCTCCATCAAGATCATCAATGTCAGTAAATTTATCATAGAATAAAGCTTTTCTTCCATAATTTTTTTTAGTGCTTCTAAATAATGTTACTGCATATTTAACTTTTAATACAGCACTGTTTTCATCTTTCACTTCAAAATGAGTTATATCCTTTCTAATAACCACATCAGCATCTTTTAGCAATACTAAAGGAATTTTTCTTATATCATATTCATTCATCTCATCATTGCTGCCTGCGAATGAATAAGTTAAATTTATAGCCGCAAAAATGATAACTATCACCACTGAAAAATTAGATTTAGTCATTGCTGCCTTTATTGTCTTTTGATTTTTGAACTTTTACTTTTTCTGTAGAAGCAGACTTTGGGCCAAGTACAATTTCTTCTGATTGCAGTGCAACAATCCGTGCATAGAAATTTTTCAATTCGGAATAGTATTTTTGATTTATAAGTGAAGATCTAATTTCCATTTTATTAATAATTTGAATCATATTACCTTCAACTCCAGCTATCCTTGAGTATGAAGCAAATTTTCCAACCATAACTTTTGTATTCTGAATTTTTTCTTTTAGTTCATAACCGTCAGGAATATAAATATCAATTACAGTTAAATCTCCGTTTTTAAATCCATAGTCAATTGCAAACTTTCGCTCTTTTGACTTAAATGGATTTTCTTTCCACCTATGTACCAAATAAGGATTTAAATAAATTAATTCTCCATTTGTTTGAGTGTAACTGTCTGACGAAATGTAAGTAATAAAATTTAAAGGAGATTGAATACTATCTTTGCTTGAAACTATAACTGAATCAATGTTAATGCCTTGTGATTCAGTATTAAGCAGATCTTTAGCAACTTCAATATCTTTTTCATCACTTAATTTTTTCCTATTTGAAAGGCTGTTATATTCTCCATATGAATCTTCCAGTTTACCAATTATAGACCCGTCTTTATTAACATGAATCAAGGTCATTGCTTTGTCAATATTTTTCTTATCGGAAGTAATTGGTATCCATTGAACTTTATCCTTCTGGACTACCAATCCTTTTGTATTCAAAATTTTTGAAGGTAATAAATTATATGGTCGCAAAGGATCTGTAGCATCTAACAAATAATCTGTAGAATCAACTTTAACTTTTGCAATAACATAATTAAACTGATATACAATTGGATATAGATCTTGTATTTGTCCATTTCCACGAGTACTTAATATTACCGGATCACCTTCTATGCCGACACTTTTTAATAAAGAAAGAAGAAGGAAATTAATCTCAGCAATATTACCCTTTTTGTATTCAATTATATCATCCACATCCTGCTCTGCATTAATATTGTTTCTGCCATTCCACACTATAGAATTAGAAACCCAATTATATATAACTTTCATTTTATCTAAAGGATTTGTAATTCCTTTTGTAATATTATTAGCTAAATCTTCAACGTCCCCGGTAACATCAATCTTATCGCCGAAACTATCTGAATCCAATAATCTATCTACTAATGCTTTCCAATCAGTAAAAAATTTCCTGATATAACCATTAGCAAATGCATAGCCGGATAATTGAATATTAACAACATTTGTATAGTCATTGATTGTTGTTATATAAGGTTCATCACGCAAAGCAGGAATATCTTTAACTGCAAGCACATACTCCCAGCATTTTGGCATATCCGAACCTATTAACATAGCAGCGCTCCCGGAAAAAGTCTGTGTCACTTCATTTACTTGATCTATTGCCCATGGTTCATATCCTCTTTTTACAACTGCATAAGCAATGTTTTTTGGAAATTGGAATTTGTATTCACTCCAGCGAACAGGCTCATCTTTTTGGAAAGTCCAATCACTTATATCAGACAAATACTTTGAAACAATTTTATATTTATATTCGATAACACATCCGGGTTTAAGCGCAGGCATTGTAAATTTATAGCGGGTTCTTCCTTTTATTACCTCATCTTCATAAACTTCGTCATTATTAAATTCAGTCTTTGTTATTTCTCCTTTGTCATTTAAAGAATATGTAGTCCCTTCTACACCGTATAATCTTTCTTCGCCATCGTCAGTACTTAGAATTAAAGTCTCTGTTCCTTTTTCAAAAGCACTTTGATTTAATATTTTAATCCTTCTATGTACTGATAATATTATATTCAGGTCATCGTCTAGTTTTGATTCTGCATATTCATATAGGATAACAGCAGTGGCATTTGTATCCGATGGGTAGGTTGTCATTTCAAGGTCGGATTTAGGAATTTCGCCCCATTCAACGTTTGGTTCTTGAGCACATAAGTTAAATGATAATAAACCGAAAATAATTGTTACATAAATTATGAAATTTGTCTTCATGGTTTCCCCTTTATTATTGGAAACAAAATATTTTATGCAAAAAATAAGTTTTGGAAAGATAAAATGCAATCAGGAATTATCCTAAAAACAATTTTTTTTGAGTAAGGGCATTTTATGTATTTAGGATAGTTTTATTTCAATAATACCATGCTTTTTACCTGAATAAAATCTCCTGCTGATAACTTGTAAAAATATACGCCGCTTGATAATCCTAATTTACCAGCGTCAAATGATACTTCGTATTCGCCAGGCTGCTGTTGTTGGTTTATAAGTGTTGACACTTCATTTCCAAGTATATCAAAAACTTTTAATGAAACATTACTGATAATGGGTAACTGATAACTGATCACAGTACTTGGGTTAAAAGGATTCGGATAATTGTTATAAAGGATAAAACCTTTGGGACTATTTTCTATTTTATTTTTCTCTTTGATACTCGTTATTTCCGGATCATTAAATACCTGGACTTCCCATAATGAATATCCCCATTCAGTTCCTCTTTGTATCCCGTAAATTTTAACATATCTACCTGTTGATTGATGAATTATACTTTCGCTTCCACCAACTCCATTTGCTTGGTGATAAATTTCATTCCAATTTGAGTTATCATCGGACACATAAACTTTATATTCCTTTCCGTATGCTGTTTCCCAAAATAGGTTAATTTTATTAAATGCCTGTACAGAACCCAAATCAATGGTGATATACTGCGGATCGCTAAATTGTGATGACCATCGTGTATTCATATTTCCATCAACTGCATAATTCCCTTCAACTCCAGCCTTTTCAATTGATGAAACTTGAACGGTTTTATTTAGAGCTAAATTTTCTAATGATGCACCTGCTACTTTTACATCCGAAGTCTTCGAATTATTTGTGGAATAAATTTCAGTTATAGTATTATTAGGATTAACATCAGCTTCAATATTAAATGTTCCTGAATTTTCAGCTACCCAATAGTTTTTCCCATTAACCGCTGTATTCCCGCATACTAAAGCCATTCCTCCGGCAGGTATTGAATTGTTAAAGTTAGTTGATTTACTTATTAGGTCACCGTTAACTTTAAAATCAACTTCATGTATTATTCCATCCGGGCTTGCTCCTGTCCCATGATTTAGAATTGTAGCTACGAATGTAACTGTATCGCCAACCTGTGGAAATGGCGGAACCATTTTAACGTTTGAGATTAACAGGTCAGGCTTAAGCTGATCATCTGTTAAACTAAAAGAACCTTCAAGAGGTAATTTATCGGATGATCCTCCTACTTTAACTATATAATCTCCCGGATCAATTTTGTAAACGTCTGCTGTTTCATCAAAATAGTAAAGTTCATTTGCTGTTAAATCGAAAGTAACTGTTTTAGTTTCACCCGGTTGCAATGAAATTCTTTTAAATCCTTTTAAATGCTTTTTAGGGAACACAATTGTATGGTTATCTGCAGATAAATATAATTGAGCGACTTCTTCCCCTTCAACTGAACCGGTATTTTTAATATCGCAGCTAACTTCGACTGTTTTTCCTATTGTTGTTTGAGTTGGTGTTATTACTAAATTACTATACTCAAATGTTGTGTAACTCAATCCAAATCCAAAAGCAAATTCCGGTTTTAATCCTTGATCATCAAACCATCGATAACCTCCGCCTAAATCGTCATCAAAATTAAAATTTCTATCCGGAAGCTGTGAATCAGAAACCGGCATTGTAACCGGCAATCTTCCGGCAGGATTATATTCGCCAAAAAGAATTTTAGCAAGTGCATTACCGCCCTCTTGGCCTGGATAAAATGCATACAATAAACCTTTAACCTTATCAATGAAAGGATGAGCAGTACATATACCACCGCTAAATAAAACTACAATTAAATTTGAGTTAACAATTGCTAAATTGTTGATAAAATTTTTCTGAATCTGAGGTAGTTCAATAGAACCATCAACACGGTCGAATCCTTCTCCTTCTTGAGTTTGATCCAGGCCGCCTATATAAATTACAACATCTGCATCTGAAGCATATTGCAATGCTGTAGCAAAATCAGCAGCATTGCTTCCGGTTATATTGCAGCCTTTTGCATATAATACTTTATCTGTACCTAAAATATTTTCTATTCCTTGTTTTGGAGTTACAGTATAAAAAGGTGTAACATAGCTGCTGCCGGTACCATCAATTTGAAGAACATCTGCACTTGGCCCAACCACAGCAATTTTTGAAATAGAATCTTTATTAAACGGAAGTATGCTATTTAAATTTTTTAATAAGACAATACTCTTTTCGCCCGGCTTCTAAAGCTAACTGTTGATGTGCAGTGTTATTTATTAAAGAAGGATCTCCTGTAGGATAATGATCCATCATTTCATTCATAATTTTTGTTCTCAAAACTCTTTTTACTGATTCGTCAACTACTGTTTCGGAAACAGAATTATTTTGGACGAGATTTTTTAAATTCGTTGCATATAAATCCGAACACATTTCAAGATCACAACCGGCGGTTATTGCTTTTTGTGCATCCCATAAAGAGCACCAATCGGAGACAACATAGTATGGAAATCCCCATTTAGATTTTAAAATATTTTTTAGAAGATTTGTGCTTTCACCGCTTTTATCTCCATTAATTAAATTGTACGCATTCATCACACTCATTACACCGCCTACCTGAACTGCATTACGAAAATTAAATCCGTAATGCTCAAGTAAATTTCTTTGACTTACGATATAATTATTATCAGTCCTGCCATCCTGGCGAAAAACTCCATTATAATGTTTCGCAGTTGCAATTACAGGATTAGTTTGAATACCAAGTATAACAGAAGTTGTAATTTGTGCATCAAGAAATGGATCCTCCCCGCCGCTTTCAGGACTTCTTCCGTTACGAGGATCTCTTGTTAAATCAAGACATGGACCTAAAGCCTGATGTTTACCTTTTCCCCAAAATTCTTCACCCATAGCTTTCCCAATTCTCTTTGCTAAATCCACATCCCATGTCGCTGCCATTCCGATACCAACAGGAAAAGCAGTAGCCAAACCGTCTCTTACTCCATGCGGCCCATCTGCCATTATGAAACCAGAAATTCCTAATCTAGTATTAGTAGCCGTATTAAAATCCCCTTCTTTATGAAGCTGAAGAATTTTTTCGTCAAGAGTCATCTTTGAAAGCAAAGAATCGACCCTATCCTCAAGTGTTGGAATTGTTTGTGCATTTATCTGAGTTGAGAGTGAAATTATTAAAATGATTACTATAATGATTTGTGTAAGAATTGCATTATAAAAAATTTTCATTTTGTCCCGCTATTGGAAAAAATATTACGATTAAAATGACCATCCCAATTTTAATACCAATATTTAATTGATTTTTACAGTCAATAAATAACAAACTTCCCTACTTTTTTTATCTAAATAATAAGAAGTAATTATCATATAAATAAAGCTAAGATCTTAGTTTAAAACATTTGAATTTCGGTTTTACAAGAAACATTTTCTGAGATATAAAAATTTGAGTAAATTAGTTTTGTGCGATTTATGAATTTATAATTTAGATTGTAAAAAATAATTATTCCAATATTGTTCTTAACAAGTTATAATTTCTTTATAAAACTCTACCTTAATTAGGGGTAAGCCTCATGAAAAATAACATCTTTGATATTAATCTTTCTTCAATGAAATAACGTCGTAAATTTTTACAAATAATTTAAGCTTAAAATGAAAACAACAATTCTATTATTCCTGGCAATGGTTTTCTTTGTGATAAATACAAATGCACAGGACAACAAACAAATTCAAGATACTATCAGTTACCAACTTCCACAGGATGTTGTAGTAACAGCACCTAGATTAAATATCCCCTTGAAAGAAAGTTCATTTGCCGCAAGTGTGGTTGGACAAAATTATATAACTAACTCCCCTCGATTAGTTTCAATTGATGAAGCTTTGAAAATTGTTCCGGGAGTTAAGATAGATAACCAAGCAAATGGAAATAGGCTTCATTTATCAATCAGAGGAATTGGGATATTAACAGAAAGAGGAATCCGTGGAATAAAAATTTTAATAGATGAAATTCCCATTAACGATCCCACAGGTTTTGCCCCGGATTTTTTTGATATAGATTTGACAGATATAGAGCGAATTGAAGTATTAAGAGGGCCGGCTGCTTCATTATATGGTGGAAGTGCTTCGGGTGGCATAATAAATTTTACAAGTGAAAATTCTCCGAATGTTCCTTTATTTGGTGAAGCTGGAGGAATTTACGGTTCAAATAATTTTTGGAAAGGATATGGACAATTTGGCGGTAAAGTAAATGATATTAATTATCGTATTTCTTTTGGCAGAACAATGGGTGATGGATATAGAGTCCATACCAACTTTTGGGGAAATAATATTATACGCAAGGGCAACTTATACTCCAAACAGTAATATTAAAATAACTCCTATACTTAGAGTATATTAATTACTTTCATGAAAACCCGGAAGGAATAAATCTTCAGCAGTACAATGAAGATCCTCGGCAGGCAAATCCCGACGCTATTCCGTATAATGAATATCTTCAAACTGAAAGAAGCACAGCCGGTTTAACTGGACTTATGATATTTGACAATCATGAAATTCAATTCAATGTTTATAACAAGAGAACACTTTTTACTGAAGCTAATAATCATACTTTTAATTATAGGACTATACTTACTCCCGGAACTTCATTTCAATATTCATTCACTTCAGGAGATAAAGAAGATTTAATCAAAAACAAAATCAGTACCGGTGCTGATTTACAATGGCAAAATATAAAAGAAAATAGTGTTGATAATATTTATGCATTGCCTGGAGACACTGTCAGATCAAAAGAAGAAATTAATCAAAGCGGCGTTGGGTTATTTGTTTTAGATCAAGTTTCAATCGGAAATAAAACTAATATATTTTTAAGCCTTCGTTATGATAAAATTCATAATGAACTGAATGATTTATTCTAAGGCAGCCTTATGATGCTTCAGGAACAGCAGATTTTTCAAAAGCTACCGGAAGAATCGGAATTAGTTATTCTTTGATGGAAGAAGCAAATATTTATGCTAATTGGGGACAAGGATTTCTTCCGCCGGCAACAGAAGAGCTTGCTCAAAATCCAGACAACTTTGGCGGATTCAATACTCATCTTGTTCCTGCCACATCAAACAGCTATGAGCTTGGATGCAGAGGAAATCTGTTCAATACTTTATTCTATGATGTAACCGGATTTTATCTTTTAACTAAAAATGATTTTGATCGCTATAGGATTACCGATCCGATTCGAAATCAAGAAACATTTTATAGAAATGCTGGCTCGAGCAGAAGAATTGGTTTGGAATTTTATGGGAGATATAATTTTTCTAATTCTTTAATCATTCAGACAGCTTATACCTATTCTAATTTTAAATATACAAATAACTCCCCTATCCAAATATTGATGGATGACCCAACAATATTAAAGTTTATTAAAGATGGAAACTTTCTTCCCAATTCTCCGCAGCACCAGCTTTTTATTGACGCAGAATATCATTTCTCAAATGAATTTTTTATTGGGGCCAATTGTGAAACTCTGAGTAAAACTTATATCGATGGAGCAAATATAGAAAGCGAAGCTGCTGCAGGATATACTTTAATTGGAGCGAGGATTGGATATAACTTAAATATTAATGGTTTCAATGCAATTATTTCTTTACAAGGAAGAAACCTTGGCAATCAAAAATATGTTGCATTCACAGAACCTGATCCAGGTGGGAATGCATATCAGCCAGGTGCAGGGAGAGAATTTTTTGGAAGCATAAAAATTTCTCTTTAGAAAAAAAAGTACTTTATTATACAAGTAATTATTGATATTTATATACTCTGAACTCTCATCAATATTTTGAATATATTTTGAGCATTCTTTAAAGAGTCCTTCTTATGATTATTTTTTATATCGATATAAGATATTTTTTAATTAACTTCTAGTGACCACCTTTATTGGTTACCGGCTTAATGATTAAAAGTAGACTTTTTTAAAAGTTTCAAGTTGACCACCTTAGATTAAAAACTGTTAAAACAGTTAAATATTAAGTTTTCGGTTCTCATTAACACCGGGATTAATCCCGGTGTTAAAGATAAAAGATAAATATTTACAACCGTTTCTCCGAAGGAGTCCTTTGGACAACGGTTTATCAAAATAGGCGGTCAACTTTAGTAAACTTAGTAATTAATCTTGCTCCATTCCCAAAAATAACTCTAATCGCTTTATAACTATTGATTTAATAATATATTAAAAAATATTATTGTTATTAAAAAAAAAGTCTTATATTCCTTATAGAACTCCCAATTTCATTAATTATTTCCTAATTATTTTGAAAGAAATATATATGAACTCTAATATCAATTTAGAAATCAAACTGCCCAATGTCCCAAACATTGAAATGGTAGCTGTTGAAAGTTTACAAATAATGGGAAGGCATCTGGGAATTTCCGAAGATAAGCTTGGTGAAGCTAATATAATTGTGAATGAAGCAATTATTAACGGGCTTGAACATTCAGGCGAAGATAATCCTTATGTTCAAGTCGAGTTTACAATGGATAAAGAAAAGCTGATAATTCTGGTTACTGATTTCGGACATGGTTTTGAACCGGAGAAAGTTGAAGAGCCTGTTATCGGCAACAAAATTCATAGCTCATATAAGCGTGGCTGGGGATTAAAATTAATGAAATCAATGTCTGATGATTTAATTATTGAATCAGGCCCTAATGGAACGAAAATAACAATTATTAAAAAATTAGTTTAAAATGGAGTAATAATGGTTGCAGATTTTAATTTAACTTCAGAGCTAAAAGACGATAAGTTAATTATAAAAACTACAGGTTATATAAATAATACCGGCGGTGAAAAAATTGTCCAGGAGTTTAATAAACATTCTGATATTAAAAAATTGATTTTAAATCTTGAAGAATCAAAAGTTGTAAATTCTATAGGTATATCTCATTTGATCGAGATAATAGAAAAATTAAATGATAAAAACGGCAAATTAATTTTTACGAACCTTGACCCGATTGTTGAAAAAACATTTACAATTATGGGTTTGTTTCAATTTGCTGAAAAAGCCGATAGTGTCGAATCTGCGTTAAATAGTTGATACAATATTGATAATATAATAACCCTTGCTTGCCAGCTTTATTTTGTAACGAAAAAAACTAAGTTCTATTATTATTTAAATCGCTATCCGATGTAATGACCTTTTATCAGTACTTTTATTTGTCCTGATTAACCATCACATAAAAAAGATAATTTTTTAATTATTAAACTGCTCTAACAAAAACAGTAGAGGCTTTATGTTTTCATTTAAATTGAATCGCCTATTATTAGCTGTCCTTCTTATTTTTCTTTTTTCAGCAATTCTATCTGCTCAACATAAGTATAACTTTGAGCATCTTTCAATTCCAGATGGCCTATCAAATAATACTGTAAACTGTGTAATACAGGATAAATACGGATTTCTATGGGTCGCAACAACAGATGGATTGAACCGCTATGATGGTTATAATTTTAAAATATTTAAAAATGATCCTGGCAATAAAAAATCGCTGCCAAGTAATTATACTTTTTCTTTGTTGGTTGATAAAGAGGGAACTTTATGGGTTGGTACATTCGGAGGTGGCTTAGCAAAATTTAACTACGCAAACGAAACATTTGATACTTTTTATCCAGATTCAAATAACCTTAATTCAAGGGCAAATAATATATTAAATATTGTACAAGACAGTAAGAATAGAATTTGGCTGTTAACGCAAGGAGGTATTTTTACCTTAAATTATAAAACCAAAAGAATTAAACCTAATTTTTTAAAAAACGGAAAAAATAAAATAGATATTTCAACTGCAAGCGTGTCTTTTTTAGAAACATCATCAGGTGAAATTTATTCTGCTGCTTCGGGTTTTGGAATAATGAAATATAATGAATCATTAAATTTATTTGAATATGTAAATGTAGGCCCTAAAAGTTTTAAAGATTTTAACTCGGTAATATTTGATCTTTCTGAAGACAAAACAGGAAAAATATGGATTTGCAGATCAGATGGATTATATAATTACGATCCTCATACTGGCAGTTTTAATGAAATAAATCTTTTTAAAAAAGTTAAACAAAATGACTTTTTCACAAATGCAGTGACAGATGTTTATCAAAGTGATGACGGATTTCTTTGGATTGCTGCCCAGGCACACGGTATTTATCTTTACAATATGAAAACCAGTGGAGTGAAGCCTCTTGATGAGTCTGAATATCCATCAGCAGTAAATAATTCAAGTCGATTTTTCCGTTTTTACCAGGATGACTTTGGTATTTTATGGATTGCTACATTTACAAACGGGTTATTAAAATTAGATTTTCAAAAAGAACCATTCAGGCTTTTTGCAAATACTACAGATAAAGTTAATGAATCCAATAATATTTTATCTATCTACAAACCAGATAATAATGATATAACCTGGCTGGGAACTGACAACGGTTTATTAAAATACAATATGAAAAATAAATCTTCTGCTAAATTTAAAATTATTAAGGGAAAAGCAAATTCAATTTCTGGGGATGTAGTAAGAAGCATTGAAGATGGTTCAAATAATCAATTATGGCTTGGAACTGACAACGGCTTAAGCATGATGAATACTACTAGTAATTCTTTTTCTACCTATGATTTAAATGAAAAATCAAAACATTATGATGTTAAGTATAATAACATATATAATCTATGCATGGATGATTACGGAAATCTGTGGATTGCGTCGGATATTGGAATGGTAAAATTTAATACCCGAGATAAAACTAAACAATACATTCCTTTGTTGGCATCACGCATATATGATATAAGTCTTTATAATTTTATTGATTCAATTAATAACACCAGTAATGCTCTGGCAAAAATAACAGAAGTCGGAGATTATCAGGATTTAAAAAAAGAATTTAGCATACAAAAGACAACTGATGTCATGATAGTTTCTGCCGGAGAAGGAATACTCCCTTTTGACATGGTAGATTATGGGTGGCTTCAAAACTCAAAAGGCGATACAGTTTGGACTGCAAAAGATTATTTCAAATCTTTTTATTTAAGCGGAACTTTTAAAAACCGTATCAAAGCTGGGTTACTAACGTTAAAAAAAGGTAATTATGTTTTAAGATATATTTCAGATGACAGTCATTCTTATGGAAAATGGAATGCTGAAGCACCAATAGATTCTACTTTGTGGGGGATTCAAGTATTTGATTTAACTGGCTCTAATTTTAATAACTTAAAAAGTTTGCTTTCAAGCTCTGAAAATCGTCCTTTTATTAATTCTTCAGGTATTGTACAAAAGGTTAAATATCAGAATGATGGAACTGTTTTGATTGGGACCACAAACGGTTTGTTTAAATATGATATTAGAAAAAACTTAACTGAAAGTTTACAGAATGATTCAAAAATATTTTCAAATCAAAATTTAAAACGAATAAATGATATTTATGTAGATAAAAATAAAATTGCATGGATTGGAACTGACGGTGGTTTAATTAAATATGATCAGAATATTAATACATATAAATTTCTTTACGATAAAAATGGTTTACCTTCAAATTATATAATGGCCATCGAAGAAGATTCGTTCGGAAATTTATGGTTAAGTACACTTAACGGCATTTCAAAATTTAATAAAGATACAGAACATCCCATTTTTATTAATTATGATGTTAAAGATGGATTACAAGGATATACATTCAATAGACGTTCATCATTTAAAAGTAAAAACGGGGAATTATTTTTTGCAGGTCCAAATGGATTCAATACTTTTCATTCAAGTAATATTAATAAAAAACTGCCAAAAATTAATATCACTCAACTTAAAGTTAACAATGAAGTAGTTACGCCCTCCACAAATAATTCGCCATTAACAAAGAGTATACTAAATACAAAATATTTGGAATTACCTTTCAGCCAGAATAATATTTCTTTTGATTTTACTGCCATTCAATTTTCCAGGCCTGAAAAAAATCAATATGCATACATGCTGGAAGGGTTTGATAAAAAAGGCTGGATTTATGACAATAGAAGATTTGCAACCTATACTAATCTACCTCCGGGCAACTATGTTTTTAAAGTTAAAGCATCAAACGGTGACGGGATTTGGAATGAAAAAGCAGCATCAATTAATATTAAAGTACTATCTCCATGGTGGAGAACTATTTGGGCATATATTGGATATGCAATATGCTTTGGTTTAGTAGTTTTTGGAGTTGATAGATTTCAGAGACATAGATTGTTAGCAAAACAAAAAACTGAAACTCAAATTAGAGAAGCAGAACTTCGTGCACAAATTGCAGAAAAAGAAAGTGAAAGGAAATCTCACGAGCTTGAAGAAGCACGTAATCTTCAATTGTCAATGCTCCCTACCGAAATTCCTCAACTGCCGAATGTAAGCATTGCAGTCTATATGAAAACTGCTACGGAAGTTGGCGGAGACTATTACGATTTTCATCTTCATTTAGATGGAACATTAACTGTAATTCTTGGAGATGCAACCGGGCACGGAATGATGTCCGGGATGATGGTTTCGATTATGAAATCTCTTTTTATGTCTGATAGAACTAATAAAGAATTGAAACCGTTTTTTGAAAATGCAAGCGCTGCAATTAAAGATATGCGTCTCGGCAGATTAATGATGGCGCTTACTTGTGTGCAGATAAAAAATAATAGAATTGTAACCACAAATGCCGGTATGCCTCCCCTTATTATTTATAGAAATAATTCTCAGACTATTGAAGAGATAGGATTAAATAATATGCCTTTAGGAGCCATGAAAGATTCTGTTTATGACGTGAAAGAATTAATAATTGAAAGAGGCGATACTTTATTGCTGATGAGCGATGGATTTGCAGAACTGCAAAATGCAAACAATGAAATGTATGGCTACAGAAGAGCAAGAAATAGTTTTGAAGAAGCTGCTAAAAGAGAACCGGAAGAAATAGTAAATTTCCTAAAAGATGAAGGTTCACGATGGACGAACGATGAAGATCCTGATGATGATGTTACTTTTGTTGTTATAAAGGTTAAATAGAAATACAATTATGAGAATATTCAGAAATATCAGACAAAAACTTGCAGCCGAAAACAAAGTGATGGCTTACTTACGCTATGCCATTGGTGAAATAATTCTCGTTGTTATTGGAATTTTAATTGCACTACAGGTAAATAATTGGAATTCAGCAAGAATAGAAAAAAACAAGGAATCTGTTTATATCAAAAATATTAAACGCGACCTAATAGAACAGAGTAAATCAATTGATGATCAACTGAATACTGAATTTGGTTTTTCAAAAACGGCAAGATCAATTTTAATGTATTATAAAGAGCATCATAAATTCAAGGTTGATAGCGCTTTTACATCAGCAGTTGGTAGTTTAACCAGTCGTAGGACTTTTGTAAAAATCAATCCTACTTACACGGAACTGCTCTCGTCAGGAAATGTTGACATAATCAGTGATAATAAATTTAAAGGTAACCTTATAAACTACTACCAGGAATTAGAACGTTTAGAGCTAATAATTAATAAAAATAATAATTTATTTACTGATGAAGTTTTCGTGCCCGGTGTAACTAGGTTGAGTGAACTTCAAGCGTCTTCCATATATGATGAAATATTAACTTCGAAAATACTAACTCAAATTCAAAAAGACACTTTAGCAAATTTCATACATTTGAACGAAAATAATTTAAAAGCTATCACCGCTTCCCAACTCGAAAAACCGGAAAATCAACTTACAATGATAAACTTAATAAATTTTAGGTACCTTCTTGCTAATCTTCATTGCGCTTTGCTAATGATTCAAAAAGATAAAACACAAACACTAATAAATGAATTAAATTCAACTTATGAAAATCTTTAGAAATGTTAGGCAAAAACTTGCTTCCGAAAATAAAGTCATGGCCTATTTGCGCTATGCAGTTGGTGAAATTTTATTAGTGGTTATTGGAATTTTAATTGCACTGCAGGTTAATAATTGGAATGAAAATCGAAAACTAAATCAAAAGATTATTGCCAATCTCAAAAACGTCCAGTCGGAACTGGCTGTAAACATCCATAATTCTGACGGGGTAATTGAGCGTTTCATCAAAAGAGATTCTGTTAAAAACCTGATTTTCAATAACAAACTGAATTATAGCGATTACAAAAACGACATCGGATTTAACAGCACACTTTTTGCATCTTTTTATTATGATAACTTTGACTTGAACTCGATCGCCTTCAATAATCTCACACAAAATTCGGAAGAAATTCCTCCAAAGTATGCCCCGATATTGGATAAATTGAACTACTTATACATAAAGATGAAGACCAGAATTGATGTTCTGAATCAGCGTTATCAGAGAACCGTTTATAGAAATATGGATGATTTAGCCAGGGAGAAAAGTTGGTTTGTCGAAGATAGTTTTAAGGGAGTGCACAGTGATGTGGCAATCAATTATTTCCTAACCAACCCTCAATACAAGGAACAGGTATCCACAACATTAAATGATGCGAGGAATCTCTCCGGGGCAGCTTGTAAATACAGAAAAAATGCCATTGATGCTTACCAGGCGATTGCCCGTGTTTTAGGGAATGAAGATAAAACCCCAGACTATATCAGCTATACCTTAAAGGACAAAAAAGTTGTTGACCGGTATATCGGCAGTTATCAGCAGTTTTACGGTCCTCCACACACAGAAATGGGAAATCGAATAGAAATCACTAAAAGCGGGGATCAACTATATTTTACAGCAAAAACAACAAATGAAAAAATACCGATCTATTATTTTAAAAACTCAACGTTCTTTTTTGTAAATGATCCTAAGCTTATCAACTTCGGCAAAACAGGAGAACTTAAAGTAATAGATGGTGATACAGATGCACTTAGGTTTAAAAACGTAACACAGATTCCATAGGAAACAAAGAATGAAAATCTTGAGAAACATCCGCCAAAAACTTGCTGCAGAAAATAAAGTAATGGCTTATTTACGTTATGCAATTGGTGAAATTATACTTGTAGTTATTGGAATTTTAATTGCACTACAAATAAACAATTGGAACGAAAACAGAAAGCAGGAAAACAACAAACAACACCTAATGCTCGCCATTAAAAAGGAATTATTAAAGAACAAAGAAACCTTACAATCGTTCGAAATCGGATTAAACAAAAGCAATACCAAATTCAACCAGGTACTTCAATATTCAGCCGGTGCCAATCCCACACTTCCCATAGATAGCCTCAGGAAATACCTTGCTGAGATGGTTTACCGAATAGAGTTATCCATTATAAATTCTGTTCAGGAAGATGCTGTTTCTTCCGGTGAATTTGAGCTATTGAGCGACAGCTTAAAATACGACCTTTCTATCTTAAAAGACTATACCGATTCAAGAAATTCTATTTTGGAACAGAGATATAAAATTATGAATAATGATCCTGACAATAGAATAGGAAAATTAATGGCTATATTATCTATTGAACCACCTGTTCCAGAAAGATATGCCATTCATCCACAAATTCCCGAACACCCAAAATTCATATTGAACGATGCTAAATTGATAGCCATAATTAAAGATCCTGAAACCTATCTTACGCTTAACAAAATCTATGAATCCTACAGGGACGATGAAATTTGGACAAAATTTGGCCTTCTGCGAATGACCAATAAAACAATTGATTTAATCAACAGAGAATTAAACAAAGAATGAAAATCTTTAGAAACATCCGCCAAAAACTAGCCTCAGAAAATAAAGTTGCAGCCTATTTGCGCTATGCAATCGGTGAAATTTTGCTTGTTGTTATTGGAATTTTGATTGCCTTACAAGTCAATAATTGGAATAAAAATAAAAACCAGAAAGTGGAAGAGCACAATGCACTTATAAACCTTAAACAAGATTTCAGCTATAACAAAAAGCAGTTAGATTCACTTATTTTAAAGACCAATTTTTTTGTTGAAATAAGTTTGGAAATCCTAAACCATACAGGTGCAAAGCCAAAACCAAAATCGGAAGATGACTTCAACAAACTGCTTAATAATATTGCAACCACGCCGCATTACTATCCTCAAAACGGTTTTTTGGACGATTTAATAAACTCCGGCCGATTGGACATTATCAGTAATGCCCAATTAAGGAACAAATTGTCGTCCTGGAAACCTGACTTGGACTATATAAAATACAGAGAAGAAGTGTTAACAAATTACAATTTAGGTATTATAAATTATGTCATAAAACATGGCAGTTGGCTCAATGTAGATGAAGTAAGTAATTCTTTTTCAGTGTTTAAGTTCCCCAAATCGGGTTTTGATATGGATAATAGAGCGTTATTGGACAATGTACAATTTGAAAACATGACCGAGAACCACATTAACTTTTTATTAGAACTAAAAGAAAAACAAAAAAAAGCCCAAAAATTAATTGTCGAAATATTAGGACTTATGGAAAAAGAACTAAAAGAAAACGAATGATTAAACTATTTAGAAATATCAGGCAGCAACTTGCCTCCGAAAATAAAGTGATGGCGTATTTGTGCTATGAAATTTGAGAAATATTACTGATAGTTATTGAAATTTTTATAATGAAACAAATTTAAAGTAGGATTTACATTATGAAAGCAAAATCAATTAAAGGTAAATTACCAGAAGAAATACAAACAGAACTTGATAAAAGTATGCTAGACGGATTTAAACCAACGCTGGCTCTTGTGTTTTTATCTATTAAACTAGACATAAAAGGTATTGTCGAAATATTTAATGAAAAAGGTATTTCAATCTGGGGTGCAACCACTTTTGGAGAGATTTCCGGTAATAAAATCTCATACGGGGGAATATCAGTTTTGTTGATGGATATAAATCCGGCATTCTTCAAAATTTACCTGGAGGAATATGAAATGCAATTACCTGAAGTGGCATCTCATAGAATAGCTTCCAATGCATTAGCACAATTCTCCAAACCAGTATTTATTATAGCCAGTAGTCAATTTAATATTAACTATACAAAACTAATAAAAGGATTTATAGATGTAGCTGGCGGTGATATTGAATTATTTGGAGCAGTTGCTGGTGATGAAATTACTTTTACGGAGGGATATACTTTCACAAATTCAAAAATCAGTAGGTTTGGATTAGCTGCACTTGCTTTCGATATGGAAAAGCTTGATATAAAAAGTACTTCAATATGCGGATGGAATCCGGTTGGTACGGTCAAAACGGTAACTGAAAGTAATGAAGGACGAATCTTTAAAATCGATGATGAACCTGCTCTCGATCTAACATTAAGATATGCCGGTATTAAAAATTTGTCCGAGGATTTTAATGAAGCTGTTATCCAGGTATCAAGGACATTGGCTATGCAATTTCCAAAAGAAAAAGGTGAAGCTGTTACATTAGTAGGGATATTCAATAAAGACGACCGATCGATTTTCACTCACCGCGAGACTCCGATAGGCACCAAATTACAGTTTGCTGTTCCTCCTGATTTTGAAATAGTTGAAGAAGCAGTAGAAAGATGTAATAAATTGAAACAGGATATCCAGAAAGCTGATGCCGTATTCTTATATAGCTGTGCTGCGAGGCTGGATGTAATTGGTCCTTTGGTAAACGATGAAGTGGAAGACATTAATAAAATATTTGATGCACCATTAGCAGGCTTTTTTTCCAATGGAGAAATTGGCAGAACAAACAACGGCGATCCCGATATTCATAATTGTACAACATTTTGTCTGGCAATGAAAGAAAAATAAATTTTAGGGATAAGATATGAAAGCAAAATCAATTAAAGGAAAATCACCTGAAGAAATAAAAACCGAACTTGATAAATGTATGCAGGACGGGTTTAATCCGACTCTTGCAATTGTGTTTATATCCATTAGTCAAGACCGCGAAGCAATTTGTAATCTCCTTGATAAAAGAGGACTTGCAATATTTGGCGCAACTTCAAACGGTGAATTTATTAATGATGAAATTGAAAAAGATTCAACAGCAATCATTTTGCTGAATATAAAGCCTGAATATTTCACAATATTATTTGAAGAATTTCATGATAGAAATTTTAGTGAAGCTGCAGAATCAGTAGTAAAAAGATCACTCTCAAACTTTCAAAAACCGGGATTTTTAATTGTAGGCAGTGATCTTAAAACTGATGCTGAAGAGATGATCTCGGGATTTGAAAATATTCTTGGTAAAGGAGTAAACATATTTGGCGGATTAGCAGGCGACGATTATAATTTTTCAGAACAGTTTGTATTTACAAACGGCAATTCCAGCAGTCACGGAGTTGTTGCTTTAGTTTTAGATGAAGACAAAATCATTATTAAGGGAAAAGCCACTCATGGTTGGAAAGCTGCGGGAACACCCAAAAGTGTTACAAGAAGTGAGGGAAACCACGTTTTTACTGTTGATGGTCTTTCAGTACTTGAACTAACAAAAAAATACGGCGGATTAGATGAATTGACTGAAGAAAACCAGCGGAAAACAGCTGCTGAATTGATCGCCACAAATTTTCCACTTCAGTTACAGCGTGAAAGAGGCGCACCGGTCATGCGTCCAGGATTATTGATTGATTGGAATGATGGATCATTTTATTGCGGCGGTAAAGTTCCTCAAGGTTCCAAAGTAAGGTTTTCATTGCCGCCGGATCTCGATGTTATTGATAAAGTTGTTAAAGGACTTAATGAATTGAAAGAAACTGAAATGCCAAATGCTGACGCTGTAATTCTATTTAGCTGTGCCGGACGTTTAATGTCATTAGGACCTATGATGGGCAAAGAAATTGAGGAAATACATAAAGTCTGGAATGCTCCGATGGCCGGATTTTTTAGTTATGGTGAAATAGCCAGGGCAACTGACGGCAATAATGATTTACACAATTTAACTGCATGCTGTGTTGTACTAAAAGAAAAATAACAAATTAAATGAACCAAAAACTTCAAAACATATTAGAGATTATTCAGCAGTCTGAGAAACTGGATGCTGAGCAAAAAGAAACTCTGGTAAATGCTGTAAAAGATGTAGAGAAAGAGATGGAAATTACTATGTTCAAACTTGAACGAACAGAAAAAGTAAAAAAGACAACTGCTATTTTACTTGAAGAAACAATTGAAGAGCTTGAACAAAAAAGAAAAGCAGTTGAAGAACAAAACCGGGAGCTTGAAATTGAAGCTTCGCTTGAAAGAGTTCGCGCCAGAACAATGGCAATGCAAAAAAGCGAAGAGCTCAAAAAAGTAATCCAGCTTGTATATAATCAATTCGTTCACTTAAATATTCATATTGAACATACCGGCTTTATTATAGATTATAAAGCAGGAGATGATCTGCATATCTGGCTTGCTGACAGGCACTTGGCACCCTCAGAGATAACAATCCCTTGTTTTGATTCTACACCCAATAACAGCATTAAGGAAGCAAAAGAAAAGGGAGAGGATTTCTTTACATACCTTCTTGCTTTTGAAGAAAAAAACAAATTTTATAAAAAGCTTTTTAAGTTTATTCCCGATGTACAGGAAGAATCATTGGAATATTATTTCAATTGTCCTGGCCTTGCCGGATCAGGTGTATTGTTGGAGAATGTTGGATTGTATATCGAAAATTTTTCAGGCACTCCTTATACAGATGAAGAGAATAAAGTACTAATGCGCTTTGGGAAAGTATTCCAACAAACTTACACCCGATTTCTCGATCTTCAAAAAGCAGAAGCGCAAGCAAGAGAAGCAATGATTGAAGCTGCGTTGGAGCGGGTACGGTCCCGTTCTATGGGTATGCATAAAAGTAGTGAGTTAAAAGATGTGGTTAGATTGCTCTACAAAGAGTTTCGAATTCTTGTACCGGATATTCATTCTGTTAATATCCAGTTAAACCTTGATTCTTCCAAAGATATAAATTTCTGGGCCTCTGTGGAAGAAGATATTTACCCGGAATTATATCATTTGCCTTACTCTGGCTTGCCTATATTTGAAAAATTTTACAATGCATTTAATTCACAGAGAGACGGATTTTTTGATTACTTATTAAATAAAGAGGAAAAAGATGTTTTTTTTAGTGAGGTATTTAAAATTCAGCCTGTTCCACCTAAAAGAAAAAAAATGATTCAAAATTCTGATGGTATGGTTATGATGGGCTGGTTTTATAAGCATTCAGGAATTGACATCGTTCGATACAATCTCAATCGTTTCGGTGAAGAAGAAAAGGAAATAGTAAAGCGCTTTGCTGCAGCGTTCGAACAAACCTATATCCGCTTCCTCGATTTGCAAAAAGCTGAAGCGCAGACAAGAGAAGCAGAAATTCAACTTGCACTTGAGAGAGTTCGTGCAAGAACTATGGCGATGCACAAAAGCGATGAACTGGCCGAAACAGCAGCGATTCTCTTTCAGCAAATGACAGAGCTTGGGGTTACACCTGAACGGATAAATATCTGCTTGATTAAAGAAGAAGACAATATTCTTGAGGTTTGGGCTACAGATCAACAAGGTATTAAGATCAGCCATCACTTTAATGCAAGTCTTGATGAGCCGACTACAGGAAAACCAGTATATGATGCATGGAAAGAAAAAAAGAAATCAATTGTAATTGACTTGAGCGGAAAAGAATTAAATGATTGGATCCGGTATGTGCGGGAAGTAATGGGTATGACCATTAAAGCTGAGTTAGTAAGGGAACATCGAATACACAGCGTGGCTTTCTTCTCTCAAGGTATGATATTAACAACTACTCCTGAACCATTACCAAAAGAATCAATAAAATTACTTGAACGTTTTGCAGATGTATTCAATTTAACCTATCGCCGTTTTCTGGATTTGCAAAAAGCAGAAGCACAGGCAAGAGAGGCAATTAAGCAGGCATCACTGGACAGAGTGCGCGGTGAAATTGCTAGTATGCGGACATCGGAAGATCTCAATCGAATTACACCTATTATTTGGCGAGAGCTTAAAACACTTGAAGTGCCTTTTATCCGCTGCGGCGTTTTTATTATTGATGAAGATAATGAAGTGACACATGTTTATTTAACTACACCGGAAGGAGAATCACTCGGCGTACTAAATTTATCCTTCAATGCAAATAAACTGACAACTAATACTGTAGAGTACTGGAAAAAGAAACAAGTTTATAAAAAACACTGGAATAAAGAAGAATTTATCTCCTGGACAAAGTCAATGATGGAACTTGGACAAGTTCAAAATGCAGAAACCTACCAAGGATCTTCCACTCCGCCGGAATCATTGAACTTGCACTTTGTCCCCTTTGCACAAGGTATGCTTTACGTTGGCGACGTATCCCCACTTACTGATGAAAAATTAGATTTAGTAAAAACGTTAGCAGAAGCATTCTCAATTGCTTATGCTCGCTATGAAGACTTTAATCGTGTTGAATCGGCTTTTAAAGAACTTGATATTCTTTCTAAAGAGTTAAAAGTAAAAAATGATGAATTGGAAAATGAAAACCAGCGTAAGGCAGTAGAATTTGAAGAAGCTAGAGAACTTCAGCTTGCAATGCTTCCAAAACAAATTCCAAATCACCCTGGGCTTGATATTAAATTTTATATGCAAACCGCAACAGAAGTTGGAGGAGATTACTATGATTTTTCTTATTGTAACGATGGATCATTCAACATCGCAATCGGCGATGCTACCGGACATGGAATGAAAGCAGGTACTTTAGTTACAATGTTGAAATCTTTATTCATAGCTAATTCATCATCTGTTGATATTGAAGAATTTTTTACTTCATCAAATGCTGCAATTAAAAATTCTAATCTTAAAAGAATGATGGCAGCTTTTGCTATGTTAAACATAACAGATCACAAAGCTAAATTTATTAATGCCGGCATGCCGCCGCTTTATCATTACAAAAAAAATAAATCGAAAGTCGAAGAGATAAAACATTATAATCTTCCCATAGGGGCGATGAAGAATGAAAATTATAAATCCTTAGAAATTAATTTAAATAAGGGCGATGTGTTAGTAATGATGAGTGATGGTTTCCCTGAATTGCATAATATATCGGATGATTTGTTTGGATATGAAAGAGCTTTTGCTGCAATCAAAAAAGCTGCAGAAAAAGAACCGGAAGAAATTATAGCACACTTTAAAAAGGAAGCTGATGTTTGGTCAGGAAATAAAGAACCAGATGACGATATTACATTTGTTGTAATTAAAGTTAAATGATGACTGTGAAATATTTTAACCATTCTTTACAACAAAACCGACAGGTAAAGGAACGGGATTGGGATTATCTCAGTTATGATATTATTGTAAAACCATACGGCTGAGAAATTAACGTTGAAACAAAGAAGGTGAAGGTTCTGAATTCATATTTCAAATCCTGGTAAAGACCTGGTAATGAAAAAGTAATTACAATTCAGTTTCTCTTCCAGAAAGCCAAAATATTGGAGCTGTTCAAACCTGCAAATTGGAAAAACGGAATAATTATGAACATAATTAATAAACAACTTTCTTTTAGAAACTTTTGTTGTCTTATGATATCAGTCCTGGCAATGTGCTCCGTTCTTTCTGCACAGGACATTCAGTTTGATCACCTTAATAAGTCAGACGGATTTCCATCCGACTGGATCTATAGCCTCGTACAAGATCAACAGGGTTTTCTCTGGGTAGGCGGTCTCACTGGACTCAGCCGCTATGATGGTTACAATATCAAGACATACAGACACAACCCGCTTGACAGCACATCCCTCTCAAACAACTATGTCAATGCCCTGTATGCAGATCGCGGCGGAAGGCTTTGGGTGGGTACCTGGGGCGGCGGACTTAACCAGTTCGATTCAGGAAAAGAGATATTCACCCGCTATCAGCATAAGCGAGGAAATTCAACTTCGTTGAGCTCGGATTCAGTGAATGTGATCCTTCAGACAACAGATGGAACCATCTGGGTCGGCACGCAAAACGGTCTTAATCGTCTCGTTAACGATAAAGGAACGTTTATCCGCTACACGCACAAACCGCATAACGAACAATCTCTTGCCAGCAATGTTATAAACGCCCTATATGAAGATCAGGATGGCAATTTGTGGGTTGGGACGGGCGATGCCACAGATCCAACGGGAAGAGAGGGAGGATTAAACCGCTATGATTCAACTTCGGATAATTTCATATGTATTCTGCCAAGTGCACAGGAGTCATTACGAGATAATCGGGTCACAGCCATCGGGGGAGCGCCAAACGGTGCTATTTATATCGGTACCTGCCAATCCGGTCTGTATCGCTATGACCCGATGGGAGGTAAACTTGGAGCTCTCGGAAATGATCCCAATGATTTGAAGCATCTGCATGCCCCCCATGGCATAAAAACAAGTACCTCGTCTGCAAAAGTCGATGTTATTCATAGGGACAAGACCGGCATGCTCTGGGTGGCAACCTATTCCGGTGGGATCAATCAATACAATCCCGCCGCGCACACTCTGACACCTTACAGGTATCAGGCAGACGATCCGAAAAGTTTGTCCAGCAACCGTGTTTTATCTTTTTATGAAGACCATCAGGGTATTCTCTGGGTTGGGACCTTAGGTTCCGGCCTCAACAAGATCGTGCCTTCCTTCAACCGGTTTCGGTTATATGGAGCAAAAGAAATTAGTGCAAATAATGGCGTACGAACACTTTATCAAGATAACAAAGGCATTATTTGGATTGGAACCTTTTCAGGTCAACTATTTCGAATGGACCCAGCCACAGGAGACATTGAACGATTCTCAGACACGAAACCTGCTCCGGACGGATTGTGGGGTAATCCTGTACAGAGTGTATTTAAAGACCAGGAAGGAATGCTATGGGTAGGACAGATAGGGGGCCTTTATCGCATTGACCTGATTCGAAAGAGCCATAGGAAGTTTACAGCTGATGCTGCAAATCCTGACAGATTAAGTAATTCCAGTATAATGTTTATCAGGCAATTTGATGACCAACATTTGTGGATCGGCACCTGGGGCGGCGGCCTTAACCAATACGATTTTAAAACCAAATGCTTTCGGCGTTTTCAACATGATCCATCTGATCCAAAAAGTTTAAGCGATAATAAGTTACAGCAAATGTACATAGACCATCAGGGTATTCTCTGGGTTGGCACTCAGGATGGTGGTTTAGATCGATTTGACAAAAAAACAGAAACCTTTACTACTTATCTCGATGGGGAAAGCATTTTCCAGATTTATGAAGAAAGTTCAGATCGATTTTGGGTGACAACCGTATCTAACGGACTGTTTTTACTGGATAGAAACACAGGAAAAACTATTCATTATACCACAGAGGATGGCTTGCCTAATAATGTTGTACCAGGCATCATGCAAGATAAACAAGGACTGCTTTGGCTTGCAACATCAGGTGGCGTTGCCCGGTTCGATCCTGAAACAAAGACCTTCATTACCTATGATGAGGCAGATGCTATGAATAACTATCCGGTTATACAGCAGGCGGTTATCAAAGGCATTGACGGCAGGATGTTTATCGGAGGCCCGAAAGGAGTCACTGCTATTAACCCGCAGGATTTTAAACCGAATCCAAATCCTCCGGTCACGGCAATTATAGGACTGCATATATTCGAAGATGCTTACTCGCTACCGGTTAACCGGGAAGAGCAGATAACGTTGAAGTACAACCAAAACGAGCTAACGTTCGACTATGTAGGATTGCATTTTGCCAACCCGTCGCGAAATCGTTATACCTATCGCTTGGAAGGTTACGACAAGAATTGGATTAATGCAGGTACTGAACGCAGAGTCAAATACACAAACCTGAGCCCGGGTACGTACACGTTCAAGGTGAAATCGTCGAACAGCGACGGCGTCTGGGATGAAAAAGGCACATCTCTTACCATTAAGATTTTACCACCATGGTGGCGAACAACAGCGGCTTATATAATATATGCATTACTCGGGATTGCTTTTATACTACTCCTCACCAGATTTCTACGCCGCAGATTGGTTGCGAAAGAGCGGGAGCGAACGCGGGAGCTGGAACTGGAACAGGCCCGCGAGGCTTTGCAGCAAGCCTCCCTCGACCGCGTCCGTGCCGAGATTGCTTCCATGCGAACCGCCAAAGACCTCGAGCGCATCACGCCGCTAATCTGGCGTGAACTTAAAGCACTTGAAGTTCCATTTATCCGCTGCGGTGTGTTTATTGTTAGTGAAGACCAGAAACATACTCAGGTCTATTTAACTACACCTGAAGGCAAATCTCTCGGTGTATTAAAACTTTCAACCGAATCAAATGCCCTTACGAAAAATTCTGTTGAACACTGGAAAAAGAAACAAATCTATAAAGAGCACTGGAATAAAGAAGATTTTATCAATTGGACAAAATCAATGATGAAACTCGGACAGGTTCAGAATCCCGATACTTATCAGGGTTCGTCTCAGCCACCGGAATCTTTATATCTGCATTTTGTACCTTTTACACAGGGAATGCTTTATGTCGGAAATGTTAATCCACTCGATGAAGAAAAACTTGAGCTGGCAAGAACACTTGCCGAAGCTTTTTCAATTGCTTATGCAAGATATGAAGATTTTAATCGTGTTGAATCAGCATTTAAAAAATTGGATACTCTTTCAAAAGAGTTACAAGTAAAGAATGAAGAATTAGAAACTGAAAATGAACGAAAAGCAATTGAATTAGAAGAAGCTAGAGAACTTCAGCTTGCAATGCTGCCTAAACAAATTCCAAATTATCCTGGATTAGATATTAAAGTTTATATGCAGACAGCTACAGAAGTGGGCGGAGACTATTATGATTTTTCATATAGTAATGATGGCTCAATCAACATCGCAATCGGCGACGCCACAGGACATGGTATGAAAGCCGGAACCTTAGTCACAATGCTAAAATCTTTATTCATTGCTAATTCATCATCTGTTGATATTGAAGAATTTTTTACTTCATCAAATGCTGCAATTAAAAATTCTAATCTTAAAAGAATGATGGCAGCTTTTGCTATGTTAAACATAACAGATCACAAAGCTAAATTTATTAATGCCGGCATGCCGCCGCTTTATCATTTCATAAAAAATAAATCGAAAGTTGAAGAGATAAAACATTATAATCTTCCTATAGGGGCGATGAAGAATGAAAATTATAAATCCTTAGAAATTAATTTAAATAAGGGAGATGTGTTAGTAATGATGAGTGATGGTTTCCCGGAATTGCATAATATATCAGATGATTTGTTTGGATATGAAAGGGCTTTTGCTGCAATCGAAAAAGCTGCAGAAAAAGAACCGGAAGAAATTATAGCACACTTTAAAAAGGAAGCTGATGTTTGGTCAGGAAATAAAGAACTTGAAGACGATTTAACGTTTGTAGTTATTAAAGTTAAATAATTAAATGAATAGTATTAACTAATTAAATCAACAAAACATTAGGAGTACAAAATGAAGTTCAACACAAGTGAGGTTTACAATGCAGTAGTAGTTTCTTTCAAAGGAAAAGTAATGGGCGGGCCGGATGCTCAAAAATTTCAAGATCAAATTTCAAGTTTTCTAGAGCAAGGCAAAAAAAACGTCGTTATAGATATGAGCGATGTGAAATTTGTTGACAGTTCTGGGATTGGGAATATTATTAAGGCTTTTTCAACTGTTAAGGAGGCCGGTGGAAAGCTAAAGTTAGCAGGACTAACAGATAAAATTAAAGGTGTTTTGAGTATCGTACAACTAGACAAAATTTTTGAGCAATATCCTACCGTTGACGAAGCATCAAAAAGCTTTTAAAGGAATATGTATTTGAAAAAGAAATTAACATTTCTATTTAGCATCATTTTATTGGCTGTCTCATTGTATGGGCAGCCAATAAAAAACAAGTTCACTCATTTTGCTGAAAAAGATGGCCTGCCTTCTAATTTAATTAATTGTATAATGCAAGATCATCTTGGATATATTTGCTTTGGAACAAGTAATGGTATTTCAAAATATGATGGATATGATTTTGCAAATTTTACTATTGCACCAAATGACACAAATTTTCTGCAGCTGCCTTTAACATCTTCTTTATATGAAGATTCGAAAGGATATATTTGGATAGGTGCCGTAGGCGGTGTTACAAAATACGATAGAAACGAAAAAACTTTTAAGCTTTTCAGCATATCCAACATTTCACAAAAATATGACCGCACATTATTAATTAGCAATATGCAGGAAACTAATAATGGTAATATTATTTGTGCAGTATATGATTATCATTATTTGAATATTAAAAATGGGTTATTTCTAATTGATACAAAAAGTAATGAAATAAAAGAAATTAATGTTAGTAATGATGACTCAACAAATAATTTGTTTCAAATCTCCCCGCTGGGAAGTGATAAGTATTTATGTGCGGGTATTAAAGGAATCGGTGTATATGATCTAAACAAAAATTCTATCAACTGGTATCCATTTAGAAAGCAAATTCCGGTTATAACTTTTCTGCAAGATGGGAATGATGGATTATGGCTTGGGACTTATAATAACGGCATCATACATTATAATGTAAAAGACAGCACCTATAAAACTTTTCCTTCCCTCAATAAATTAATAAGTGATGAAAACCCACTATTTATACACAAGGTTATATATGATAAGAAAAAAAATCTCCTTTTAACAACTAATAAAGGCTTGATTTATTTTAATGTTTTAACAAATGAAATTTCAGTAACCGAAGCTAATCCTCAAAATCCATTTGCGCTTCATTCACTCGACCTTAAAGATATTTTATTAGATAATTCAGGTTCTATTTGGATTGCAAGCAATGGAGCGGGTGTAAGTAAGTATGATTTTGTAAAAAATAATTTCCAAGCATACACTGCAAAAGTTGATGATAAAAATAGTATCCCTCCAGGATGGGTCAGCACTATTTTTGAATATAATAAAAATGAAATTTGGTTAAAAAGTAATGTGGGCTCTTTGGTAAAATTTAACCCGACGACAGAAACCTTTAAAGTTATGCCAATTCCTAGGAATTTTGAAATATTTCGCATCCTAAAAACTTCTAAAGGAAAAATCCTATTCGCAGGAAGAAATGGATTTTATGTAGTCGATCCAATAAAATGGGAATTCGAAAAATTAAAGCTGCCAATAGATTTTAAGGATAATTTAGTATTTACTGCAATCGAAGTAGACAATAAAACCATCTGGTTCGGAACACTATCAGGCTTGTATATTTATGATGAAGCAAGCGGAGCTATAACTAATATTAATTTTAAAACATTAGGAATCGGCAATGCTGCAAGCAACCAGGTTAATATTTTAATAAAAGATAAAAAAGAAAATATTTGGATTGGTACGCCAAATGGATTATTCAAATATGATTTTGATACTAAATTATATTCAAGAGTTGGATATTCTAAAAACCCTGCAAAATCTCTAACTGCTCAAGATATTAATTTCTTGTATGTTGATAATGATAATAATTTATGGATAGGGACCTGGCTGGGAGGTTTAAATAAATACGATCAAAAAAGTGGAAAGATTGAATCATATACACAAAAAGATGGTTTACGTTCGCATTCTGTTCAAGGCATACTTGGAGACGAAAAAAATAATGCTTTATGGCTTAGTACGTTTGACGGCATTTCAAGATTTGATTTAAAGAAAAAAACTTTCAGCAATTTTGGTATTGACGACGGAATTAATTCAAATCAGTTTGCAGATGGAGCGGCATTAAAAACATCAAGCGGCTTATTTATTTTCGGCGGCTCAAATGGAATGACCGTTTTTAATCCGAATGAATTACAAAATAATCTTATCCCTCCAAAAGTTACAATTACAGATTTTAAATTATTTAATAAATCAATTCTTCCGGGTAAAAATTCACCATTAAATAAACCAATTTATGAAACAAAAAATTTAACATTAAATTATGACGAAAATGATATTGAATTAGATTATTTCGCTTCTAATTATGTTGATCCTCAAAAAAATCAATATGCATATAAATTAGAAAATTATGAAGACGACTGGAGAAATGTCGGCAACCAAAGAATCGCAATTTATCCTAATCTTCCTCCGGGTGATTATGTTTTCCATCTTAAAGCTTCAAACAATAATGCAGTGTGGAATGATAAAGGCGTTTCGTTAAATATTAGAATTCTTCCTCCCTGGTGGAAAACCTGGTGGGCTTACACAATTTACTTTTTCGGATTCGTTGGAATCCTTGGTGGTGTTAGAAAATTTGAGCTTGAAAGAAGAAAAGAAAAAGAAAATAAAAAGGTTCTTCAGCTTGAGAATGATCGAAAGACCAAAGAGCTTGAAGAAGCACGACAGCTTCAGCTCTCAATGCTTCCTAAAACAATTCCCTCTCTCCCCCATCTCGATATTGCTGTTTACATGAAGACCGCTACAGAAGTCGGCGGTGATTATTATGATTTTAATGTTGGATTAGATGGAACTCTTACTGTAGTAATTGGTGATGCAACCGGGCATGGCATGCAAGCTGGAACAATTGTGTCTATGGCAAAAGCGTTATTTGCTTCCGGCGGTTCTAAGCTTGATATGAAAACCTATTTTAGTCAAAGCAGCGATGCATTAAAGGAAATTGAACTTGGAAGATTAATGATGGCGTTCATGATGATTAAAATTTATAATCATAATATTGAAATTTGTAATGCGGGAATGCCTCCCCTTTTTATTTACAGAAAACTTTCAAACCAGGTTGAAGAAATAATGTTAAAAGGAATGCCGTTAGGAGCTATGAAAAATTTCCCGTACGAAATAAGAGAAACCGAAATATCATCAGGCGATACTTTGCTACTGCTAAGTGACGGATTTCCTGAATTAAAGAATGAAACCGGTGAACAGTATAATTATAGCCGCGTTAATAAATCTTTTGAATCCATTGCAGAAAAACAACCGGAAGAAATTATTACATATTTAAAAGAAGAAGGCTCTAATTGGCTCAATGGAAGTGAGCCTGATGATGATGTAACATTTGTGGTAATAAAGTTGAAATGATGACTGTGAAATTTTTCAAACGTTCTTCACAACAAAACCGACAGGAGAAGGAACAGGTTTGGGATTATCTTTAAGTTACGATATAGTTACAAAAGTACACGGAGGTGAAATGAAAGTGGAAACGAAAGAGGTAGAGGGAACAGCATTTATAATACAACTAAAAGTTTAGCTGATGAAAAATGTATTAAAAATATTATTGCTTGTACTGTTACCCATTGTTGCGTACAGCCAGAAGACTTCTATAGACAGTCTTCGTAATGCTTTGCATTATGCAAAAGATGATTCTGTAAAATGGAATTTGTGTGAGCAAATTTCATGGTATTTCTACGAATCAAACCGGGACTCATCTCTTAAATATATCAATAAGGGTTTGCTTATAGCAGAGAAAAATAATAAGGTAGTTAATGTGGCCTCTAACCTTACTGATAAAGGGTATCAACTAACACATCTGGGCCGTTACGCAGAAGCATTTGAATGCTTCCAAAAGGCATTTACTATTGTGGAGGATTCAACAAACGAGACGAAAAGGTGGGAAATATATTGCAAATCACCAAAGGAAGACCGGTTGAAAGTTCTCTCCACAACGGATCATATGTATGCCATATTAATGGGTGCAACCGGAAATATTGAGTCGGAAATTTCTTATTTCAATCAGGCTAAAGCCGTAGCGGCTCAAATTGATGACACTTCCAGAATTATGCTCGCAAATATGGATTTGGGGTATATTTATTTAAACATAAATGAACCGGATTCAGCTTTGTGGTATGAAAGCCGGGCGGAAAGCAGCGCTTTACAAATTAACGAAAAAGATTATTTGTGTTTTATCTATGATGTTTTAGGTAAAATTTCCGCAACAAAAGCTGATACTACGGCTGCAATAAAATATTTTTACAAGAGCAAACAATCAGGAATAGAGCATAATAATTATACCTCTTTGTTTCGCGTGTATAATGACCTTACAAAACTTTACCTGGCACAAAAAAATAAAGATTCGAGCCTTTATTACGCATTAAAAGGTTTAGAAACTTATAAAACCGTATACAACAATGCCGATGGTGATAACTATTATCTATTATCTGAAAGTTATGGGCTAAACAACTTGATTGACAGTTCATATAAATACCGGGGACTGGCAATTATTGCAAAAGACAGTGCTAATAGCAAAACAATTAGAAATCTCGAAGCCTTTCAGACCGCAAGCTTAAATGAAAATTTTCGTCTGGAGCAATTGGAAAAAGATCGGGTAGCCCGGGAAAACAGAATAAGAATGATCATTCTTTTAATGGGTATTGCTGTAGTCCTGTTGATTGCCCTGTTACTTTACAGAAATAACCGCAATCGCCGAAAAGCAAATGCGGCACTTCAAAAACAGAATGAGATTATCAATTCTGAAAATGAGCGAAGGGCAACAGAGCTTGAAGAAGCACGACAGCTTCAGCTTTCAATGCTTCCCAAAACAATTCCCTCTCTCCCCCATCTCGATATTGCTGTTTACATGAAGACAGCTACAGAAGTCGGCGGAGATTATTATGATTTTAATGTTGGATTGGATGGAACTCTTACAGTCGCAATTGGTGATGCAACCGGGCATGGAATGAAAGCAGGCACAATTGTGTCAATGGCAAAAGCATTGTTTGCTTCCGGAAGTTCAAAGCTCGATATGAAAACATTATTTTAGTCAAAGCAGCGATGCATTAAAGGAAATTGAATTAGGCAGGTTAATGATGGCATTTATGATGATTAAAATTAAAAATCAATAATCTTGAAATTTGTAATGCCGGTATGCCTCCTATTTTTATCTATAGAAAACAATCAAAACAAGTTGAAGAAATATTGTTAAAAGGTATGCCCTTAGGTGCAATAAAAAACTTTCCATATGAAATAAAAGAAACAGAAATTTCATCAGGAGACACTTTGCTTTTATTGAGTGATGGCTTCCCTGAATTAAAAAATGAAAATGGAGAACTATATAGTTACATGCGAGTTAAATAAATCTTTTGAATCAGTTGCAGAAAAACAATCGGAAGAAATAATTCGCCTATTTAAAAGAAGAAGGCTCACGTTGGGTTAATGATAAAGAGCCCGATGATGACGTAACTTTTGTAGTAATAAAGGTTAAATAAAAATTGGAATCTATCACTTCTTAAAAAAAATTATGAAAAAATTTATTATTGCTATTAAAGTTGTTGGATTATCGATTGTTATTCTGAGCAATACATTTGCCCAGCAAAGATATAAATCTGAAGCAAATGCAGATGTAATTACTTACACTGTAAAAGAAGGTTTACCGGTAAGCAAAATTGCCAGTGTTTCCCAAACAGCCGACGGGTATGTTTGGATATCCGGTTTAGAAGGAACCGTTCGGTTTAACGGATATGAATTCCAGGAGCCCGGTAAAGAATACGGCCTGCCGGATATGCAGTTTAACTATTATGATTCGGTTTCAAATACAATGTATTTTGCTTCTCCCGATAAATTCATAATTCTAAAGGACAATAAATTCAAATTATTTACAAAAAAAGACGGTTACCAAACTTCCGGTTTGCCGGGAAGAAACGTTTCTTTTATTAAGAAAGATAGTAAAAATAGAATCTGGATTGGAACTTCGACAATTTATGTTGACGCTGCTTATAACGGCAGTTTAACACTCTTTGAAAATGGAAAGTTTACTCTGTTTGGCTCTGCAAAATTTCCGTTGCATAATGCTACCGATATGTTTGAGACCCCTTATGGGGATTTGCTCTTTTTCTCTGATGGTAAAAATACTGATACAGATGATGAAGCTTACTGTGCTCTTTATAAGGATGGTCAGTTTCAAAAAATCGATAAATCAAAAGGAGTAAATTTTTGCGGATCGGTATATCTATACAATAAAGTTACTCCCGTTGTTGACGATAAGGGAAATACCTGGATACCCTTTATTGGCTCAGGTCCCGAGTCCAAATTAAAAAGCGGTACATCGGGAGTTTTAATGTATGATGGAAAAGATTTTCATTCATACCCGGGGCTCCAAAAATATCTTGTTGGAAATACGCGGGTTATTTCTGTTTTATATCTTGCAAAGGATAAAAATATATATGCAACTATATCTGATCTTAATGGAGTTACGTATTCAAAAGACTCTAACATACTTTTCAAATTGGTTAATAATAAATGGGAAAAAGTTAATTTATATAAAGATATCGGAGATATTACCAATCTAACTACGAAAGAAAAAATTTCTGATTTTAAATATACATTTGCAAAACTCATTCCCGGCAATGATATATTCCCGGATTTACTTTCAATAGGTATTCTTGAAGAAACGGCTGTCTCCATATATAATGAACAATATTTTTACTTTGACAATGGATGGAAAAAGTATGATGGTTTTAAGGGATTTCCAATTACTACAATTAAGGACGCAGCATTTATTCAAAATCCGCTTGGGTTTAGTTTGTACTTCCCTAACAAATCTATTCTTCTGAATAAAAATGATGGAATAACCGATATTGAATGTTTATATCCCTATATGTATTCGGATAAAAAAGGTATTGTCTGGATCTATTATTCAAATGCAAATGTACTCACGAATTATTTTACCGATCATTCAGGAATTAATGTTTGGGACGGTAACAAACTTCACAAAGTTACAACAAATGAAGGGTTAAGCAGCAACACAGTATATGATTTGACAGAAGACTCAAGAGGAAGAATATGGCTACCAACAGATAAAGGCTTGGATTTAGCAAGAGCAATCTCAACGAATAATGATCAATGGGTAATTAAGGTTGATCCTATTACAAGACGGGATAATAAAACTTATGATGTCAGCGACATTTTGGAAACTAAATCCGGCAAAATATATACATGGCAAAATTTTGTGCGGCCTGAACAGAGTGATTTACACAAAGCTGATTTTTTCCTGGGAAAGATTGTGGGAGATAATGTTGTAGAAATTCCAAACCCGCTGCCAGATAGTTTAAAAAGATTCTTATATCAATCACACCGCTTATATGAATTACCGGATGGAAATCTATTACTTGCCAGCAGCTTTTCAGAATCGATTTCCGATATAGAGGGAAGTAAAACAAACTTACTGATATTTAATTCGGGGAAATGGTCCATTCCCCCTTCAAGCTGGAACGTACCTCAGAAAAGTTTAAAATATGTCGGTACAATTCATAATAATATGTACTTTTTAAGTCCGGGACGTTTTTACAGTTTTGACGGTAATAAGTTTACGGATCTTTCGGACAGCGTTAATAGTCATGCTGATTTTAGGATTCTTAAAGAAGCAAGTTCAGCCGGAACGATTACCAATATTCAGGCTGGTAATTATCTATATATTAGGTTACGTCTGAAAGGACTTGCAATTTTTGACGGACAAAATCTAAATTTTTATACAACAAAGAATGGACTTCCTACAGCAAACATCTGGGATCCTATTACAGATCTAAAAGGGGACGTATACTTTTTACATAATTTAGGCGGACTCATTATAAATGGCGGACACTTTAATTCGTACTTTATTGACAACACTTCTCTAACTGGGCAAACCGCAATGTCTCAAGATCGCAATGGGAATATTTTATTTTGGTATCCTCATCTGGGTTTATATGTCGATAGAGAGAATTCGTTCAAAGGTAAAATTAAATTATCTTATGTAAAAGTTAATTCAAATCAATATTATTATGATATACCATCTTCATATTCTTATTCGGAAAACTCTTTTGTATTTAATTACACAGTTTTAAATTATAAAGATCCTAAATCCACCATCTACGAGCATAAGTTAGAAGGTTACGATTTAAATTGGTCGAAGGCAAGTAACCTGCAATTTTCAGAATATCAAAACGTCCCTCCGGGTAATTATAAGTTTCAGGTTGTTGCAATCAGCAAGAATGGATCAAAAACTAATCAAGCTACTTATGCATTTTCAATTTCGCCTCCTTTTTGGAAAACATGGTGGGCTTATTCAATTTACTTATTTATGTTTTTCGGTTTTTTATATACTGTTAGAAAAGTTGAATTAAAAAGACAAAGTAAAAACGCTGAGATCAAAGAAAGTAAATTAAGAGCTGAGGCAGCTGAACTTCAAGTAAATGCAGCTGAAGCTCAAGCAAAGGTAATTCAAGCGGAAAATGAAAGAAAAACTAAAGAGCTTGAAGAAGCACGGCAACTTCAGCTTTCAATGCTTCCCAAAACGATTCCTTCCCTCCCCCATCTCGATATCGCGGTTTACATGAAGACCGCTACAGAAGTCGGCGGTGATTATTATGACTTTAACGTCGGAATGGATGGAACTCTCACAGTAGCAATTGGTGATGCAACCGGTCATGGAATGCAGGCTGGAACAATTGTCTCTATGGCAAAAGCTTTATTTTCTTCCGGAGCTTCAAAGCTTGATATGAAAACATATTTTAATCAAAGCAGCGATGCTTTAAAAGAAATTGAACTTGGAAGATTAATGATGGCATTTATGATGATTAAAATAAATAAACAATTCACTTGAAATTTGTAATGCCGGAATGCCTCCACTTTTTATTTACAGAAAACAATCAAAACAAGTTGAAGAAATATTGTTAAAAGGTATGCCCTTAGGTGCAATAAAAAACTTTCCTTATGAAATTATAAAAACAGAATTATCCTCCGGTGATACAATTCTATTACTAAGTGACGGGTTGCCTGAATTGAAAAATGTAAATAATATTCAATTTGGATATGAAAGAGTTAAAGAATCATTTAGACAAACTGCAGAAAAACAACCTGAAGAAATAATTGATCTATTTAAAAGATGAAGGCTCTCGATGGGCAAATGATAAAGACCCGGATGATGATGTTACATTTGTTACTATAAAAGTAAAGTAGAGATTTGACAGAATTAAACGAGGGTGACACAAACTGATTATGAAATTCTAAATAAAAAATAATAATTAAAATTATGCATTATAAAAAAATTAGCAAGCTAATACTCTTATTTCTTATCACTGGTAAATTGTTTGCCCAGTTGCCAAACATCCAGTTTGAAAATATAACTACTGCGAATGGTCTTGCCGATGATGACAATACTTTTGAAATCTATCAGGATACAAAGGGTTTCATGTGGTTTTCAACACGCGGAGGCTTATCCCGGTATGACGGATATTCCTTTAAAAACTACAGATACAATCCTTTTGACAGTACTTCAATTCGAGGAAACATTGTTACGGCTATTTATGAGGATAAATTTGGTCAACTATGGATTGGTGCTAATGGCTTAAACAAGTTTGATCCGGTTAGTGAAGAATTTATTTATTATCAGCATAATCCGGATGATTCAACTTCTCTAGCTAATAATGAAATTACTGACATTCTACAAGATGGCGACAAAGGTCTTTGGATCGCAACTGCCAATGGGCTTGATTTTTTTGACTTTAAAAACAAAAATTTTACGCATTATATGCACAATCCAAATGACACAACTTCTATTTCTAGCAATATTGTATCAATAATTTACATTGATAAAAAAAATACTTTATGGGTGGGGACAGGATCAACCGACATCACAGTAAACGATCGGGGTGGGTTAAATCGATTTGATCCCGCAACAAAAACATTCAAACACTATTTTCACTCAAATGATAATGAGTGCAGTTTGGCTGACAACAATATTTCCAAAATAATTGAAGATAAAGAAGGTAATCTTTATGTCGGTACAGCAAAGGCAACATTACATCGGTATAATCGCAAGAAGGATTGTTTTGAACGTTTGAATAGCCAAAACAAAAACTATCCCTATGCTCCCTTAGGGAAAGGATTTACATTTTTCAAGGCAGTGGTTCTTGGTTTTGTGCAAGACAGGGATAGTAATTATTGGGTATCAACAATCTCCGGAGGCTTAAATTACTTTGACTTGAGACACAACCAAATGAAACATTATCCTGACTATAGTGATGATAGTTATCAATTAGGCAGCAAAAATGTTTTAGATATTTATGAAGACCGGCAAGGGATAATATGGTTGAGTGTTTTCAAAAATGGTGTCTATAAAGTTATCCCGTCTCACAAACGTTTTCATCCTTTGGCTAATAATTTTGAATTGTATAATCTGCTTAAGGACAGTGATGTGCGTGTCCTTTTAGAAGATTCGCATGGTACATTTTGGATAGGAACAAGTACAGACATTTTTAGATTTTATCCATCAACTGGAATGATAAAGAATTATAGTGATACTTTTGATTTTAGTATCAGATTTATTGATGCTTTCTATGAAGATAGCAAAGCTGGCATGTGGTTTAGTGGGGCTGGTGTTGGACTTAACCGAATAGATTTAAAAACCGGAATCGTAAAAAGGTATTTGCCGGATGATAAAATAGAAAGTTTTCCCTCCTGGTCTGCACAGACTATAAGTGCCGAGAATGATAGCATACTGTGGTTAGGATGTGAAGACGATGGACTAATTCATTTTAATATAAATTCCAAAACCTTTATCCAGTACAAAAATAATCCTTCGAATGAAAGAAGCTTAAGTGATAATACCGTTTGGTATACAATGATAGATCAGAAAAAAGATCTCTGGCTTGGTACTAATAATGGATTAAATCACTTTAATCGATTAACAGGGGATTTTGACAGGTTCTTGTCTGGAGTTGAAATACATGTAATTCTCGAAGATCGTAAGAATAATTTATGGCTTGGAACGATTAATAACGGATTAATCCGATTTAATATAAAAACAGGAAAAAGTGTTTCTTTTGATAAGGAAGATGGTCTACTTGGCAATGATATCTTCGCATTGTTAGAAGATGATCAGGGATATATCTGGATTGGTTCGGCAGCCGGATTAAACAGGTTAGATCCAAGTTCAATGACTTTTACTTCCTTTAAGAAAGAAGATGGTGTTCAAAGCAGGCTTACAATTTGGGCTGATGCAACTTTAAAAACAAAAAATGGGAAATTATTATTTGGAGGAAATGAAGGAATAACTGCTTTTGCACCGGATCAGTTTAAAGTAAATACCTTTCCACCCTATGTATCCATAACAGGATTGTCGATATTTGATAAACCATATAAAGAAAAAGGAATTCTTGATTCAATTATAACTCTAGATTATAATCAAAACGATCTTACAATTGAGTATGTCGGTCTGCATTTTAAAAATCCGTCCAGTAATAAATATATGGTAAAACTTGAACCTTATGAAAAAGGGTGGAGCAAGCCTAGCAATCTTCGTAAAGCACGTTATACAAATCTGGCTCCCGGTAAATACATATTTTATGTTAAAGCCTCAAACAGTGATGGAGTGTGGAATGAAGAAGGGAAAAAATTATCAATTATTATAAATCCACCAATTTGGGCTACGTGGTGGGCTTATTCATTTTATGTATTTATAATATTTGGGTTTCTTTATTCAACTCAAGAAATTGAGTTAAATAGGCAGAGAAAAAATTCAGAAATAAAGGAAAGTAAGTTAAGAGCCGAAGCCGCAGAACTTCAAGCAAAAGCCAGTGAAGCGCAAGCAAAAGTTATACAAGCTGAAAATGACAGAAAAACCAAAGGAACTTGAAGAAGCTCGTCAGCTACAATTATCATTGCTTCCAAAAGAATTACCGCAATTAGCTAATCTTGATATTGCTGTTTATATGAAAACTGCTACAGAAGTCGGTGGCGATTACTACGATTTTAATGTTGGATTAGATGGAACTCTTACTGTAGCAATTGGTGATGCAACAGGACATGGAATGCAAGCTGGAACAATTGTCTCGATGGCGAAAGCATTATTTGCTTCCGGTGGTTCAAAGCTTGATATGAAAACTTATTTTAATCAAAGCAGCGATGCATTAAAGGAAATTGAACTTGGAAGATTAATGATGGCATTTATGATGATTAAAATATATAATCATAATACTTGAAATATGTAATGCCGGAATGCCTCCACTTTTTATTTACAAAAAACAATCCAATAAAGTAGATGAATTATTACTAAAAGGAATGCCTTTAGGAGCAATAAAAAACTTTCCGTATGAAATAAAGGAAACAGAAATATCTGCAGGAGACACTTTACTTTTATTTAGTGATGGCCTCCCTGAGTTAAAAAATGAAAATGAAGAATTATTTGGTTACAACCGTGTCAACAAATTATTTAAATCAGTAGCAGAAAAACAACCTGAAGAAATCATTACTAAATTAAAAGAAGAAGGTTCTAAATGGGTTAATGATAATGACCCTGATGATGATGTAACCTTTGTTGTTATAAAAATTAAATAACGGTACCAAATGAAAACATTTTTTATGTATTCTTTCATTTTTTTAATCACAGTTACTGTGTTTGCTCAAGATAAATCACTAAAATTCGAAAACATTAGTACCCTTTCAGGCCTTTCTACTTCAAGGGCAAAATGCATATTTCAAGATTCTGATGGTTATTTATGGATTGGAACTGTGAATGGAGGTTTAAACCGTTATGACGGTTATACTTTTACGCTATTTAAAAACGAATCAAATGATTCTACTAGTTTGATGGAAAATAATAACGTCTATAATATTACTGAAGACAAACAAGGAAATATATGGGTAGTAACAAATCAAGGAATATCAAAATTTAATAAAAGCAGCAATACTTTTGTTAATTACAATCTAAGTAAATATTTCAGTGAAATTTCTAGTTTAAGCTATCATTCTGCATATCAAATTTTTATAGACTCACATAACCGGATATGGATTGGGACTTCATATCATGGGGCAATATTGTTTGATGAAGATAAACAAACATTTAAAGCAATTCCATTTCAATTTGGAGATTCAACTGCTTCCCTTCCGCAGATATGTGGTGAATTTACTGAGGATAAAAATGGAATTATTTGGGCAGCTGCGAGTAAATCGGGCTTATGCTGGTATGATGAAGAAAAATCTGTTTTTAGGCCTGCAAAAATGGATTCAAAAGATAGGATACTCTTAACTTCACAAGATGTTTTTAGGTGCTTCGCCGATTCGAAAAACAATATTTGGCTTCTGACCACATCCAATTTATACAAATACATCCCTTCATCAAAAAAATTAAAATTTCTTGTTAATTATGAAAGATCTAATGCTATAAATGAAGGTCATGAAGGCGAAATAATTGAAGATCCCAAAAGAAATATTTGGGTAGTACATTCAAATATGCAGCATCCCCTGAAATTTTCAAACTTATCAGATAAATATACAGTGGTCGAATCACCAGCAATGCAAGCAACAGATATATTCATGGATACATTTGGAATTATCTGGATATGCGATTGGTCTAGTGGTATATACAAATATGATCCTAAAAAACAAATTTTTCACCAGCCTAAGGATTATGCAAATGGCAATATTATATGGCGAAATCACACTATACATGCCCTGTGTCAATCAATAATAGATACAAATTTAATATTTGTTTATTCTTCACTGGCAAGCACCTATTTCATGAAATCGTATAATTTACTGAATGGCCAGGTTCGTGAATTTACCTTAAATAGTAAAAATAAAAATATTGTTTGCATGAATTCCAATAGCGATGGAACTTTTTGGTTGGGATTATGGGATAATGGCGGTTTGTTAAAATGGAATCCTAAAACAAATGAAACGAAGCCTTTTTTTACCGATGCAGCTCGCAATCCGAATCTCTCAAATGTATCCATCACAAATCTTACAAAAGATAAGTTGAATAATTTATGGATTGGAACGACAAATGGATTATATCGTTTAAGTTCAGATAATAAAAAACTAGAGTTAATATTACCTGATTATGCAATTCCATCATTATATATTGATGAAGATAATATATGGGTTGGAACATATGGTTCCGGCCTTATAGAATACAATTCTTTAACAAAACAAGTTCTAAACTATCAACATGACAATTATAAAAATTCCATAAGTAGTAATATTGTATGGGATTTATTCAGAGATAAATATGGATTTCTGTGGATAGTAACAGGTGACGGACTTAATCAGCTCAACTTGAGGAATAATAATTTCACAAAATATAATTCAAAGGATGGATTATCTAATGATAGGATTGCCGGCATATTACCAGGCAATAATAATAGTATATGGGTGATGGCTGGTGAAGGAGTTTCTAATATTTATACGGACTCATTGGATAGAATATGTATAGCTGACTACG
Organism: uncultured Bacteroidota bacterium; assembly: GCA_963775245.1. Classification (GTDB taxonomy): domain Bacteria; phylum Bacteroidota; class Ignavibacteria; order Ignavibacteriales; family Ignavibacteriaceae; genus CAVSWT01. The sequence continues at coordinate 836,298 of CAVZID010000040.1, forward strand.
GTGTCTCGAATGGCTTGATAAGTCTAAATTTCCAAGAAACTGTTCCTAAATTTAAAGACAACAATGGTAATATATATTTCGGCAGCACAAATGGACTTTATTTTTTTAAACCACATGAAATTATATCATCTCCGCCATTTCTTTATATTAAAGATATTTCAATTAACGGCAAACCTCTGCATGAATTTGATAAAAATTACAGTATGTCACAAATAAGAAATGGAAAGAAAATCGAATTAAGCTATACACAAAATACTATATCAATTGAATACGTTGCTATTCATTATTCACAACCTAAAAATAATCATTATGCTTATTATCTTGAAGGTTATGATTCAGAATGGCTTAATAGTAGTGCTCGTGAAGTTCAATATGTAAATTTAAATCCTGGTTCTTATACATTTCATTTACGTGCAGCAAACAGTGAGGGATTATGGGGTACTGAAGAGAAAACAATTCTAATTATGATTTCAAAACCATGGTGGAATACCTGGTATGCATATTTTATATATTTTGTTTTTGTCAGTACAGTCATAATTGGATTCCGTCAATTCGAATTAAAACACCGTAAGGAAAAAGAAGAAAAACGAATATTGGAAATCGAGAATAAGAGAAAAACTGCAGAGTTAGAAGAAGCTCGCCAGTTACAGTTATCGATGCTTCCCAAAACAATTCCCTCTCTCCCCCTTCTCGAAATTGCAGTTTATATGAAAACTGCAACAGAAGTTGGCGGAGACTATTATGATTTTAATGTTGGATTAGATGGAACTCTTACTGTAGCAATTGGTGATGCAACAGGTCATGGAATGCAAGCTGGAACAATTGTTTCTATGGCAAAAGCTTTATTTTCTTCCGGAGCTTCAAAGCTTGATATGAAAACATATTTTAATCAAAGCAGCGATGCTTTAAAAGAAATTGAACTTGGAAGATTAATGATGGCTTTTATGATGATTAAAATAAATAAACATTCTCTTCAAATTTGCAATGCCGGTATGCCGCCGCTATTTATCTATAGAAAAATTTCAAATCGGTTGAGGAAATACTGATAAACGGAATGCCGCTCGGCGCAGTAAAAAATTATCCTTATGAAATAAAAGAGACTGAAATATCAGTGGGCGATACTTTGTTATTGCTAAGCGATGGTTTGCCTGAACTGAAAAACAAAAATGAAGAATTGTTTAGTTACAACCGCGTTAACAAATCCTTTAAATCAGTTGCAGAGAAACAGCCGGAAGAAATTATCACCTATTTAAAAGATGAAGCTGCACGCTGGGTGAATGATAAAGACCCGGATGATGATGTTACATTTGTTGTGATTAAGGTTAAATAAAAATGCATTTAAAATAGAAACTGAGTAATGAAAAAAATATATATTCTGATAATTTTTTATTCTGTTCTGTGTTCAGGCATTATTGCCCAGCCTCTACCAGACAGTTTGAAAATCCGGTACAATGCAGCAAAGACAGATTCTGCTAAAGGCAAATGTTTGAGTATTTACATGAATAGTTTCAATGGTGATTCTTCAGCCTGGAAAAATGTTGTAGCATTGATCGGTTATTTCAAAATAAATAATGACCAGGTTGGAGAAGATTATGTTCAATTATTTACAGCCTTTAACCTTTCACAAACCGGTCAGTTTAATACTGCATTGAACCAGTCACTTCAAATATTATCGAGGTTTGAAGCAAGGCACGATAATTACGGAATAATGAATGCATATCATGAAATTGGTTTAGCCTTATATTTTTCCGGAGATTTTGGACAGTGCATTATATATTGTAAAAGGGCAGAGTCTCTGGCACAGCTTACCAGGGATAAAGAAATACTCTCTTCAATATATAACGATATTGGCACTGCATATAACGAGATGAATAAGCCTGATTCGGGTTTGATATATGCACAAAAGGCAGTTAATTCTGATTATGAGCGAAACGATTCATCGAACCTATCCTCTTCAATCAGCACCTTAGGCGAAAGTTATATTGCCAAAAAAGAATATAATAAGGCAATCCCTTTTATTATGAAATCTATATGGATTGCAAAAACTATTGATATTTATCATGGACTTTCATGGGAACTTAATGACCTAGCACAAATTTTCCTGGAGACAAACCAACTTGACAGCGCAAGATATTATGCACAGATGGCAGTTGAACTGGCAAGTGAAAATGGTGTTAGAGATCAGGTATTAAGGGCTTATGAATATCTGTATAAGTCATACGAAAAAACGGATACTAAAGACAGCGTATATAAGTACTTCAGGCTTTCTATCAATACAAAAGATTCACTGTATACCGCTCAAAAGGCAAAGGACATGCAAACATTCAGTTTCCGCGAACAAATTCGCCAGCAGGAAATTGAACAGGATAAAATACAATTACAAAACAAAATTAGAATTTATGGTTTGATCGCAGGAATAGTTGTGCTTCTGTTAATAGCTTTTCTACTTTTTATAAACAACCGTAGTCGTAAAAAAGCAAATGCGGCACTTCAAAAACAGAACGAGATTATTCACTTAGAGAATGAACGCAAATCAAAAGAACTTGAAGAAGCTCGTCAGCTCCAGTTATCAATGCTTCCAAAAGTAATTCCTTCTCTCCCACATCTCGATATTGCGGTTTACATGAAAACTGCTACTGAAGTCGGCGGAGATTATTATGATTTTAATGTTGGTTTAGATGGAACACTAACTGCTGCAATTGGTGATGCAACCGGGCATGGAATGAAGGCCGGTACAATTGTCTCGATGGCAAAAGCCTTGTTTGATTCCAACAGTTCCAGGCTGGATATGAAAACATTTTTTGTTCAAAGCAGCGCCACATTAAAAGGTATCGAACTCGGCAGATTAATGATGGCATTTATGATGATTAAAATTAATAATCATAATCTTGAAATTTGTAATGCCGGTATGCCTCCACTTTTTATCTATAGAAAACAATCAAAACAAGTTGAAGAAATATTATTAAAAGGAATGCCATTAGGAGCTATGAAAAACTTCCCGTATGAAATAAGAGAAACAGAAATATCTGCGGGAGACACTTTACTTTTATTTAGTGATGGCCTCCCTGAATTAAAAAATGAAAATGAAGAATTATTCGGTTACAACCGCGTTAACAAGTCTTTTAAATCAGTTGCAGAAAATCAACCGGAAGAAATAATTTCTTATTTGAAAGAAGAAGCCGCACGCTGGCTGAATGATAAAGAGCCCGATGATGATGTAACATTTGTGGTAATAAAAGTAAAATAACAATGATATTTGTGGAGACTTATTTCTATGTGTCTTTACGTAAGAAGGTGTCAATTTCAATTTCTTGGTTTAATAAATCTATAATAAAATATTTAGCAAATATATCTCACTTCAAATTTATCTTTTTATCTCCACAACACTGCTAATACAGAACTTGACAAATTATGTCGGATACTGAAAGGAATGAATTAATATTTGATTTTTTATTTAAAACAAACTTAATAAATTTCAGCTGACTTATTTATTTTGCCTACTTTAGACCAAATTTGAGTGTTTAAATATCAATCCCTTTCTGTACTATTAAAAGACAAAATCTTTTTAACAAAAGATATTTTTGAAGGATTATGATCAATGCAATTGTTGGATCAGATTCTTTAAGGGAAAGTTATGTTTATTATTAAAAAATTTTATTTAAGGAGTTCTAAAAATGGTTAAAAATATTTCTACATGCATTTTATTTTTAATTTGTTCTTTAAGCATTAAGCAATCGTATGCTCAAATACTTGCAGCAGAACCAAGTTCGGAATCAACTTACATAATTAATATTGAAGGGAAACTATATACCTGGGGCGAAAATATAGACGGCCAGTTAGGCATGGGAGATACTCTGAATAAACCAACACCCCAACAAGTTCCCTTCCCAAATGGTGTCAGCGGCTGGACAAAAATTACCGGCGGCGGCTCACATAGTTTGGCTTTAGGTAATGATGGCAATCTTTATTCTTGGGGAAATAACTCTAATGGTCAATTAGGAATTGGAAATCAACCTAAACAAAAATCACCTCAACTAATGCCTTTCCCAAATGGTGTAACAAGCTGGATAACATTTTCAGGAGGCGGAAATCATAGTCTGGCAATAGGCAATGATGGAAATCTTTATAGTTGGGGATACAATGGCGATGGAGAATTAGGCATTGGAAATCAACCAGATCAATTTACTCCTCAAAAAGTTGCTCTTCCAAACGGCGTTACAAGCTGGTCAATGGTTACTGCAGGACTTTTTCATAGCTTAGCAGTTGGCAGCGATAATTTCCTATATTCCTGGGGGTATAATTTTAATGGACAATTAGGCGCAGACTATCCACTTAATCATTATACACCTCAACAAGTTGCTTTCCCAATTGGAGTTACAAACTGGACTTCAATTGCATGTGGATGTAATCATAGTTTAGCAATTGGAAATGATGGAAACCTTTATACATGGGGTTACAATGAATTTGGTCAGTTAGGCGTCGGTGATACATTAGACTATGGCACTCCTCAATTAGTCCATTTACCAAACGGTGTTACAAGCTGGATAGCAGTATCAGGTGGTTACAAACATAGTTTAGCAATTGGGAGCGACGGAAATCTTTATAGCTGGGGAGGAAATGATGAAGGAGAACTGGGAATAGGAAATTTGTTTAAACAAAAAACGCCGCAAGTAGTTCCTTTCCCAAATGGAGTTTCAAGCTGGATAGCAATTTCCTGCGGGTACCTTCACAGCTTAGCAGTTGGCGATGATGGCAATCTTTATGCGTGGGGCTATAATGATTCAAAACAATTAGGGACAGGTAGTAACAATTATTATGAAACTACTCCAGTAATTGTTTCAGCAATAGCTGCGCTCCCGGTTGAATTGGATGCATTTACTGCAACTAATTTAAAAGATAAAGTTGAACTACAATGGGATACTAAAACAGAAATTAATAATTATGGTTTTGAAGTGGAAAGGTCAAAAGCAAAAAGTCAAAATTCAAAAGTAGATTCATGGGAGAAAATTGGTTTTGTTGCGGGAAGTGGAAATAGTAATTCAACTAAGCAATATTCATTTGAAGATAATTCAAATTTAACAGCAAGCAAATATTATTACAGATTAAAACAGATTGACAGCAATGGTGAATTTAAATACTCTAAAATTGTAGATGTATCTGTTATTACATCTAATACTTTTACATTAGAACAAAATTATCCAAACCCATTTAATCCGTCTACTGTTATAAATTATTCAGTACCGCTTAAAAGCAATGTTATCCTTAAAGTGTATGATATATTAGGGAAAGAAGTAGCTTCATTAGTCCATGAAAAGCAAGCTGCCGGAAATTACAAAGTTACATTCAATGCAAGTAATTTAAGCTCTGGTATTTATATTTATAAATTACAAACAGACAGCTATGCTAAATCAATGAAAATGATTTTATTAAGATAGGTTGATTTAGATTCAATAAATAATAACTTTCTTTATGCAAAATAGAGATGAGTAAAGATGACATCTTTATTCCAAAATAAAAAATCAAAATAAATTGATAACATCCTCAAATGGAAAAACGTTTATTTTATTAAAAAAAGATGTCATCTTTAAACTCTCCGTAATACGAGTTAATAACTTGCCTTAAGTATGACGCTTAAATAAGCCCGATTTCTTTAAGAAATCGGGTTTTTATCTACATGCTTTGCATAACATGATTTAATAATATAAAATTTATTTTAGGGGAGAGATTATTCTCACCTCAATTTAATTTGTTTTATTTTCCTCATCCCTAAATCTCCACCGTCCTGCTAATATGGAACCGGATAAATTATGCCAGATACTGAATATAGCTTTATGTATAATTACATATTTACAATTTGGTTTTGTATTAAAAACAAATTAAATAAATTTCAGCTTCCTTATTTATTTTTTTAATTAATTAAAACTTAAATACAATAAGTTGTGTTTTAAGCTTTGTATAACCATATTTATAACTAAATAAAATTAATAACTTAGAATTATTTGCTTATCAAGAAAAAATTATGAAAGATTTTGAAATTCTTACACAGCCTAATGATGTAACTTGTGGCCCAACCAGCCTGCATGCAATTTATAAATATTACGGAGAGAAAATATCTTTAGAAAATACAATTAAAGAAGTCCAGTATTTAGAAAACGGAGGAACGCTAGCAGTACTTTTAGGCTGTCACGCTTTAAAAAGAAATTACAAGGTTAGTCTGTATACATTCGATCTAAAAGTATTTGATCCTACATGGTTTTTAAATAAGCAATCCATTCCCCTAAAACTTACACAGCAGTTGAAATTCAAAAAATCTAATCGAATTAAAGAAGTTACAAAAGCATATTTAAATTTTCTAGAATTAGGCGGAGAAATACGTTTTGAAGTTCTTAATAGAAACTTATTAAAAAAATATTTCGTAAGAAAAATTCCAGTGCTTACAGGACTGAGTGCTACCTATTTATATAATAGTATGAGAGAATTTACCAATATAGAAAATAAGTCAGTCTTTGATGATTTAGAGGGAGAACCAATGGGACATTTTGTAATATTAAAAGGATTTGATGATGATGGAGAAAATATTTTGGTTGCAGATCCATATAAAACCAATCCTATATCTAACAAAAATAATTATAAAGTTAAAACAGCAAGATTACTAAATGCAATTATGCTTGCAGTTGTAACTTTTGATGCAAATTTATTAATAGTAGAACCAAATAATTTAAAATGAAAACTTTTGTAATTGTTAACAATCTTAAAGATTGGAGCTTTAAAATCAAAAACATTGATATAATTGAAGCTAAATCTTATTTAACCGATAAAATATTTTCGGAGATTAAATCGGCAAGAGTTTTTAACCTCTGCAGATCATATAAATATCAGTCAACCGGATATTATGTTTCACTATTAGCCGAAGCAAGAGGTCACAGAATCTTTCCAAATGTTTCTACTATTCAAGACCTTAAAACACAAAGCATTGTTCGATCAATATCAGACGATTTTGATGAACTTATTCAAAAGAATTTATCTAAAATTAAAGCCGAAGATTTTACGTTGAGTATTTATTTCGGTCAAAATGTTGCCAAACAATATTCAAAATTAGCAGCTCAAATTTCAAGCATATTCCAGGCACCTTTGATGAAAGCTCATTTTGTTTATAATAAAAACAAATGGTTTTTAGATAGTATTTCGGTTATTCCTGTCAACGATATTCCCTCGAATCATCTTGCTTACATAGAAGGGTTCGCCGCATCTTTCTTTAATAAAAAAAGGATTCATTCACCTAAAGTATCAATGCTTGCTTATGATTTAGCAATTTTAGTTAATCCGGAAGAAGATGAACCCCCGTCCAATAAAAAAGCTATTCAACAATTTATCAATGCCGGAGAAGAATTAGGCATCAGATGTGAATTAATAACAAAAGAAGATTACGGGCGGCTGCCAGAATATGATGCTTTGTTTATTAGAGAAACTACTTCTGTAAATCATTATACTTACCGTTTTGCAAGACGGGCTTATACTGAAGGCCTGGTAGTAATCGATGATCCTTATTCAATTTTAAGATGTGCTAATAAAGTTTATTTAGCAGAAATGCTTTCCAATGCCAATATTCCTACACCGAAAACATTAATTTTACATAAAGATAATAAAAATATTTCATTTACTGAGTTATCTTACCCAATTGTACTTAAACAGCCGGATAGCTCCTTTTCACTTGGTGTAATAAAAGTAGATAATCAGGAACAATTTAAAATTGAAGTTAATAAAATTTTTGAAACATCCGATTTGATAATTGCCCAGGAATTTACATACTCTGAGTTTGACTGGAGAATTGGAATAATAGATGGTAGACCATTATATGTTTGTAAATATTTTATGGCAAAAGACCACTGGCAAATTTACAATTGGAAAATGCACGGGAAAAATAAATATGGAAATTTTGAAACAGTTCCTGTTTATCAAGCACCCAAAAAAATTGTTTCCGCTGCATTAAGATCTGCTAATATTATTGGGAAAGGACTTTATGGTGTTGATGTAAAAGAGATTGACGGAAAACCTTTGGTTATTGAAGTTAATGATAATCCCAGCATTGATGTTGGGGTTGAAGACCAGATTATGGGTGAACATCTTTTCTATGAAATTATGCGCGTATTTAAAGAAAGAATAGAGAGTTCAAGAAAAGAAAGAGAATTAAGTATATGAATTTTCCACTTCATCTATTTGAAGCAGCCGGGATTGAACTTGAATATATGATCGTAAATGATAAATCATTAAAAGTTAATCCTATTGCGGATGAAATAATTAAATCATTAACCGGTGAGTACACTTCAGATGCTGAATATAAAAATATAGGCTGGTCAAATGAATTAGTACTTCATGTAATCGAATTAAAAACTCCAGAACCAGTAGAAACATTAAAATATTTAGATGAAACATTTCTTGATAGCATTAAAAAAATAAACGAATTTTTAAGTGGATTTAATTCAATGCTGCTCCCCACTGGCGCTCATCCATTAATGAATCCATTTGAAGAAACAAAACTTTGGCCACATGAATATAATGCAGTTTACGAAGCCTACGATAGAATTTTTGGATGCAAAGGACATGGATGGTCCAACTTACAAAGTGTTCACATAAACTTGCCTTTTGCAAATGACGATGAGTTTGGAAGATTACACGCAGCAATAAGAATTTTATTGCCTATCATTCCGGCACTTACCGCAAGCACCCCAATATTAGACGGCCGGGTTACGGGTTATAAGGATTCACGCTTATTTGAATATTCACAAAATCAAAAATCAGTGCCTTCAATCGGCGGTGTTATCATACCCGAAAGAGCTTTTTCAAAACTAGACTATGAAAATATTATTCTGAAAAGAATCTATAAAGATATTGCTAAATTCGATAAAGATAATATTCTTCAAAATGAATGGTTGAATTCTCGGGGAGCCATTGCCCGTTTCGATAGAAATACTTTTGAAATAAGAATCATAGATATTCAAGAATCTCCAGCGGCTGATTTAGCAATTGCATTTTTAATTATTGAAACAATAAAAAATCTGGTTAATGAAAAATGGATAAAATATGAAGCACAAAAGGAATGGACGGAAAATTCGTTAGCAGCAATTTATAATAATATAATTAAATATGGTGAAGAGTATATAATAAACGATGATCGTTATTTAAGCATTTTTAATTTATCCCCGAAATCAACTCTGAAAAATATTTTTGAGAAATTAACATCTGCAATTGATTTTACTGGCTTTGAGGAATTTAAAACTGTTATTGATACTATGATTTCCAAAGGAACTCTTTCAACTAGAA
>CAVZID010000041.1:0-9150 GCA_963775245.1 uncultured Bacteroidota bacterium
ATCGTGAATAATACTCATAATAATTGAATTAAATGATTTTCCGGTTTAACTTACAGCCATGAAAATCAAAGCAATTATAACCGGAACAACGGGGATGGTTGGTGAAGGCGTTTTACATGAATGCCTCAACCATCCTGATGTTGAAGAAGTGCTTATTATAAATAGGAGAAGCGGAAATTTTAAGCATCTTAAACTAAAAGAAATCATTCACAACAATTTTTATGACTTCACTGATATTAAAATTGATTTGATTGGATACAATGCTTGTTTCTTTTGTCTTGGAACAACTTCTGTTGGGAAAAAAGAAGACGAATACACAAAAATAACTTTTGATATTACAAAGGCTTTAGCTGATACTCTTGTAAAACTAAATCCCGATATGACATTCTGTTATATTTCCGGTGCCGGTACAGACACTTCTGAAAAGGGAAGAACTATGTGGGCAAGAGTTAAAGGAAGAACAGAAAACTATATTATGAATTTGGGCTTTCGCCAGGCTTTTGCTTTTCGTCCCGCGATAATAACTCCAACAAAAGGACTTAAAAATACTTTAAGCTTTTATAAATATTTATTCTTTCTTTTACCGGTTGTAAAATTATTTCTCCCAAAACATATCTGTTCTTTAAATGAAATTGGTTTGGCAATGATAAATTCTGTGAATAAAGGTTATGATAAAAATGTTTTGGAGGTTGGGGATATTGTTAAGTTGGCAAAGAATTAATATAAAATATTAATTCTTAACAAATTATTTCTATTTCTTATTTTATCTCCGCTCACCACAATCTCAACAAATTTGAAACAACACTAACAGAACTCATCGTCATAACAGCAAGGTCACTTGTTTAGCTGGATTTAATGATAGAAAAATCTCCGATGTATAATAAACGCCGGAGATAAAAAATGTTAAAAAATAAAATTATTTCTCTGCAACATTTACTTTTGGATTATCTGTTCTGAATGCAACTAAATTATGCCCAATCATTTTAACTTCAAAAGTTTTGTCAATTGTCATCAGCATTATTTTGCCGTCAACTGTTTTCTCTTGAATTAACTTTCCATCCGGCATAACCAGCATGGTTTTATTGCCGACTTCTTTTACGGACCAAAAATTTCCATCAGGCATTTTCATACCTTTTGCCTTTGAACCATCCATTTTAAATGTAGATTCTTCACTTGCGCTTCTTGTTAATAGTATTGCATCACTATCAAAACTGCCGTCGTAAGTTTTGGCATCTGCTAATATTTTTTGATCTTGCATGCTGATACCAGGCAGAACATTATTGGGGTTGTCTTTATTAGTTGAAACCTGTATCGTCTTATTTGAGTTATTTATGCTCGTCTTTTCAGTAGTTTGATCATTCTTATTTTGACCACATCCAACGATAAGAAATGCCAAAATTGTGAAAATTAAAAATAGCTTTTTCATTTTATCCTCACCTTTTATTTCAAATATACAATAAGAAGATACAGCTATTATTCATCGAACTAAATCTCGCAGCGCACAGTATTGAAATAAATAGTGTATAATAAATGATAAAAGAAGTGTTTACGATAAATATGTACTAATTGATTGTCTATTTAATTTTCGCTCTCCTCAATCTCAATGAATTTGAAACAACACTAACCGAACTCATTGCCATGGCTGCTGCCGCAAACATTGGGTTTAATAATCCAAGTGCGGAGATTGGAATTCCAATTACATTATAAATAAATGCCCAGAATAGATTTTGCTTTATCGTTCCAATTGTTTTGTGAGAAAGGTTTATTGCATGTACAACTCCTCTCAAATCACCGCTGATTAAAGTTATGTCCGCTGCTTCAATTGCGATGTCAGTTCCTGTCCCAATTGCAATTCCAACATCAGCTTGTGCAAGGGCGGGGGAGTCATTTATACCATCACCAACCATTGCCACAATCTTTCCTTGTGCTTGCAGCTCTTTAACCTTATTTGCTTTATCCTGCGGCAGCACTTCAGCAATCACATTATCTATCCCGGCTTCCTTGGCAATTGCTTTTGCAGTTTTTTCATTGTCGCCTGTAATCATTAAAACTTCAATATTCTTCTGTTTTAATTGTGCTATCGCTTCTTTTGCATTTGAATTCAAAGTATCAGCAATTGCGATTATTCCTGTTATTTTATTATTGATAGAAATGTAAACCGGAGTCTTTCCTTCTGAAGCAAGCTGAGCGGATTTCTCATCATAATTATTATCTGTTGAAGAAGAATACTTTTTTATGAAAGATAAATTTCCAATTGCAATTTCTTCACCGGAAATTTTAGCCGTAATTCCTGAACCGGTAGTAGAAAGGAAATTATCAACTTCACTTAAAGCAACGAAATTATTTTTAGCATAATCAACAATTGATTTTCCTAATGGATGTTCCGATTTATTTTCAACAGAAGCAGCTTTTTGAATTATTTCATCTTTACTAAATCCATTCAATGGAATTATATCTTTCACAACTGGTTTTCCGGTAGTTACAGTACCGGTTTTATCAAGAACTACAGTTGTAATTTTATTTGCACGTTCAAGACTTTCAGCATTTTTAATCAAAATACCATTTGAAGCTCCGACTCCCGAACCAACCATAATTGCAGTAGGTGTCGCTAAACCAAGCGCACAAGGACAGGCAATTATCATAACAGCAATAAAGTTTATCATTGCCTGGTTAAAAGGAATTCCAACTACAAAAAACCAAACCAAGAAGGTAACGGTTGCAATTCCAATCACCGTGGGAACAAATACACTAGCTATTTTATCAGCCAAACTTTGTATTGGTGCTTTTGAACCCTGAGCATCTTCAACTAATTTTATTATTTGAGAGATAACTGTTTCTTTGCCGACTGCAGTTGCTTTGTATTCAATGCTTCCGTAATTGTTTATTGTTCCGCCAACAACTTTATTGTTAATCATTTTATCTACAGGAATGCTTTCGCCTGTAATCATTGATTCATCAATTGAAGTTGAGCCTTTTGTAATTATTCCATCAACCGGAATCTTTTCGCCAGGGCGAACAATGATAATATCATTCTTTTGGACATCATTTATGCTAATATCTATTTCGTTTCCGTTTTTAATTATTCTAGCAGTTTTTGGCTGGAGTCCGATTAACTTTTTTATTGCAGAAGAAGTCTTTGATTTAGCATTTGCTTCAAGTAATCTTCCCATTAAAATTAAAGTTACAATTGTTACAGCGGTATCAAAATAAATATGCTGTCCGGCTTCAGTTATAGATAATAAAGTTGGGAATAAAACAGCGATTGTACTATAGACATAAGCTGTTCCAGTACCAACGGCAACAAGCGTATTCATGTCAGCAGAAAAATGTTTAACAAGCTGCCAGGCAATTGAAAAGAATCTTTTGCCGGAAATAAACATTACAAATGTTGTGGCAAGAAAAAGTAACCTATTAATGTAGACATGAGAAATGGGAATACTTTGATTAAACCAATCCGTCATGCTTAACATACTGATTAACATTATTGGAACAGTAAGCACAGCACTAAAAATAAATTCACGTTTAAGCTTTTTATAACTTTCTTTTTCTTCTAAATTATCAGGAACAACATTCGTATCCGTTTGTTTATTATCCGATTGTGATATATCAAGCTTATATCCAACATCGTTCACAAGTTGTGCTAAAGATGCCAAATCAGTTTTTGATTCATCAAATTCAAAACTAACTTTTTCTGTAGCAAGATTTACATTAACGGTTCCAACGCCTTCGACTTTTTTTAATGTCTTTTCAACTCTTGCCACACAGCTTGCGCAAGTCATTCCTTCAACAGGCAAAGTCAATGTTTTTATTTTCCCGGTTTCCATTGTCTATTTCTTAATTTGAATAATTTATTCAATAATAATAATGTAATTCCGAACTTGTTTCGGAATCTTTAAATCGCCAAAAGATGCTGAAACGAGTTCAGCGTGACATTAGCCTAATTTGAAACTACTTTATATCCTGCTTCTTCAATTGCCTCAATAATTTTTTGATTGTCAATTTGATTTTCATCATACTCAACTTTTGCAGAACCAATTTCTACATTATCTATCTTTAAGTTTTCTATTTTTTGTAATTCTTTTTTAACTGCCATTACACAGTGTCCGCAAGACATTCCTTCGATCTTAAATTCTTTTTGTGCCATTTTTATTTCCTTCAATCTTGTTAAGAATAATTATTTTATACGATTTAAAAGTAGATATATATTAAAAAGGAAGCGTTATACAATTTTAAAAAAGTGTTATATAATTTTTAGCAGTATAAAATCGGTTTTTAAGGAAGTATTTTATCGATTGGTTTTCTTTCCTGGTTTGTAAGGTCTTTAAATTGGCTGGCTGTTAATCCTGTTACTTTTTTGAATTGATTTGAAAGATGCTGAACACTGCTGTAGCCAAGCTGGTATGCAATTTCGCTTAGAGTTAATTCTCCGTATTTTAAAAGCTCTTTAGCACGCTCAATTTTTTGAAGTATGAAATAATGTTCGATGGTAATGTTTTCTATTGAAGAGAACAGAGTACTTAAATAATTATAATCGTAGCCGATTTTCTTTTCTAGGATTTTTGAAATGTTTTTATCCATATCAAATTCCGAATCATTATAAATATGTTCTATGACAATAATTTTTATTTGTTCAATGGTTTTTGCTTTCTTGTCTTCAATAAGTTCAAAACCGTTTTCTGCTAATACATTTTTTATTTCCATCATAGGTAAATCTTTTTCTTCGCCGCCTACAATTGCTTCTCCTAAAATTATGCTTCTAACATCTAAATTTAATTTTTCCAATTCTTCTTTAACAACCTTAATACAGCGATTGCAAACCATGTTCTTAATGGTTAATGTAGTTGAAAAATGATCTTGATTTAATTCACTTTTATTCATAGTAATATAAAAATTTATTTATCAGTGTTTTAATTAAGTGAAGTATAAATTAATATTCAAGTTAAAGAATATAACAAATAAAAAAAGCATACCAGGCAAATGCATGCCCGATACGCTTATTATGATGGAGATAGAAATTTTATAAAATATTTCTACTTTATAAATATTTAATATGTGTCATTAGATTTCTGTTGGGCAGGGGTCGAGCTTACTTTAGAATCGACTGTAGTCCAAAAATCAGCTTTAGTATTTTCCCAATCCGTTTTCTGCGTATCTGTTAATAAATCTTCAACCGCAGCATTAGCTGTAGCTTTTTCTGTTGATAAATCTGTCTTACCACTTTGAACGGCACCTTGAACATCCTCCTGGTAAGAAACTAATATATCTTTTAACTGCTTTGTTTGCGCGTCGGATAAGCTTAGTTTACCAGCTAAATCTTCTGATAAATTCGAAGCAATTTGTGCTGTTGGATTATCTTGAGTTTGCATCTTCTGCTGCATTTGACCTTGACTTTGATCTTGAGCCCTCAAAGCAATTGTTGAGAAAAACAGGAATGCAGAGACTATTAGTGAATTGAAAAATATTTTTGCACTCATCTTAAGCATATCAACCTCTCTAAATATTTATAATAATTTTAAAATTGTTTAGTTTTTGCAGTACAGCATAATATAGGCAAGTTGAATGCCAGTGATGAGTGCTTTGGGTAAGCTTTAACTTTATATAGCTTTAAAAATTTATTAGTGATTATTGTGATTTCTATCTACCGAATATTTTTCAGTGTTTTGAATAAATTTCATTATCATATATCACAATGATTTAAAGCCGTATTTATTTGGGAGCTATCTTTTTCATTTTTGAATTTTATTCGGCAGCTGCCTGATTGTCATTTGACTTATATTGAGTTTCCTTTTCGAAATTTATTTTAGTTAAATTTAACAGTCTAAATTCCCAAAAAATAAAAACAAGTTTATTGATGAAGTTTGATCGAAAAAACTTTTCTGATGAATTATTAATCAATTTATATAAAGAATTTCTTCTTCCAAGATTAATCGAAGAAAAAAAATTAAAGCTGCTTCGACAAGGTAAAATTACAAAATGGTTTTCAGGCATGGGACAGGAAGCAATTGCAGTGGGTTCTACGTTAGCTTTGCACGAAGATGAATATATTTTACCAATGCATAGAAATCTTGGTGTTTTCACATCTCGAAAAATTTGGCTTCACAAATTATTTTCACAATTCTTAGGAAAAGCAAATGGATTCACAAAAGGAAGGGACCGTTCTTTTCACTTTGGTTCTAATGAGCATCATATCGTTGGGATGATTTCACATCTTGGCCCGCAGCTTGGAGTAGCCGATGGAATTGCTTTATGGCACTCAATTAAAAATGAAAATAAATGTGTGTTGGTTTTTTCCGGAGAGGGGGGAACAAGCGAAGGCGATTTTCATGAAGCGTTAAATGTTGCAGCCGTTTGGAATCTGCCGGTAATTTTTATGGTTGAAAATAATGCTTACGGTTTATCAACTCCAACTAATGAACAATATAAATGTAAAGCTTTAATTGATAAAGGAATTGGATACGGAATTGAAGCAGTTCAGGTAGATGGAAATAATATTTTAGATGTTTATTCGACTGTTAAAAAATATGCTGAAGAAATAAGAGAAGAACATCGTCCGATTTTAATTGAAGCAATAACATTTAGAATGCGCGGGCATGAAGAAGCATCTGGGATAAAATATGTTCCCCAAAAATTACTTGAAGAATGGTCAAAAAAAGATCCTATAGATAACTATGAAAAATATTTAAAATCAATTGGATTGATTGATGATAAAATTATTTCTGAAACAAGAAATAATTTTAAAGTACTAATAGACAAAGAATGGGAATTAGCTCAAATGGAAGGAGAGATTAATGCTGATACTGATTTTGAGTTGAATGACGTTTATACACAGTATAATCAAAAGGTTATTACAGCTTCATATAGAAAAACATCCAACAAAAAATTTATTAATGCAATTTCTGATGCTCTAAATCAGAGTATGGGAAAGTATCCTGAACTTATAATAATGGGACAGGATGTTACCGAATATGGAGGAGTATTTAAAGTAACAGATGGTTTTCTAAAGAAGTTTGGAAAAGATAGAGTTAGAAATACTCCTTTGTGTGAATCAGCAATATTAGGAGCCGGGCTTGGATATTCAATTAAAGGAGGGAAGTCTGTTATCGAAATGCAATTTGCTGATTTTGTTTCTAGCGGCTTTACACAAGTTGTAAATAACATTGCTAAAATTTACTATAGGTGGGGGCAAAATGCCGATGTTGTAATTCGTATGCCGACCGGTGCGGGAGTTGCGGCCGGACCATTTCATTCTCAGTCGAATGAAGCATGGTTCTTTCATACTCCCGGATTAAAGATTGTTTATCCTTCAACTGCATACGATGCTAAAGGATTATTAAATACAGCTATTGAAGATCCAAATCCAGTAATGTATTTTGAGCATAAGGCACTGTACAGATCTATTTCAGAAGAAATTCCAGATGAATATTATACCATCGAAATAGGTAAGGCAAAATTAATAAATGAAGGCATAGACTTATCAATCATTACTTATGGAATGGGAGTTCATTGGGCAAAAGAAATTTTAAATGACTTTCCAAATACTTCAATTGAAATATTAGATTTAAGAAGCTTAATTCCATGGGACAAGGATGCAGTGAAGAAAACAGTAATTAAAACCGGGAAAGTGTTAATACTTCATGAAGATACTTTAACTGGAGGAATAGGAGGAGAATTATCTGCATGGATTACAGAAAATTGTTTTGAATATTTAGACGCACCAATTCTAAGATGCGCAAGTCTTGATACACCGGTTCCGTTCAATCCAAATCTTGAAAATAGTTTTTTAGCAAAAAAAAGATTAAAAGAAAAAATAATCCAATTAATTAGCTATTAAAAATTATTTTAGCAGCAGCATCTTTTTTGTTTCAGTATAATTATCCGCTTGCAATTTATAAAAATAAACTCCGCTAGTCAGATTGCTTCCATTAAATTTAACTTCATATTTGCCTGCCGGTTTTTGCTCATTAACTAATAAAGATATCTCATTTCCCAAAAGATCGTACATTGATTAGTGTTACAAAACTTAACTTAGGAATTTCATATTTAAATTTCGTTGTTGGATTAAACGGATTAGGGTAGTTCTGCTTCAATGCAAATTTAAAAGGAGCAGATAAATTTACAGATATTTCTTTTGAATATTTAAAAGTCCCATCGTAATCAATTTGCTTTAAGCGGTAAAAGTAATTACCACTTGCAACTTTTGAATCAGTGTACGAGTATTTAAATGCTTCCGTAGTTGTCCCGTGTCCAAGTACATAACCTATTTTTTGATATTCTTTATTTTCATTTCTCCTTTCAATTTCAAAGCCTTTGTTATTTGTTTCTGTAGCAGTAGACCAATTTAGTTTAACATTATCATTAAACAAAGTTAACTTAAATGATGTTAATTCTACTGGAACAATAATATCGGGTAAAATATTCAGCTTGTCGATATACCAACCAGTACTTGAGTTGTATCCATCTGATTTGAAATAAAAAGCTAATTGAACAGTTGAATCTGCATATGAGGATAAATCAATATAAATAGGTGACCATATCCCCCCACTTGTATTAACATATGGACCTGCAATAGTTTCCCACTGGCCATATTCTGTTTTAATTTGGACTTTCCCAGCATCTCCAGATGAGAAAGAATACCAATGCCAGAAACTAAATCCTGGATTATGAGCCAAGCCTGGTAACGTAAATGGTGGACTTATTATTCGGCTATCAATATAAGCACCATAACTACCTGCGAGTTTTGTTGCTACACAGTTCTGACCTTCATATGCACTATTCGGTCCACTTGTAGGAATTCCTACTTCCCATGTCCCTAAGTCAGCGTACCAATCACCTAATCCCATTTCCCAGGTTTCAGGATTATTATATACAACAAGCCCTGTTACTAAACTTACATTATCAATGTACCAACCTGAACTTGAGTTATAACCATCCGAACTAAGATAAAAAGCTATTTGAATCGTTGAATCAGCATAGGTGGATAAATCGATATATGGATACGTCCATACACCACTTCCTGTATTTATATATGTTGGAGAAATTGTTTGCCAATCACCATTCCCTGTTTTGATTTGAACTTTACCATTATCACCTGAAGAAAAACTATACCATTGCCAATATCTTAATCGTGGATTTTGATTTGCACTTGGAACC
>CAVZID010000042.1:0-19830 GCA_963775245.1 uncultured Bacteroidota bacterium
TTAACATATTTTCTTTTTCAATTTTTTGCTGCATTATGATGTTGCTGCTAAAACTCAGCAATGTGGGTAGGCAGTAACCCATAACTCGCAAGTTTTTTATATTCTTCATACGCTTCTGTGTTATTAATTTCTGTATCGACCACTAATAATGCACTCATATTAAATCCTCATTATTTTTGGAAAGATAACTATCATGTAACTAAGCCTTTCTTCCGCTTTTATTGTTTAGCAGATCATTCAGACTTTAATACTTGATTCAGATTTTCAACATTAGCATTAGTTAATATCTCTAAATTTTCTGTAATCTTTTCTATCGGCCAGTTCCACCATTTAATATTTTCCAATAAGTTTATAACTTCATCGGAAAATCTTTTACGTATAATTTTTGCGGGATTTCCCCCGACAATGGAATAAGGTTCAACGTTATTTACTACAACAGATCTTGAAGCTATAATTGAACCATTTCCAATATTTACTCCAGGCATTATTAAAGCATCATAACCAATCCAGACATCATTTTGAATAACTGTATCCCCTTTAAGTGGCAATTCGTCTTTGCGCATTTGCACTTTTTCCCATCCGTTTCCAAATATCGAAAATGGATAAGTTGTAAAACAATTCATTTTATGGTTTGCACCGTTCATAATAAATTTAGCATCTCTTGCAATCGCACAAAACTTACCAATAATTAATTTGTCGCCTATGAATGGAAAATGGTAAAGAACATTTCTTTCAAAGTTTTCTGAATCTTCCGGATCATCGTAATATGTATAATCACCGACAATAATATTTGGATTTTTTATCACGTTCTTTATGTAACATATTTGAGGGAACCCTTCCATTGGATGGATGGTTTCAGGCGATGGGCCAAACATAAAAGACTCCTACACAGTTAATATTTTGTTTCTTTATTTTGAGGTACAATTTCGCGGCAAAACCGCCGATCAATTAATTTATTTGCAGTTCTAATTTGCATATTTTTTTATTCATCCTTTAAAAGTAAACTTCGCAAATGCATCAAGTCCTCTTTCTTAGGTAAGATTTTACATTGCAATTCTTTTTTCATAGCCCAATCAGCGAAAACAAATGAACCCAAAGCAATAAGCAGCGTCCACAACGGCCTGGTGTCATAAGTGTAGGCTAAATTTATTAAGACTGCGCTAACCATGGGCAAAAGGAGCCATAGTCTAAAATATTTATGCCGTTTACCGTGATATTCAAGGCTTCGTATTGCCTGTTCAAGGTCATCTAAAATTGAGAGATTTGATTGGCCTTCATATTTTATCCTGTCCAAACGGCTCTTATAAAAATACCCGGCCGCTAAAAGAAAGATAAAAGCATCAGCGAATTTAAAAAAATGATGGCGTTGTATTCCTACAATAATTGCGAATAAACTTAACGCAATCATGACAGCAAGGTAAGTCCACTCAAATTTATTTACCATACGTTTGACTCTATTTTTATTTCTAATTACACGGCTGTGCAATTCCGATTCATTGATTGCATAAATGTTTTCGTTGTTTTGTTCATCCCAAATTTTTTTCATATCCTCAAACTCCATTTTAAAATTCCTCCTGTGACTTTTGTATTAAATCTTTTTTAATCCGGTTAATCTTCACCCCTACATTACTTTCGGAAATACCAAGCATATTTGACATTTCTTTGTAACTAAAACCATCCAGCAAAAGGAGGGTAAGTGAACGATCTATTTCATTTAATTTTGAAATTTTATTGTATAACCATTCTACCCGGCTGTCCTTAAAGCTCGAAATTTCAGTCAGCATGTGACTGATTCCATCCAATGATTGTTTGCCGGTTGTATGTTTCTTTTCTTTCTTTGACCAGGAGATAGCAGAGTATAATGAAACGCGGTAAACCCAGGTTGAAGCTGCAGAGTCACCGCGGAAGTTGGGTATAGAATTCCAAACCTGGATTGTTATTTCCTGGAACAAATCTTCCCGGTCATGTAGATTAAAAGCATAAGCGCGAATAATTTTAAAGAGCAGCCCCTTATATTTTTTCAGCCAATCATAAAATATTTCTTTTTGTTTGGTTTCGCTCATTTCTTTACAATTATGATGAACACAATTTAATTTAATATAATAGTATCAAAACGGGCAGGATTTCTTACAGGATTTAAAAAAATAATTTTGCCGGGAGGGAAACTTTGATTGAAAATATTCTCAATCCCCATAACGGTGTCGGGCTGAAGCAAGTGTTATAAGAGCTTTTAAATTTGTTTTATTTTCACCATCTTCCAACGTTTTGGCTATGAGTAGTTCATTTATTTAATCCTATTGCCATTTTGTAGGCCATTGCAGCGTCGGGAAAAGGTGTTAAAGTATCTAATAAAATATTGTAAGTTCCTTTTTCAGAGAGTTCGTCGGCAACTTTTTTAATTAAAGCTAAAGTAGCTTTCATCAAACTTGAACCAAGACTTACGCGTGCTACACCTAAATCCTGCAGCTCACTTATGGACGGGGTTATTCCTGCACCAATCGTAGGGTTTGAAAGAATATTAATTGGAGCATTGATTTCTTTGACCAAAGCTGCAATCGTTTCTTTTTCCCATACAGGTTGTACGAATATGCAGTCGGCGCCGGCTTCCCGGTATTTATTGCCGCGCTTAATTGATTCGGATAATTTTTCTCGCTGCGAACCTGACGAAGTATAAAATGAATCCGTTCTTGCATTAATGACTAAATGAAAGCCCAGGGAATCTGATAATGCACGAATGGCTGATATCCTTTCACAAAATTCCATCTCATCAATTAATATTGGATTTAAATCAATACTGTCTTCAATGTTTATTCCAACAATGCCTGTTGAAATTATCTTTTTAACAGAATCAATTATTTCATTTAAATTATTTCCGTACCCGGCTTCTATATCCACAGTTACCGGAGCTTGTACTGAATTTACGATTCCCGTTATCACGTTAATCATTTCTGACAATTGTATTATCTGGCAATCTGGATAACCTAAAGAGGCAGCTATTCCCATACTTGTTGTTGCGATTGCTTTATAGCCGCTTGCTTCTATTAGTTTAGAACTACTGATGTCCCACGAGTTTAACAGAACCAGAATTTCTTTGTCTTGATGAAATTTCAAGAACAATTCGGCTTTTTCTTTTTGAATACTTGAAACCATAATATCGTCCTTTTTTAATATTTAATATAAATACATCTGGCTTCTTATTAAATAACCACAACTGGAAAAAACATTCAAAGTAAAACCATTTTGAAAAAGATTCTTTAAACGGAATGACTAACATTAAAAATTATAAATTGCCAAGTACAAAAACGCCCTCAGCTTGTGTGGCAGGTTATATGCGTTTTAGATTTAATTACACCCTAATTTTTTAATTTAAATAGTAAAGAGTACGGCAGAGTTTATTCATCATCAGGTAATGCTTCAAACTCTTTTCTCTTTTTTTCAAACCACTCAGTCATTGCACTGGGTGATTTCATCAGCTCTTGCATCTTTGCCATTGCTTTAAGATGTTCCTCATCTCCTTTTTGGTACATTTCCATTCCATGTTTTTTACTCATTTCTGCAATTTCATTAAAAGTTTTCGCACGGAATTCTTTTTCACATGCTCCGCCCAATTGTTTGCAATTCATAGTTTTCATAATCATACCTTTATTATATTAAATAATATTTTTCTCTTTTATTTTGCAGTTCAATATTTTGAAGAATGAAAAGAAAAAATTCACTATTCGGTTCAAGATTATCTCACTTGACATTTTTAATGTTGTGCTTGTTAAGCCAATCATATTTGGCTTCTCTTAAACCATAAATTTCAGAATGATAAACTTTTACCATTCTCTTTTCTATTTCTTTTTAATTGACTTATTAGTCTTTGCCGGCGGTAGAAAATTATCGCCTGTAATTACGCTTTTCCCGGTTTTCTGTTCGAGTGCTTTTCGCGCGTCTTTGGCAATTTTCCCTCCTTTTTTTGCAGGGAATTTATTCTCTTTAAATCCTTCAGCATTTTCGGTTTCTGCAATTTGTCTTGTTGAAAGTTCAGCTAATGCAGTAAAAATTAATTCAGCTTCACTCATATGGTCGCGTAAGTTTTGAGTTTTTAATCCCTTCAATGTTTTGTGTTCTTTAACTGTTAAATCGCTCCACTCTTTGTGGATAATATTTGTAAGAACAGCAAATTCATCTTCTTTTTTTATCCCGTGAGTATTCCAGTAATCAGTAAGTTTATTTCGCGTTTCCTGCCCCATCATACGCTGCTGAATCCACTTTTCACTTCTTCCGTGTTTCTGCCAATATTCGCGCGATCGGTTCAATGCTTTTTCAGGATTATTCATTTCATCCAGTCTTTCGTAACCGACTTTAGCGAGCCATAATTTTATAGGCTCAGCTTTTTTACTGGGTACGGATTGAACCAGGCGAAGAATTGTTTCAACATCGGCAACATCAGTCAGATATTTTTTCCCGTCTGCTGCGAGCAATTTCAGTTGGTGACAATTTGTCACCGACTCACTTCCTTCTTTTTTTAATCTTTCCTTAAGCTTATTCCAATATTTTCTGGCAGTTTGATAATTCCCTTGATCCGTAAGGGCTGCAACAATATCAATTACAGAGAAATACCATTTCTCCTTTTCCTCGTCATAATGCCGGCGGATTTTAAATGTTTCAAATACTGCTAATGAATTATCAATCGTCATTTAAACTCCTTAAACAAATTTGTAACAGTAAGAAAAGGGAATACAAAATTAAAAACGATGAAAAAAAAAGAAGCCATCCTTTTATTCCTTTTTTCTCTTTTATGTTTGGCATCTCTTTTGAGTTTGAATGTTTAAATTCTCTTTATCAACTAACAAAGTAGTTGCTAATTTAAGTTAGAATGTTTTAGAAGCAGTTTAAAACAATAATAATTAATGGGAGAATATAAATTATAATTTTAAAAATGTTGAACAGACCAACGCAATCGGGTTATAATACTTTAATAACCAATATCTATATTAATTCTTACATTTTATTTTATTCACTTTCCAGGTCTAAAATTTCTTTATATTTTTCTATTGCACTTTTATATAGTCGTTCGCTTTCATCTTTAAATCTATTTTTATGATCAATTAAATCCGAAAATCTTTCGTATAAATTTTTATAAATTATTTGATGTGCTTTATTAGTTACTTTTTCGATTTTAAATTCATCCATTTCAAAATTGTTTCAATAGCTTGTCTAACAAAGTCATTAAATCATCTTTGTTTATTTTATCGATTTTTTTCCAGTTGTCCGGTTCTAACTGATAAAATCCTTTGTTATCTTCAATTTTTAAGTATTTCATAAGATTGACCTCTTTCATTATATGCCATTTCGCCAGCTTCTAAACAATTTAGCATAATATTATAGTTACTAATTTCTTCACCATTATTTGTTTTTAATGTATGGGCTGATGGATTTCCCGAATATATCTTATACACGGGCTTTTTATCAAGGATTTCTCTTTTTGTATATAAAATATAATCAGGTTTTATAGAAGCACCGACCGTATTATTATGAGTTACAATAACAACCGGGATAGATTTTGCTATATCTCTTATTTGCTCGTTAACTTCATTTTTAAGAAATAAATTGTCAAAAGAAGATTCAGGTTCATCAATAAGTAATATATCAAATTGATGGGCATTTTGAATTTTTTCAAGTAAATTAAACTCCGACCTTTCTCCTCCTGAAACTTCGGCACCATGTTCATTTAATATTTTGTACTTTATATCTACAAAATATTTATAGTATTCGATCTCTGATAATCGTTCTATTTTTTTTAGTTCTTCTAAAAACTCAATCGGATTATTATATACATCAAAAGCTGTACTGAATTTAGTTTTCATACCACTTTTATTTAATAATTCTTGAGCTCCAGAATATCTTTTAGTGGATGCAATAATTTTGAATCTACGAACATCACTTTCTTCAATCACTTTTTCTTCCTTTACACACATTGCAATATTTTGAAACTTCTCCAGTTTTACCTTTTCCATTTGAATCCTGTAAAAGTCAATATCTTCAATAGAATTTGAAGCAGTAGAAGATTGGAGTTCCCTCTTAATATTAGTGATGATTGAATTGATCCAAAGTTTTTTTTGATTAGCCTCTTGGCCCTCATTATATTTGTGCATTAATTCGAGGATCAAACTAATTAATTCTTTGTTTGAAACATGTTTATTAATTAAATCTTTATACTCAATATTCTCAATCAACAATTTTGTTGAGTCTATTAAACTTCTAAGCGTTTCAAAATTAGATTCATTGTACTTGCTTTCATTGAATAATGCACATTGCGAGAAAATATCTTTTCTCTCTTCCTCAGCCGCAACTTTAAGCAATGATTTTAAATAGTTTTCAATCTCTTTCTCATTTTCTTTCCCGTCGATTTTTATAATATCCTCAAGGACTAATTTAAATTCTTTTAAATACTGCTCTGAAACACTATTTTGCTTTGTTGATAATATTTCGTTGAATTTCTTTTTATCACTTTCTTCATCAGTTTCCAGTAATTCAAATTGTTTTATATATTTTATGTTTTTATAAGATTTAAAAATTCTATTTAGTGTATAAGTTTTACCCGAAGAACGTTCTCCTAAAATTACATTTAGACCTGTTGAAAGTTTCTGTCCATCTTCAAAAATTTGAAAAAATCTATGTCCTTCACTTTCGGATAAAAACACCTTCCCTTTATCAACTAAACAAGTTTTAATAGCCCTTAACGAAGTATCATCGATATCTATAAATGTTTGTTTAGGTGAAAATTCAAAAAGTCCTTCGGAAAAGCGCAAATCACTAAAAAGGACAGGGACCAAACTCGAAGCGTTTTTAATAGAATAAATAAATTTTTTAGGGCTTGTAACTTCTCCAGCAGAAATAAACTCACTTAACTCTCCAATTATTTCTGTTCGGACAGCAGGGCTTTTGTCATAATGTGGGATCAGTAAGTAACGATTTAAATCAACAAAAA
Source organism: uncultured Bacteroidota bacterium (assembly GCA_963775245.1). GTDB lineage: Bacteria > Bacteroidota > Ignavibacteria > Ignavibacteriales > Ignavibacteriaceae > CAVSWT01. Next base: position 6,977 of record CAVZID010000042.1, read on the forward strand.
TTACTTTTAATATATATGTAGTAATAAACTCATTTGAATCTTTAAAAAGGTTTCGAACTCTATTACATTTACTTTCAAAATCTTCAAGCTCTGAGTTCTCAGATATTAATAATAAATGTCCTTTCTCAAGGTCTATCTCTATACCTTGGCAATACTGTAATATGAAGTGTACTTGAAATCTCATTAAATTGTTCAAGATCAAACAAATTATGATTTGTTATAGCTATGCAATCAATGGCTAATTTTTCTACATACTCTTCCAATTTGTGAAGACTAAAGTTGAAATCATAATCACTAAGAGATGATTTTGTATGAATATGTAAGTCAATTTTTTTCATGTTTTTAATTTTGATAAAATATTTATATCTCACCACTCATGCATATATTTTCAATTAATTCCCTCATCATACAGTCTTCACATACAAGTGTGATTGCGGAGTGTAATTTATAAACCCGGCAAGAAAGTAAGAAAAAGTTTTTTAAAAAACATCAGTCCCCCATCCAAGAGATATATGTGCATATTGTTGTTTTGCCGTAATAATAGCTAAGTTTAGTTTTATCGGGAATAGGCATTTCAAAATCAGCCCCGATTGTCTTCAAATAAAAATTTGTATACTCAAGCTTTTTATCAAATTCTGGTTCTGTTTCATAAATCGCACGCGATAAATCTTTGATGCGATATGAGTTCATCATTGATTCAATTTTTTCTTCATTAGCTCCGACTAATATTAAGTACTCAAATAATAGTCTCTCAATACTTATTCTTAATTCTAATGCTGCGTAAAACAAATAACTACCTTCCGGAAGAGAAAATGCTTTTTCCAGGCAAATAACTGCTCTATTAAAATGTGAAGTTGAATCAATTGAATATATGAAATTAAAATTGCGAGCCACTTCTATTTATTTGAAAATTTGTATGATTATTAATTTTGCTTCATGACAAATTAATTTAAAGAATATATTTATAAATTTCCCTGCTTCCCTCTTTCTTATAGTCTGCACATTCAAATGCGATTGCAGGTTTTAATTTATTAATTCGGAAAGAAAGTAAGATAAAGTATTTTTAAAAAACATCATCCCCCCATCTGGGAAAATACATGCGCACATGATGTTAGCACATTACATTATTCAATGGAGGGTGTTTCCACATATAATGCCTCCAGCCATTTTCCATCACGTTTAACATAATTAACTGTTGCTCGAACTTTTGCAGTAAGTTTATTGCCGCCGCATTCACCATCTTGAGTCGTTATATAGGTTAGAAGCACAGTGTTTTCATTAAGCATCACAAATTTGAAGTTATTCAGCGAAATACTTTTCACATTACAATCGGCCGAAATTGATTTAACAACTTAAGCTTAGTTGCTAACGCCTTCGGAGTTAATCGATAAAAATTCTTCCGTAGTATTGTTCTGAAACCATTCAGCATTATTATTTTTCCATGCTTCCCAGCCTGATTTATCAAGTGCAATAATCTGTTCCTTGACTTTTTCCTCTTTAGATACTTTTGTTTGTCCAAAAGTGTTGGCAGCTATGGTTAGAAAACTTATAATAATAATTATTGTTTTTTTCATTTATGTATTTGCTTTAATAAATTAAATCGAATAAAATGTCACAAAAAGAATATTAAAAAACATCAACCTGTCTGCCGATAGGCAGTCATATATACTAATTATATTTTTAACTCAGCAACACACTAATGACTACATTTCCTTTTTTGTGTCCCTTGTCGACATGAGCATGTGCCTCAGCAAATTGATAGAAGGAATAGTATTTATCTATCACCGGTTTAATCTTTCCAGCTTCAATAAGTCCTTTTATGTATAAAAGATCTTTTGCTCTATCTGTATTTGATCTCATACCAGTAAAAGCTATCACTGCTTTCTTCTTTGCTTTTGAAGTAAATAACATTTGTATAAGAATCGGTACTCCAATATAAGTAGTGAGAAAAATCCCGTTTTCTTTTAAAGAGCTTTTACATTTATTAAATGAGCTCTTGCCAACTGTATCAAAAATAATATCATACTTTTCCCCAGATTTTTGAAAAATCTTCCTTTCGTATAATCAATAACATTATCCGAACCAAGTGATTTAACTAATTCAATATTTGAAGTGCTGCAGACACTTGTAACATTTGCACCATAATGTTTTGCAATTTGTACAGCATATGTTCCCAACTGAACCTGAAGCTCCTATGATAAGAATTTTTTGTCCGGCTTTTATTTTCCGTTATCTCGTAAAAATGGTAAAGCAGTTAAAGTGCCATATGGAATAGAAGCAGCTTCTTCAAATGAAAGATTTGGCGGAATTGCTGCGATTGGTTCTTCTTCTTTTAAACAAATATGCTCTGCATGTGTGCTGCTTATGTTGCTGCTGTCACCGAAAACTTTATCACCTGGTTTAAATAATTTTACCTCTTTTCCGACTGCTTCAACAACGCCGGAAAATTCTGTCCCAAGAATTTTATTTTTAGGTTTTAAAATACCTGTGGCCATTCTAGCAAAGAATGAGTTGCCATTTCTAAAAATTGAATCGACAGCAGAAACAGTTGTAGCAATAATTTTTATAAGAACTTCATTGTCCTTTGGATAAGGTTTTTCAATTTCCTTAATCTGAAGAACATCAGGCGAACCGTACTTTTCGTAAACTATGGCTTTCATTTATAACTCTCCTTTTAACTGAATCATTTTATTACTTTTAAATATCAGCCAAAGAGTAAATGATAATTCCCCTATAATTCCCGGAACTATAACAATAAAAGTAAAAATATCTTTGTAATTATTGTAGCTGGATAGAAGAAAATTAGCAAAGCTGTCGATAAGATATCCAATTGATGCTATAACCAGCAGCACTCCAATAATTTTGGGGATATACCCTGATTTATAAATTAAATATCCAAGCACCGATAAATGTATTCCGAAAAAGACTAATCCAATAAGCCAGGCGCTGTTAAATGAATTTATGGACAGCATTATTTGTGATTCTATCCAGCTTATTTCAATTGCGGCTAAATATTCTGCACTGCTTATTAAATGTAAAACATTAATCAAACTGTACAATGCAATTCCAAAGATGGAGCAGTTTATTACTCTAAGCCATGCTGCAAGCAAAGAAACATTTTCGTTTACCGGTTTTAATAAAATATAAAGAGCCCAGGCAACTAAAGCATCAAATATTACCATCAGCACAAAGCTGAAAATACCAATACGATAAAGTGATTCATTGGCAATAATATTTTTTGTGGTTTCTGCTGCATTACCTGGAACCACCATAGACTCAATTACAAAAAAATTGGCGAAGATACCGAATAAGAAAATAAATAAATAACTATACCCGGCAACTTTTATTATTAGTTTAGTTTGATTCATTTTTTTCCCTTTATATATCAATTAGAAATTATCAAATTAAATGAAGGCTTATGGATGGAGTCAAGGAATAGAAAATGTTTTTAAAAGATTAATCTTACATACCACCTTAAGCCATTATATAAAATTTTTCTAAGCTTTGTTTTTTATTTATTTGAATTCAATTATTAATCTTTAAAATATTATTCGTCTTATCAACATCAGGAATTGTATCTGTCAATAATTCTGCAGAGACCAATTCATCAGGAGTTAGTCTATTTTAATTTTATAATTGCTATTCCCTGAAGACCAAATCTCTGCTGTTTTATGAATTTCAATTTCTTTTCCATCTTTATATGTAAGCTTTAAATCTATCGGGACAGGCAATTTTCCAATTTTGTCAATTGTTATTTCATCGTCATTTATTTCTTTAATTGATAGGTCGGGATATCCAAAATCAAATATCCACGGCTTCCAGAACCAATCTAAGTTTTGTTTGCTAACTTCATTAAAGGTAAAAATAAAATCATAAGGGATAGGATGTTTACCCGCCCATCTTTTTATATAGGTTTGATAACAATTAAGAAATTGTTTTTCTCCCAGCATATCCATTAGAATATTATACATTACTGCAGGCTTATAATAAGATTGATGGCCTTGCATATAGCCATAGATGAGATGATTCGAGGGTGAGATCAAAGGAGTTTCCCATTCTTTACCCGCATTTGGTGTATAGCGGCTGACAATTCGTTTCAAGAAATCTTTGCTGGAAGAGGAATCTCTATAAAAATGCCGCATCATTTTCATTTCTAAAAACTCCGCCATACCTTCTTCCATCCAGGAATATTTCACTTCATTTATTCCGACGTAATAGGGGAAATACATATGAGCCATTTCATGAACATCAGTAGAGATATAATCAAATACATCATATTTGGTTGTATCCAATCCGTTATTGGCTATCATAGGATACTCCATTCCGTCTGGTATAGTAACTCCCATAAATGTTGTAAATTTTGAATAGGGATATTCAATACCCGGAAGAATTTTCGAATAATAAATGATAGCAGAATCTTGAAAAGCTAAAAGGCTTTTTAATTTGATGGAGTCTTTTGGATCGTATACCAAATCAGAATGTTTTATATCATTTCCCACTTTAACATCTGAAGCTTCCCATCTGAAATTATTACTAATGCCTGTTGCAAAATCTTCTACATTTTGTGCTTTGAATTTCCATGTATTATATGTTCCATCTGCGCTTAAATATTTACCTTTTTCATGAACAATAATTTTGCCGGGGTTTGTTTTTAATTCATTTAATTTATTTAAAACATTTTGGGGATAAACTTCTATCTTATTCTGCAGTTCGCCTGTACCCCAGACCATATAATTTGAAGGTAGTTTTATATTTACTTCATAATCAGAATAATCCCGGTAAAATTCTTGTATTCCTAAAAATTCATATTTGTCCCAGCCGTCTATATCATCATATACTCCTATCCGCGGATAAAAATAGCCCATGAAAGCAGTGGTGCTGTCATAAGCGCCGATTCTATTTTCATAGACTAACGGCAGTTGTGTTTTCCAATCAACTGACATTAAAATAGAATCATGAGGAGGAATAGGTTTTGAAAATTTTATATCAATTAATGTTGAATAAATTTTCACAGAATCTTTATTTGTTAAATCTATATCATTACCATCAATTTTAAGATTGCTCATAATCATACCGTCAGTTAAATCTTCAACTGGTACCGGCCTATCTCTTGCTCCTCCTTTTTTGTAATGATCAATATAATTTTTAATAATAATGTTATGAAGGCTGTCATTACTGTTATTAATGTAAACTACATTTTCATGACCTGAGATCAGCCATGTTCCTGGGGTAACTTCTACGTCAATATGATATCTTGCATAATTCTGCCAGTAATTTTCTCCGGGATTACCGTCAAATGATCTAGTTTTATTTTGATAAGCTTTTTGAAATTCAAGCGGCATGTATAATTCATTTTGAGCGGATACTTTAATATTAATAAAAAATAGGCTAACGAATATTAATAGATATTTCATCTTTTTGCTATTGATTTTATTAATAAGCGGAATTTTAGAAGTAAGATAATAATATTATAAATAATGAGTAGAGATTTTATAGGAAAAAATAATCTTTTGGTCGGGATTAAACTCCGGTAAGCTTCAAAATTATAAATACAATTAATCCAAATGTAGCTCCTAAATAAATCCAACGGATAAACTTTCGCCCTTCATCATCCTTCGTATTCATCAATTTGATAGTTGAATAAGCAATTGATAAATCCATTATCCCAATTGGTATTAAATAAATGATTGAAAACCAATTAAGAATAATAGGAACGAGTGATAAAAAGATTACAAAAAGGAAAATAGAACTACTTATTTTTAACGCAATTGTTTTTCCATATTTTATTGCAATAGAATTTGAATCTATTAACATATCGCCTTTAATGTCCATTGCATCAGCAGCAATTTCTTCTCCTAAATCTATTAACGCGGCAATCAAGGAAAATAGAATCACGGATTTTTCAATGGCATTCCCACAGTTGCACCGCCGTAAATGAAAGTCATCCCAACAGAAAAGCTAACCATTAAGTTTCCTGGCAATCCGCTTTTCTTAAAATAGCGGTTATAAAGAAATCCAATTACTGATAATACGATTGAAAATAATAATACTGTTATACTTATTAAATAACTTAGAAAAATCCGGATAACATTAATAATATTGAAAATAATAAAGCTTCATTTGTTGTAACAAGGTTCGATGGAATTGGGCGGTGAGGTGCATTTATTTTATCGGTTTCAACATCGAAGTAATCATTCAAAACCAAAATTGAAGCTGAGACTAGAAAGACAGATAAAAAACCGGTAATGGTTAAAAAAATTGATGCAAATTTTCCAAGAGCTAATAGTTGTCCCATCACAACGCAAACTCCGGCAGAGAAGGGAAGTTCAAAACGTATTAGTTTTATGAGGCCTTTAAGTTTGTTCATTTTATATTTTGTAAAAAAACGAAAGGTGGAACATTCTTTTCTCTCCATTATTAAAATTGTTGCCCTTGTTCAAGTTGATTTATAGTTTAAATCATGCAAGTCTAATTATGGTTTCCAACTTAAAATAAATATGGCTGAGCCATAATCAAATATTTCGGTTAAGTCATTCAACCTTCTCATTCAGCAGAACATAATGATTATGATCTTCCCACACGCCGTTTATCTTTAAATATTTTTTACTTGTTCCTTCATATTCAAATCCAAGCTTTTCTACAACGCGTATTGAGGGAATATTCCTCGGAATTATGTTTGCTTCGATTCTATGAAGTTTGTAATCATTAAAACAAATGCTTATCACTTCTTCAATGCCTTCTGTCATATAGCCTTTATTTGTAAAATCTTTATCAAGCTTGTAACCTAAAAAACAAGAAAGAAACGGTTCCAGCAAAATGTTGGTAATGCTAATGCTTCCGATTAAAGTTTTTTCATCTTTCAAAAAAAGAAATAAATGTATCCCGCTGCCAGTTTCATTTTCTAAAAATTTTTGCCGCAGAATTGTTTCAGTATTTTGCAGAGTAAAATATTCTTCTGTCCGTTTTGGCTCCCATTCGGCAAGAAAATCTTTATTGTGTACTAAATAATCTAGGTATAAATCCGCTTCTTCAATTTCTAATGAACGTAATATTAATCGTTGAGTGAGATAATACATTTATTGCCTTTTGAATCAATAATTAAAATAAATATTTACAAATGCTTCTTATAATATGTCATGATTTTGTTAATATGGCGCTAGCTATTTTATACTTATCTTAATTCCGATTAACACTTTAGCATACTCAACATCTTTTTTGTTTTTAAAGACGATAGTTATGCCGCGAATCTTATTATATCTTTTTCCTTCTTTAAATTGTTTTTTTAGTTCATCAGAAATCGAACTTTTTTCAATTAATTGTTCGGCTTTATCTGTAAAATAAAAAGTTATTCTAAAAGCATTTTTAATAACCGAAAGCCAGAAAACTGTTTTCTTTTTTCTAACTGCTTTGAACAGCCAGCTTTTGCCATCGTTATAATATCTCCATTCTTCGGAAATATCAGGATGATTTGAATGAATGAAATCGAAGACTGATTTCCATAGTGCTTTTGACTTACCGATGTGTGAGAAAATTATTTCTTCGGTTGGGAATTGATCTTTATTGATTAAAACCATTGGTTCCATTTGATTACCCCGTTATTATGTTTAAACCATACTTGTTTGATCTTTTCCAACATTATTGGAAAGCGTTAATGTTATTTATCAAATTCAATAAATTCAATAGGAGCACCGTTTTCAATTATCATAGCAACTCTCACTCCTTTTGATGGAGAGCTAATTTTATCAATTAACTTTTTTCCTTCAATTGCTTGAATCAAAATCATCAACTTCAAAAGCAATGTGTGGTATCTTTTTTATTATTTCGGATACCGGGCTGTCTTTTTCAAAGCGCATCCATTCAATTCCGTATTCACTGGTTTCAAAACCGGAGACGTACATTTTATATTCAGCTAAGTATTTTTCACCCGGTTTTTTTTCATCTGTTGGAATACCGATATGATGATATTTCATGCCGTTCATAGAAATTGCAAAAGGCTGTTCGTTATCTTTTCTTTTAGTTAGAATATTTTTGTGGGATAAGTTTTTCATTTTTAATTCCTATTTAAAAAATAGAAATTTATTTAATGAAAAGTACATTTGTAAAATCAATATAAGAGAAGAAGAGAATTTACTTTTGGTAATCTCAACTTCTCTTAAAGTACAATTTTGAGGGATGTTCTATTGAAGCCCCGCTGATTGTTCTTGGACTTTTTCGGCGGCGGATTCATTAGCTTCTTCTTGAGAAGTGGCGCCGGATTTTTGCGCGGCCAATTCCTTAGCAGCCTCTGAAATTGTAGCCGTATCTTTTGGGCTATTTGACTTTGCGGATGTTGTTCCGGCATTTTTACCAGATGAACTGTGGTAAGATACAGAATAAACCCATGATGTGCTGTAAGCCTGGCCTATTGCACTAATGGACATTGCTGTTCACCTCCTTAAATTTAAAATTAAATGATTAAATCTACGGTCGCCCCTGTTTTTATCATCGAATTTACCTGTAAATAATTTAATCAGTTTTATTTGGTATTCTGTAACGGCAATGTAATGAAGCGGTCAATTTGAAAGGGCGAATAGTTAATTATTTTTAACATTTTATAAATCATCAACCGGGGGTTCGTGGTCAATCCAATTTTTTTCACTATCACGTAAAAAATAATTTGGCCAATCAACTGTTTTCTCATTGTATTCAATAAGATCCAAAACCTTTTTACAAAAGAGATTTACTTTTTCAATTGAATGATTTTCAAATAATTCATCAATGTCTTTAAGAAAGTCAATTGGTTTAAGATTTGCTTTTTTTACTTCTGCCAGCATCCACTTGTGGAATGGATATAATAATTTATTTTCATTTAATATTATCCGGCATGCAAACAAAACTATTTTTTGCAACGATAGAAACAATAAATATTGATTCTTTTTTTTAATTCCCTCACTATAATACCATTTCCAGGCAAGCAATTGGGAAACAAATCTTTTTCTTCTTTCATCAATTTTTCCAGTTGGGAAAACAGAAATTTTTATTAGCAAATCCGATAAACTTTCAACTCTTGAAAAAAGTATCCTGCTGTCTTTATATGCATATCTTGCAGGGTCACTTCCTTGTTCAGCCACTTTTAACAAAGAATTCCAATCGGAAACCTTACAATCAATATATCCATTTTCATATGTACAGATATCCCATAAACTAAAAGCCAAATTATTAGAAGCTTGCCTTTTTTGATATTCATTTGAATCTACGATTATTAAAATATCAATATCTGAATCCGGTTTAGCAAATCCATGAGCGATTGAACCGCCTAAAAGTAAAGCTAAGATTGAAGAATCTTTTTTATAAATTTCCAGAAATTTATTAATAGATTCTTGATGATGTTTTTCCATTTTTTTCAGCAGCATAACGGCTTGCGGTGCTTGTTATGTTGATTCCTATTTTTTACAAATTATTTAATAATATTTTACCAACTATGGTTGCACTTCTTGCATTTATTTTTTTTAGAATTACCCGTATTTGGAGTAAATGAAAAACTTATCAACATTAATAATAATGCAAACCAATTATGTTTATTTTGAGAAGATACTTCTGTTGAACCGCATTTGGGACAAACTAACTGTACGTCATTATTTGCATATTCATTTTCTGTATCTTTAAATAACTGAATTGCTTTTGAATAATCTGTTTCATTTACTAAAAGTTTTACACCGCCGAGTGCAGTTGTAAGAATTGGATCTGCATAAATAGTATTTTCGTTATAAATAACAGCATTAATTCCATTTGATGCCAATAACCCTTTTGCAATATTTGCATCAATCGGGTTGTTAAATGTTTTAAGTAAAATTAACTTGTTTTCCATATCAACATAACAGTGTTACGGCTAACCTGCAGTTCAGTCCGCCATGATGGAAAGACTGCCGAATAAAACTACAACCTAAATAATTAAAAAACACAAAATTGCCCAAAGAAATTATGCTGTCAGGTTGAGCATTTTTTATTTTAACAATATCATTTTTTTTGTTTGGATAAATCCATTTGCTATCATTTTATAAAAATATATCCCACTTGATAGATTGCTCGCATCAAATTGTAAAGAATAACTGCCACGCGATTTTTCTTCACTGAGTAAGGTTTTAATTTCTCTTCCCATAACATCGTATAATTTTATAGCAACGAAACCAGGTTTTAGTAATGCATAATTTATGGTTGTTGTTGGGTTGAATGGATTTGGGTAATTCTGATACAAAACAAATTCATTTATAATGTGTTTATAATTTTCTTTTACATCTGTAATATTGCTAAAGACATTACCGTTAACAATTGCAGTGTCAACCCAATAGTTCTTACCGGAACCGAGCATTCCAATATTTCTAGCAAAGTATAATTTAGAGTTTGATGGCAATCCGACTACCTCGCGAATCGTAGTTTGAAAATTATTTATAACAGTATCACGGATAGATAACACCACAATTTTATCACAATAAAGTAAATATCTATTATTTGATATTGATATAGTATCTCCGATTCCGGCATAAATGTTATCTACAAGATATGTTTCACCAGAAGATAAATCATCAATTCTTAATACATCCCCAGTAGAAGTATCAATTCTTTCAAAATAATGTTCATAGTTGTAACTACCATAATTAAATTCAACCGCCCAGTATTTTGAATTATTTATCAAAGTATCTTTAGAAATATAAATCTTATCAGTTCCCGCTTCATAATAATCATTTATAATATCATAATATAACCATCCATATGACCAACTATTTCCGATATTATTTGGATAAAACTCAAGCATTTCTTGCTTGGTTAAACTCTGGGCATTGACGCTGCCCGAAAAAATAAATACCACAAGGAACGGGAAAAATATTTTTTTCATTTTTGATCCTCATATTATTTATAGATGCCTAACCGCGTTACGGCTGACCCCGCAGTCCAATATAAGGAGGCTGTTTAAAACCACAAACCTAGATAATTAAAAAATTGCCCAAGGGAAATATGCCGCTGGCTATGTGCAATTTATTTTTGATGATAATTATTTCTTGCTTAAATAGTTGAAACTTCGTTTAATCATTTACATTGATAATAATTAAAAAGACTTATCTTTGATTTTATCGGAATGTATTTATTAGGTCCTCGCCCCATTTATGTAAGCCCTTTTTTAGAATTATAAAATCTGATATCAAATTAAATTAATAGATATTAATTCTCAATAGAAAAAATGAACTTTTTGCAGAAGCAATTTTATTGTGTTAGTTATAAACTTTCCTACTTATAAAAAAAGCCTGGGTTCGATTCCAGGCTTTTCTCTTTATACAATTCTTTCCAAATATTTTTGGCCTATCTCCATTTGAAAGAGCTGCCTAAATATTTTGGATTTTCAGTCATCGTGCATGATGCTTTATCTCCATTTACATCGAATAGCATTAATTTGGGATCTTTGGAAGAGTAAGGAGTCCAGATTCCGCCATCCTTACCATTTGGATTACCGGACTTGGCAAAATTGGTCCAGTAATCTACCATTTGGTTGCTCAATGCTTTATCGCCTGCAGTAAAAGGCCGCCAGCTATGTGAAAATGAGTGGAATATATACCATAAATCTGAAGAATGGAAAGCCCCGCTGCTATCGCCCGGCAATTGGCGTGCGAATAAATAAGCATAAGCAGGCTTGCTGCTCTGTTCGGCGCGCAGTGCACAAAAATCTTCAACAGCTTTTGTCATATCAAATAAATCGTTGGCAGTATATCCAAACATATAAGGTATGTCTGCAATTTTGCCAGCTTTTGCTTCGTCGCTAAAAGTACCATCCAGAAGATAATGGTCAATAACAGGGCCCCAGAAAATATGTTTTTTAGTTGCATCCGAATATTCTTTTGACATTTTTAGAAGTTCATCGAAGGAAAGTGCACGCATTTCCTTTAATGTTGTTTTCTTAAAATAGTCCATCATTTTCTTGTTTTCCATCTGTGCAGTGTCGAGATCATTATTACCCAGACGAAAGTTGCCCAGTCCGCCTCCGCTCATGCTTATTGCCTGGCTAACCAGATTCTTTGAAAGCGGGGAAGCACATAATGACTGAACGCTGCCGGCACCTGCGCTTTGACCGAATATTGTTATGTTGTTAGGATCTCCGCCGAACTGTTCTATATTATTATGAATCCATTTTAGTGCAGCAACCTGGTCAAGTAATCCATAGTTACCCGATACACCATGAGGGCTTTCAGCAGATAAAAGCGGGTGTGAGAAGAAACCAATTACACCAAGACGGTAAGTTACAGATACTAAAATTACACCTCGTGAAGCCCAATCCTCACCGCCGTCCATTTCCGGTTCAAAAGCAAAACCTTCGCGGTAACCTCCGCCATGTATCCACATTGCAACCGGAAGTTTTTTATCCGTTTGGCCTGCTGCAGGAGTCCATACATTTAAATAAAGACAGTCTTCACTAAATGGAACTGAACCGCTTGCCCGCCATTCTTTGCCGTAAAAGCTGTTGGGATCCCATGTTACTTGTTCAGCAGCATCACCATATTTATCTGCTGTTTTAATTCCTTTCCATGGCACAACTGGCTGCGGTTCCTTCCAGCGTAAATCACCTACCGGAGGTGCTGCAAAAGGAATACCTTTATAAGCAAGAACTCCTTGTGTTGGAGTCTGCACACCAATTACCTGTCCGCCTTCAATGGTCAATACAGGATTAGAATCTTTTCTACTGCAAGAAACCAATACAGATAACGAACAAATTAAAAGAAAGTAAAATAATTTTTTCATAATACGTCCGGTTTTTTGTTCAATAAAAGATTGTTAGCTTTTGTAAATATAATAAAAAGGTGAGTTTCCTTGCCAGTTCTAATTTATTA
>CAVZID010000043.1:0-43782 GCA_963775245.1 uncultured Bacteroidota bacterium
TTTTTTGTGTAATTAAATACGGTTAGTATAAGAGGACGTGTAATATGAGAAATACAAAAGCGCCGAGAAATTACTCCAAAGGTTTTTATTATAAAGAGTTATGTAAAAAGGCATTTTTTTAGTGGTTTGAGAAATTTTACATTAATTGCCCCAGATTTACACTTAGTTTGAGAATTAATTTAGTATTTATAACAAGCCGTTAATTTGCCGTTAAAGCCTCATAAATGCGTTTAATTCTAATTATTAATACCTATTTAATATATCATTAAACCAGTGTATTTGTCCCTTTAAATCGAAATTTGTCCCTTTAAAATGTCACTTTAAAATCTCAATGTCACAATTCCATAAGGTTTTATAATATAAAGTTTTATTTGAATGTTGCTGAAAATCGGAATTACCTTTAAAGGGACAAGATATTTTAATTTTTATATGACAATTAATCAGACTTTAGAAATAAAACCTTTGTAAAACATAACTTGCAATTCCCTTATTATAGTGGTAAGGTGTCTACTGTTAATAATAAATAACAGGACTAAAATGAAAATATCAGATACTTACAAACGCCTTCAAAAACATTGGAATTTACAGGCAGCAACTGGAGAAATTCCGGATACCGAAAATCCTATCTTTATTTTTAATATGACCTATACAAAGCTTTTAAAACAAATAGCAAAAGGTGAATTAGATGTTCAGCAGCTTGCTTTGTTGGAACTAGAGGCACGCAGTGGAATTAGAACCTATTATAGTTGCACCCATTCTTTTTATTAAACCTATCTTCTTTTAAATCATACAATTATTCATTATTCTCTTGCGATTTAACTATCAAAAACCTACTTTAAGTACGGTGATAATACAGTCATCTCTAAATAGGTAAAACAATCTTATTTCACTTCTTACTATTTTAGAATTCTCAGTTCAATAGGGTACCACTCGGGTTATTTTAGGGAAAAAATAAATCCATATTCCTGACAACAAGAATATTTGCCAATAATTAATAATTATTTTGGGTGCAATTAATTATAGATTTCTATTCTTTGTCAAGGTCCCTAAAAGTTAATGAAAATTCTATTTTTATTGTACCCGTTTTAAAATTAATATTATAAAATTAATAAAGAGGGATTAATATGCTTATTTCAAAAATTGAAGTTAAAAATTTCAGATCTCTAAGAGATACATTCGTTAATACATCAGAATTGACAGCAATATTGGGAAGGAATGGTGCTGGTAAATCAACAATTCTATATGCTTTATCTTTTTTTTACAATATATCCGCTCCAATAACAGAGGAGGATTTTTTTGAGCGAGATAAAGATTTAACTATTGAAATAAGGGTAACTTATGATAATCTGAATGTTAAAGAGTTTGGTGAATTCAATACCTACATCCATAATAATAAATTAACGGTAACTAAACGAATTAATTTTAATGGAGGCAAACCAACTCAAAAATATTTTGCAGCTGCATTACAAATTCCACAATTTGTGTCTATTAGAAATATTAGTGGAAAAAGAGACCAAGTTAGTTCATGGAATGATTTAACAGCACAAAAAATATTGCCTGATTTAAATTCAACTGTAAAAAAAGCTGATGATATTTTTCCAATTATGGAGACATATGAAAAACAACATCCAGAATTATGTTCCTTGGTTGAAAGAGAAGAACAATTTTTTGGACCAGCATCCATTGGTGGCGGGAAATTAGATAAATTTACCCGATTTGTTTTAATCCCGGCCGTAAAAGATGTAATTGATGAAACTTCAGGAAAAAAAGGGGCTATATTTCAGTTAATAGATTTAATTGTCTTACGAAAGGTAAATGCAAGGAAAGATATTCAAGAATTCAAAAAAGAATTTGAAGAAAAAATAAAATCTCTTTTTAGTGCTGATAATTTAAAGGAACTAAATTCACTAGGTATTTCATTAACTGAAATATTACAAAGATTTTCCCCTGGCTCTAAATTAAACTTATCTTGGAACGAAATACAACCACCAGAAATTAATTTGCCTTCTCCCAAAGCCACATTAATTGAAGATGACTTTGAGGGTGACATAAGTCGAAAAGGACACGGTTTGCAAAGAGCTTTAGTTCTAACTTTATTACAGCAACTTGCTTTAACCGATCGAACTGAAAGTGAAAAAACTGATAACACAAATAAATCTCCAGACTTGATATTAGCAATTGAAGAACCTGAATTATTTTTACACCCTTCAAGATGTAGATATTTATCTTCTTTATTTATTCAGCTTACAAAAAATGATATTGAAACTGAAGGGAAAAATCAGATTTTGTTTGCCACTCATTCACCATATTTCATTGAATTGCACCGCTTTAATCAAATCAGATGTGTTAGAAAAGTTAATTCTCCTGATTCTGAAACAAAACAAAGTAAAATTACAACCTTTACTCTTGAAGAAGCAGCCACTGAAATGGCAAGAATAACAGAAGCGGAACCAACAGAATTCACAGCAGAAAGTTTCGCAGCTCGCGCATTACCAGTAATGAACGTCATAGTCAATGAAGGATTTTTTGCAGATAAGATTTTTATTGTCGAAGGGAACACAGAATTAGGAATATTTTGGAAGCTGCAGGGAATTATGAAATTCAATTGGGAAGAAAAGGGAATTGTAATAGTTCCAGCTAATAGTAAAAATAACATAGGTCGTCCGGTTGTTATTTTCAAAGGATTAGATATTCCAACTTATTTTGCATTTGATGGAGATTCTAAATATTCAGACAAACCAGATAAAAGAGAGAATATTATTAAAATAAATAGATGTTATTTAAGATTAGCAAACCATGCATTATCAGATTTCCCTGAGACTATTGTCACTGAAAATTTTGCAGTTTTTCATGACGATATTGAAAATGAAATTTTATTAGCAATTGGGGAAGACAATTTTAATAAAATACGCGATAAAATATCAGATGAGTTGGGATATGATAAGCCATCAAATATGTTAAAAAATATTTGGGGAGCATCAAATTTTATAGATAGAGTTTATTCCCATGGACTTAAAGTCCCAGTATTAGAAAATATAATTAATAAAGTAAATGAACTTTAAAAAATTATTAATAAAAAAATATACGGCTGATACCTATATTTTAGAAACTTCATTTTTTATTTTTAATTGTGCAGTTATTTTTATTAATATAAGTTAATTTTAAATTAATTATTCTATTAGCACTCATGAAAAACCAACTTTACTTTGGAGATTGTTTAGATATTCTAAAAGATCTTCACAAAAAACATCCTGAAGGATTTATTGATTTAATTTATATTGATCCACCTTTCAACTCTAAAAGAGATTACAATATTCTTTTTGAAGACATTAATATGAAAGATGTTAAAGCTCAAAAGGAAGCTTTCTCTGATACTTGGAGTAATATATCATACCTTGATACTTTAGAAATGATTAAAACTATTGATCTCTGATTTGTATGCATTCATTCACAGTCTTGATAAAATAAATATTTCAAAGAGCCATGTTTCTTACTTAACTACAATGTCTATAAGAATTTGGTATATGCACAAGGTTTTGAAGGATATAGGAAGTTTTTATTTGCATTGTGATTCAACTATGAGTCATTATTTAAAAATTATCTGTGATTTGATATTTGGAGAAAAGAACTTTAGAAATGAAATTAGTTGGTGCTATCGGAAATGGTCTATATCTCAAAAACAATTTGTCAGTAATCATGATGTAATAATTTTTTATTCAAAATCATCAAACAATATCTTTAATACACAATATGTTAAATTATCTGAAGGTACATTAAAAAGATGGAAAGGGAAAAAGCAAAAAGCAATTTATAGTGAAAATGGGAAAAGATTATCAATTAATGAGGCTGAAGATTCAATGGGTTCTCCTATGGCTGATTGGTGGGAAATTTCAGTAATTAATCCTGCTGCAAAAGAGAGATTGGGTTACCCAACTCAAAAACCTGAAGCATTATTGGAAAGAATAATTAAAGCATCTTCAAATGAAGGTGATTTAGTTGCTGACTTTTTTTGTGGATGTGGAACTAGTATTGCTGTTGCAGAAAAATTAAAACGAAATTGGATTGGTGTAGATATTTCTCATCTTGCTATAAAACTTATTTTAGATCGACTAACAAAGCCTTTCGGTAAAAGCAGGGCAAAGGAAATAAAAGATAATATAGAAATTCTAGGTTTTCCACGCGATATTGCAAGTGCAAAAGAGTTAGCTCAAAATACAGAATCTGGAAGATTTAATTTTCAAGATTGGATAATTGAAGTAATGCTTGGCGGAGTTGTAAATCCTAAAAAGACAGCAGATGGTGGATTTGATGGATATTTAACATTTAATAAAGTTGAGAAAGATAAAGGAGTAATACTTGTTGAAGTAAAAAGTGGTAAGATTGGCATTAAACAAATTCGTGAATTTATTCAAGTAGTTAATAGTAGAAATGCAGACATGGGTGTTTTGGTTTGCTTTAAAGAATTTATAAATAACAATATGCTTAGAGAAGCCAAACTTCAAGGAAATTTCCAAAGTGAATATTTTCATGACCGATTTGATAAAATACAAATTATTTCTGTTGAAGATTTATTAGACGGCAAGGATATTCATCTACCTTCAGAATTTTTTGTGAAAGATACATTTCAAAGTTGCTACTAAAAAATCTGATTCAAAAATTGATCAGGTTCATATGTTTGATGAGGATGAATAATGGAGATACTTTCAGGTTATTTGACTCCCCTGATTGCAATACTTGCGGCATATATTGCTTGGCAACAATATAAAATAAATAAAAGAAGGTTTCTATTTGAAACTTATGAAAAGAGATTAAAAATATACACTGCAACTCAAGATTTTTTAGATAATATTTTGAAAGATGGGAAAGCAGAATATGCTAATATATTTTTATTTTCTAATAGAACTTCAGAGGTAATATTTTTATTTGATAAACCCATCCAAGATAAAATTGAAGAGATATTTAAAAAATCTATAGAATTACATAACCTATATATTGAACTAAGTGCCAAAGGAACTAATGAATTACCTATAGGTGAAGAAAGAAATTTAATTTCTCAAAAAGAAACTAAATTATTAAAATGGCTTATTAATCAAAGAAGTGTTACAAAAAAAATGTTTGCAAAAAGGATGGCTTTAAAATGAAATTAATTTTTGCATCATTTCATGTTTAAAATATCTGAAATCTGTTATTATTAATTTTATAAATATTTTATTAATGAAATGGAAAAAGCACTTGATCCGATCTAACATACAATGGATGACGAGGAAATCCATCTTTTGTTTTTCCAAGACAATATAAATTTTTGATTATTTTAATTACTTCAAAATCTCGGTTTAGAAAATTTCCACGAGTTCCCCAAGCAGCTATTATTTTATCTGCTTTCATTGCATGCTCAACTAAATATTTATCATTGTAAATTCCAATTGGTTCTTTTTGTGTTAGTAAATCATTTGGATCAGTAGCACGATAAGCAAATAAATTTGCCATACAAAGATTACTATAGCCCAAAGATTTAGCAAAGCTCATACAACGTCTTAAAGTAGGATCATCTATCTTTTCATCTGCAGTAGAAGGATTTAATCCTATAAACATTATATATTTATTTTTTAACTCGTCTGTAGAATCCCAGGAACGCCAAAGTATATATCTATATTTCCTATCCTTTGAAAAGATGTTCCTTTTTATCATTATATCAATTTCCATTTTACAGATTCAAATTTCAAATTTTCGAAGGCTGTAGTTTTATGGATTTTGTAAATTATTCTTCTTAATTGTTCTTCGAGATCCAAAAGCTCTTCATCTGTTTTCGGGATTTTATTTATTGGTAATTCTGCATCTTCAAAAGCAGCTATATTAGAATCATTTAATTTGGCAGTCCATTGAAATTTTACATAAAGCATATTTGTTATTCATCTCCATCGGGCAATTTATCTTCACATTGGCTGCATAAATCTTCCGCTATCCAGTAACAGCCGCCTTCGCAAGCATTATTATCAGTGCAGCCGCAAACTTTACAAGATCTTTCTGTAAAGCATTCCGGACAAGTTGAAAAATCTTCTCCGACTTCTTGGCCGCAATTCTTACAAGTCCATTTAGGAATTGGTTGTAGACTCATTATTTGCTCCAATTATTTTTATTTCTTCTAAAGTTTTAATCATTGAATCAATATAATATTTAAGCTGCCAATTTTCATTATAATTAAAAGAAGGGTGATGTTTTTGAATTTCTTTTATTCTGCTAATATTTCTATGAAGCGTCAGGGAACGAGTTCCAAAATTAGAGAGAAATATAGAAGGTGAATTTTTTGGGGAAGGTCTAAACTTCATATTCCCAAATTCCCTGATGCCCTTTAACCACAATTTTATCTTTGAAAGATTTTATATCAGACATATGCAGTCCATATCTTCTTAATTCTTCAACTTCCGGATTGCATGAAATCAATGCTTGTTGTGAATGCCCTGGATAAAGCAATCCATAAGCCCAAATATAAGTTGTACAAAGTATTTCACCGAAAGGTATTTCATTATTCATTTTCATTTCTTCAATAAGCAATGTTTGATTATTCGTTAAATATCCTTCAGTTAATTTTAACCAATTATTATCCCATTTCTTTGCAGCATGAATCCCAATTGTCTGTCCAAAAAGACTTCTAAATTTATCATGCGGCCGTGTTTCAATTTTCTTCCATTCAAGTTTAATAAAAGTTGCCCACGGCTGCCAGAGAGTAATTATTTTCATATCAATTCTCCCTTTTTGTATGCTTCCTTCATTCGATTAAAACATTCTTTTGGATGAATAATCCACATTGTTATTGCTACTATTGGTAAGGCTATAAGTCCTATAATAAATAGAAGTAATCTCAAACCTAATTTTTTTATTCTAAGCAAATTAAATTTTATAAAATATTTCATCTCAACTCCCCTTTAACTTTTTAACAGCTATTTCAGTCTTGATGCAATCCATATAAGTTTTAATAGTCTGGTTAATTGCATTTGCATCTTTTGGTTTTATAGTTCCCTCTTGCAAACCTTTAATTGTCTTAGATAAGACGGCTGTTATATCTTCGGCTTTTAATTGGTTATAAATTGTTAAATCATTTAAGCTGTTATTAGGCTTATCCGGCACTTCTCTGTTTGGCACCTGAATGAATTCATTTCTGAATACATCTTCACAAGATTCTTCATCAAATTTCAGCATGCCTTTGTCTGTAGAGATAAGAACTAAGTTATCAATTATTTCGAAGCCGGTTATTTTATGCTCTTTAGCTCTGTATGAATAAGTAGCATTAACCATTTGTATCAATTTATTTTTTAGATGCATTTATACCTCTTTGTAATTTTAATTGTTGACGTTTTAATTCTATTAATTCAGGATGATTTTTTATTATTATTTTTGTTAGCTCTTTATCTCCTCTGGAAATTTTAGAAGCCATTGATTTATCAGAACCTCTATATTTTAACGATCTAAAATCTTCGGGGCTGTTTCTTTTTAGATTTTCTGCCCTGGTAATTAACTCCCAGTTATCAGGTTCACAATTTAGAGTGTTACCATCTTTACAAGCCAATAAATATCCTTTAGGAATTTCTCTTCCAGAATTCAACCAATTATAATGCTGCAGCATAATCCATTTTGATTTTGCAATTCTAATCCATTTATATCTTCTTCCCTTTCTATCTTTATGACCAATTCTAACCCTTATACACCCATCATAAGTAGTATTAACTGGAAGATGTCCTTTCTTAAATTCAGTATCTGGAGAGAAGTGAAGTCCCTTTAGATTTTTATTCCATGGTATAAAGCCCTTCTTAAAATATGTTTTTTCAAGCCGTCTCTTTCTCTCCTTTTCGGATAAGGTAATACCTAATTGAAAAAGTTTGTTTGAGATTTGATTTTTTGTTTTATTAAGAATGGTTGCAATTTCTTTCCTACTTTTAGTTTTGTATAGTTTGACTAATCTCTTTTCTTCTTCTTCAGTCCATGCGTTAGTAACTTTCACTTTTAATTTATGCCATGATTTCTTATTTAATTTAATTCCCAAACTTTTTGCTCGGCACCTAATGGCTAATTCCGTTCTGTTTAATTTAATTGAAATTTCTTTTGTAGTCAGAACCCCATAATTGCCTTTTAAGAAATCACTATCTTTTTTATTCCATCCATTCTCTCGTTCGTAAACACCGCTTGGCATTATCTATTCTCCTCAAATAAATCCAAAGTTTCGGGACCGGAATCCTGGCGCCAGTTGTAAATTGTTTTAACCGAAACATCAAGTGTACGAGCTGCTTCGTCATAAGCGATATGCTTGTTTTTTATTGCCCACTCTTTTTTTAAATCAAGGATTGATTTTGTACTGAAGTAAACCTGGTTCTTCCCGAAATGATCTAACATTTTAATGTATCCATCAATTCCAAAGTTGGCTATAATCCATTTAGCATCATCATTAAAAAACTTTTCATAATCCGGGATAGATTTAATCCAGTTATACCTCATTCACTCTTCCCTTCTGCAGGCTTTAATGATTCAATTGCTTTAAGAATTCTTTGAACATCCTTCTTCAGTAGAAAGGTTATATGATCGGCATTTGCAATGCGCTTAATAAAATGATTCATTGACTGCTCAGTCTTTTCTCTTGAGTGCTGCATCCAGAGAGATTCAATTTTTCTCATCTGCGCCGGTGATGCAAACTTTTTATCCCGGTTATTAAACTCTTCATATTTAAGCTGCTTTCCGCTCTTCTTTGCAATCCAGCCAAGTTTTTTGAATGAATCCAGCAGCACTTCCGACTGTTTATCGTTCAGCTCTTTACTGGAAGTACAAGGTTCGCCTTTATTATTTATAAAACCTGATAGGATTTGCCTATAATTTTCATCACTGAGCTTCAGCTCTTTTTTTGCAATATGTATTTTTGCTAAGAAAGATTTGTTAGGCATTATTACTCCTGAACTTTTATCTCATCCCAATTAATTTCATAATAGCTGCTTTCACCTTTAACAAGTTTGCAACCAGCTAATGCAAGCTGCTCAGTGGTGATAATTCCTTTTTCAGAATCTTTAATAATTTTATCCTTGTCCAGCTGGAATTTAGTTTCAACATACCTGCTGCTGAACATGTTTAGAAACTTTTCTTTAACAAATTCCCATGTAAATTTTTTGCTTAAAAGTTTTAATGAATTCTTGCCGGTTCTAAAACCAATTCTGCCGTAAGTAAGTTCCTTACTTCTTGTGACGGAAAACTCTTTTTTGTTGGCTTTACAGAATTCATTAAGCTGCGACTCACAAATAATAATAGTATTCTGCATCTCGGTTATTTCCGGTTCATATTTCTTTTTCACATCAAGAAGTTCATTATTCATCTTGGCTGTTTTTTTATCAACTGTATTTTGAAGAGTAGCAATTTTATAAAGTACATCATTAACATCTTCAAGAGTTTTAAGTGCCGGTTGTTTTGACTTTTTCTGTTTCATGCTGTTGCCCTTTCTACTGAAGCATTCTGATTTTTAAATAATGGATAAATTTTGTCGAGATAGTTATCGTCAACAGTACTGAAGAAACCAATTACCGTATCATAATCCTTTTGCTTAACTCTTTTGGTTTTCTTCAGCTCTGCAGATTTAGATTTCAGTTCATTGTACTTTTTAACTGCATCTTTTAATGCAGTTGCTTGATCTTCGAGTGAATCAATATCTTTCTGAATGTTCTCGAGCTCTTGTTTCTTGTCTTGCAATGCTTCTTCTATTTTCATATTACCTCCTAAAATAAATTTAACTGACTGCCATCTGGATTTATCCTCCAAAGACTATGTTTATATTCTTTATCATCCTTCTTTACAATCTCAAAACCACAGTATTCAACAATGTTCATATCTCTCAATTCTTTTACACGCGGTGTCACCTGATGCGGATAAACATTCAAATGATCTGCTATTCTTTCGTTAGTTATCGGCTGCCATTTTTTAATAATATCATAAACCGCTTTTTGCCGCTTACTCAAATCATCCAGGACATTATTCAATGCATGGTTTCTGTTCTGCTCGCTATAATATCCTTCACGTGCTTTCATAATTATCTTCTAAATGGAGAAGAATGTTTTCCATTAAAATTTGATATTGATTTCCCATGCCATTCTTTTTCTTCAGTATTGTAAAATGAATGCTGCATTGATGATAACTTCTCAGATTCAATTACATTGAAAGCAGTAATGAAATGCGAATAACTCCCGGGCGCAGCAACAACATGAAATACTTTTCCCGGGTTTTCTGCTGCAAGCTTTTCTGCTTCATCAATCATCTGCTGGTGTAATTTGAATGCTGCTTTCATTCTTCATCAAAATAAATATCACTTAATACTGCACCCCAATCGTAAGGGTGATGAACTAATAATAAAGCGACTAGAATTCCATAAATTTCAGAATCACTGAAATTGCTATGTATAAAATCTAATATTTGCAATGGTGTTGATACCTTTAACGGATTGCCATATGCATCAGTTTCTTTAGTCATATTTATTTTTAAATTTTTGTTCTCTTAGTTTTGATTTAACATCAGGCTTATAAAGAGTAATCAGCATTTTATTTCGAACAATTAAACAACAGTCATAAGTTTTACTGTAAAGAAGAATCCCTCTCTTGTCATCGCTTATATAATGAGCATCCATTATAATGGCTTTAACAGCCTGTTCAGCGGCTTTTAATCGCTCTTTAACATTAGTTATTGATGCAAGATTTTGATTAAACCTTTGAATGTATCTTTTACAAATATGTTCTGTTATTTCAATTTTATTGTTCAATGTTCTCTTTAAGTTTTATTAACTTCGATTCAGCTTTTTTAAGCAAATCCAACAAATAATTTCTTGTTATATTTTTATTTATTTGCCTGCCATAAGGGCTTATTCCATAATATTGTTCATGCATTTGTCCAATTAAATATTCCAATTTCTCGATCGTATCCGCTGATTCATAATATCTCTCAAAGCATTTATATTTGTCCAGAATCTTTCCCATCTTATTTATGTTAATAATGAATCTGCAGCTTCATCAATTAAATCATCCGACAGATCTTCGCCGGTTTCAATAGTTGTACGTTTAACAAGAGTAATTAAATGCTGAAGTAATCTTCCGTTGTTTTTGCTCAATTGAAGAAATGTATTTGCAAATCTTAAAGCTTCAGGAAAGTTGATTTGTAAAATTGCCCTTACATCACCAATCTGAAGCAGATTAATTTCTTTCCATAAACCAACCCGGGAAAACAACTGCTGCAATTCTTTCCTAGGCCCTCTCAACCTATCAAGAAGCTTTGGTGTTCCGGACAGAAGCAATCCTATCCCGGTGAAATCCTGAATTCGCCTTACAACTTCAATACAGCTTGTTGTTAAATTTTCACCTTCATCAAGTATTAATATTCTGCGAGTACCTTCAAGCTGTTTAATTATTTCCTTAAATAAGGTTTGGTTTGAAATCGGCTGCGGATGTTCTCTGTGATAATTATAAATTGGAATTTTTAATTTTAAGCAGATGTCCTGAATTAAACTCCGAACAGTTACAAGTGGAGTTACTTCAATTAATACGCTTGTGGATTTTCGGTTTTTATATTCATTAACTGAAATTGTTTTGCCGCATCCGGGAACACCGGCAACAACTCCGATTATTCCTTCAGTTAATGCATAATCAGTTACCTTAAATATATCTTGCGCTGCGGTTGTCATTGCAAATTTTAATGTCCCTTTATTAACACCTTCCTGGATAGTCTTTTCTTCATTGTTAAGGTAATCTTCGACCTTCATTGCAAAGTCACTCTCAGTGTCTTTCGAAGGGAATTTGTTATTTCGGAATTGGCTGACATAACCCGGAGAGAAACCAATATTATTTCCAATAGACCTGTTGGATGAAGAAGGATTTTCAGTCATGAATTTTTCCAAGCGTTCACGTATATCGGATAACCTTGAATCACTAAGTTGAATGCTCATATAATTTTTTCTCCTTTAAAGTATTAGGTAATCTTGTTCAATTGTTAAAACTTTTTGATATGCTTTCATCTTTCTAAATTCAATCATTACTGCATCCTGATTCATTAAGAAAAGAATAGGCACTTTATATTTGTTACAGTCATCAAGCACCCTTGTATAGCTTGATTTAATTAAATCTGCATCTGTTATGGTTATTAATTTTCCTTCGATTAAGTAAGGGACCATGTGGAAGGATAAATTTTTTATTTTAAGTGATGATGAAAGCCTATATAAAAACATTGGTGCTGTGTAAGCATCTCTGCCTTTTATAATGATTGCTTTTTTATCATCGAGCAATTTATTCTGAAGAAGAGCAACGTCATTGCTGGGGATATTATAAATAATACCTACAGCTTTTCTTTTAATTACCCGGCTGATAATGTTTGCAACTTTTCTCTTCATTTACCCCTCTGCCGATTTTCTTTTGTTGTCGTTAACGATTGGAGAATTCCACCGATCGATTAGAGATTTCTTTTTCTTTCTGGGTTTATTAACCTCACCCCGCTCATCTTTTTGTGAAGGTAAAGGAGAATCAATGTCGATAATGTTGGCATCCTTTAGCTGCTTTTTAATTGCGGGATATATTTCAGTATTTAAAACTCTCTGGCTTCTTTAACAACAGTGGATTTAAGATGCTCTTTTTTAGCAAGCTGTTCTTTCAATAGATCTTTATCTTCCCCGGTGCCAAGAAGCCCGGCAGCAGGATGAACTTTCTTTACATTGGTAGCTTCGCAAATGAACTTCCCTTCCCTATCATAAACCAGGATTGAATCCCGGTTGAACAAATCGAATTTAATATGTACTTCATCACCGGTGTCAATTTGTTTTCCAAATAATGCATCATTCCAATACCAGGTAGAAAAGAATCTTATTCCCTTTCGATAAAGTTTTGTAACTGCTTGATCCATCATTAAGAAATTCAATTCAGCTTTATTTATCCCGGGGCCTTTACCGGCATTAAAAACTTGAGAAGGAGTTAAATCTTTTAAATGACCTGAAGTTTTAACCCGGTTGTGATATTGATCCAGCCACCATGCCATTGCTCTGTGCGCAGCTAAAATGTCAACAGATGTATTATGCATTGCTTTTTCATAAAGCTTTCGATGTATGAATTCTCCTCTGTTCATTCTCGGCGGCTGCAACTGGATTGAAGTTCCAACATAAGTGGGGACTAATCTTTCAAGCTCAGCCATCCATCCCCAGAAATTTTCGATCGGTTTACTCTGGCCGTGATATGCTTTTGCAAAAATTGTTTTAATTCCGAGGCGTGAAAAAAGAGGCTCAAGATTTTCTAAATCATTTGAACCGTGAAAATATTTTGCACTGAAAGCTTTACCATTATCTATATAAACTACTTTTGGAATTTTACCAAGATTAAGTATTGCTCTCCGGAGAGCTGAAGCAATGGATAAAACATTTTCTGTAATTGCTATTTCATAGCCGCATAAATATTGGCTTCTTCCATCGAGAGCACCAATCGTCATCATCCTTTTAGGTGCGCCGGTGAAAGGATTTAATATTTCATAATTGTTTACGTGGCCATCCATAATAATAATGTCACCAACTTCAACAAGGTTCCAATCACGCTCTAAATAAGGCAGCACTTTATTATCAAGCCCGGCTTCACCTTCGCGGTAAAAAACATAATCAGCATAATTATTATTCTTCCACTCTTCTAAAAATCTTCTATAAGTATTTGCGCTGCGGATGTGCGGGAATCTTTTCGCTTCAAAAAAGTTAATTGCTTCTCTAACTACTTCTGAGATTAGCGGCTTGCTTGGCTTTAATAATAAATTGATTAAAACTTTTGATTGTTCCGGTGTAATTGAACTTGATTTTTTAATTTTGTATTGAGGTGCAAGAACTCTATAATCTTTATTTGCTTCTAAATAATTTTTTCTCCATCTGAGTAATGTTTTAACATCGCGGCTTCCGATAACTTCAAAGATGTCCGGGAATGCATTGTTATTATATGCTTCAGCAAATTTTTCTTGTGCTAATGTTTTCTTCCCTTTGTACTGAGGCAGTTCTGCAAAGTCCATTAATCTGTCAATTAACTTGGCTGCAGCAATTGCATATTTATATTGCTTTGGTGAAAGTTCGTCAGGGTGAATGGCTGAGGAAGTTTGATGAATCAAACTCTTACTAATTTCAGAAGCAACTTTGTGTGCTTGTTCGTGTTTAGGATTTTGCAATTTCATATTTTGAATTTCGGTTTGTATGAATCCATTATTTCGGCTATCTCTCTTATTTTTATTTCAATTTTAGCCTGGTCAACATCTAACAAGGTTTTACATGCTCTAGTTTCTGTTATCATTTTATCAAGTGATTTTTCCATGTGGCTGTAAACTTTATCGAAGGGAATTTCTAACTGCCCATTGGGTTCTTCTTTTACTTTTTCTTTCTCGCCGGTAATTAAAGATCTTAATTCATCACGGCTCATTTGCTTAAAATCTTCAATTGTATAATTCTTTTTACCGAGAGTGATTGAACCGGAAGTGATTAACTCTGAAATGATCGGCTGCCCTAATTTTGTTAAAATATCAAGCTTTGCCGGGCCTAAGGAGAAAAGTCCAACCGGTTGGACTTCTTGCGAATTTTCCTCATTTTGAAGGATTATAGGTAAAAAAACTTGTCCAATATTTAAATACATATACATTGTGGCTCTTGCCATATCAAACTCTGCAAGGACAAATTCGTCCATTGTTTCAAAACCATATGCTTTAAAAAATTTCTTTTCCTTTATTATCTTCAATCCATAAATAAATTCATAAAGTCCGCGCCTAGTAAAGTGAAGAACTTCCTTGGCTTCTGTAATTTCTTTTTCGGTTAATTGAGTATTCATAATAAAATATCTTGTTTAATTTTTAAGAATAGCTTCTTGAACTGTTTGAGGTATTAAATGCTGATAAACAGATTCAAGGAAAAAATATAATTCAATGTCATAAACAGCCGGCATATTATTTTTTAATTTTAATTGTATCCGCTTATATAAATCAGATCTTTCAAGATCGACTGCTTCAACCTGGTTTGAAGCTTCCGGATGAATTTGCTGGCATAGAACACCAATAACATTTGCAGTTATCATCATAACTGCACCTCTGACATATAGGAACTCATTCCATCCGTAACGGTTAGAATTTGATGAATCAAATTCCTACAAATTACAACTGAGTATGCTGCAACTGTATAAATATAATTTGTGTTTATTATTCCCCCTTTTACTTCTTCCCAAAAGTATTCGAAGTTAGGAGTTATCAGCTCATCAAAAATAAATTTAACGTTATAATCATCGCCGGAATATTCAAGGCGGCTGATTAGTTTTGTCAGCTCATCAAATACATCAACCCACCTAAAATTAGGTTCGCTGCATTCGGATATTGCACAAAGGCAATTAGCAGTGAGATTAATGAGTTCGGATTCAAGTTTAAGTTCATGTTCATGCCTGAGTTCATGGCATAATAAGCTATCGTGAATATTTTCCATACTTTCTTTTATAACTGCATAGGCTTCATGCCATGAATTAAAGTGTTTGAATTTTGCTCTTGATGATGCCATACTATCAAGAACTTTTCCATAGATTCCTATTAAATCTTTATGCATCATAAACCTCCGAGAAATATTCTTCAAAGCGTTCCCTGTTATATCTTTTTGTATTTGATTTTGCTAAGTATCTTTTAGCACGAATAACCTGGCGCAGAGTAATGAAAGTTTCTTTAACAGCTTTAAAAGTATATTTAAATGAAAGTCGCCATGCCGTTTTTAAGTTGCCGTTCATTTTGCCTCCTTATTTTTTTTGTCTTTAGGAATTTGATTAGTAAGACTTTGATTAATCAAAGTCCTACGGTTTAAATTTGTTTGACCGGAGAAGTAAGCCTTTTCATATTCTTCATCATATTCAATTAAAGGCGCATGCTTGATTTCGTAAGCTATCCAGATGATGAATAGAAAGAAGAGTGATATGATTATATATAAGAATGTCATTTGTAAACTCCCTTTTTATTGTTTGGATAGTTGAACAGTTGGTGAAATACTTTTTGAATCAAATCATTCTCCCAAACTGCAATACGTTTAAGTAATCAATAATTTTTTTCCGAAGTACTTTTAACAGCGGGTCTTTATTTATTGCACGGCTGATTGAAGCAGGGGTAACTTCAAGTGGTTCTGCTAACGACTCCTGGTTTAAATTGAGAATAGCAAGTACAATCCTGACATCTTCAGAAGATGAATTATAGTTTAATTTTAAACTTAACTTCGATTTTCGAGTTGGTTTATTTTTTGTTGTGTTTAAAGCCATTGTTTCTTATTTATGTTACGTAATTATATTAACTTCAGAAACAACTTAACTAATTAGATAAGTATTGTCAAGAAAAATCTTATCTAAAAAGATAATATTTTTTTATGCATCAGAATAAGCTCAGAAATTGGTTAACCAAAACATTTGGCAGCCTTACAAATGCAGCAGCACATTATAATATGTCATTGCCAAATCTTTCTAGATATTTAAGAAAAGATGAAAAGGGGCAAAAGCCAGGGCTTGATTTTTTAGCAAAGTTGAATAAAGATGGCTGCGATATAAATTGGTTATTATCAAATGATGAAGGGCCGCCGGGGATAAAAGAGCCGGCAGTGGAATATAAAATGAAGCAGCTTGAGAAAGAAGTGCAGGAGCTAAAAGGGGAGAATGAGCAACTCCGTTCTAGTATTAGCCAAATTACATCTGTTGCTCAAGCTGCGGGACAAATAAATAAAAAAAAGAAGAGGAAATAATTAAGGGGAAACCTTATATTTAGAGGGAACCTATCTACAATTAAATTAAGGAGAGGAACGATGGAAGAAACTAAAAAAGTAAATCCATATTTAATTAATACAAAATTGGCTACCGGATTGGAAACTATGGGAATCCTTTATTTTGTTCTAAATATAATTGGGAGTATTGTATTAATCATAAGTGCTTTTGGAGAAGATTATAAAGGATTCCATTACGTGAATTATGAATATATAATTTACGGCATCGCATTCTTTTTCAGCAGCTTAATAATTATGCTAATTTGTCTTGGCATTTCAAGAATCATCGAACAAAATATTTACCTAATTAATAATAATCATGGGTTACAAAAAACATAACGAAGATACCATTATTGAGACTCAGTCTCTTTTAGATTCTCTAAAATCTTAGCGTGTTCATCAGAATATAAAGCCGCAATATTCAATGCTAAACGATCTTTCGATTTATCATTAAAAGTCGCAGAGAAAAAAGTTCCATCTATCCATTGGATAATTACACCTTCATCAGTAATTTCAATCATTCTTATTTCATCTTCCTCGATCTCGACAAAATTTGTTTTTGACATTTCATTTCTTCCTATTTATTAATCTGATTTTTAATTTCCTGAATAATCTTATCCTTAAAGCTTTCGGTTAAAACCATAAAAGGCCGTGCTGGAATTGTTGTTGTATATGACTGCTGTGAGATTGTATAACGAATTGCATTCTTGTGAGTCTTTTTTGCAAAACGAACTAAATTAGGATAGCCTTCCTGCTTTAATAAATTTCCTTTCTTATCAAGCCTAAATCCTAATTCACGTGTACGGGGATGATGAAATATTTCCCCACCAAAATGTTGAATGGCTGCATACTTTAAGTTGGTGCTTACCCTTGCTTCAGTATCAGTTGCATTCGGTTGAATTGATTTAAATAAATTACCTTGTGCTTCAAGTATTCTCTGGCTCCATCCTCTTCTTCTTTTCTGTCGAAGCGTTGATGCTGCAAGTTTTGCCCAGCCTCCGGAGCCGGCGCCTTGAGTTCTAAATTCATCTTCAACTGAGGCAAGCAGATGCCCGGCTATTGCGGTCATCAAAGATTTATTGGGAGTGAATTTATCTTTGAGCTTATCAAATGTTTCGTTTACTTGTGCAATAATCTCTGCGGCCATTAACTATCCTTTAACTGCTAAATAAACGGCTCTTAAATCAGCATCATATTTTGTTAAATCCGGTGTGAATAATTCTTTACCAGGATTGTAATCCCATCCTTCACCAATATCAACTATCACATCACTACCCTTCCAGATTTTTAATCCTCTTGAAATAACTTCATCATACGTTAATGCGGTTACATAACATCCGCAGTTAAAACCATTAGGCGGATATATATGATCCCAGATAGGATCATTATACATAAAAACTTTACCTGCATAGCGTGCATGCTCTTTTCTTTTATGCGGCCTATCGAGCTGATTATAAAGCCAATATGGACGGCTTGCCGCATTCAGTGCCTGGAATTTATAACGAGCTGCATTGTAAGCAACATTAGCGTTTGTCTGATAGATAGTTTTTAATCTTCTTGGTGAACCAAGCTGAACTATTTTATTTGGATCAACTCCAGAATTAGGATCATAACCCGGAACTTCATCAGCTCTAACTTTGCCCCACCATCCAAGGGCTTTTAATTCAGGTTCTAAATCTTTTACAAATTGATCATAAGTAATTCCTTTAGAAAATATTTTATCAACTTCATCTTTTAATGACTGCAGAATATCAAGCTTCATAACTTTAGCAGCAGTGAAACTTCTAACATGAGCATCCTGCCAAACGTCCTGCCAATTCCAGCTGAAGGTATAACCTTTGGAATAATACCATTTAATAATTTCTTGTGGCGGAAGAGTTAATAAATATTGAATATCATTTGATGTCATCTTAATAAATCTTTCTCATCAACCGGTGCAAACTTAGCTAATGGATTTCTTTGCTTTAGATATTTCCATTTTTTCTTTTCCCATGCAGCTTGTTGTCCCGGGCAATTTAATAAATGAGATTTATATTTTTTATAATCGAAAACTTCATCAGCACTTATTTTTACTTCATTGCTTTCAACTTCAACCGGCAGCACACTATGCTGAGTATCCATTACAACTAAAAACTTACCGCAGAACCCGCAGCGGCCAACTTTAAGAAAGTCTTCAGTCAGCAAGTCTTCATTCATTCAATAAAACCCAATCTTCATTAGGCCTTTCTTCATTTCTAAGGGCTAACAATTTTAAGTTTACATCATTTAACCTTTTACCCAGCTTCGAAAATCTATCCCCGTCAGAACCCAATAAAGAAAATCTAACCGGCAAATGTTTTTCAATATCTCTAACTGAAGCCAACTGATCGATGCCATACAGTTCAATATTTATGCTTTTAATGTTTGGGTATAACTTTAGTTTTTGAATGTCATCCCAGTTTATTAAAAGTCCGCTGGTATAAATAAATATGTTTTTATCGGGAGGAATCTTTTCAATTAAAGAATAAAGGGAATCCTTTTCAAGGAAAGGTTCGCCTCCGGATATGCAAACATTTTTATATAAACTAAAATCTATTTCATCAAATTTCTTTTTCTCGAATTGGTCATAAAATTGTTCATGCCCATTAACACAGATAGCACAGTTAGGAATACAGTCGAGGAATAAAATAATTCTAATAGTATCTTTCATAATATTAATCTCTTATTTTTATTTTATCTCAGCATCTATTCTGCCTTGAATTTCAGCAATAAAAAAAACTTTAGCAGCAAGATCTTCAATTTGATTTGAATTCATCTTTGGGAATTGTGCTGCAAGATTATTTATGAACTCTTCTCTATTATTTGAATTCTTTGCCAGCTCTATAACCGGCTGCAAAGTCTGTTCGATGCTGAACTGCAAAAGTTTATCGGGAAGCGCATTAGAAATCTGATCAGCGATGTTATTTTTGATCGTGGCTGCATCTGAAAGTTCAATGCGCTTTCCTAAAAGCTTATTAAAAAATTTTTTGAATGAAGATAATTGAGGATTGCTAACATCCCCGCCGGCTGGAACCGTATCCCCTTTTTTAAGAGGAAGTGAATTCGGATCTTGAGGGAAATTAGGATTAGGATTTGGGAAATTATTTGGCGGAGGCGCAGGCTCTTTTATTTCAAACTCATCCGGTTCTAAATTATATTTTCTTTCGAAGTAAACATCTGTAAAGGTCACTCCAATATCTTTTAAATTCTTATCACGCTCGCTTAAATCCTTTTCAACATCTTCAACTTCCTTAACTCCGAATTCCGGATATTTGCCTGAACCAATATTTAAATCAACAATGCGTTTAAATATTTCATTGAATAATGCAACCGGGAAATCCCTATCGGTTAATGCAATATCACCTTCAATTGTTACAGCACCGGTTTCAGATGAAGCACGTGCACCGCTCTTCTGGATGTCTGTTGATAACGCATTTAATAAAATTGCTTTGGTAATAGAATTATCGCAGCGGTTTAAATATTTTTCATAAAGGTCACCTGATTGAGTGCCTTTAATTTCTATCAGCTCTAAAGATGAATCATCGGGACCCGTACCAACTGCATCTTGAACCATATTCATCAGTTTAGAAAGAAGATCTGCATGTTCCTCAGGCTTTGCACCTCTCGGAAGTTTTCCGAATAAATAAGGCATCCCATATTTTTCAATGAAAGTAGTGAAGAATTTCATTCCGCCGCGTTTGAATGTTACGGGCCAGAAGCAGCGTGAAAGAGCTTTATCACCATAAGGATTTTCATAAGAAGGATCGTTCTGCAGTAAAATAAATTTTATTGCAATTGATGGATCAGCATCTTTGCCCCGAATAACAATGCCTTCATAATTATTATTTGAACGGAACCGTAATTGATTTTCACTATCAAAGAAAAACCATTCACGGGGTTTTTCCCAAACAGATACCGGCAGCCATTTACCGTTTACATTTGCCCAGTTGATTTCAAATACCGAATAACCAAATCCAACCGGATTTAAAGTTTGAGAAATTATATCTTTAATTGAACAGCCATTGCCTTCAAGCAGATCCAAAGCTTGTTCGCAAAGAGCAACTTCATTCTCGCCGGCTTCTTCCTGATCAATATCCCAATCTAGTGACTTGGTTAAATTTTTTCTGCGGTTATATAAAGGGCCTACTTGGTCATCCGCTAATAAATCTTTATAAACTGTTTGATCCATTCCAAGCTTGCGAAGTATTGGATCGGGATCTGGCAGATAATTAAAGAAGCCGGTGTAAGCACCGGCGGCAAACTGCCTGGTCGCAATTTCGGAAGTTAAGCCCTCGCTTATTTGATTAAGCGGAACGAATGTAGTTGGATTGACATATAAACCTTTTGACATAATAAGACCTTTTTAATATCTGTCTAATATTGACTGCATAGCTCTTCTTCCTCCGGAAGTAATTATTAAGGGACCGGAATAAGTTTTAGCTGCACTTAATGCTAATGCTTTTGCCCAGAAATAATCTGCATGGCCGCCTTCGTCATCTTCATTAGCTTCATATCTAACATTTCCAGCTGCAGTTCTGACAGCTCTCACTGCATAAAGATGTTCTCGAATTCTTTTATCTCTTGGTATTAAAGTTTTTTTGCCTTCAACTTCGATATAAATATTTGACGCAAGATCTTCTTTTGATTTCGGTGTGAACATAACCGGTTCAACTCTCAATGCACCGAAATCCTGCTGAGCTTCTTCAGCAAGCTGGTTGCCAATACCTGTAGCATCAATGCATGCCCTTCTAAAATTCGGATGGGAAAGAATACCATAAAGAATTTCTTTCTGATCCCGGTATGTCATATTTTTAAGAAACTCAACTCTTCTTGTATATTTTATTTCACCAAGTCTTTCATCAACATTTATAACAGATGGATTTCTTTTCCTTCCAACATCCATACCTACGTAAAGATCGCCTTTGACATTTGAAAGAGTTGAGTCAAGAATATTATCTCTTTCAATAGCACCTATCAATTCATAGGTTAATAGATGATCATTACCGTCAGCTCTCGGTATGCATCGGAACTCTTCATCAATGGCTTCTTCAGTCATTCCGGAGAATGCATCTTCCAAAAATTCAGCTACTTCTTCTTTGGAAGCTTTGTGCCCCAGGATTGTATCTACAAGTCCTTGCTTAATTGCATCTTCAATGGTGATTTTATGCAGCCACCAATTTTTCATTGTGCCAGCTTCACCTTTTTTAATTTCAATAATCAGCTTATTGAAATAAGACTCATCACCATTATGAGTTGAAATGATTCTAACATCTCCACCCCACATTGCAGAAGGCTTAGATGCTGTATACATTTTTTCTTGATCTTTATGATGAGCAAATTCATCGAGAGTAATATCTCCGCCTTTTGATCTGAAGCGTGTTGGGTTGGACGAGATTGCATTACATTCATCACCATTATTGAATCTTACACGATGTGCCGTTATATCATCATCTTTATCAATTAAAACTTCACCAACATATTCAGCAGCGGTGTTAAGGTATTTTGCAAACCATCCTACATAATCAATATACTCTTCGGCTGCTGAAAGATCTGCTGAAGTAAACCAGCTCTTGCCGCCTTTAACTTTTTTAGTTGCATGCTTACGTGTCATTCGGTAAGCTTCAGCGTAAGTGATACCGGTACGCCTACTTTTCTCTGCAAGAGCAAATCTTCCCGGATATTTAATCCAGTCTTGTTGATAAGGCAGAAACTTTAGTTTTTTAGCCATTTTCGCAGATTAGCCTATTTTTAAGATGGAAATTAAAGCGGATGGAAAAACATTCCGTTAATAAAGCCCTATACCCGTTAATTTTAACAGTACCCCCGTTAATTTTAACGACAACATGCTTACCCTTTACATAATACTCCGAAATCAACCAGGCGCATTTATGTGCGAACTGGAATAAAATCGGCTTAAAAAGTACATGTTTAAGGGTAGGTTCAAGAGCAATTTTTAATATAAAAAACAGCTTGATTTGCTGTAACTTTATCATTAAATAGGGTTTAACGGGTGTTTGACAATTTCTTGATTTTTCCATCATAAAAGTCCAAGCTTTGATTCAATTTCCTTCAAAGTCTCTTCGGTAAAGCCTTGTTTCTTGTTAGTCTCTTTTTCTTTTTTCTCCTCAGTGAATTCAAAAGTGCTCATCATTTTTAATGCGGCAGTAGCTTTGCCGACAGCGAATAAACATTTAGGATCTTTGGAAGCCATGTATTCCACAATCGCTTCATCAATTGCTGCTTCAAGCTGCTCTCTTCTTCCAACAACTCTTTTAACTCTCTCACGCCTTTGTTCATCCCAATCTTCCTGATTGCGCCAGTTGTATAAAGTTTTCCGTGAGACTTCTCCATCAAGCATTGTAACAATTGTATCCATGCTGAAGCCGTTAATGACAAACATCTCTTTTGCTTTTTCTTTTAAAGCTGGATCGGGCATGATGTTACTCCGTGATATTATATTTTTCTTTCAGATCCTTCATCTTGGAAACTTTTTCATTGTAATCGGTTTGAATAATCTGAAGGTCTCTTGAAAGAGTTTCGACTTTTTTAAAATCCATTGTTGAAAAATCTTTATCGGATAAAAAAGTTTCTGTTTCTTCCTGGATGTCATTAACGAGTGCTTGTGCTTTTATGCCCAGCTCATAGATTTGTTTTTTTAAGACAACATATTTCCCGATTGCCTGTTCTCTTTCATGCATTTGGGTTACTCCTTTTAAATTGATTTTTAATTTCGGTAAGCACACTTGTTAAGATTTCTTTATCCTGTTTCAATCCGTTTTTCATTTCGGTAAGTACGCCGGTTAGAATTTCTTTATACTCGGCATCTTTTTCTATCACTAAAAACAGCCTGTCATTTATTCTTCTCTGCTCAGTCAAGTTATCGATATGCTGTTTTTCAATTTGCATTAAAGCCTTATCAAACTGATCCTGGTTTTGTTTAAGTGCGAATTGAAATTGCTTTTGAGTGTACTTGAAAGTGATGAACCACATAACAAAAAGAATGGCGCCAATCCCTCCATTGGCTATTGCCGTTTGGATTAAATAACTATCTCCGCCAGTTGCCTGAGCAGCTTGAAATGCTATTATTGAAAGTGCTAGGATGAAGTGGTTGAAGAATAAATACATAGTTAATAACTCCCGATATTAAAAAGAAAAAACATCGGGTTAGAAAGTAAGTATTGAGTGGGGGAACATACATTGAATAATTCAAAAATAATTTTTTTGAATTTTACAATGTAACATGTTGAAGTGAGGTCTTAGGTTTGAGCCCATAAAATAGGAACGCAAATTTATAAAGCGGAAATCAAATGTCAAAATTTAAATGGATGCCAATCTTAAGAACCGGAACTTTTACTGATAAGAATAAGCAGACAGTTACTATTGCACAAAATGATATTGATAAAATTATTTCATCAACCGATATAACAACTGAACCTCAGTTTGTTATAGAACATCCTAAAGAAGATTCAATCGGTTTTGGTACCATCTCACAATTAAAAAGAGTTGGAGATTATTTATTTGCACTGCCTAAAGAAGTAAATGAAAAGTTTAAGGCAATTGTCAATTCAGGCAAGCTGCCAGGGCGCAGCGTAACTCTTGATAAAAATTCTTTTTCATTAAAAAATATTTCTTTTCTTCCCCCGGAGATTCCGCCGGCTGTTGACGGCTTAGGTTCTTATGCGTTTTCATCTGAAGTAAAAGAAGATGATTTATCGTTGGCAATTTTACTCTCCGGAGAAGAAGCACACTTCGCAGATATTGAAACCAACAATTTTGAATTTGCTCAGTATGAAGTTTCAAGTTATCCATTCCGAAGCATTCAAACATTATTAAGAAATGTCAAAAATCTTTTAATAGATAAATTCGGTTTAGCCACTGCAGATAATGCTCTTCCTGAATATTCATTAAATGATATTGGCAATCCCCCAACAATTTTTACTAAACCGGATTTGAATACCGGCGCAAGCGTAAACCCAAGTTTTTCATCAAACCAAGGAGATAAAAATATGTTCAAAGTTGATTTATCAAAAATCGATTTAAGCAAAGTTGATCCGTCAATCAAAGCAGCTTTTGAAGCTATGCAGAATCAAGTTGTTACTCTCGAAACAAATCTTTCAACCAAGGATGTAGAGCTGCAGGCCGCAACAACAAAATTATCAACTGCAGAAAGGACTCAACTTCGAAATGAAGTTTTACAGTTCTGTGAATGTGACGAAGTAAAATTAAAAATTAAGCCGGCTGACAAAGAGAAAACCGTTAACTTTTTAATGGCACAAAAAGAAAAAGGCGTTATTGAATTTGCTGCTCCGGATAATCCGAAGACAAAGATTCAAGTTGATGCTTTTGATTATGCAAAAGGCTTAATCAAAAACTTGCCAGATGTAATTGAATTAAGTGAATTGGCAACAAACAAAAGCGGCAGCCAGCAGCAGCCAGGATATTTAAAACAAGCAAAAGAGATAGCTGATTTCGTTAATCGATAAGCCCATCCCCGTCCCTTCCCAAAGGAAAGGGTGGCAGGTTTAAGAGTTAGAAAATTACAAATTAAAAAAATATTTGAAAGGTAAGTGGAATGGATTTAGTAACAACTCAAGACAATACCCTGGTTCAATTATTTGCCGGCGATTTCCCGCGAGTAATAAAACCAATAACAATTGTTTCCGGCGCCGGTGTTTTAACAAAAGGGACAGTGCTTGGTAAAATAACAGCTTCAGGCAAGTATGATGCTTATGCTGCCGGGGGCAGCGGCGGTCTTGAAACAGCAAAAGCAATATTAGCAGAAGATGCTGAAGATGCTACCTCTGCAGATGTTGCTTCAATTGCTTACTTCGCCGGTGATTTCAACGAAGCTGCTTTAACCGGTATTGATGCCGCTGGAAAAGTTGACTTTGAAGGTACTCCGATATTCGTCGGAAGCGTAGTTTAAGAATTTAATTCTTAATTCAAGTTTAACGAGCAATTAAATCATAATTAAAAAATCATTAATAAGGACATAAGATGGCTATAACAATTAATCCCTTCGGTTTCCAGGTTTTGACCGAAGCTGTAAACCAAATGAAGCCTGTTCCATCTTTTATAAGAAGCCTTCTTTTTAAAAGAGTGGAAACTCATGCAACTAAAACTGTTTTGGTTGATGTTATTGTCGGCGGGCAAAAAGTGGCTCCTTTTGTTAAGAGAGGGAATGCAGCCAAGATAGTTGGCAACTTAGGACAAAAAACTAACCTTGTGGAACCGCCACAAATTAGAATGAAAAAGTTTTTAACTCCCGATGATCTATTCTACACCAGAGGCGCCGGTGCGCCAATCTTTGTGCCTGGAGGTTCTGCCGGTAATGATCCTTTACAAACCGCACGTCAGCAGAAAATGGCGATGGAGCAGAAAGATTTAAGAGACATATCCGATAGAACTATCGAAATGCTTTGTGCAAAAGGATTGAGCGGCTCTTATTCTATTTCTCAGGATGATGGAGTTTTTGCAATTGATTTTTCAATGCCTTCAGCAAATAAGCCAACATTAACGTCAACTGCAAAATGGGATGCTCCTACAACTGCAAAGCCTACAAAGGATATGAGAGGCTGGAAAGTTATTGCACAGAAAGCTTCAGGTAAAATTCCAACCATTGCAGTAATGAATTCCACTACCTGGGAATTGTACTTAGCAACTGATGATGTAGTTAAATATTTGGATAAGCTAAAAATAAATATAGGCTCAATCAATACTGAGCAATCAACTCTTGAAATGGGAGCTGAAAAGAAAGCAGTTATTGATGGGCTTACTTACTATACTTATGATGGTGTATATAATGACGCATCTGGCAATCAGCAATTATTAATTCCCAATAACGTTGTGGCTTTAGTTTCTCCAGCTGCAGACCATCGTTTACAGTTTGGTGGAATTGAAGATCTTGAAGCCGGGACAGTTGTCGGCCAATACTTCAGTAAAGATTGGATTGAAAAAGATCCTTCAGGTTTATACCTGTTAGTTGAATCTCATCCACTTCCTACATTCAACGAGCCGGCTGCAAACATTTATGCAACGGTAGCTTAAAGCCCTCACCCTAACCCTCTCCCAAAGGGAGAGGGAATAGGAATGTTCTTTTTTTATTGATATGATTTTGAAACGTGAATGCATACAAACTTTAAAACTTATTCTACAGTAAGCTTTCTTGAAAAATTTCAGGTCACTTCTAAAATATCATTCACGTTTCATCTTATAAAAAAAATGGCGAGGTAGAGCAATTGGCAGCTCGTTTGGCTCATAACCAAAAGGTTGTAGGTTCAAATCCTACCCTCGCAACAAACCCTAAATAAAATACAGATGGTTAGTTGGGGTGAAACTTACGTGTCGCCGGATCAAACCGGTTAATAAAATTGATGACATCCTGGAAAGAATAGAGATACTACAGAAAGGACGGGTTTCAGTACACTAAACGGTTATCACCCCTTTTTATTGAAAAAATTTTTATGTCTTATTCAACAGTAGATAGTGTTAAAAAGAAAATTGATGAACGTGTGCTTATTCAGCTTCTTGATGATGAAGTACGCGGGGATGCAGTTGATTTAACTGATGCGGCTGATGTTGCAACTGTTAGATTCCAGGATGCAGCAGATGATGCTCAAGCTAAAATTGATCCATATCTAAGAGGAAGATATACTCTCCCGCTTTCTCCGGTACCAACTTTAATCACTTCAATTAGTGATGAGATTACTAAATATAATATTTATAAAAGGCGCGGGGATATTCCGGAGACAATCATCAGCATTTATAAATCGAATATTAAGATGCTTGAGAATATTCAAAAAGGAATTATGGACATTGGTGTAGCTGATGAACCGCAGTCGCTGAAGAATGAAATCACTACTAATAAGACTGCAGCAGATAAATATTTTAATAAAGATATGTGGGATAAGTTTTAATGAATGGAAGATTAGCACGAAACATTCGAAAGACTGTTAATAAACAAGTTCGTCAAGATATAAATGATGTTTTCAAAAATATTGCTGAAGAAAATGTTTTTAGAAGAATCGGTTATGCAATCAAAATTATTTTCAAATATAAACTCGGTGAACCTTTAAAAATTAAATGATTAAAAGATTGAAAGATTACAAGATTAAAAAATTAAAAGTCCTTCCCTTTGGGAAGGATTTAGGATGGGCTTAATGGCTGACTTTGAAACTGCATATTATTTAACAAACAAGGTTGAAGGCGGATATGTGAATGATCCTGATGATAAAGGCGGAGAAACATATAGAGGCATAGCAAGAAAATTTCACCCGGATTGGGATGGTTGGATAATTTTTGATAAAGAAAAAGAGAGTTCAAGTTCAAGTTTAAGTTCAAGACTTGATGGCAATCCGGTATTGCAAGCAAAGATTCAAAAATTTTATTTGAATGAGTACTGGAATAAAGTAAATGGTGATTTAATTCCTGAACAGAGAATTGCAAATGAAGTTTATGATAACGCAGTTAATATGGGATATAAGCAAAGTTCAGAATATCTTCAACGCACAATCAATATTCTTAACAGGAACCAAAAAGAAGATTTTTATAAAGATATAAAAGTAGACGGCAATATAGGGCCCGGCACAATTGAAGCTCTCAAACAATGCTTAAAACTGAACGGCGCTAAAAGAGTTTTGAATGTAATAAACGGATTTCAATTTAAACATTATTTAGAGCTGATGGAAAAGAACCCGGTTAATGAAAAATATATAGGCTGGTTTGATAGAGTTGAAGTTATCTGGAATTAAAATGAAAAAGTTTTTATTAGTCATAATTATAGCTTTGGTTTTTATCGGCTGCGGAACAACAACTCACATTACTGATAAAACTGAAACTATAATTAAACATGATACAATTAAAGTTGCGGTACCAACTATTGAAGATACTCTTCAAGCTAAAGTTGATACAGTAGTTATTCACGCTGAAAAGATTGTCGGACAGGATACTGTTATCCAGATAAAATATTTCCCGCAGGAAAAGAAGATCTACTTTAAAGCGAAACCAGATACAATCTTTATTCCTAAAGTTGATACAATTCAAATAAATCATAACACAGAAATTAAAGAGGAACCTTCATTCTGGGAGAAAAACTTTTGGTATATCATCATAATTCTTGCTGCCGTTATTGTAATTATAATCC
Organism: uncultured Bacteroidota bacterium; assembly: GCA_963775245.1. GTDB lineage: Bacteria > Bacteroidota > Ignavibacteria > Ignavibacteriales > Ignavibacteriaceae > CAVSWT01. The sequence continues at coordinate 28,944 of CAVZID010000043.1, forward strand.
TAATTAAAAAGAAGGAGTAAGCATGTTACGCAAAACAATTTCAAAATCATCTTTCTTAATGGCGCTGTTATTTGTCTTTACAATATTTATTGCTTCAACGTTTGCTGCGCAGGTTGTTGATCCGCCCGGAGGGATAGACATCTCAACAGTATTTACTTCAATCGCAGCTTTAGCCGGCGCAGTTTTATTCTTCACAGCAATTATTAAAAAGCAAGTTAGGAGCAATGATACCATAACAATAATAATTAGTGCTCTTGTCAGCTTTATCATCAGCGGATTAGGATGGTGGCTGCAGCTTGGAATTTTTGTGTCAATTGAATGGTGGTATATTTTCATTTACGGATTGGCGGCCATGCTGATTGCAAATGGACTTTCAACATGGAACGTTATATCGGGGTTACTTGTATTTCTGAAATTAAAATTACCGAGTAATTAAACGATGAGCACTGCTATAAATAAAGTTTCTGATGCGTTCAATCTTTTTGAAACAACTTTGAAAACCGCAATCTCTTCTTTAGAAAATAAGGATCAGATTGCAGTTGAAAGATTGATTACCCTGGATAAATATAGATTAAGCCATCCAAGGGGAACATTCGGACTTCTTTATAACGGTGCTCAATATGAACAAAGGGAAGATGTTAAGGGTGGAGTTGTTGTGATGAAAAGGAATATGCTGATTGGAGTTGTTTCAATCATCAAATTTTATGATAACTCAAAAGCACCCATTTCTCAATATTCAAATATGATTCCCAGTGATTATGTAGAGATAGCAACTGATGCATTAACAGGGTTAGAGGTTGATAATAAACGTTCAATGAATGAAAGAAAAATATTCCCGGTTCGAGACGAACTTGTGGATGAAGAAAACGGCATCTGGAAATATCTAACAACATTTTCAATTCCAGTTGACTTCATCGAAACAACTTATAGAAATCAAATTTAGAAAGGTCAAATACCATGTCTTTTAGTAAATCAGGATTAAAACAAATTGTATTATGCGACTCAGGAACATTGTTAACAACTCCCACAAATGCTTTAGCGGTTGGATTGCGTAATGCAGCAACAATGGAACGCACTCCATTCAAAGAAGTTAAAGATTACCGGCAGAGAAATTTACGAAACATGGTAAACTTCAAAACTGACTGGGAATCTTTACAGCCAACTATGGCTATGATTAAAGCTTACCATAACTGGATAAATGTTAATTGCGATGCACAAGTTTTAACAGTTCCTCAAACTTCCGGCGGAGCTGGTGACTGTTACCAGTTCGCAGGCAATAATCAATTGGGATTGGGATATGAATTGATGATTACTGTAGACAAGCGAAGCTTAAAAGGAATGCTTGAAGGCGCAATGGAATTTGACAGAGCAAAAACTTTAATAGATTCTGCTGACAGCGTAACTCCGGTAACATTCTCCGGGATAACCGGTGACGGTGCTGATTTTACAATGTACCGGGCTCCTTATTTTGTTGCATTCGAAGCTCCTAAAACAACCGCTTTAGTTTCAGCAAAAGATATAATTGAGAGAAGCCTTTCAATAAAAACTAAAATGAAAAAGTCTTATTACAACATGGACATAATTGATTATGTAACTGTTGAATTCTCAATTACAATAAGAGACGGCTCAGTTGCTAAACAAATTGAAATTATGGCAAAGGATATGAGTCCTACTATTTATATCAAGGAAATGAATAGCGGCGCTTACTTTGACGCATTTGATTTTGCAGCCGGTGTTTTAACTCTTCATGATGAATTCAAAGATGCAGATGATGATAGATCATTAAAATTAATGTTTAGCGGAGATGTTCCTGTGTTTGATGTTGACTTCCAGTTCGGTGATACATACGGTGAGGATTCTTCTAACACTGATGGTTTAGTTGGCGGAACAATGAAAATAGGTTATTAATAAATTGAAAGATTAAAATATGAAAAAGTTTTTATTAACAGCCATTACCTTATTTGTGATGGCTTGTTCTATCGGGTTATTGAATAGTTGTTCTGACACTTCGGCAAAAACTTATGAGCAAAAGTATTTAGAACAAAAAGCAATTACCGACAGTGTTGTTGATAGAATGAATGAACTGAGCAGCTCTATCGATAGTCTTTATTTTGTCAGCTCAAATAAAATTGATACCCTAAAGGCCATTAATAATCAAGCAGCTCAAAAGATATTCCAATTATATGCAGATAATAATAAGCTGCAAGATTCTCTCGCTAATTTTAAAAATGAATATGATGCCCGAACCGATACGATGCTTTACTATATCAATGAAGCTGTTCTGAACTATATAGATAAAATTAAAAGCCAATAATAAAATGGGCAGACCGTTGAATCCGGATAATTATACTCCGCAAAAAAAAATTACACAACGGCATATTGAAATTATAAAGTTTTATGCGCTTGGATATTCAGCAGAAGAAATTGCAGAAAAATTATTTATCAGTCGTAAAACAGTGGATACTCACAGATACAATTTTTGTTGTGTTTTGAAATTGCGAAACTTAGCTGACATAACCAGGTATGCAATCAAAGAAAAAATTATTGAGGTTTAATAAATTGAAAAAAGACAAAAACGAAATAGACATTTTTATTGATAATGAAATCTCCGAATTAAAGGATAATAAACAAGCCATTAAAAGCACTTTAATTATCCCTTATAGTGAGACTAAAAAAGATTTATCATTTAGTGTTTTTGATAATGATAACTGCAGAATTTTTTATGCTTCTACCAGGCTGCACGATCTTATTAAAACCGATAATAGTTATGAGATTAACATTACCGGGAAGAAAAATCTTATAGGAAAAAGATTTGAATTAGTTGAAGCCGGTACCCACAAAGTAGTACTGAAGGGAAAAATATCATTAAAGAAAGCACAGGTTTTGGATCTTCCTAAGAAGGCCGCCAATGAAGGAAGATGAATTAAATATTATTGATTATTCATACCGGATAAATGAAAAGCTGTTTTATCTTCAAGCTGATTTTACTTATGAAGAATTGGAGTGGATTGATAAAGTTTATAACAGTCTATCCCCAACCCTTCCTAAAGGGAAGGGAGAAGAAAAGAGGAATGAAATTAGCGGGAGCTTTACCCGGGATGAGATTGAAAAAACACTTTCGATTTTATTGAAAGATAAAAACGGCAATCCATTTAATCATGAAGATTTTTTGAAAACGAGAGAATCTCTTTCAGTAAAAATTATTGCCGATTTTTTTTTATGGAAGGCAGCCTTAGGACACATTATGCAGCTCTCTTTAGTGAATTAACTAAACGTGAAAGAAATGCTTCAGATGAATATGACAGCCTGAGAGGTTATAAAATAAAAAGTTACAAAGGAGAATTAAAATTATCTGAGGCAGATTCAATTCTCTTTTTTGTTTCTGAAGGGAATGTAAGTGAAGCAAACAGATTGAAAAGAGAACTTAAACGCAAAGAGATTTTGAAATTTGTTTACAGGAAAAGAGTTGAAAAATATAATGAGCTTTTGGCCGCAGTTGAACAGTTAAGAAATATTAAAAAAAAATAATAAAGGAGTAGTTATGAAAAAGTTATTTAGCATCATAATAATAGTAAGCTTATTTGCCCTTATTAACATTGGCTGCCAAAACACTCAGGCAGAGCCTTATAAAACACAGTATGAACAGCAGGTTGCAATTAATGGCTCATTAACTGACAAAATAAGTCAGCTTGGAATTTTGGTAAAGCAGAAAACCGACAGTTTGAAATTATCTAATACACAATTAAATGATTCCCTATCTGTTTATAAATCTCAAGCGGCAGATTATAACCAAGCACAGAAAACGATCGATTCTTTAATAACAGTTATTGGCGATTTGTGAATATACAAGTTTGATGAACTAAATAATGATACAACATTAAATGGTTTCATTTATCGCAAATATGAATTTGACGGAAAGATTGCAACGAATTATGGAGACAGCTTAAACATTTATGGTACCAGCTTGTTTATTTATAATGATTCGTTACAAATCAGCAGAATTGATAAAAACAAATTTAATGTTGAAAGCCTCAGAGCTTATCAAGTCTCAGAAAAAAGTGACAGTCTAAATGTTAAAGGATATTCTGGAGGAATTTTAATTTATAACAAATGGTTTCAAGATCTTAATCGATGGGAAGATGTGAAAGTAGAATTTAAGAATATCGATAAAATCGTTTTTGAATGCAAAAAAGATTTTAATCTTGATAATTTAATATTGAACTGAAATAATTTATGGCAAACACTGCAGAGCAGCTCGTATTTAAATTAGTAATTGACGGTAAAGAAGCAATTGCAACTCTTGATACAACCCAGGGGAAATTTGTTGAAACCGGTGAGGCTGCGGACAAGGCAGCAGGTGGTGCACAGGGTTATGTCCAAAATTTGGGAAAGGATTTTGATGGCGTAAATGTAACTGTAAATGACCTTATCGAAAGATTAAATGACCTTAAGGAAAAACTTGCTAACACTCCGATTGGCGGGGAAGCATATCAAAGATGGGCTGGTGAAATTAAGAATATTGAAGCCGAGCTTAATAATGCAACCACTAAAATAAAAGCGGCTTCACTGGCAAATGAAGGTTTAGTTAACCAGGTGATGCAATATAATCAAGTAAATGATGTTAGTGTTGCCGGATTATCGCAATATATAACCACCCAAGGCCTCTCGATTGAAACCATACAAAAGACCATTCAATCTCTTGACGTTGAAATTAAAACACTTGCTATTGATAGTGATGCATGGAAGCAAAAGATTACAGCATCAACAAATTTAAAAGCTGCGTTGGGAAGTATCCAGCAGCAGCAGATGGGAATGAACTCTACGGTAAAAGCCGGGATACCCGGGCAGAATTCCATGAATATGGCAATGATGCAGTTTGGCTATGCATTGAATGATTCGCAAATGTTTATGGTAAATGCCCGGATGGGTATGATGGGAATAGCAAATAATATCCCAATGATAGTACAGGGAATGCAGCAAGCTAAAGAGGCTGCCAAAGGAAACGCAAGCATGATGAAGCTGTTCACAGCATCTTTGATGGGCGGGGGCGGGTTAATAATTGGTATTAACGCATTAATGTTTGCTTTGCAATTTTTACCGGGATTACTTGACGATACATCCAAGTCTATGGAAACAAATACTAAAGACGCGGGAGATCTTGCCGAAAAAGTTAGGACATTAAAAGCAAGCTATGAAGATTTAGTTAAGTCACAAGATGATTATAGAAAAAATATAATTCAAACCGGGATTGCTGAACAAGAAAAAATATTAAAGAATGCTCAAGCTTCTATTGAGGCAAAAGGGATAACACTTTTTGGAGAAACTCACGTTTATAGTCAAAGTGAATTAGAAGCATTTAAAAAGCAAATTGATGACGCTAAAAGTAAAATTGCTGATTATAATAAACAATTAGATGCGGGAAATAAGCTTGTTAATATAAATGTAGATTTATTAAAAGGGCTAGTTAATGCTACAAATAATGGTTCGGAAGGTGTTAAGAAATTTGCAGCAGAGAATAAATTATCAGAAGCACAATTAGGAAATTTAATTAGCCAGCTTAAAGATTATGATAAAAATGTTACTTCTATAAGCGGCGGATTGGCTAAAGAACTTAGTCCCGGAATGCGGGAACTGGCTTTACAATTTGGTTTTCAAAAAGACCAAATTACTAATGCATTAAATGTTTTAAAAGATTATGATAAAACAACAGATAGATTTAGCGAAACGAAGAAAAGAGTTGTAGACAAATATATAGAAGAAGAATTAAGGCAGCAGCAAGCAGCAGAGTTAGCCGGGAAAAATTATGAGGGACTGCTTAATGAGCTTACTGATGCTGAAAAAGATTATGCTACAACAGTTGAGGGTATTAAAAATGCTCATAATCAAAAAGAGCTGGATGCTTTAAATAAATTTGCTGATTTGACTAAAGCAAGAATTGAATTAATTAGGCAATATGTTTCTGATTATGAAAAGGAAATGGATTCAGTTGATGAGGCAATGAAAAAATATGCTTCTGAACTGGATAAACAAATTGCGAATGATATTGCAAAACAACAAAAATTTTCAGAAGATAAAAAGAAATTTTTTGATGAACTCCCGGCTAAAACTGAAGCTGATCCTTACGAGAAAAGAAAGAAAGAGCTCGATGCTGAAAAAGCACTAACTGTTAAACGTGCTGAGATTTACGGTGCTACAGAAGAACAGATTACAAATATTCATGCATATTATACAAAGCAGCGTGAATCAATTGATGCCCAATCTTCATTAAATACTTTAAACCAAACTCAAAAACTTTTAGGGCAAATGGCAGGCTTGTTTAATAAACAAACTGCAGCTTATAAAGTTCTTGCTATTGCTCAAGTATGGATTGAAACTTATAAAGCAGTAGCTGCATTATATGCCCCTCCCCCTGTAGGTGTAGGCCCTGCATTAGCACCATTTATGACTGCTGCAGTGATTGCCATGGGTGCAGTAAATACAGCTAACATTGCTAAACAAGATACAACCATGAAAGGTTACGAAACCGGCGGTAGGCTGCCCAAAGGTAAGGCGGGAATCTTTGAAGGTACCAAGAATGAGCTTGTTGCCCCGGAAGAAGATTTTATGACAATTGCAAATGATATTGTTACGCGGACAATTGATGCTAAAAATTATTTTAATATCAATTCAGGTTCAAATTCGAGGGAAGATTTAAGGGCCATTAAAGATGCATTAACAAAGCTTAACCAACATTTAGACAATGGAATTAAGGCTACTGCATATTATGATGATTATGAAGCGAGAAAAATTTATAACAAGGGAGATGCACTAAATAGGAAGAGCGGAATATAATGGTGCATCCTATTAAAATAGAGTTTATGGAATATCCTTCCGGCAGCTGGGAAGATTGGAGTGATTATTTAGTACAGCCGCCGCGCATAAGCAAAAAAGTTGAAAGTGATATTGAAGGAGAAGCCGGTGCAATTGTTTTTGACAGCGCTTCCATAATTCTTTACTATGAAAACGGCAACCCGGTTTACAATGCTTTTTCAATAGACCTTTCAGCAAAGCAAAGATATGTTTTCAGAATATCAATTAATACTAAAGATTTTTTTGCAACCGGTATTGAGTTCGAAACAGATTCAGGCGATAGTTTGGTTGATAATAACGGAAATATTTTAGCTGCAAATTATAAAGCTGCACAGCCCACAAAAATTTATGAGGGGATGGCTGATTTTACAACTATTACCTGGCCTGAATTAGGAAAGGTAATATCTTTTAATATTGCGGATAAATTAAGTGCATTGGGAATACTTCCGGCAGATGTTTCCAGGAGCTTCAGCTCATTAAAAGCAAGAATGAGTTTTACCGGCACTGAAGAAATATATGTTTATAAAACAGGCCCCGGCGAATATATTATTGAAGCAATTGACGGTGGAAATTATGTGGACATTCCAACTGATTCTTTGGTACCGGGGGAAATTATTTCTTATGATAATTCAGGAACAACGGAATTTATTTTAGTTAAAAGTTTTTCAAATTTAACTGCTTATGATTCTTTCAGCCAGCCCTACCAACAAGGAGATATTATAGGAATTGCAACAAACGATCCGCCTTCCGGGATTAGCTCGGAAGTATTAACGACTGACAATTTATATTCAAAAGAAGTTTACGGACTTGATTGTGGAATTTATGACATCGATGGACATTTAACATCTTATGACGGCATCAAATTAATTCAAGCATTTTATGAATTGGTTTGGGGAACAACAACCATTTCAAATAAAACCGGCTCAACTACATTTCCGATTCTTTTAGAATTCTTTTCACGGTTAATAGATGAAAATCCTCTTGGCGATGATCCGTTGGGGGCTGTTAAAATATTAGCGGATTCAATGGAGTGTTATATTTATGTTGATAGAGACAGCAACTTAGTAATTCAAAGCAAAGATTCACTTGATACAAACGGAACAACCCGCACTATTGATACTACAAAAATTATTAAAAAAACAAAAATTCATTCCTGGGATAAGCTTGCTGACGGTGCTACAGTTAAGGTTAAAAGCTGGATACAGGTTGACGGTGCATTCATTGAAGGCAACAGCACACAAACAAAACAAATCCCCGGCAGTACTGCATATATAAAGCCTAAAAATGAAATTAAAAAAACAGTTCTCTCTTCAGATTCCGCTAATACTACAGTGGAGTTATTAAATTCCAGCGCAGCAACCAAAGCAACTTCTTTATTAAATTTTTATGGAAAAAGACATTCCGCTTACGATTTAACTTTGCATCTCGATACAAATACAATTTTGTGGGACTTGGTTGATAACTTAACAATTGATTCTTTACCATATTTCTTTTCAGCGATAGACCTTGATTTAATTAATAAAACGATTTCATTAAAACCGGCTGAAGCAAGCGGGCATGATTATGATTTAAGACAGGTGGTAATTTCAAATAGCCCGGGTTCATCAAATTATTCTGGTGGAACAACAATTTATAATCAAGGCTCTCCATTTACCGGCGGGACGTTAACACAGCCATTAATTACAAAGCAGCTTGCCTCTTCAACAAATATAATTAGCGGTACTTCTGTTGACTGCAGCATAACAAATATTTTCCAGATAACATTAAGTGCAAATACAACTTTAACATTAAACAATTTTGCCGATGCACAGGTTATAAACATTGTTGTCATCAACAGCGGTTCATATACACTCGGATTTACAAATACAATTGAATGGGTTAGTCAAACAGCACCGACATTGACAAATAACGGAAAAGATATAATCACTCTAATGAAAATTAACTCAGTTATTTACGGCAGCTATGTGCCGGATATGGGATAGTATTATGAAGAAAAAACTATTAAAAATTTTGATTTTAGTCAACACATTAACTTTTGCGAAATCCGGAGTTGATAGTCTACAGTCTTCAGTTAATGAAATAATATCATCAATCGATAGTTTGTATAATGTCAGCTCAGATAAGATTGATTCTCTTAAAACAGCATCAGCTCCATCTAAAACAATTATAATAACCGGTTCAACAATTGACTGCAGCTTGAGCAGCAATTTTCAAATCACTTTAAGTTTAAATAAAACTGTAACCTTAAAAAATTTTTCTGACGGGCAGGTACTTAATATCATAGTTATTAACAAAGGTGCTTATAAGCTTAGTTTCAACAATGTAATTGAATGGGTTGATAAAATAGCGCCGGCTTTAACTGTTAAGGGCAGAGACATCATCACTTTAATAAATATTAACTCAATAATATACGGCAGCTATGTGCTGCGTTTAGGATAAGAAAATGAAAAAGTTTTTAATAGAAATAATAATTCTTTTGTTGGCATTGGTTATTAATGTTAATGCTCAAATATTCCCTTTTGCTTTTCATAAGCCGGGAAATAATGAGCAAACAATTACTCAACTTGGCCCGGGAGGGGATGCTTTTATAAATGGATTTTTGATTAGCTCAACAGACAGCAATATTGTTTTTATGCTTACAGATAACGGTGGATTATATCGAAGCACAAATCAAGGAAATAGCTGGGAAAGAAAATTCGGATTAACATCTGTTCAAAGCCAAAAGCCGGTTAACATCGTTGAAGATCCAACAAATGCAAATAATATTTTAGTTGGAACAATGGCTGGAGTTTATAAATCAACTGACATTGGGGAAACATGGAATTTATTGACAACAGAAATTTTATCTTCTTATCCTTATTCTCAATCAACACCGGAAGCACATTATAATAATTTTGGAGCAGTTAATTATTCAAAGTGGAATAGCAGCGTTATTTATATCGGTTATTCTTCAAATACAAGATGGAGAGGAGAAAATGATTACCCATATATAGGATGGAAATCTACAAACGGCGGAACAAACTGGACAGCTCTTGGCACTTCCGGCGGCCCTACCTTAAGTTCAGTAACAGGCGTTGGTTCAATTGATGTCGGTTCATCGGATGGAACGAAAGTTCTTTATGCAACCACACAAGGATTATATGTTTCCACTAATAGTGGCTCAAGCTGGACACAGGCAACTGCATCCGGGACTAATGCAGATATTTCTGCAAATATATTAAGAGTTAAAGTTATCAAGAATAATACAAGCCTGGTTTATATATGCAGAGGGACAAGCAGCACCTCATCATCTTATAATGGATTTTATAAATCAACTGACGGCGGATATAATTTTACTAAAGTTACTTTCCCAACAAGCTACCGTGATCAACAATGCAGAGATTTTTCTATTCTTGATAACGCAGGACAAAAAATAAAAGTATTTATAGGTATGTACATCTACATGACAACAGACGGTGGAACAAATTGGAATAAAACAACCACTGATCCAGTTAACCCGGGATGGGCAACTTATTTCGGAACTCAAGTAGGAGTTTCATTTTATGCCGGTGGAACAAACGGACAAATATTATATGCGGGAAATAGCTCTCCTGTCCGTTCGACAGATAACGGAGATACATGGGAACAGATTTATTCCTACGATAAAGGCAGTGGTAAATATCTAAATAATGGTTTTGTAGGGATAACCGGCGGATGGGATATTTTTGTTGATCCCGATAATCATAGTAATATTATTATAGGCGGCTATGATCAATCATTTAGTGTCAGCAAAGATGATGGCAGCAGTTGGTCAAATTATTTCAGTTTAACAAATGATACATCCAAAGTAAGCGGGCATGACGGCGGCTCTTTTACTAAAGATGATTTAGGAAATTATTTTATTTCAACCGGCGGCAATGATCAATATTGGGCTCATTATGCAATTTATAAATCAACCGATTTAATAAATTTTACTTATGTTAAATCTTTCTTTAATACTTATCTCTCGAAGCTCAGAGCATTTACTTCAGGTTCAACGCATAGATTATTTACTTGTAATATCGGGGCTAAAGCAGAAAGCGGCGGAGCTTATGCTTCCTACTGGCAAACTGGATTATACTATTCAGATAATCAAGGTTCAAGCTGAACAAAAGCAACAGGGCTTCCTGAGTATGCATCTAATTATGAATTGATTAGAGATGTAGCTCAAGACCCAACTAATCATAACATTATCTATTGTGTTTATGGCCCTAACTCTTCAAGCGGAGGCGGAGTTTATAAGTCAACTGATTTTGGCGCCAGCTTTACAATTTGCACCGGCTCCGGAAGTTCTCTTGGTGATGCAAGAGGAGTTTGCATTGGGCCTTCCGGGCAAATTATTGTGGGAGTAAGAAGCACCTCATCCGGAGGGTTTTGGAAATCAACAAACGGCGGAACTTCTTTTTCGAAAATAGATAATTCCTTAGTATCTCCAACAAGTTCGAATGGAGTTTTTGCATGGGATGGAATGGATTACACTATTGATGGGAATTTAGTTGTAGGATATATTTCTTACGGCACATCAGAAAGTCCAACAAACATTAATAAGCTGGCTATATCAAATGATGACGGTTCAACCTGGACTGAATTACCAACTGGAAATATGGTGACAGAGATAGGTTCAATTATTGCAGATCCAACAAATTCAAAAATTATATACATAGCCACCGATGGCGGCGGCAGCTACAAATATAAACTTCCTTAATCATCTATTAAAGGATTATTAAATGGCACTTATAAGAGCAAAAGATTTACCAAATGCATTAACAACTTTAGGCAGCAATGATTATTTCTCAGCTGATGAAGGCTCTTCCGGAGAAACTAAAAAAGTAAATATTGATGCGATAAAAAATGCCTTTGCAAAATTCAGTGAAGACCAATATTTCGCAGATAATCAAAACCTTGCAAACCTAACATATATATCACCTTCCCCAGCGTTATCTACATTAATAGTAGGAATGAAATTTAAAATTAAAAAAGGAAATCTTAATAATGATGGTTCTTTCAGAGTGGGGATAAATGCAATTACTCCTATTTATGTTAAGAAAAATGGAACTGAAGATTTACAAAGAGGAGACCTTAAAGCAGGACAAATTTTTGAAGTTGAATATGATGGCACTTTTTTACAACTGACTTCTGGATTATATAACAAATCAAATCCCGATTGGGTTGATATTATAGAATATCTTCCAGTTGGTTATCAGAAAGATGGTTCCTCTGTCAGTTATGTATCACAGATTAACACTGCAATAACTTATGCTGTTGCAAATGGGAAAAAGGGAGTAAAATTTCCGCCGATAACTTTTTTAATAGATTCTCCAGATGCGATTGAATTAAAGACTGGGCGAGTATACAATTGTGAAGGAACTGTTTTTAAAGTTAAACCAGACCAAACTGCAATAAATGCTGATGGAGCCATTTTTTTCGGCAACGCAGTTTCCAATATAACTTTTATTGGTGGCAGTTTTTTAGGTAATAGAGATTCACTTTTGGATAGTGTAAATATTTGTGGGATTAGACTATCGGGAGTGTGTGCTAACATTAATATTAAAGATGTTTCGTTCGATTCATTGAGTAGTAATGGCATTAGAATTCATGGAACTGATATAAATAATATGTCAACTAATATATTTATAAGCGACTGTTACTTTACAAAGTGTTGCAATAAATATTATGACTATACTGAGAATCCGCCTGGCGGACCTTATCCGGGAACGGGTTTTGATGACCAGGGAAATATCAGTCTATATTATGTTAATACTTACGAAGTCACAAAATGTAAATTAACAAATAGTAGAAGTGACGGCAGCCATTTCGTTAACTGCATAAATGGAAGATTTGATAATAACTATATTTATAATAATAAAATGGGTGGATACTTTCAGGAAGGCTGCGAAGAAATAATTATAAGTAACAATATTATGTATTTGAATGGCTCAAGGGGAATTACTTTTGAACCGGAATCTGTAATCTTTCAAACAGGGAGAAAAAATATCAACTGTATTCTAAGTAATAATATCAGTCGGAAAAACGGACGTGATGGTGCTTGGATTCGAGATACTCAAAGATGTAATATTATCGGAAATATATTCGACCAAAATGGAACTAAAGATGATGATGGAAGGGATTATAATTTGTTTTTGGATGAAGAAAATGATGATGGTTCGAGTTACGACATACTTGTTGAGGGGAATACAAGCATAACTTCAGCGACACAAGAAAATGCTTTTAGAATTGAATGCGGAGGCGATGGAATTGTTGTTAAAAATAATCTTATGAGAGGCTCAGTTAAAGGAATCCGGAGCTCGTCATGGTTCAATGGTTTGGGAAATACTTATTGCAAAAATAATATAGGCTGGAATACTGAAAAAAGAGGGATTATCACATTTTCTGGCAATGGGAGTACTAGCACTTTTCAATTTTATCATGGGCTTGATTGGACTGACCCAACACACAATGAAATTCTTAATTATCTAAAAATATATATCAATTTGGAAGCTCTTTCTTATGATGCCTCTAAATATCATCGTATTGTTATTTCAATGACTCAAGTAACAATTTATTTCTTAAATGCTCCACCAGCTGGGACTAATAATATACAGTTTCAGTATGAAGCAAAAATTAGATATTAAAAATAAAGATTAAAAGGGATATGTTAGTCTCTGACTTTAGAATTGTGGTTTAATTGTAGACTCCCGACACAATGCCACTTCCTAAGGGCTGTGTTGATGTATCCCGGATTTTTTTCTTGCCGAGATTCAACCCTTCAAAAAGAATCATAAACAAGAACCTCAGTAAACATAATATTTTTTTAAAAATATTCACAGAGGTTTTTATGTTACCCTATATTGGAGGCAAATCCTATCTCGCGGGCTGGATCATCAGCAACTTCCCAAAAAACTATAAAGAGAAATCATATTGTGAAGTATTCGGCGGTGGAGGCTGGGTTCTATTTAAGAAGGAACCAAGCTACATTGAAACATACAATGATTTGAATAGTCACCTTGTAAATCTATTTAAAGTTATCCGGGATAATTATAAAGAGTTTGAGCATAGAGCTGAATGGAGTCTTCATTCAAGAGAAATGTATCAAGAAGCAATTACTAAATTACATGATGATAAATTCTTATCTGAAATTGAAAAGGCAATGTATTATGCTTTATATAAAGTTCAAACATTCTCTGCCGGAAATAGCATGAGCTGGGGATATGCATTGACTTCAAAAAAAATCATTTCCGGTAAGTGGCTGCCATTTGTTAAAAGACTCCAACTAATTAATGCCAGGCTTAAGAGAGTTCAGATTGAATGTATGGATTTTGAAAAAGTAATTCATAAATATGATGGAAAGAATACAATATTTTATTTAGACCCTCCTTACGTTGGAGTTGAGTTTTATTACAAAAGCAATGGAGTTGATTTTACTCCTGATGATCATAAGAGATTAGCAAAAATTCTTAAAAAGATTAAAGGCAAATTTGTTTTAAGTTATTATGAAGATGAATTGATAAGGCAGTTGTATTCTAAGTTTAGAATTCTTCAAAGAGATGCAGTGAAGCATAGTTGTGGCGTAACCAGGTTCACAAAAATAGAAGAGAAGCCTAAGTCAAAAGAATTGCTGATAATGAATTACTAAATAACGCCAGCTCTTGTCTACTCCTAAACACAATGAAAGGAGCTCCCGGCCTTACGGATTCGGGAAGAGCTGGCTCAATCCCAAGTTGGAAAAGCCGGAGCTCTTATTGTGTTTAATTGTAGACGGTTAAAAATATATTAAGAGGTTATTAAAAACAAATTAAAAGCTTGTTAATCGATGATTTTTGTATAAATTATGGAGTGTGACAATTAATCAGACATGGATATTTTAAATTTCTCAAACTAAATGTCCAAAATTCTCAAAATTGGTGTCCGGTTATAGTTAGTAGATTATAGGATGAACAACAACTACTCCTTCTTTAAATTTTTGTAGCATTTA
>CAVZID010000044.1:0-62525 GCA_963775245.1 uncultured Bacteroidota bacterium
CAATTGCTTTATCGGGAAGAAATCTATCCGTAATGTACCTATGTGAAAGCTGAGCTGCGGCAACTATAGCGCCGTCAGTTATACGAACACCATGATGAACTTCATACCGCTCACTCAATCCTCTAAGAATAGAGATCGTATCATCAACCGAAGGCTCGGTAACAAGCACCGGCTGAAATCTTCTTTCGAGCGCAGCATCTTTTTCAATATGTTTTTTAAATTCATCAAGAGTAGTAGCTCCGATAGCGTGCAGTTCACCGCGGGCAAGCGCAGGCTTTAAAATATTTGCTGCATCCATCGAACCGGAAACAGCACCGGCACCGACAAGAGTATGAAGTTCATCAATAAAAAGAATTATCTCTCCGTTTGATTCCTGAACTTCTTTTATTACAGCTTTAAGGCGTTCTTCAAACTGTCCGCGGAATTGAGTTCCGGCAACAAGTGCACCCATATCAAGTGCGACAATTCTTTTTGTCTTTAAATTTTCTGGAACATCTCCTGAAACGATACGATGTGCGATACCTTCAGCAATTGCTGTCTTCCCTACTCCGGGTTCACCAATTAATACAGGATTATTTTTTGTCCGGCGTGAAAGCACTTGAAGAACTCTTCTAATTTCTTCGTCTCTTCCGATTACCGGGTCAAGCTTTCCGCTACGGGCTAATTCATTTAAATCTCGTCCGTATTTTTGTAATGATTGATAAGTGTCTTCAGGATTTTGTGAAGTAACTCTTTGCGAGCCACGGACTTCTTTTAATGCTGAAAGAATTTCATTGTGTGAAATTCCGTTATCTCTTAATAACTGTCCCGATTTGCTTTCACTTTTTGCCAAAGCTAAAAGCAAATGTTCGGTTGAAACAAATTCATCTTTAAGTCTTTTTGCCTCCGAGGCAGCATCATCAAAAACCTTTGCCATATTATTAGACATCTGCGGCATGCTTACTCCTGCACCGCTGACTTTTGGAAGCGATTCTAAAGTTTCATTAATTTTCAGTTTTATTCTATTAATATTCCCGCCGGCTTTCTGCAAAATCGTATCGGCGATATTCCCCTGCTCTTGGATTAATGCAGCAAGCAAATGTTCCGGCTCAATAATTTGGTTATTATAATTTTGAGCAATCTCAATTGCTGTCTGTATAACTTCCTGAGCTTTTACCGTTAGTTTATTAAAATTAAATGCCATGTTTGTTTTTCCTTTCAAAAATTCTAATCATTCCCCAAAATCAATTCCTTGCTAATATAATTTACATTGCTTAGTTTTATAAAAAAGTATTTCCTTAATGAGTAAATACGCTAATTTATTATTAACTATTTTAATCGGTGCATCCGATTCAAATATTTCATTTAAAGATTTATGTCAGCTCATGTCCCGTTTAGGTTTTGAAGAAAGAATTAATGGCAGCCATCATATTTTTAGGAAAAGCGGAATAGAAGAAAAAATCAATCTTCAAAAAGACGGCAACAAAGCAAAAACGTATCAGGTTAAACAAGTTAGAAACGTAATTATTAAATACAAATTAAAGTTAAAGTAATGAATAAATACGAAATCATAATATACTGGGACGATGTTGATAAAATATTTATAGCTGAAATTCCTGAATTACCCGGTTGTATTGCTCACGGTAAAACTCATGAAGCTGCATTAAAAAATGTAAAGGATGCAAAAGGGCTTTGGATAAATACTGCTAAAGAATTTGGGGACCCAATTCCTGAACCTAAAAAGAGAAAGCTTATTTTTGCTTAAGTTCCTTTTTACTCTTCATTCTTATTAGTTCTTTAAGTCTGTTGTCATTTCTTAAATTTCTAATATATTCTTCAACGTTAAAATCTATATCTTTCCAAATTCCAAAAGTAGCTTCAACTGCTTTTAGGCTTTTCACTTTTTTATTTTTTCTTTGATTCTTCAATTCAATTTTTTCACTTCTTTATACCAATCGCTTGATTGTTCCATCATTTTGTTCAATCTATTGACTAATTTATGCGGATCATCAAGATTACCTTCAATCAATAATGCGGATTCATAAAGCTGTTCTGTAACATTATTAATGTATTCATCGTTTGAATCTGCTTTAAAGATTGCTAAAAGATTTCTTACTAAATGATGATTTTTATTTACTTCAAAAATTTTCTTTTGCTGTCCCATATCTTGATTAGCAAGCCGCATCATTTTTAACATTGAAGTTGACATTGTATTATCCGGGTTAACCAAACATGATGGACTGTCAAATAATCTTTTTGATTCTTTTACATCGGTAACTCTATCGCCTAAGATGGTTTTCATTTTTGCAAGTAGGCTGTCAAAATGTTTGTTATCATCTTTGCTTAACTCTTCAACTTTAGATTCTGTTTCCTTTTCGTCTTTAAGTTTTTCAATCTTATCTAATTCAACAGTATCAATAGATTTAAATTCATAGTCTTTAAATTTTCTAATTGAAGTAACAACAAACTCATCAATTGGGTCATACATATATAACACTTCCAAGCCCTTACGTTTGAACACTTCTAAATGCGGGTCTAAATCAATTGCATCTCTGCTGCTGCCGAAGGCGAAATAAATTTCTTTTTGATTATCTTTTAATCTCGAAACATAATCTTTAAGTGAAATTAATTCTTTGTTATCTTTACATGAAGAAGAATTAAATCTTAATAGCTGAGAATATTTTTCTAAGTTAGTAAAATCGGAATAGCCAAGCTTAAAAATTCTTCCATGTTCATTCCAAAAATCATTATATTTTTCCGGTTTATCTTTAGCTTTCTTCTGTAAGTGTGAAAGAATCTGGTTAGTAACATTATTTGATATCTTATTAAATATTACGTTCTCCTGTAGTGTCTCGCGGGAAATATTTAACGGCAAATCTTCTGAGTCAACAACACCTTTTACAAAGCCAAGATATTCTGGAAGCAAATCTTTATTCTTATGCTGAATTAAAACTCTGCGAACATATAAATCCAAACCATAGTCTTCCCTGCTGTATCTGAATAAATCAAAATTCTTTTTAGGGATAAACAACAAGCTGTTAAATTGAATCGGTGCATCGATGGAAATATGAATTGTGTCCATCGGCTCTTCGTTATCATAAGTCAAGAATTTGTAAAACTCATTGTACTGTTCTTTAGTTACTTTGCTCTTTGGTTCTCGCCAAATTGCAGAAACCATATTTACTTTTTCATTCTCTAAATAGATTGGGAATTGAATAAAGTTTGAATGTTTCTTGATTGCATTTTCGAGCCTGTATTTATCAGCAAATTCCTTTGCATCTTCTTTTAAATTAATTTCAATAATAGTCCCTCTGCTTAATTCATCAGTCAGTTCAGCAATTTCATAATTGCCAAGCCCATCTGATTTCCATTCAACTGCGGGCTCATCTTTTAAATATGATTTTGTTTTTATAACGACTTCTTCTGCAACCATAAATACAGAATAGAAACCAACACCAAATTTTCCAATAATATTGTTTGCATCTGATTTATTTTCAGCAAGCTGTTTTAAGAAATCAGCAGAACCTGATTTAGCAATAGTCCCGATGTTATTTATTAATTCATTTTTTGTCATTCCAATTCCGGTATCGGAAACAGTTATTAATTTTTTCTTTTCATCAAAAGCAACTTTAATCTCTAACGGCAAATCTTTATCAAGTATTTCTGCACCTTTTGTAGATTGAAATCTAATCTTATCTAAAGCATCTGATGAGTTAGAAATTAATTCACGTAAAAATATTTCCCTGCTTGTATAAAGTGAGTGGACAAGTATATCAAGTAATTGTTTTACTTCTGCTTTGAATTTAAATTTTTGTGTCGTTGCTTGCTTCTCGCTCATTTATTTACTCCTTAGTTCTGATAGTTTCTTAAATAATTTTAATTCTTCTGATGATAAATTTTTAGGAATTTGAATATTTATTCTGACAATCAAATCACCTTTACGATTGCTATTGGATTTTTTCATTCCCATATTTTTTATTTTTAATAGCTTTCCGTTATCTGATTCCATTGGAATTGTAAGATTGATTTTTTTCCCATCAATTGTTGTAATTTGAATTTTACCTCCAAGGACAGCAGTGTACAAATCAACATCAAGATTATAATAAAGGTCATCATCCTTAATTTCATAAAAAGGATGATCAAGAATATGAATCTTTAAATATAGATCGCCTCTTTCACCACCGCTTTTGCCTTGCGCACCTTGATTTTTTAATCTAAGCTTCTTCCCTTCCCTTGTTCCTGGTTCAATAATAATTTTTAATTTACGGCCATCAACATTAATTTGCCTGTCGCTGCCATTGTATGCTTCTTCAAAAGTTAAATTTAAATCTGCTTCGTAATCACTTCCCTTTTGTGCCTGTGTAAAAGGACTGCCTGCATGCTGCTGACTTCTTCTTCCACCAAAAAAACTCTCAAAGAAATCTGAAAAGCCGCCAACATTTCCAAATAAATCTCCAAGGTCTCCTTCAAATTTAAATGAATTTCCTTGTCTGCCTGAGGAATATTGATTATACCAATCATTCATTCCCCCGCCTGAACGCTCATATTGTTTCCAGTTAGAACCAAGCTGATCATACTTTTTTCGTTTGTCTGGATTACTTAAAACTTCATTGGCTTCTGTAATTTCTTTAAACTTTTCTTCTGCTGCTTTGTTATTTGGATTTCTATCAGGATGATATTTTAAAGCTGATTTTCTATATGCTTTTTTTATCTCTTCCTGAGTAGCATCTTTTTCAACACCTAACGTTTTATAATAATCTTTAAATTCCATGTTATCTTAATTTTCTTTCAGCTAAATAATTAGCAAATATGTTTGTCAAAAATTACGCCACCAACTATAAATAGCCATAACCCATTATAAAATTAGCAGTTGACCGAATATTTTTAAAAACTCATTATGCGCCATTATGGCGCAAAAAATTAAAATTCAAAATATTTCTTAGAAAAATGTCAATATTTTCTGTCAATAATTCAATTGATTTATAAAGTTAAAAAGGAATAAACCTGAGGCAACATAATCAATATATTTATATTAACTCAAGATAGTTGGTAGGGGAGTATTAAACAATTGAAAATGCGTGTTTAATTACATATTTTTGCAACCTTATTATCCAAATTTTACAATGAATAAGCTTCCTTTAGAAGATACAATAGCTGCCGTTGCAACACCAGTTGGGATAGGTGCAATATCAGTAATTAGGATTAGCGGTCCCGATACTTTTAAAGCAGTTGATTCTATTTTTATAGGCAAAACGAAAATAACAGAGACTTCAACTCATACTATACATTATGGTAAAATAATAGATGATGAAGGAAATTTAATTGATGATGTTTTGGCTTCTGTTTTTAGAAATCCAAATTCTTATACCGGAGAGGATTCTGTTGAGATAAGTACTCACGGGAATCCTTTAATTACTAAAAAGATAATTGAACTTCTAATAGAAAAAAACATTAGACTTGCCGAACCTGGTGAGTTTACAAAAAGAGCTTTCATAAATAATAGAATTGATTTAGCTCAAGCAGAAGCAGTTGCAGATGTCATTTCGTCAAGAACGGATGCGTCATTAAAAGGAGCCAGGAATCAACTTGATGGAATATTATCGAAGAAAGTACAGAGTTTGAGAGAATCGTTATTAAATGTTACTTCATTTGTTGAACTTGAATTAGATTTTGCTGAAGAGGATGTTGAGTTTGTTCATCTGGATGTATTGTTGAAAAAGATTGAAAACATAATTGGTGAAATAGATTTACTTCTTAAAACTTATTCTTTCGGGAAAGTAATTAAAGATGGAGTAAACGTTGCGTTGGTTGGGAAACCGAACGTGGGGAAGTCTAGCTTGTTGAATTACATCCTGAAAGAATCTCGGGCAATAGTAAGCAAGATTCCCGGAACAACGAGAGATGTAATTAGAGAAGATGCTTCGATTGATGGGATATTATTTAGACTATATGATACTGCTGGAATCAGAGTCTCAGAAGATGAAATTGAAAAGGAAGGAGTTTTAAGGAGTAGGGAAGTAGTAAGGAATTCTGATTTGGTGCTCTTTATAAATGATGTTGAACAGGATGAAGCCCAAGATATTTTGGAAGAGATTTATTCTTTAAATGATAAATCTAAAGTTATTGAAGTTCTAAATAAAATTGATTTGGGAAATGAAAAGAATCTTCACGCAGATATTTTTATTTCAGCTTTAAACGGTCAAGGAATTGATGAGTTATTTGTAAAATTGAAGGAGAAGGTTTTTGAGAATTCAAATTACAGTGAAAAATCTGCAATAGTTTCGAATTTACGTCATTTTAATTGTTTGAAAAATGCCAATGTCTATTTGGAGAATGCTAAAGAATCGGTAACAAACAAATTAAGCGGCGAATTCATTTCTGTAGATTTAAGAAATGCGGCGAATTCACTTGGTGAAATAATTGGCGAAGTTACTTCGGAGGATATATTAAATAACATTTTTTCGAAATTTTGCATTGGAAAATAGAAATTAGTTTCACGTGAAACATAAAATTAGCTAAAATCAAAATATTTTTTTGACCTTTGATTTTTACCCTTTGGCTTATTTTTCCGTTTCACATGAAACATTTAGAAAGATTTTATGGCTAAATTTGATATAATTGTTGTTGGGGGAGGACACGCTGGAATTGAAGCTGCTCATTCTGGCGCTTCGATGGGTTGTAATGTTGGACTCGTTACAATGGATAGATATGCGATGGGACGAATGTCTTGTAATCCTGCAATTGGTGGAACAGCAAAAGGACATTTGGTTCGGGAGATAGATGCACTTGGTGGGGTAATGGGAAAAATTGCAGACCGGACGGGAATTCAATTTAGAATGCTAAACAAATCTAAAGGCCCGGCTGTGTGGTCTCCTCGATGTCAGTCAGATCGCAAGCTTTATTCTGAAGAAGCATATAGAGTTGTTGATGCTCACCCGAATATTACTATTGTAGAAGATTCTGTAGTTGATGTTGTAGTTGAAAATAATTCTGTCAAAGGAGTCAAGACTTCCAAAGGAAATGAAATTCTTTGCAGTGCAGTTATTCTTTCCGCTGGGACTTTTTTAAATGGTCTGATGCATACTGGATTAAAGTCAGTAATCGGAGGAAGATTTGGTGAAAAACGTGCAGCCGGTTTAACTGAATCACTATTGAATCTTGGGTTTGAATCTGCTAGACTTAAAACGGGTACACCTCCGCGGCTATCTAAGAACTCAATTGACTTTGATCTACTTGAAGAACAGCCTGGGGATGTAAATCCTCAGTCATTTTCTTTCCATACAGACAGAGCCGGATTTCCATACTTACCACAGGTTAGTTGTTATATTACTTACACAGATAAAAATGTTCATAAAATTTTAGAAAAGGGATTTAAAGAATCCCCAATGTTTACAGGACTTATTAAAGGAGTCGGCCCGAGATATTGCCCTTCAATAGAAGATAAAATTGTTAGATTCTCAGATAAGCCGCAGCACCAATTATTTTTAGAACCTGAAGGTTTGGATTCTGACCTTATATACTTAAATGGATTCTCCACTTCATTGTCGGCAGAGATTCAAATAGAAGCAATTCATCAAATAAAAGGATTAGAAAAAGTAGAGTTAGTACGGCCAGGTTATGCAGTTGAATATGATTTCTTTCCTCCTCATCAAGTTGATTTAACTTTAGAAACTAAACTTGTTAAAGGGCTTTATTTTGCCGGACAAATAAACGGAACTTCTGGATATGAAGAAGCAGCTGCTCAAGGTATTGTTGCCGGGATAAATGCTGCTGCAAAGATTAAAGGAATGGAAGAATTTGTTCTTAAAAGAAGTGAAGCTTACATCGGAGTTTTAATAGATGATCTTGTAAATAAGTCAACTGATGAACCATATAGAATGTTTACTTCGCGAGCAGAACATCGTTTGTTGCTTCGCCAAGATAATGCTGATATTCGACTTGCTGAATATGGATACAAATATGGGTTAAACACAAAAGAGTATTTTGATGAAGTCGAAGAAAGGAAAAACTTAATTAATAGCAGCGTTGAGAATTTCAACACCATTAAAATTCATGCTTCTTCGATTAATTCTTATTTAGAATCAAAGGGCCAGAATGGAATTAATTCGACGGAAACTGTTTCGAAATTATGTAAGAGGCCAGAGTTAAATTTAAAGGATTTATTAAATTATATTGAAGATAATGGATATATATTCATAAATGATTTGAAAAACGATGATGTTGCTCTTGAGCAGGTGGAAATTGAACTTAAATATGAAGGCTATATGAAACGCCAGCAGGAAATGGTCGAAAAATTAGAGAGATACGAATCGGCACAAATTCCGCTGGCGATGAACTATACAAATATAAAGGCATTATCGGCTGAAGGTAGAGAAAAACTTAACAAAGTTAAACCAAGATCAATTGGGCAGGCTTCCCGTATATCGGGAATTACTCCTTCAGATATTTCTATTTTATTGGTATATTTGAAAAACTAATCAGAGGGAATTTTTTATGGTGGACGTTCAAGAACAATTTCTTAAAGAGTTGAACTCTTTTTATTGGGAAAATGCATTTAACCCAGACATTATGAAAGTAGAACGCCTTGCTTATTTTGCAGAGTTAGTTGTTGATAAAAATGAAAGTGTTAATTTAATTTCCCGGAGAGATGCTGAAAATATAGTTGAAAACCATATTTTTATTTCATCTTACATTTCAAAATATATTCCTGATAAATGCACAAAATTTTTAGATATCGGAACCGGTGGCGGTTTTCCTGGAATCCCGCTTGCAATCGTTCGTCCCGAATTAAAAGGTGTTCTTGTTGATTCAACAGGAAAAAAAATTGATGCAGTAAAAGAATTCATTGATAAACTTAAACTTGGGAATGTTAAAACAGAAAATATGCGAGTTGAGAGTGATGAGTTCAAAGAAAAATATGCAAACACATTTGACCTGGTTGTAAGCAGAGCAACGGTTCCATTAATAATTTTATTTCGTTATGCAATTCCTTTGATTAAAGATAAATCATATCTTGTTGCTATTAAAGGAGGAGATTTAGATGGAGAATTCCAAAAGGCCGAAATGAAATACAAATCTTACATCAGAAAGTCTACTGTATTCGATTTGAGTTATAAACCATCAAACATTAGAAATCAAAAAGGGAAGAAGCTCGTCTTGCTGGAGCTTCATAAATGACCTCATCCAAAGATAGTAAATCTTTGTTCAATGAAATTAGTAAGCTGACTACAGAACAAAGAAACCCTAATTCGATGGATATTGATGCCCTGTCTACAAGAGAAATTTTAAATATGATTAATAACGAAGATAAAACAATTGCGTTCGCTGTTGAAAAAGAAATTCCATACATAGAGCAGGCTGTTGAAGTAATTGTTAAAGCGTTAAAATCCGGGGGAAGACTTTTATATTTTGGTGCCGGGACAAGCGGCCGTCTCGGTGTTGTAGATGCCTCGGAATGCCCGCCAACTTTTGGAACTCCATTTGGATTAATTGATGGCTTTATTGCAGGTGGAAGGGAAGCGATGTTTCGTGCGCAGGAAGGTGCTGAAGATTATGAAGAGAATGGTGCTAAAGATGTAATAGCTGTTAATGTAAATTCCAAAGATGTTGTTTGCGGCATAGCAGCAAGCCGCCGAACTCCATATGTTGTTGGAGCCGTTAAAAAAGCAAAAGAAATAGGTGCATTCACTTTATTTGTAACTACAAATCCGAGAGAAAATTTTGATATAAAAGAAGTTGATATTGCAATTTGTCCCTACATTGGTCCCGAAGTAATTATGGGTTCAACAAGAATGAAAAGCGGCACCGCGCAAAAATTAGTTCTAAATATGCTTACTACAACCGCAATGATTCGTATGGGAAAAGTATATGAAAACATGATGATTGATCTTCAAATGACTAACAAAAAATTAGTTGAAAGATCAAAAAGAATTGTAATGACAATAGCTGGAATTTCTTATGATGAAGCAGCGGAATATTTAGACAAAGCTGGAGGTCATGTAAAAACAGCACTTGTTATGATTCTGGCAAATGTAAATGCTGAAGAGGCAAGACAGCGCATCGAAAAAGCAGATGGCTTTGTGCGAAAAGCAATTGAATTAAAAAATTAAATTGCAATTTAACCGATATTCCAATAGTCAAAGTTACCAATGCCGAACTTGCCGAAGTTTGACATTAATTTTTGAATTCATATTTCGACAAGTTCCATAGGGCATTAAGTATTAACAACAGTTTTAATCAAATAACTCAATGTAACTTTTAAGGCAATCCTGAAGATTGAAAGTTATAACCCTAATGATTTCAAAAATGCTTTATCATTTGGAGCCCTGCCGAGAAAATCTTTAACCATATCAATCTCTTTTTCACTTCCGCCTTTTGATAAAATATCTTGTCTATATCTTTTGCCTGTTTCTGCATTCATAATTCCGTCTTTTTCAAAAACTGAAAACATATCTTGAGCATAAACTTTTGACCACAAGTAACCGTAATATGCTGCGGAGTAACCCATCAAGTGTCCAAAGGCAGCTTGGAAATGTGTCCCTTCTAAATAAGGATAAAGAGTGATTTTATTTTGTAGTTCTTTTACAACATCGGTTGTTGATTCGCTTCCCTCAGGATTGTATTTATCATGATAAGTGAAATCAAGAGTCCCATAAAATATCTGCTGTAGAGTTGCTAATCCTGAACCGACATTCTTAGCAGCGTACATTTTATCAAATAATTCTTTAGGCATTACTTCGCCGGTTTTATAATGCTTTGCAAACAATTTTAAAGCATCATAATTCCAAACCCAATTTTCGAACATTTGCGAGGGGGCTTCAACAAAATCTCTTGCTACGGAAGTTCCAGCAAAAGATGATAATTTCGATTGTGTTAATACAGCATGTAATACATGTCCAAATTCATGAAAGAAAGTTTCAACATCGCCGTGAGGCATTAACGAGGGTTCTGCAGCCGTTGGCTTTGGGAAGTTACAAACTAAAGCAGCTACCGGCATTTGATATCCGTTTATAGTTTCTTTGCCGCTTATCATGGGGAAGCTTGCAGCATGAGAAAATTTATTTGCTCGTGGATATAAATCCAAATAAAATCTTGAAATTACTTTGTCATCTTGAATAACATTAAATGCCCGTACATCTTTCTGCCAAACAGGAGCATCTTTTATTTCTTCGAACTTAACCCCATAAAGATGTTGTGAAATTTGAAATAATCCATCAATCACATTTTCTAACGGGAAATATTCTTTTAATTTATTTTGGTCCAAATCATACTTTTGTTTTAAAAGAAGATTGTTATAAAAAGATGCTTCCCATGGTTCAATCACTGAAACAGAATTATCATTTAAGTAATTTCTTTTTACCTCCAATAATTCTTCATAATCTTTTTTTGCTTTTTCTTTTACTTTTTCGATAAGCCCATTTTCAAAATCCCAAACAGCTTCCGGAGTTTTAGCCATCCTATCTTCTACTCTATATTGTGCATAAGAATCATAACCAAGCAGGGCAGCCATTTTCTTTCTTTCAATTAATACATCTTTTAATAAATCAAGATTTTTATCTGCAGCTCTATTTGTATACTTAATGTATAATTCTTTTCTTGCTTTTTCTGATGTAGCATATTTCATAAAAGGAAAATAGGAAGGATAGGAAAGGTCGATTTTATACATTCCGTTTGAGGTTCTATGTTCATTTTTATAATCATCCGGCAAGCCGTCAATTTCGTTTTCACTCACCATTAATGAATCTTTATATTCTGCAATATCTTTTTGAAAAGCTAATGATAAATCGGCAATTTTGTTTTGTATTACTTTCAATTCATCTCTTTTTTCCTTTGATAATGCAAAACCGTTTCTTTCAAATTCAAGCACGGTTTCATCAACAAATTTCTTTTTATATCCTGTTAAATCTTTTGCTTCATTGGTCTGTGAATAGTCTTTTACAGCTTTATAAAGATTCTCATCAAGACTAACATCATTTAAGAATTTTTGAAAAGTTGATATACTTTCATTTGCCTGATTTCTTACTTCATTGTCAACTAAAACATTTCCCATTAAATAGATAACCCCAAATTCACTTCCTACTTCATTATAAACATCATCAAGGGCAAGCATGGTATTATTAAAATTACGGTCTTCTTCTTTTACTTCGTAAATTTTTTGTAAATCATTTTTAGCTTTTTCAATAACAGCATCGGTAGCTTCTTTAATATTGTCTTTAGTTAAATTTGAAAAATCAATTAACTGGTTGAATTTTAACATGAGAGGATTTGCCGGATTGTTTTTTGCTTCGGTTTTTCCTTCAGAAGCAAAGTTTAAGCTAGCTGCAATGAGAAGCAGCAAACTAAGTGAGATAAAATTTTTCATCTGATTCTCCTAATTAATAATGAGAAGAAAAATAATTAATTTATTCGCGGGCTGGTAGAAAAATTTGATGGATGGGTAATAATTATGATGAATACATTAAGGCTTGAGCACAAACCCAATTTCTAAAGAAATTGAGTTTGTTCTTAAATTATAAAACTTTAGTAAACATCTCAATAGCAATTCCCGCAATAATAACGGCAAGAGAATATCGTAAAAGTTTTGGATGAATTTTATGGCTCAGGTTACTTCCGATTGAAACCCCAACCAACGAACCTAAAACTGCGTAAAGAGTAATAAGAAAATCAACCTGCCCTGCAATTATTTTTCCAACACTTGCGGTAAAAGATGTAAACAAAACAATTCCTAAAGTCGACCCGATTGTAATTCTAACAGGAATTTTTAGAACTGTTATCATAAGAGGCGCCAATAAAAAAGCTCCTGGTGCCCCAACCATTCCTCCAAACAAACCAACAATAATCGAAATTATTAAGGCCAGATTTTTATTAAAATTAACTTCTCCGGGATGATTATCATCAAGATTTGTTTTGGTTTTTGTAAACATTAAAACTGCACCGGCAACTGCCATGATAGCGAAAACTAAAATTATGAGGTTTCCATCTACAAATTTTGAAAAGACAGCTCCTAGTAAAGCCGCTGCTGCCATGGGAATTCCGATTGTATAAAGCAAACTCTTTTCAACACTACCGTGCTTTTTATGAATTAAAACTCCAAGCAGAGATGAAGCAAAAACTTGAACGCTTGTTAATCCTGAAATTGTTTTAATGTTTAATGGTTCTGCTCCAAACAACTGGGGTAAATAGAGATAGGCGGGAATTAAAATTACTGCCCCGCCTAATCCCAATATTCCTGATATGATTGACACACAAAGGGAGATTAAAAAAATTATAATAAACTGTTCCATTTTTTATGAGGCTTTCGCAGCTTGATACCCGCCGGTTACCCATCCATAGGTGCCGCCTTCGAGATTCATTACATTTTTATAACCACTTTTTACTAGGTAATGCGCAACTTCATAAGAACGGTTGCCGCTTGCACAAATACAAACTATACCCATCGATTCATCATTCGGAATCTCATAAATCCTGGAAGTTAGTTCGCCAATAGGAATATTAACTACTCCATTTATTTTTCCAAGAGCAGATAACTCAAATGGTTCTCTGACATCAAGAAGGAATAGCTCTTTGTTTTCATTTATCATTCTGGAAAGCTGTAATGAAGAAATTGTTTTAAATTCATTTTTATCTTCGACTACCCTCTTTGTACCGCATTGTAATGTCATTTTTCCTCCGGCGGCTACTGCTTCTGCGGCAGGGGGAAAGAAGTCATAGACAAATTTAACATACTGTTGTTTAGTACGATCTTTTAAAAACGGATTATTTTTTATTTCATCTTTCAATAATGAATATTCATTTTCTTCGTAATCATGTCCTGGATATATCTTTATATTACCGGGAAGAGTTGTAATTTTATTAAAGAGGCTGTCATATTGTTCTTCTGGATTACCACCGGGCAAGTCACTTCTTCCTGCTTGCCCGATTAATAACAAATCTCCTGTAAATAAAGCATCATCTACTAAAATAGAAATATGGTTATCAGTATGCCCTGGTGTGTGAAGAATTTTAAAATTTAAATTACCGGTTTTTATTTCATCACCCTCATTTACATATTGGTCAACTTCAATTTTAGCATTAGCTTCAAGAATATCTTCGATTCCAAATTTTGCTGCATGCTTTAATACTTCCAATTTATTTTTTGTTGCTTCATGCATAATTATCTTTGCATCAACAAAATAATTTTTTAAATCTGCTGCACCGCTCACATGGTCTGCGTGGGTATGAGTATCAAAGATATAAGTTACTGTAATTTCCAGCTCGTCAACTATATAACTTATTTTCTGAACATCTTCGATATTCGGGTCTATAATTGCGCCCACTTTGGTTTTTTCATCATAAACTATGTAAGAAAGTGTACCTGTTCCATCTACGGAACGAATTTGTTTAACATTCATTTCCTGCCTTATAAATAATTAAAAATTGATTATGGCGTATGATGAAGCAAAATTGAATTGGTTTCAAAATAAGGTTTGCGGCTTAAAAATGTTAGAAAAAAATTTTGTTTAATATAGAACAATATAATATTGGGGATTTTTATTCTTGTAAATCACTATATTTGCCTTCAAAAAATTCACAAGAATCAGTTTAAGTAAATTACCTTTATGGCAAAAAAGGAAAGCAAGGTTACAAAAAAGAATCAGTCTTTTACAGGCAAATCAAAAAAAAAACCTGTTAATAAAATTTCAAAATCTGCTTTAGGTAAGAAAGCTACAAACGCGGTATATGATTCGTTTCCACTAAAGGCGTTAAATGAAATTGGGGATTGCTTTGCCTGGGAGGCCGACTCTTATCCTTTAAGAAAGATAGTTTATTCGGAAAATATTTTTAATGTAACAGGCTATAAAAATAATGACGCCTCAAGACTCCCCAATGGACATTTCCATTTAGCTGCTGACGATGATAAAGAATTTGTAAATTCTGAATTATTAAACTTCATAAGTAATAAAGATAAAAATAGCTGCTCTTTTTTATATCATATTACAACATCCGAACAAAAATTAAAATGGGTTAAGGAAAAAATATTAATAGAACGAGGCTCAAAAGATAATTCTATAAAAAAAATTAAAGGGATTGTTTATGATATTACAGATGTTAAACATTCCGAAGAATACTTTTATAACAAAATTTCTGAGTTAGAATTACTTAATGCATCAAAAGATAAATTCATTTCCAAACTTTCGCATGATTTACGTTCGCCTTATACAAGCATTTTAGGTTTTGTAGAAATACTAATGAGTGAGCCCGGATTAAGCAGCGCGGACAGGCTTGAATATTTAAATTACATTCATGCTTCTGCAGAAAGACAATTAAGGTTTATCAATTGCCTGCTTGATTGGTCGCGTATAAAAACCGGTAGAATTAATTATCAGCCGCAAAGGATAAGAGCCGTCAATGCAGTTTATAACTGTGTCGCTTCATTGACTCACGAATCCGTAAGAAAAAATATTGAAATAAAAGTTAATATTAATGATTCAATTTTCATTTTCGCAGATGAAAAATTATTTAACCAGGTAATAATTAATTTAGTAAGCAATGCGATTAAATATTCGGAAGAGTATAAAACCATTGAAATTTTTGCAGATATATTTAATTACAATATGGTTGAGTTTATAGTTAAAGATGGGGGTGTTGGTATTCCTGATAAAAACAAAGATAAGATTTTTAAGATAGAAGATTTATTCTCAACCGAAGGCACAAAAGGGGAAAGAGGTACTGGTGCAGGACTGCCTTTAGTAAAGGAAATTGTAAACAAGCATAACGGTGAAATTTGGTTTTATTCCGAAAAGAATAAAGGAAGTGAATTTCATTTTACAGTTCCTTATTCTCATAATTCAATTCTATATGCAAGTGCCAGGAAGAAAAAAGATAATTCGGTTGAAAAATTTATACAAAATAATTTTAAGGATTTGAAATTAACTTCTGCTGGTAGTGCGTTTGAGTGCATTGAATTTATAACTAATTATCCGCCGTCTATAATAATACTTGAAGATAATCTTCCCTTGATGAATGGCTCTTATTTTATACAATATTTAATGAAAGAAGATAAATATATAGGGGCACATATTATTTTGATTGTGGAAAATTATTCTGAGGAAAACATAAAAAAGTTTCATGGAATGGGGATAAAAAATATAATTCCCAAACCAGTGAGCGAGAGTACTTTGTTTAGCAGTATAAAAAATTTAATAGAACAATATGTTTAACAATTCTAAACAAATTCAATCTTTATTTTAGTATCATTATATTTCTTTCATTCATTATAAA
Source organism: uncultured Bacteroidota bacterium (assembly GCA_963775245.1). GTDB lineage: Bacteria > Bacteroidota > Ignavibacteria > Ignavibacteriales > Ignavibacteriaceae > CAVSWT01. Next base: position 16,240 of record CAVZID010000044.1, read on the forward strand.
AATTTAGGAGGAAAACTTGAAACTTGCTGTTGTTGGCACCGGCTATGTTGGATTGGTTACGGGGACATGCTTTGCTGAAACCGGGAATGATGTTATATGTGTAGATATTGATGAAGCAAAAGTAAAAAAATTAAGAAAAGGTGTCATCCCAATTTTTGAACCTGGACTTGAACTCCTTTTCGAAAGAAACATAAAAGACGGTAGATTAACCTTTACAACTCATCTGCATGAAGCAGTTAAAGATGCCCATGTTATATTTCTTTGCCTCCCCACACCACAGGGCGAAGACGGCAGTGCCGATTTAAAATATATATTAGGTGTTGCCGAAGATTTAGGAAAATATTTCAAAGCCGAACCAAAGATAGGGTTTAAAGTTTTAGTTGATAAAAGCACTGTTCCGGTTGGTACAAGTGAAAAAGTAAGAAGCGCTGTTAAAAAGCATGCCCCAAATTTTGATTTTGATGTAGCATCTAATCCAGAATTTTTACGTGAAGGAATGGCGGTAGAAGATTTTATGAAACCCGAACGTGTGGTTATTGGAACAAGTAATTTTAGGACAAAAGCAGTTCTAGATGAATTGTATGAACCATTTGTTCGAAGCGGGAACCCGATTTATTTTATGGATGAAAAATCAGCAGAGATGACAAAGTATGCATCTAACTCTTTCCTCGCTGCAAAAATTTCTTTCATGAATGAAATTGCAAACCTGTGTGAATTAACCGGAGCAGAAGTTGATAAAGTTAGAATAGCAATGGGCTCTGATTCAAGAATTGGAAAAAGATTTTTATTTCCCGGTATCGGGTACGGCGGTTCATGCTTTCCTAAAGATGTTATTGCATTAATTAATACTGCTAATGAACACAAGTATGATTTTAAAATATTGAAATCCGTTTATGATATAAATAAAAAACAGGTTGAAGTTTTTTATAATAAAATATTGAATCATTTTAATGATGATATTAAAGGTAAAAAATTTGCTGTTTGGGGCCTGGCATTCAAACCAAATACAGATGATATTCGTGAAGCTCCCTCAATCTATTTAATAAATATGCTTTTGGCAAAAGGCGCTTCGGTATCAGCTTATGACCCTGAAGCAATTGAAACAACAAAAGCAGTGCTTGGAAATAAAATAGAATATGCAAAGCAATCATACGACACTTTAACAAATTCCGATGCTTTAATAATCGTAACTGAATGGAATGAATTCAGAAACCCGGATTTTAAAAAGATTAAAGAAAGTTTAAAATCGCCAGTAGTATTTGACGGTAGAAATCTTTATGATGTAGAAAAAATGGATGAATTAAAGTTCTCATATTATTCTGTAGGAAGAAAGAGAATAGCTCAGCAATAAGTTTAAGAAGTTTCATACTCTGGGAGCGATTTTAAATGTTACTGTCAGTTAATATTTCTGATAAAAAAGTTAGTACAAAAGAAAAATCCTGGTTTGCACTTTACACTAAACCGCGCAGCGAGTTTAAAGCCGCAGAGCAGATTAATTCGGTAGGAGTTAATTACTACCTTCCTACAATTACAAAAGTAAAGCAGTGGAGCGATAGAAAGAAAAAAATAACTGAACCGGTTATACGCGGCTACATTTTTATTTTTGCAGATGAAAAGGAAAGGTTAGCTTCATTAGAGCAGCAGGCAGTTGTAAGATGTGTTTTTGAAGCCGGACGGCCAGCTAAAATTCCCGCCTGGCAAATGGAAAATTTAATGAGGATGCTAAACACTGACTCCGAATTTTTTGTTCATGAAGGAATAACAAAAGGAACAAAAGTAAGAATGATTGACGGCCCTTTTGAGGGAGTAATAGGAACCGTACAGGAATTTGACGAAGGCAAATCAATTGCAGTAAGTATTGACCTTCTCAACCGTTCAATTATTGCCCACCTTCCGGTAGATAGCAGTTTTGAGGTTGTGAAAAGATAATTCTTCACCCTTTTTTATTTTACTGATCTCGTAATCATACCTATATAAAAATTCAACAAAAATCAATTAATCACCGAGTTATCCACATTTTACCCGAAAATTAATGGTAATTATACTGATGTTCTTAAAAAAAAGTATTCTTACGTTACCCATAGACTATTAAGTAATACTACTAAGTAAAATGGGCCATTTCTTCAATTTTGTTGTTATGATATTTGTTAAATATAATATACAAACATTAGGATTATTTCGTTTTAAAATTTTTAATTTACATGGACTTTCATGCGACTGTCCTTTACATATAACCAACAGTCTTTTTTTACCGGTTGTTTGTGGGGCGAATTTATTTTATTATAAGCATAAGTTCTTTACAGGTTTCACTTAAATTGGAAAAAATATAATAATGATTTTAACAATTATTTATAAACCATAGGACATAGAATGAGTATGAAAAAAGTATTTACCATACTTGCAGCTTTAATAATTTATTCCTTCACATCCTTTGCACAAGATACTACAAAACCATTTTACTTTCCACATGAAACAGGTGATATGTGGGAATATCTAAATACAGATTGGGGTTTTCCTCCTGATACTTTGCAGAATTTTACTATTTTTGATTCAACTGATTCACAAGGGATTATCCATATAACTCAACATGGACGGGATATCAATTCTAGTAAGTACACTCCTTTTTTTGATACTACGAAATATATCATAGATACAGTGGAAAATTATGTGTACAGATTATCATTTGCTGGTTATAAAAGTGAATATGATAGCTTTGTAGTTTATAAACTTGATGCAAAACAAGGTGATATTTGGATAGTATATGATCATTCTAAAATCGGAGGTTCAGGATATGACCTAGCAAGAGTTATGGAAAAAAAGAAAGATATAGTTTTAGGTAAGGAAACTACAATTATGAGAATTTGGTATTATGGTGGTTCAGATATAACCGATACAATGGGTTTAGATATGGGAACAAAGATAATAGCAGACGGATTTGGGCTAATATATCAATTGATTGCGGAGACAGCAATAAAACTATTTGTGACTGGAGCAGTATTAAATGATACACTTTATGGAGATATAACGCCGGTTTCAGTAAGAGAAAAACCCAGATACTTGCCTTCAGACATTAAACTTTATCAAAATTTTCCAAACCCATTTAATCCATCCACAACCATTATCTTTGAAATGATTAATCCTGCAAATATTTCTTTGATACTTTATGATGTTTTAGGAAAAGAAATTTATAAACTGGTCGATAATGAAGTATTTAATGTAGGTAAGCATAAAGTATTTTGGAATGGAACAAAAGAAGATGGAAGTAAAGCTGCAAGCGGTATTTATTTTTATCGTTTAATAACAAACCAACAAATTTTAACTCGCTCTATGATCCTTTTAAAATAAAGGGAAAAAAATGTTAACGAATATAATACGTTTACTAAAAAGAGTAAGTTTAATTATTCTATTTTCTATTGGTATTTTCAGCAGTACTATTTATTCACAAGATGAATTTATTTGTGGTACTAGCACTGCTTCCAGTCAAAGTAGTCAAACAGGAGGCCTCTATATAACGTCTCAAGGGACTTTAAAAATATTAGTTGTATTTGCTCGTTTTAAAGATGATACAGATACCCATGGTTTCTGGCCTGTTGGAGGAAATCCTATAGGATGGGATACCTATATTGACCCAACAACCCAAACTGGATCAACTAATTTTCTTCATTTGACTAATTATTATAATACTATGACATTTGGGTCCCTCCATGTAATTGGTCAAGCCGTATCTGTGGAAACACCTCAAAATAAATCTTCTTATTCAAATCGTTTTTAGGCAACTAAGGCTGTACTTCAACAAAAAGTTGATCCATTAATTAATTTTAGTCAATATGATAATTGGACTTATAATTCCGATTATAATAATACAAATCAACCAGATTGAAATATTGATATGATTATTATGATATGGCGAGGAATGCCTTGGGGGCAAGCTTGGTAAGGTATTGCTGACCTTGGAAATGGAGGTTCATTTACGGTTGAAAATGGTACAAAGACAATTCAAACAGGGTGGAGAGGATGGGGAGGAGCTGGTTCTGGCGTAACTTCACAATGTAATGGAGTAAAAGGACAGGAATATACTTTTCATGCTGCTATACATGAAGTCTCCCATTGGCTTTTAGGTGGTGGGCATCCCTATAGTAGTGTTATTCATGAGTATTGGGGAATGTTAGCGCCTTCAGGTTTTCCATTATATGCAAATGCTTATGAAAAAGAAAAACTTGGTTGGGTTAAAACGCAATACCCGGTTGTAAATATAACTGGCAATATAACTAATCCTACATCAATTGAAGATTTCGTTACTACTGGTAGAATCTATAAATATCATCCTTCAAATGGCAACAGCAATGAATATTTTTATTTTGAAAACCATCAAAAGTTAAATATGTATGATGATGTAACTAATAATCCAAATGATAAAGGAATATTTATTCTGCATCAAGGGGGCGGTTACAACAGTCAATCGGATATTATGAGGGTAGAAACCTCAAATGGCAGATGGAACTGGCTAAATCCATCAACTGCTACTTGTTTTGGAGTCTCTGGTTTACCTTCATTTAAAGTAGCTTCAGTAAATAGAGCTGGTTATAATAATAGAGATAAATTGCCTAAAAGCGGAGGTGGAACAGAGTGGCTATTTTCATTGTCATATAATCCAGGTCAAGGCTGGCCATTTGCTGGATGCGGCGGTTGGCTTCATGGCTATGATTTAAACAATTCTTTTAATACCACTTATAATGACGTTTTCTCACCTTATAGTAATCCTTATACTAATACATGGTATGGTTATCAAAATAATTTTACCATGGAAGTATCAAGTCAAAATGGTTCAGTTGTTTATACAAAATTTTATCTATCTAATCCTTTGGCTGGAAAACCATCAAAACCTACTGGTGTTAAATTCGGTAAAGCTTCCAGCGGTAAAAATCCACTTGTCAAAATAACCTGGGAGGCTAACATTGGAGAAACAGATCTTTCATTTTATGAAATCTGGAGAAAAATTGGCTCGGGCAGTTGGAATTTACTAGGTACTTCTACAACAAATTCATTTATTGATTATGACTATACGTGGGGTAGTAGTACATCTCTATATTATAAAGTTAGATCAAAAGATACACAAAATTTATATTCTCTTTTTAGTGATGAGGTTAGCGGTACAGGAAGCATAGCACCAAAAATATCTGAAGGAAATAACCAGGTTGTACAAAATGTTTCTGATTATTTTCTTTATTCTAACTATCCAAATCCATTTAATCCTTTGACGAATATTATTTATCAAGTGAAAGAGAAAGGCGTTGTAAGCCTGAAGGTTTTCGATTTACTTGGCAAAGAAGTGGCTAATCTTGTTAATGAAAATAAACAGCCAGGAACATATAAAGTTGTTTTTTATGGAGATAACTTGCCAAGTGGAGTTTATATTTGTTCTTTACATGTAAATGATTTTGCATCAAATCAGAAGATGGTATTGATGAAATAGCGACAAATATCTAAATAGTAAATAAATCAGTAGTTTTATATAGACTAAAAAACGGGACTTGAAATGGAGTCCCGTTTTTATTTTCACTCACTTTTTTCAATTCATTTTCTTAAGTTTGAATTAAACAATTAATTCAAGCTATGCTTAATCAAAAAGAAATTATACAATTAGCTAAAAATGATTCCGTTAACCATTATCTTACTGGTTAGAAAAGCAGACATTCGTTTAACAAAATCCAATAAAGAATTTTTATCTCTTGAACTTGGTGATACTTCCGGGAAATCGGCGGCAAGTTATGGGATAATGTTGATTCTATTTTCTCTACAATTAAATCCGGTGATATAGTAAAAGTAAAAGGCAGCATTGAAGAATACCAAGGGTAACTTACAAATAAGAATTTCATCAATAAAAATTGCGAATGAAAAGGAAGACATTTCTCCAACCGATTTTCTTCCTCATTCAAAACGCAATATAGCTGTGATGAAAAAAGAGTTTGAAGATAGGTTGAATAAAATATCAAATGAATATCTAAAATCTCTTCTTAAATTGATTTTTACGGATGAAAATTTTAATAAGTATTCTAAAGTCCCAGCAGGGAAATCGTGGCATCATTCGTATGTTCATGGTTTACTTGAGCATACTTTAGAGATAATTAGAATTTGTGATTTGATGTGTGACATTCATCCTGAGATAAACCGCGACTTGCTTATTAGCGGTGCAATGATGCACGATTTTGGTAAAACCGAAGAATTAAATTTTGAAACAAATTTTGACTACACAGATAAAGGAAAATTGCTCGGGCATATTGTTATCTCAGCAATGCTGGTAAATGAAAAAGCAAAAGAGATAAAGGATTTTCCTGAAGAATTAAAAAATTTATTGATTCACATAATTTTAAGCCACCAGGGCAAGCTGGAATATGCTTCCCCGGTAGTTCCCAAAACTCTCGAAGCAATAACTCTTTATCAGGCAGATGAACTGAGTGCAAAGGTTAATGCATATAAAAATGCAATTGCTTCCGATTCAAGGGGCGAAAGTAAATGGACAAAATACATTTCTCTCATCTCCACAGAATTATATAATCACGGTTTATCACCGGAAGCAGAAGAAGAAATAAATGCCAAAGGCATGGAAGACCATAAAACTTTATTCGATTAATTTTATTAAGGGATAAAAATGAAATTACAATGTTTGCAGTATAGTAAACAAATGTACAAAAAAACATGTGATGTCATTTCGACCGAAGGGAGAAATCTTATAAATAATCATATAAGAGATTTCTCAGTCGAAGACTCCTTCGAAATGACAAGTTCTAAGGTGCTAAGGTATAGCATACTATTTTTCATTATTTCAATTTTATTTTCAAACTTATTATTCGCTCAATCAGCAGAACAAATAATAACAGAAGGGGATTCGTTAGTAAAAATATTCAATCATAAAAAGGCATTGGAAAAATATTTACAAGCTGATAAGATGAAACCGAATGACTGGAATATTTATTGGCGTTTAAGTAAAGCTTATGTTGACATTGCGGATGAAATGCCTAACAGTACTAATGAAGAGGAAGATGCCCAGCTTGCAAAATACCAAACTGCTTATGATTATGCCGATAAAGCTGTAAAGCTTGCACCAAGCCAATCAATCAATTACTTACGGAGAGCAATTGCAAATGGAAAGATTGCATTGTTCAAGGGTGTGTTTTCTGTCGCCGGTGTTGTAAATAAAGTTAAAGATGATTGTGAGAAAGCGATTAAACTTGGAAACGGTGGAAATTATTTTCAAGCATTAGCTCATTATGTTTTAGCACGTACGCATGCAAAAGTAAGTGAAAAGTGGGCTCCTGCAAGATCTGTTTTAGGATTAGGCTGGGCGGATATTGATACTGCTATAGTTGAATACAATAAAGCAATAAAGCTTAGGTCGAATTTCAGAATGTTTTATCTCGATCTAGCAAAAGCATACATAAGAGAAGATGAATATCCTAAAGCAAGAGAAGCTTTACAGAGTGTAATTGATAGTCCCAAAGTTGATCAAAGTGATGATAATAATCTAGCGGAAGCAAAAAATTTATTGGAAGCGATAAAGAATGAATGATTGATTGTATGATTGAAAGATTACAAAACTTAAAGATTGATTCTTATCCGTGCAAATCAGTTTAATCCGTGTTTTTCTGTGGTCTATTTTTTAAATCGTAGTGGGACATGGATGCAACGGATTAAACTGATCTAAAAGCAATTAAAATTTTATGGATGAATTAATAGAGAAATTAAAAGAAGCTAAGTCGATCGTATTTTTTACGGGAGCGGGAATATCTGCCGAAAGCGGGATTCCTACTTTCAGAGGGAAAGATGGAATTTGGAATAAACTAAAACCCGAAGAGCTTGCTAACTTCCTTGCTTTTTTAAGAAACCCTGATATGGTTTGGGAATGGTACAACCACCGCAAAAAAATCATTCATGAATCAAAACCAAATGCCGGGCACCTGGTAATGGCAGAGATGCAAAATTATATACCTGATGTAACTGTAGTTACTCAAAATATTGACAACCTTCACCGCCGGGCAGGCAGTAAAATAATTTATGAACTTCACGGAAACATTGAAAGAAATTATTGCATAAATTGTGGAAAGAAGTATAACGATGAATTAGATTTTGTTGACAAAGCGCCAACATGTGATTGCGGCGGTTTAATTCGTCCCGATGTTGTTTGGTTTGGTGAATATCTTCCGCAAGACCAATTTGTTTTTTCTGAAGAAGCCGCGATGAAGTCGGATATATTTTTTGTGGTTGGAACCAGCGGAATTGTTTACCCTGCAGCAGGAATAATTTTTACTGCTAAAAAATCTGGGGCATATATTGTTGAGATAAATATTGAAGAAACCGAAATAACCAGGTACGCCGATAAATCATTCTTCGGTGAAGCGGGAAAAATTCTACTTCAAATCGTTCAAAAATTAAAAGAAAATCAATAATCCATTCTTACTTTCATTTTATTTGCTAATGATTATTAGCATTAAATTTGCTAATTTTGATAAAGTAATTTTTAATAAAATATCGGGGAATTTATGCCTACCAAAATAAAAAACAACATTGTTGATTCGGTTGACGATACGAAATATTCAATGCAAACTCATCTCATCTATGGAAAAAATGAATCAAAAAAGTGGGACTACTCTCATCATGTAATCACACCGCTTTCTTCATCAGTTATTTTCAGATTGGATTCTGTTGAAAGAGGAGCCGAAGGGTTCAAAGATTTTGCTAACAGCAATATGCTCGGTGAAAAATCTGTTCCGATTTATATTTATGATCGCCTCGGTGAGCCCAATAAAGATTTGCTTGAAGAAAATCTTGCTTATGTTGAAAAAGGTGAAATGGCTGTTACCTTTGCAACAGGCATGGGAGCTATTGCCGGTATTCTCGGAGTGCTTTCAAAGACCGGTGATGAAATTATAGCTCATACAACATTATACGGATGTACTTTTTCACTTCTTCAAAATTGGTACCCGCGTTATCAAATTAAATATTCGCCCATTGATCTTACTAATCCTGAAAACTTGAAGAACAGGATAACAGATCAAACCAAAGTTATTTATTTTGAATCGCCTTCAAATCCAAATCTTGATATAATTGATATCGGTGCAATCAGAAAAATTGTTGATGAAGTAAATCAGCATAGAGCAGAGAACGAAAAAATCTATATCGTTGTTGATAACACTTTTGCAACTCCATACTGCCAGCGCCCGATAGAGCTTGGTGCAGACTTTTCTATTAACTCACTTACTAAAGGTATTGGCGGGTTTGGAACCGACATGGGCGGCGTTGTAATTGGTCCTGAAAAATTTCATGACCTGGTTCTTTTAATGAGAAAAGATTTCGGTGCAGCTTTGAATACAAAAGCAGCCTGGACAGTTTTAACTTACGGGCTTCCAACTTTGCATTTAAGAGTCAGCCAGCAAATTAAAACCGCTACAAGAATAGCTGAGTATTTAAATAGCCATCCTAAAGTTGAGTTTGTTAATTATCCGGGTTTACCAAGCTATAAATTTTATGAGTTAGCCAAAAAGCAAATGACAGATTTCAACGGCAACTTTGCTCCCGGAAGCTTAAACTATTTTGTCCTTAAAGGAAAAGACGGCATTGAGCAAAAAGAAAACGGAAGACGATTAATGAATTATGCAGCCAAGAATGCATACACAATGACTCTTGCTGTTAGTCTTGGACACACAAGAACATTAATCGAACATCCCGCCTCTATGACTCACTCAATGGTTCCTGCTGAAAAATTAATAGAATTCGGTATTAACCCAGGAGGAATTAGAATCGCTGCCGGACTTGAAAATGTCGATGATATCTTGATGGATCTTGATAAATGTTTAGAGATAATTTAATTATCATATAGTATTTTTCATTTTTCACAAACCCGGTTTCTCAAAGGAACCGGGTTTGTTTGTCAATTTTTTATTGAGAAACTTGCTATGCTTCATTACATCAATCAAGCTAATTACATTTCTTTAATTAAATCCCAACATAATTATGAAAACCCAGATTAAACTTTTTGATGTTCCTCAAATTGAATCCATTAGTGATTTGCTTTTTAAATCAGCAGAAAGATTTTCAAACAAGCTTGCCCTCGAAGATCTCACAAACACTCCAATTTCAAAAGTTACATTCAATGAGCTTTTACAAAATGTTTTAAAATTCGGAAACGGATTAATGAAGCTGGGGTTACAAGAAAGATCGCATATTGGAGTCATAAGCGAGAACCGGGTGCAATGGGGAATAGCTTATTTGACCTGTGCAGTTTTTAATTATGTGGTTGTCCCGATTGATAAAAATTTAAATGAAAATGAAATCCTAAATATTCTACATGAGTCTGAAGCTGATGCAATTATTTTTTCTGATTCTTTTAATTCAATTTTTGAAGAGACACATCTTTCGTTAAAAAAGTTGAAGCATTTTATAAGTATGGATTTGCTTCAGAAGAAAGGTTCTTTTCTTTCCATGCCGGAAATAATTAGGAATAATCAACCGGAAGAGAAAAATAAAATACCTAAAATTAATCCTGAAGAAATGTCTGAAATTATTTTTACATCCGGAGCTTTGGGAAGAGCAAAAGGAGTAATGCTCACTCAAAAAAATATTGCTGCAAATTTAATGAGCATGACAAAGATGATCTCTATTACCGAGGAAGATAGATTTTTATCGGTACTTCCTATTCACCATACATACGAATGCACTTGCGGATTTTTGTGTCCTATGTTTAGCGGATCATCGGTGCATTATGCTCGCTCTTTAAAAACGGTTGTTGATGATCTTCAAGCAGTTAAAGCAACAATTTTATTGGGTGTCCCGCTTTTATATGAAAAAATGTACAAGCGAATTTCTAAAACAATCAGCGAAGATAAAATAAAATCACGAATAGTCCCGCCGTTAATTAAGCTAAGCGGAACCCTGGAAAGATTAGGAATAAAAAAAATCAAAAGAAAACTATTCTCAGAATTACATGAAAGGTTTGGAGGTTCAATAAGATTATTTTTTGCCGGAGGCGCAGCTCCCGATCCGCAAATAGCAAAAGGGTTAAGAGATTTTGGATTTGCATTTATTCAAGGATACGGCTTAACGGAAACCTCACCGATTCTTGCATTAAACCAGCTTGAAAACTTTAAGGATGAAGCTGCGGGTTTACCGCTTCCCGGGGTTGAATTAAAAATTGTTAATCCCGATAATGATGGTGCTGGTGAAATTTATGCAAAAGGAAATAATGTAATGCTCGGATATTATAAAAATGAAACACTAACAAAAGATACTTTGGAAGACAGCTGGTTTAAAACCGGTGATATTGGATTTATTGATGAAGATGGTTTTCTTCATATCAGCGGAAGAAAGAAAAATGTAATCATTGCAAACAATGGTAAAAATGTTTTCCCGGAAGAAATTGAAGACTTGCTGAATAGAAGCAGGTTCATTTTAGAGTCACTGGTTTACGGCGAAGAAGATAAAAAGCATGACGAAATAATTGCTGTACAGATAGTGACTGATACAGAAGCATTCATTGAATATTCTGAAAAGAATAACATAGAAATAACACCGGAGTCAATTAATAAAGTAATTTCCAATGTAATTAAAGAAGTTAACAAAGAACTAGCAGGCTATAAGCAGATAAAGAAATTTTATATTCGTGAAAGTGAATTTGAAAAAACAACTACACAAAAAATTAAACGATATTTGGTTAAGAAAAACGGTGATGGCTCGGTGTGAAAATGGTATCACAAAGCAATATTTTTACGGCTTATATTAAAGATGCTGAAATAAATTCAGCATGATTCTATTTTATATTTGCCTTCTTCCAACCCTCAATTGTTTTTCAGCTTAAAACCGATTTATCTCTATTTATAATATCATTCGATTTTTTTTACAGCAAAACATATTGATTTAATTTGAGAACAATTAAAATGTAGCAGTTATCTTATTATAATATTCAGATATACACAAAATTAATTCGTATTTATTAGATGGATAATCAATAATCCCTAGAGAATAGCCAATAAAAAATATTTAAGTGAGTCTATTAAACATTGAATTCATATTATTTTGTTATTAATTTTATGACAAAATAACTTTGGAGAACTATTAAAAATGCTTTCAGAACCGTTAAGCAATGTACAAGAAGAATTATTGAAATTATATTCTACAAATCTTTCCCCTGAAGAACTGGAAGAACTCAAAACAGTTTTGGGGAAATACTATGCTCGTAAAGCAACTAAGGGTGCAGATAAAATTTGGGATAGCAAAAAATATTCGGATGAAACTATTGATGAATGGTTGAATGAAGAATAAATTCAAAGTCATACTAGATACTAATATTTTGCTCGTATCAATTTCTTCGAAATCTAAATATCACTGGATTTATGAAAATTTACTTGGCAAAGATTATGATTTATATATTAGTAATGAAATATTGATGGAATATGAAGAAGTAATTTCGAAAAAATATAATTCATCAATCGCCCGTGATGTTATCAAAGCTCTGCTTGTTTTACCCAATGTCCATAAAATATCAATCTATTATAAATGGAGTTTAATTAAACAAGATATTGATGATAATAAATTCGTTGACTGTGCAATAAATTCAAACGCTCACCTTTTAGTTACTAATGATAAACATTTCAATATTTTGAAAGAATTAAACTTTCCCAAAGTAAGAATTACTGATATTGACGGTTTCGCAGAACAATTATTAAAGAATAAAAGATAGCGATGTTATCTTAGTGATCTTAAAATTACAATAGAGGCATGACTTTTCCTCGTATTCTTCGTTTTAGTATTCTATTCCCACAGTTTTCCAATTTCCTCTTTATATTTTTTATAATATTTTATGCTTTATTTTAAATGGCTCCATGTTCATGCTAACGTCATCCAGTAATGATTTACATTTTGCTAAGTTTGCTTCCGCTTCATCTGTCAGGTAATTTATTGCTTCATTTCCGATTAATATAACCGGCATTCGAGAATGAATTTTTTTCATAAATTTGTTTGAAGGAACTGTAATAAACGAAACATAAATTTCATTATTTTTTTTGTAATAAATAGACGGTACATAAAAAACATCAACACCCTCAACATAAATTCTTTGCTGCCTCTTTTTGCCCTCAATATATACCCATTCGTAAAAAGCTGACATTGGAACTAAAGCACGGTTTTTATCAAAAGATTTAAACCAAAACGGTTTTTCTTTTATAGTTTCAATCCGCGAATTAATAATTAAATGTGATTTGGGAGAAAACCGAATTCCCCAGGTAGCATTAGTTATTTTGTTGCCGTCTCCATCTTGATAAATGCATTTAATTTTATTTGTAGGACGAATATCAAATATTTTTAATTCGTTGTCCTCTTCATTTTCTATAACCAAATTATCAAAAATATTCTCAAATGGATTTGCCATTTTAGTTTCAGGAAAATATCCTTCGAATCTTCCACACATAAATATCCTTTTAAAATTTTAAGAGATGATATTATTGCAATAATAATAAATATTTTTTTGTTGCACATTAGTAATCAATAATTTTATCTTAATATGTAATCAAACATTATCTGTTTGCTTAAAAATATGGGAATGGAGAATTGAAAACTTTTTTAAGTAAACATTTAATTGGAATAAACTAGTTCGGTAGAATTATCAAATTCGTTTCATTTTAATAATTCTATTTTTATATTAGTACAAACAATCAGGCAGACTAAACAAATGAAATACATTTCAATTATATTATTTGGACTGCTTTTAACATATGGATGTTCAAAACAGCAAAATAATCAAAGCCAAACCTCATCTTTAATAACCAAAGAAATCTCATACTCTTCAGATGGAACAACACTAAAAGGTTTTCTTGCTTACGATAATAGCAAAAAAGGAAAAAGGCCTGGAATAATTGTAGTGCATGAATGGTGGGGGCAGAATCAATACGCAAGAGATAGAGCAAAAATGCTGGCAAAGCTCGGTTACATCGCTTTTGCAATAGATATGTACGGCAATGGAAAGACAGTTGACCATCCCGCTGATGCAGGAAAGTTTGCAATGGCTGTAATGCAAAAAATGGACACAGCCAAAGCAAGATTTAATGCAGGCCTTAAACTCCTCAAAGAACAGCCTCAAACAGACACAAGCAAAATAGCAGCAATTGGATATTGCTTTGGTGGAGGAATTGTTTTAAGAATGGCTCTTGAAGGTGACAACCTTGATGGAGTTGTTAGCTTTCATGGCGATTTGCCTACGGAAGCAATTAAGAACCCTGAAAATGTAAAAGCAAATATTTTAGTGTGTAATGGAGAAGATGATCCATTTAATCCTAAAAAGAAAGTCGATGCATTTGAAAAAGTAATGGATGCAGCAAAAATTAAATATCAATTAATTAATTATCCTGGGGCAAAACATAGCTTCACAAACCCTGCTGCCGATAGTCTCGGCAAAAAATTTAATTTACCTCTCGCTTACAATAGAGAGGCTGATATTAATAGCTGGAATGAAATGCAGGAATTTTTTAATAAAATCTTTAAATAGTTATTTTAAAATTATTCGAGAGTATTAAATAGGGTAAATAAAATTTTAGTATAAGATTATGCAATTTTATATTTACAAAAAACCAGCTTATTTGTACTAAAATTTAATTTAAGGTATAATCGGAAAATTTTCGGGGGCACAGAATCTTTTTTCACCCATCGCGGAATCTCATCCGCAGTCACACTAAAAATGTTCGCCTTAAAATTTTAAGGCAGATACAATATCCAAACTAAAAAATTGATTTCACTTAAATAAAATTAAAATGAAAAAATATTTTATAGATTCAATCATAGTATTTTGTTCATTCTTTTCATACGCACAGTGGGAAGGAGATATACGCCTTACCAACAACTCTGCTGAATCTAAGACAACATATAATTATGCACGAAGTATTGCAGCAAGTGGAGATACTTTGCATGTTGTTTGGTGCGACGACCGTGATGGAAATGAAGAGATATATTATAAAAATAATCCAACAGGAAATCCGGTTGGGATAAAGATATTTGAACCTGAAATTCCTAAGGAATATTCTTTGCTGCAGAATTATCCAAACCCATTTAACCCAATAACTAAAATTAAATATTCAATCCCATTCGTACAGACGGGGCATGCCCAGTCTGTAAAACCACAAGTTTATGACATACTCGGAAGAGAAGTTGTAACTTTAGTTAATGAAGAACAAAAACCGGGAACTTATGAAGTCGAATTTAATGGAAGTAATCTTACAAGTGGAATTTATTTCAATCGCATTGTGAGCTATTCGAATCAACTTAAGACTAAAAATTATGTGGAAACAAAGAAGATAATTCTTCTAAAATAAAATTTGAGCGATTTTAATTAATGTTAGGAAAAGGTATTGAAAGGAGTTTTTAGATGATGAAATTATTAAATACTCTACTAATTGTTTTTCTATTTCAAATCATTTTTGTCCGGTATATTTACTCACAATCAGCAGAATATAAATGGATAAAGCAGGCCGGCGGTGGAAATAATGATGCCGGGTTTGCAGTGGATATAGATAACGAAGGCTTCATTTATTGGACAGGCATTATATCAGATTCTCTTGTTTTTTGTGATTCCACTATGGCCACAGGTTTTGCAGATGTGTTCATAGCTAAAATGTATCCAAATGGTAAGCTTGTTTGGCTAAAAATAATTGGTGGTTCGGGCTGGGCTTCAAGTTATGGTTTGAAGCTGGATTCACAGGGTAATGTAATTGTTGTGGGCGCCTTTATAAATGAAATCGACTTCGGAGATACACTTTTAAATGGAACAGGTTACGAAGATACTTTTGTTGCTAAATATACATCAGGCGGCGAATTTCTTTGGGCATTACAGGGCACAGGCCCAAAAGATGGATATGCTACATGCGTAACTATCGACAGCCAGAATGATATAATTGTCGGTGGATATTTTATAGAATCAGTAAAGATGGGAGGATTATGGCTCCAAAACCTGGGAACGAAAAATTCTTTTGTGGCAAAAATAAATCCTTCCGGTAAAGTTTTATGGTTATGGGGAAATCCGGATAACCAAAAGACAAAAAGTGAATTATCTTCCATTACAGTGGATAGTCAGGATGATATTTTTTTCTGCGGATATTTTAGTGAAAACTTTACTGCCGGCGGCACGACTGTAACAAGCATCGATAGAACCGATAATCTTTACCTGGCAAAATTTCTCCCCGGAGGAAATCCTTCCTGGTTGATTGGGGCAGGAAGTGGAAGCAGTGCTCAAGCAAAGTCCGTTGTTTGTGATAAAGACGATAATATTTATATAACCGGAAATTTTGGCGGGACTGTAGCGTTTGATGGTTTCAGCTTAACTTCATTCCCATCTGGTTATGATGCGTTTTTAGCACAATTAAACCAGGTTGGTAAATTCAATTGGGTGTATCAAATAACCGGTGAATATAATGAATTTGCAAATTCACTTTCTTATAATTTGTATTCAGGAATTACCGTCGCTGGTGCTTTTGCAACCGGAATCGAAATGGGTGATTACAAAATTAATGGCCACGGAATATACTCGGCTCTTTTCAATGAAGAAGGAAAACTCCTGAATTTCGTTAATACAAAAAGTATTGAAAACTCTGATTATGCTTCTGCGGTTATTATTGATGAATCAAACAACATTTACTTTACGGGAAGATTTAATATGGACTGCGCTTTTGGGGATACAACACTTTCATCAAACGGATTATCTGATGCATACCTGGCAAAAGTTCATTTTGATAATACTACAGGAATAGATGATAATAATCCGCTTCTAAATATTTTTAGTTTAGAACAGAACTATCCAAACCCGTTTAACCCAACAACAAAAATAAAATATTCAATACTAGCCCCTCCAAACCTCCCCTTCCAAAGGAATCCCTATGGGAAAGAGGAGGTTTTAGTGCAACTCAAAATATTTGATATTCTTGGAAGAGAAGTTGTAGCTTTAGTTAATGAAGAACAAAAACCGGGATCATACGAAGTAGAATTTAATCCGGTATTGAGTATCAAAAATCCGGCATCAGGAGTTTATTTCTACAGGCTGAGAGCAGGAAATTATATTCAAACAAGGAAATTAATATTTCTGAAATAAGGGAGCATAATTTAAATTATGAAAAGGGTATTTGGAATTGCGATAATAATATTTTTGTATTCGACTTTATCATTATCACAATCTATTCGCTTTAATCATTTGTCTAATGAAGACGGGCTTTCAAGCAATAATGTTTACGAAATAATTCAAGACCGGCTTGGTTTCCTTTGGATTGCTACAGATGATGGGCTTAATAAATTTAACGGATACGATTTTAAAATATTCAGGCATGATCCTTCAAATAAAAATTCTCTATCAGGCAATTCAATCTGGGCTTTGATTGAAGATAGTAAGGGTAAAATATGGGCAGGAACAAAAAACGGCTGGTTAGATTGTTATGATCAGGTTACTGAAAGATTTAACAATTGGAAAATAGAATCTGATATAACCGGGGAGAATACAATAACATCTATTTATGAAGACAATGATCACTTTATCTGGATTGGAACTTATAGAAACGGACTATATCGGCTCAATCCAAAATCCGGCAAAATAAATCATTGGGCAAGCAGGCCAGGTAATGTTACAACGTTAAGCAACAATTATATTTCTTCCATACTGCAAGACAATGAAGGAAATATGTGGATAAGCACTTATAACGGATTGAATAAGTTTAACCCGAAGTTATCCTTTAAAAATTTTCAACGCTACTATAATGAAACCGAAAATTCAAATAGTATCAGCGATAACATTGTTTGGGCCCTTTCACCATCACAAACAGATTCCAATTTATTTTGGATAGGTACGGCTAACGGCTTAACGTCATATCGAACAGATAAAAAAGTTTTTACACAGTACAAAATCCCCAATCCGGATAACCTGCAATTTGGGACTTCCGCAGGTAACGTTATTGAAGAGTTTTCAGGCAATGAAAAAATATTATGGATTGATTCTTATGCCGGGCTAGTCAGATTAAATATTGCGAAAGGTAATTTTGAGAGATTCACTTTAGATAAGGACAATCCGTTAAGTCTTGCAGGTAATCAAATACATAATATTATTAAAGACAGGTCTGGTGTTTTATGGATTGCAACAAATAACGGTTTGAATTCTTATTCAGTATCAAGGTCGAAGTTTAATAATATCCTTTCAAGGGAATATCAATTTATTAACCCAGATTTAATTGATAGAAAAAATATCAAAACTATTGCGAAAACTTCCGACAACAGAATATGGTTAGGAACAGAAGAAGGGTTATTTTCTTTTAACAATTCTAATGAAATCAAAAAAGTAAATCGATACAACCATACAGAAAATTTAAATATCTGGTCACTTACTCCCGGAAATAATAATGAACTATGGATTGGAACTTACGGGTCAGGAATATATAAAATGGATACTCGGTCAGGAAGAATTTCACATTTTTCATATGTCGAGAATAAATATAAAACTCCTGCTGTTAGATTTAATAAATCAATATACCATGATAAGCAGAATAATATCTGGATTGGCTATTGGGGATTTGGCCTGGGGCGAATAAATGCTTCAACAGGGAAGTACGAACATTGGTTGAATGAGCCGGACAAACCGAATAGTTTAAGTCACAATGATGTTTGGGTAATTTATCAGGATAAAAAAGGAAGAATATGGATAGGGACTAATGGCGGAGGAGTGAATTTATTTGATGAGAATTCAAGTGAACAATTCTATAGATGGATATATGAAAAAAATAATCCGCAAAGTCTAAGTAGTAACAGCATATATTCTATATGTGAATCGTCAAGAGAAATAAAAGATTCTAATTTGAATTATACCGTACTGTGGATTGGAACGAACAACGGATTAAACAAATTTGAAATAAATAATTCAGATACTTCCCTTAATACAACAAAACCCGTAGTAAAGATATGGCACTATACAACAAAAGATGGCCTGGCTGATAATTCTATAAGCTGTATAGTTGAAGATAACGCCGGTAATCTTTGGCTGGGCACTAATTCAGGGATTACATTTTACGATATTACGAAAAACGAATTTATAAATTTTAACAAAGCAGACGGCATCGTTGGGGGAAGCTTTTACTCATCCTCGGTATATAAAGATAAAAACGGTATTATCTTTATGGGAAGTACTTCAGGGCTAAATTGTTTTTCACCTAATGAAATAAAACTTTCTAACTTTGTGCCTTCTGTGTTAATAACTGATTTTATGATTTTTAATGAACCGGTAAAAGTAAATGAAAATTCAATTTTGCATTCAAGCATACTTTATACAAATAATATAACTTTACACTATAAACAGAATGTTTTCTCCTTTCAATTTGCTGCTTTGGATTATTCTTCCCCGCAGTCTAATCAGTACGCTTACAAGCTGGAAGGGTTTGACAAAGAATGGGTGCAAAGTAATTCTAGGCGTTTTGTTACTTATACGAATTTAAATCCCGGCGAATATACATTTAAAGTTAAAGCAACAAATAGTGATGGAATTTGGAGCAATAACGTTAAAGCTTTAAAAGTAATAATCACTCCTCCCTGGTGGCAAACACCCTGGGCAATTGGATTATATGTTTTAATATTTCTTCTTGGTGTTTCTGCAATAATTAAATTCCAATCTTACCGGACGCATTTGCAGCAAGAATTAAAACTACAGGAGTTTGAAGCCGAACATCTTCGTGAAATTGAAAATATGAAGTCACGATTCTTCGCGAATCTTTCACATGAATTCAGAACTCCATTAATGTTAATTAAAGGGCCACTTGAGCAGCTTATAAATGGAAGAATTAAAGAAAACCTTCAAAAGCATTATCAAATGATCTTACGAAATGCTGAAAAACTTCAGAATCTGATTGATCAATTACTAGAACTTTCACAACTCGAAGCCGAGACGATTCCGCTGGATATGCAGAGGCATGATCTTGTAAAATTAATTAAAGGATTTACGTATTCTTTTATTCCATTGGCTGAACAAAAATTTATTAACCTGAAGTTTAATTCTTCTGTTGAAAGCATAATTGCTTTGATAGATAAAGATAAAACAGAAAAGATTATTAATAATTTACTTAGTAATGCTTTTAAGTTTACGCCTGTAGGTGGGAATATTAATGTGAAAATATCGATAGAGAATGAAAGAACCCAGAGTTTCGCAAAAATAGAAATTAAAGATTCAGGAATCGGGATACCCGAAGAATATCAAAATAAAATTTTTAACAGGTTCTACCGCATTGAGAATATAAAAAACGAAAATTATTCAGGCTCAGGAATAGGTTTGGCTCTTGTAAAGGAATTAGTAACTCTAAATAAATGGGATATTATAGTTCAAAGTGAAGAAGGAATTGGAACAACTTTTACTTTAATGATACCACTAAAAGAAGAATTTGAAGATGAAAATAAAAATGTAATCTCTGCTAACTATCTCTTAAAAGAAAGTGAAAGAATTGATGATAAAGAATTAATCAATGATCAACTAATTGAAGAAAATCTACCGGTGAAACAGATGAGTACTAAACCGGTTGTTTTGTTTGTTGAAGATTCCGATGATGTAAGAAGCTATGTACATGATTTATTAAAACAGGATTATGAAGTCCTACTTGCTGGGAAAGCAAAAGTAGGAATTGAACTGGCATTGAAAAATATGCCTGAGCTTATTATCAGCGACATTATGATGCCGGAAATGGATGGCATTGAATTTTGTCATCGAATAAAAAATGATTGGCAAACCAGCCATATCCCCGTAATTATTTTAACCGCTAAAGCAACAGAGGAGAGCAAAATAGAAGGGCTTGAAACCGGCGCGGATGATTATTTAACAAAACCATTTAATGCGGAAGAGCTTTTTGCAAGAATAAAAAATCTGATAGAACAACGGAAAACTCTACGGGAAAAATTCAGTAAGGAAATAAATATTAAACCAGGGACGTTATCCAATAACTCCATTGATAATGAATTTATGAAAAGGGTTTTAAATTCAGTTGAAAGTAATTTACATGATAGTAATTATAATACTGAAAAGTTTGCTGAAGAACTTTTTGTCAGCAGACGCCAGCTTCATAGAAAGCTATTGGCAATAACCGGGCAAACACCTGGAGAATTTATAAGAGTTTTTAGACTTAAACGAGCAGCACAAATGCTGATTGAAAAAAATCTAAACGTAACTCAAATCGCTTATGAAGTTGGATTTGAAAGCCCTGCTCAATTTACACGTGCATTTAAAAAGCATTTTGAATGTCTCCCCTCTGAATTTAATCATAAGATTTCACTTTCTTCAGGATCCTCTTACAATTGATTTTCATTAAAAAACTTAACAAAACATTTCCGAACTACTTTTTGTCACAAAAAAGCAAAAGACTGTCACAATACAGCAATTCCTTAAAACCTCTTTCTTTTAACTTCCCAATAGAAAATTTATAACTATAACAAAGGGAGATTTATTATCTAAAATCTCTTTAATCATGTCCCTTAAAATGAAACTTATTCATAAAATGCCGGTTATGTCTTTTTCCAATTTTAAAAAGAAAGAAACGGAAAAAAAATCTTTTTCTCGACTTGAGAAAGAAGAAAAGATGGTAACTATAGGAATCTATACTCTTCTGATAATTATTACTATTTCTCTAATGCTGATCATCTTCAACTTGTTATTAATTGAATAACAATTTTTTTAATAGTGTAGTTAATAATTACTCTCATTAAATTTTTTTATGGGGTGACTAATGAAAAAAGCCTCTTTTCTATTATTCATACTTTTCCTCATTGTAAAAACGCCAGCTATAAATGCTCAAAATTTAATATTCAATCCTGGCTGTGAAGATTCACTTGTTAATAATGAAATTCCATATTGGACAGAGGTGGTTGGAACAACATGGACATTCCGGGCGAGCGGTAACCCGCCATCATTTGAAGGAAATAATATGTTTTTCCCCGGCGTTGCTTCAAAGGCAGAACTGAGACAGGATATTGATGTCTCTACAATGAGCTCAGCAATAGACAGCAGTTTGCAGAACTTTTACTTTGAAGGATACGTAAGAGTATACAATCAAAACCCACCGGATCATTCCAGAATTATTCTTGAATACCTGGATACACTAAAAACAACAAAGCTGGATTCGATTGACTTAGGCGACCACACTAATGTAGATGAGTGGATACAATTAACCGACACTACATTGGCGCCGGTAGGAACACGATTTATTCGAATCCGATTAATCAGTACACGCTTTAACGGATCTAATAATGATGGATATTACGACGGACTGTCACTTACTACGGATATTCCCGTAAGTGTTTCGGATGAGTTAACTAATACCCCAAGGGAGTTTCATCTCTATCAAAATTATCCTAATCCTTTCAATCCAATCACAAAGATAAAATACTCAATCCCAGCAGGAACACAGAACTCTGTGTCCGTACAATTAATAGTATACGATGTTCTCGGAAGAGAAGTTGCCACTCTCGTCGATGAATACAAATCTTGTGGAGAATATGAAGTTGAATTCAATAGTCATTCTGATGAAGTTCAGAATCTTCCTAGCGGAGTTTATTTCTACCAGCTTAAAGCTGGAGATTATATTCAAACCAAAAAAATGTTATTACTGAAATAATGTAGGAGTTAAAAAATGAAATTTATATTTCTTTTTGCTGTATCAATCCTATTCTGTTCTGTAACATTCTCACAAGAGGATATTAAAGGAAGTAAAGACCATCCGTTATTTAACCGTATGCCTGGTTACCGAATCATGCATTATAAGGATCGTGAATTTGATGTTTATAAAGATTTCCTAAATGAAAAAGGAAAGAAAATGACCGTTGAGGGTCATTTTTATTACTTCCAATATGGTATCAAGAAAGGGGAAAAAAAAGCTTCAGGACCGCAAGTTCTTAGAAACTACATGAACGCAGTAAAGAAAGCAGGTGGTTCAGTTATCTATGAAGAGGGTTGTTGTAATGTGTACTTAAAATTGAAGAAAAACAATCAAGTCGTCTGGGTAAGAGTTCAATCCTATCGAGATGCTGGAGGCTATCAGGCCTGGATTGTCGAAGAAGCTAAAATGGAACAGGACATCGTTGTTAATGCAAAAGCAATGTTAAATGATTTAAATTCTCAAGGGCATATAGCGCTTTACGGTATCTATTTTGATTTTGATAAATCAGAAGTTAAACCTGAATCTGAGCCATCATTAAATGAAATAGCAAAGCTGCTTACGGAAAATCCTTCTCTCAATCTTTATGTGGTCGGCCATACCGATAACACTGGAGATTATAATTATAACATGAAGCTTTCCCAATCAAGAGCGGAAGCAGTTGTTAATGCTCTTACATTAAAATACAATGTAAACAAAAATAGAATTACAGCAGCAGGAGTTGGTCCATTATCTCCCGTTGCATCTAATGAATCCGAAGAAGAAAAGGCATTAAATAGAAGAGTAGAATTAATTAAAAGATAAAATATTGTAATAGAATTTTTATAGAAATGGGAGAAAAAAATGAAAGACAAAAAAGAGTTATTTATTCTTCGCATGATATTTATCCTTCTTCTTTTATTCCCGATAATTATTCATGCACAATTTACTCCTGTTCAAATAACCACAAATACTAAATATCAAATTTACCCTTCAGTGTGGGGCAATAGAATTGTTTGGCAGGATGACAGAAATAAAACAGGTTTTATAATCAACTATGACACATACATGTACACTTTGCCTTCCGGGCCAGAACAACGTATTAATATAAGCGCACAGGATCAAAGCCATCCTGAGATATGGGAAAATATTATTGTGTGGAGCGACCTTCGCAATGGAAATAGAGATATCTATATGTATGATATAAATACAGGTATAGAAACTCAGGTTACGACCAACAGTGAATATCAAGAATATCCTGATGTATCGGACAGTGTAATTGTCTGGAAGGACAGACGTAATGGAGCCATGTGGGAATATGATGTTTACATGTATGATATGCATAATGGCTCTGAAGCTAGAGTTAGTACGGAAACAAGTTCAATACAGAATGATGAAGGCCCAAGAATTTCAGGGCATAAGATTGTTTGGTCGCAGTACAGCGGCTCATCAAATTCAATATTTTTATTTGATCTCGATTCAGGGAATAGAGAGCAGCTAACTTCCGATCCATATAACCAATATGCTTCTGATATTTATGGCGATTCCGTCGTCTGGATAGATGACCGGGGCGGAAGTTATTCAATGTATATGGAAGACTTGACTACACAGACTGTTCATTTTATTACTGATCAGGTAACTGCACATTCCATACCCAGAATTTCCGACAAAGGCATAGTATGGGATGTTTTAGTAGATATGTACGGAAACCAGGATCTTTATTTTTATGAATTTGCTTCGGAGGCGGTTGTTCCAATAATGACAAGCGCTTATTCCGAAGAACATCCATCTATTTGGTCAAATAGAATTGTTTGGGATGATGCCTCAAGCAGTAATTATGATATTTATTATCTTGATTTTGTACGTCCTCCCGGTGCTGATGTCTACGTAACACAAAAAGATCATCCTGACCCAGTGATGATTAACGGTTATTTAACATATACTATTACCGTTGGCAATTACGGTTTTGATAATGCAACCAATGTGGTTTTAACAAATACTTTAAGTTCTAAAACAGAATTTTATCACGCATCATCCAGCCAGGGCACATGCAGTTATGCCGGCGGAACTGTTACATGCAATCTCGGAAATATAGATTTTAAGGATGCTGTTACAATTGACATTGTTGTTATTCCGCGTGATACTGGTTATGCATATAATACTTCTGTGGTATCTGCAGATCAATCGGATTTAATTACATTTAATAATAACTTTAATTCAAAAACACACATTACCTCTTACACGGTAGATGAAGTACCGTTTTCAAGAGACATTGGGGATTTATCTCTTGATGTTGATTCTTACGGAACAGCAAACATTAGTTGCACAAGCGTAGGTGAGTTTTATCCCAATAATGGAAAAGACATAATTTATATGACTAATAAAACCGGTGTTTGGGAAAGTCATAGAATTTACAACGGTACTGCATATAACCACGAGAGTGAAGGGAACCCACCATATGATCTTTGGGATGGCGAAAGCTCCTTGATCGCAGTCGACGAATCAAATCATGAACATATATGTTATATTGTGTATTATACAAAGACAAGTGTATACGGAGATCAGATCGATTCGCACAGTACTTTATACTATACCAACAATGTATCCGGAACATGGCAATCGCCGGTAGAATTAATACAGCTTCCTTACATCCGGCCAGTTGCATTAGATATAGATAAAAACGGGAAGGCTCATATAGCATGCGTAACAAACAGGGCCGCTCAAACGGGTTCATTGTATTATTTTACAAATATATCTGGAGACTGGGAAGCCGAAATTATCCACAGTAATGTTTATGACCATGCTTCAATGACAGTAGATAATAACAACCATATTCATTTCTGCTTTTATAGCTGGGATATTCAGAACGATGATACTCATGAGCAAGGATTGGGTTACATTACCGGGATATTCGGAAATTGGATTGCTCCTGAAAAGGTAGATGATGTTGGAGGACAAATGGAAAGTATGATGACCTCGATAGTTACTGATAATTTTAACAATCCACATATAAGTTATCTTGGCGGAGAATATGGTTATAATAAATATGCATTTAAGAGTGAAGGGGTTTGGGATACTTTAACAATTGATGAAGGCTGGGGAAGCGGATGTACTTCTTTGGACCTTGATAATTCCAGTTATGCACACATTCTTTATTCGCCTCTTTACGGAAGCAATATTTTCAGATATGCTCAAAATAATTCCGGTTCATTCGAACATTGTGATATTGAAGAAGCAGAACAATTTCAATTAAAAATTGATAGTGATGGTAAGTATCATATAGTTTACGGTAATAATTATCTTACCAACCGTGCTCATACAGATCAATACGGTGGTGGAGGTTCAGGTACAGGCGGATATTATTTTGTTACTTCGGATAACGAAGCAGGCAGTATGCCGAGTCAGCCTGATTATGAATGGATTGATCCGGTTGCCGGAAGTCATAATGAAATTACTTCATGGACTTCAGGTGATGAAGACGATGGGTATAAACAGATTGCCAACCTGGGAATGACTTTCCCTTTCTTTGATCAAAATTACGAACATACGTTTATTGGTTCAAACGGTTATCTTTCCTTTGCCAACGGATACACGGATAATACAGAATATGCTTTTGTCCCTTCTTCTATTCAACCGAATAATTTTATATCAGGCTGCGCAATGGATCTTGACTGCGGGCATACCGGCTCACACGTTTATTATTATAGCACCGGTTCTGAATTTATTGTTACTTATTGGCATGTTTATGATAAGGGTTCCGACACCGATTATATCACATTTCAAATTATTCTTTATTCAAATGGCAACATAAAAATTCAATTCAATGATTCGGAAAGCATTGTCCCCGCTCCAGAATCTATTAATGGAAATGCCCTCGTCGGTATTGAAAACCATGACGGCAGCGAAGGTATAAGCTACCATAATAACGGCGATGGCGGCCCGCTATTCGGATCTCCGCTTGCAATTATGTTCGGAAAAGATCCTTATTTATTACCTGTTGAATTCTTCTCTTTTGAATATGAATTAAATGATAGAAATGTAATCCTTCATTGGACAACTGCTACTGAATTAAATAATTATGGATTTGATATTGAAAGAAGCACCTCTTCAAATTCTGAAGAGAACCATGATGCAGGCTGGGATAAGATTGGTTTTGTTAAAGGAAACGGAAGCAGTAATACACAGCACTATTATTCATTTGTTGATAATACTATACAAATTAAGGGGACTTATAATTACAGGCTTAAACAAATAGATAACGACGGAAGTGTTAAATACAGCAAGACATTATCAGTTAAAGTTCTTACCCCGGTTAATTATTTTCTCGCACAGAATTTCCCGAATCCTTTTAATCCTTTAACAAAAATAGAATTCGGTTTAAAAGATGATGGGCTTGTACAATTATTCGTTTATAATATTTTGGGCAAGAAAGTAAAAGAGCTTGTTAATGAACAACTTTCTGCAGGTTATCATAAAGTAGTATTTGATGGCGGTAACCTTGCAAGCGGTGTATATTTTTATCGACTGGGAATTCGCTCAAAAGAAATGAAATCAAATGCTTTTTCTGCGGTTAAGAAATTTATTTTGTTGAAGTAAGAAAAATATTTCAATACCTTAAATTAAAATAAGGAGTGGTTCCAATTTCACTTAATAAATATTTGTATTTGTAATTGGAATCGCTCCAAACTAGATTAAATTTGACAGCTTATTTCTTAAAAAAAGTTAGCACAGTTTGATTAAAAAGTTTTGGATATTCCTGCAATGCATTATGATGTGAATTAGGATAGATGCACAACTCTGCACCAGGAATGGATTGAAATATTTTTAAGGTATGTCCTGGTTTAATTACATCATGATCGCCTGCCATAATTAAAACCGGGCAATGTATTGTATGCAAACTGTCATAAGAAATATTCGGCTCGTAAAGCATCATCTTATTAAGTGCAATTTCTATTTTTGAAGCTGAAGTATCATGTTCAACAAAATTTTTCATGTCAAGAATATCGCTGTATTTAAATGCTGTTGAGTCCGGTGTTGTATTCGCTCCCGATACAGCAAGTTTTTTTACTTTGTCGGGATATTTCAAAGCCATAATTAGACCGTTTATTCCGCCATCACTCCAGCCTAAAACATAAGCTGAGTCAATTTGAAGTTGATTTAACAAAGCATTAAAATCTGAAGCCATTAAATCATAAGAAATAGAATCAGATGATCCGCCGGATTTTCCTTGCAGCCTGCTGTCAATGGCAATAACATGATAGTGTTTTTCAAAAAAAGGAATTTGATATTTGAAAGCTTCGATTGAGCCGCCATTGCCATGAAGCATAATTAACGGCTTGCCATTTCCGTAAGTTTCGTAATATAGATTGATTCCATTCACATTGGCATAGTGGCCAGCTTTAGGATTGCTGCCGTATTTTATTTTGTTAACCTGAGACAAAATGTTTACAGAACTAATTAAAAATATTAATATCAAAAACCCGTTTATTTTTATTTTAAAAATATTTATCCATAAAAATTTTGAGAGAATAGTAACACAGGTGCATTTCATAAGCATGCCTTTTTTATTAATAATATAATTTAAAAAACATGAAATTAATCTTATAAATTATTTTATGAAAATTTTTAATAACGTAAAACAATTCGTGAAAAAAATATGTGATAAATATCAGGTAGTAATTTTTCCTTGTCCCTCTTTTCATGTTTAATATACTACACTTTATAACCAAACTAGCTTCTTAGTTATAAGACCACTTCTTTAAAATTTAGTATATCTATAAATACACTTAATGTGTGGAAGAATAAATGTGTCCATTATTTAAATATTATATCAATAACTAATACAAGGAGCTAAGTATGAAATGTAAAATTCTTTGTTCTATTTTATTTCTTTTCTTTTTTATCTATCCCCTTTACGGAAATATTCCAGGCTTTAAATCAATTAAAATTTTTAGTTCTAATTCGATATTAAAAGCTGCTAGTGTAAGTACTTCTGAAACCGTAATGCTTTTCGATAATGATAAATACGGAAAAATTCTGATTGATGGTGACGGCATGACTTTATACTTTTTTACAAAGGATAAAGATACAAGTGATTCAGACTGCAATGGGCAGTGTGTTACAAATTGGCCTATCTTTTATGCAGATACATTAAATATAGGAACTGGGCTAGAAGAAGAAGACTTTGAAACAATTATGCGTTCTGATGGTAAACAACAGATCACTTATAAAGGCTGGCCATTATATTATTTTGTAGGGGATAATGCGGCAGGAGATGTAAACGGTGATGACGTTGGAGGAGTTTGGTTTGTGGCTAAACCGAACTACACTATTATGCTTATAAACAATCAGCTAGTTGGTAATGACGGCTTGGAATATAACAGTCACTATCAACAGGGCCAGGAGGATGTTCAATATTTTGTTGACAAATATGGACACACACTTTATATATTTACTCATGACACTTATAACAAAAACAATTATACAAATTCAGATTTAAGTAACAATGGTTTCTGGCCAATTTTTGAAGACAGCCTTCAATCAGTTCCTTCTAATTTAGATTCTAAAATGTTTAAAATGATAAATGTATTTGGGCACAATCAATTAACTTATAAAGGCTGGCCGCTTTATTATTTTGGGCCGGACGGCATGATTCGCGGCAATAACCGTGGTGTTAGTGTTCCTACTCCGGGTGTTTGGCCTGTGGCTCAAGCTTCTGTATCAGCTGCACCCGAGAAAGTAATGCTTGCCGATAGTAAATATGGCAGCATTCTAACAGATGGAGCTGGAAATACTTTATACTTTTTTACTAAAGATAAGGACGCGGCAACTTCAGATTGTAATGGTGGATGTGTTACTGCCTGGCCAATCTTCTATTCTGATAGTTTAATAATTGGAGCCGGACTTGAATCGGATGATTTCGGGACTATTATGCGTGATGATACACTTCCGCAAACCACATATAAGGGTTGGCCTTTATATTATTATTTTGGTGATAACGCTCCCGGCGATGTAAACGGAGAAAATGTTGGTGGTGTGTGGTTTGTTGCTAAGCCTAACTACACATTAATGCTTATGAACAACCAGTTGGTTGGTAAAGACGGTACGGAATATAACAGCCATTATCAGCAAGGCCAGGAAGTTGTTCAATATTTTGTTGACGAATATGGAAACACCCTTTATATTTTTACTCCGGATACTTATAATAAAAACAATTACACTAAATCGGATTTCAGCAACAACGCTACCTGGCCTATTTTTGAAGACAGCTTACAAGCAGTTCCTTCAATTTTAGATACAAATAATTTTGCAACGATTGATGTATTTGGTCATAGACAGTTAACTTATAAGGGCTGGCCCTTATATTATTTTGGCCCGGATAGTATGAAACGAGGCAGCACAAAAGGCGTAAGTGTTCCATCGCCTGGCGTATGGCCGGTTGCTCAGGCTACTATAGATAGTGCAACTATTACAGGAGTTGAAAACGATAAAGCAATTTCGGGATTACCACGGTCATATTCTCTTTCTCAGAATTATCCAAATCCCTTTAATCCCACTACTAGCATTAAATTCTCGATTGTAAATTCTGAAAAAGTAACTTTAAAAATTTATAATAGTCTTGGACAGGAAGTAGCCGTTTTATTAAATAAAGTATTGCCGGCTGGAAATTTTAATTTCACATGGAATGCCGCCAGTGTTCCTAGCGGTGTTTACTTTTATTCAATAACAACAAATCATTTCCGCTCTACTAAAAAAATGATTCTTTTGAAATAACGACATTAAAGATTAAGATGACATCTTTAAAATAGATGTCATCTTTACGATGTGACAAATGTGGTATAGTAAATAAAAATCGGAAAGCAGTTTCGTCTTAACATTTAAGAGGGAACTGCAATTTTTATAAATACTTTTTAACGCAAATATATCTGTCCCTAATTTAATTCAATCAGCACTAAATGTAATATAATTAAAAATATTCTAAAGGAAATAAAATAGATACTGCCTTACTGTTTCATTAAAATCATTTAAATATAACTCCATTGAAAGGAAGGCAGAAATGAAATCTTATAAAATGAAAATGATTAAACATATTCTTTTGCTCTTAATGTTATTTGCGTTAATGTTTATAACAGGATGCTACAAAAACAAGGATTACTCAACCAGCCCAAATAATACTGGAGGAACACCGGCAGCAAATGAAATTTTTATGCAGGGGATGGCTTTTGCACCGGCAGATATGACTATTTCCGTAGGAACTACAATTACATGGACTAACAAAGACAGCTTTGCACATACTGTAACCAGCGGAACTCCTGGTTCTCCTTCAGGCGTTTTTGATTCAGGTAATGTTGGGGCAAATGGACAATTTTCATTTAAATTTACTGCGGCAGGTACTTACAAGTACTTCTGTAAGATTCATACAATGATGACCGGAACAATTACTGTTCAGTAAATTTAAAATGTAGGGCAGACATTCTTGTCTGTCCTCTTTATTTTCAATTAGACTTCTTAATTATTATCTAAATATAAATTCAAAACGCTGTCATCCTTAATTAAATCTTTAATTACTTTATATGGAATAAAAACTTCAATCGCACCATAAACATAAGCGGCTACTTCATAAGGATTAAAAACAAACAGCAAACCATTTTTTTTAATTAGAAAGTTATCATTCAATTCAAAATTATTTTTGTCAAACCAATAGCCGGCTTCATTTAAGTTTTCACCCGGCTTTAATTTTTGTTTTTCTCTAAATATTTTTTCACCAACTTTATTTAAAGCATCTTCAAAACCTGGTTTAAGTAAGTCGTTAAGCTCAAGTGCTTCCCCGGTTTGTAAGTTAAAATTAATAAAACTAGTCGTTGAGTTTGGATGAGCACCCCCCATATAATAAAATTCAGTATTTGTTAAACTGAATACTGAATTATTCACACCGCTGACAGAAATATTTCTTTCAATTGTCCAGCTTTGATGCCTCGCAGGAAATTGTTTTTTGAACTCCTTGAAACTTTCAAGAAAATCATTTGCCATAGAATCAAAATTCTTATAAGACTTGTCCTCACTATAAGGTGCAAGTAAAGTGTTCATGATCTCCTGGTTGATTTGGTTCATTACTTCTCTGTTTGAAGCATCGGTTATTTGCGGATAATTAAATTTTAATTCTGCACATGAATTTTTTAAAGAATCGCAGTCCCCGGCTTTTTTATCAAAAGAAAACATCTTGTAAGCAGGTGCTTTTGTTACTGGCTGCTTATCTTTTTGCTTATTACATGAAATGAATTGAGTTGTTAAAAGAATTACTAAAAATAAGTACAAAGCATTTTTCATTTTAAGCTCATGGAATTAAAGTTATTCTATATCACAGCGTTGGTTGAAACACTACTTTATTTAAACATTTTGTTTAAACATATAATAGAAGAAATTAATAATTGAAACTTAAGCAAAAAATTTATTAATGATATTTATATATGAATAAAAGATTTCCCTCCACCCTAAAATAGTCCCACCAGGCTAAGTGAAGCGATAGATGCGGAGAATATATATTATTCTCCGCATTGTAATTTGGTTTCAAATATATTTATTGACTTAGTTTAAATGATATTCTAATATTGCAATTCAATCCTAAAGAGTTAAATAATTTTTTATTGGAGGAAAAATTGCCAAAAGCATCATTACAAAATAATTTTCCAACTAATACAATTTCATTTTTAAAAAAGCTTTCAAAAAATAATAACAGGGAATGGTTTGAAGCACATAGAGAAGATTACAACAAAAACTTTTTTGAGCCGGCACAGGAATTTGTTGTAAACATGGGAGCAAATCTATTTGAGCTTTCACCCTTCATTACTGCAATACCTAAAATTGATAAATCAATTTTTAGAATTCACCGTGATGTTAGATTTTCAAAGGATAAATCTCCTTACAAAACTAATCTTGGAGTTTATTTTTGGGAAGGCTCAAAGAAAATGGACAGCCCTGGATTTTATTTTCATATTGATCCAAAAGAGTTTTTTATCGGTGCGGGCATATATATGTTCCCGCCGGATATGCTGAAAAAATACCGGAACCTGGTTGCAAATACGCAAGCCGGAGATGAGTTAAGTAAAATTCTTAAAACAATATTAAAGAATAAAAAATATTCACTTGGAGGAAAGAAGTACAAAAAAATTCCCAAAGGATTTAGCCCGGATTCAAAAAATGCCGATTTGCTGTTGCATGAATCTGTTTATACTTTTTACACCAGCAATAACCTCGAAGAAATTAAAAACAAAAATCTGGTTAATTTTGTTTATAAGGTTTATAAAGATATGTCCCCTCTGCATTTTTGGATGGTAAAATATTTATCTGTAAAATCAATCTAAATAAATTTTTTAATCTAGAAGCATAAACCCGGTTTCATGGAAAAACCGGGTTTATTAATTATCTAAAAACTATATTTAATATTGCCTTCCAAAGCAATGGAGGGTTTCAAAACATTTTTCCCTGATAAACCGATTATACCTTGTTTAATCCCATATTCATTTCTGTATGAACCGGAAATAGAAATATTTAATGGAAAACCTTTAAATCTAAATGCAGCCTCAGGGGAAATCGAAAGATAATTAGCCGCAGATTTATCATCTGTATAATCTCCAAAAGTTTGTTTTGTCTTACTCCAATAAGTTAATTGAGCCCCAGCATATCCCCAGCCGCAATCTCCCCAACACCATTTATAATCGCCTCCGCCATAAATTGCTAATTGATTTCCTTCGTCATAATTAACATCTGAGTAAATAGGCATTTCGGTAAAATAGTCATATGATGTTATTTGTTTTTGGGTTCCGGCAAAAGTATCCCAATATTCCATTCCTACATAAACTTTCGAGTGATGGCATAATCTGTACATAAAATCCAAAGATACACCCAATGCATTTTGCTTATCTGTTGCATTACTTTCATCTTTAGTTCCATCAATTTGATATTTTAGTCCTAAGATAGTGCTTAGCCGAATTCCTCCTAATCTTCTCGTTCCTATATCAGCTCCTGGAGTAAAAGTGAAACCATTATCAGAATATCCTACTCCATACATATTCATATCCCCTGGTTTCCATTTTTCTTTTATAAATGAAAATTCTCCCCCAGCACCCCAACCCCATTTCGAGTTCCCTATATTTATTCTTCCGCCGCTGTATCTTCCATATAATATTTCATTAAGCCTGGTATAAACATCCCCCTGATAATTGTCTTGTTTATTGCCGTCCGCATCATAAACACTTGTGCTTCTCAAATAGTTAATATCAAACCCAACTTTAATAGGGCCAAAATTTAATTTCTTATGATCTTTGTTTTTCCAATCATGATCTTTTCCCAATAAATCATAAGAATAGAAATCATTGGTGTCCTCAGTTTTTTCTCCGCCAAAAGTGTTTTGTGAAAATGAAAAAATGAGAAGCGCTCCAAACAAGTAAACAAGTTTTTTCATAGAACCCTCCGAAAAAAATATTGTTAATAAATTTGGGTAATTAAAACGTCCAACAGCACAAGAAGTTAGAATGCAGGATGAATGATTTTAAGATAAGGAATTATATTTATATATAAAAAGAAATTTTTGAGAAATTTCAATTTTTAGAACAACAATTCCATACAAACTCAGGAAATGAAAATTATTAATTAGTTAATGTGATTTTTTATAATTATGTTTGACTCCCCGGTATTAAGCCGGACTTTATATTATATTATTTTTAGAGGTTCTTTAGTGAGTACTAAATTATTTGTAGGTTCTCTACCATGGTCAATAGATGACCAAGGGTTACAAAATGCTTTTGAAGAGCATGGCACAGTTGTATCAGCAAAAGTTATAAAAGACCGTGAGACAGGAAGATCCCGTGGTTTTGGTTTTGTTGAAATGGAGAATTCTACACAAGCACAAGATGCTATTAAAGCATTAAATGATTCGGAATTAAACGGAAGAAATATCGTAGTTAATGAAGCAAAGCCGCGCAGCTAAGTTGATGTTTTAATTTTCTTATTTTGAATTGTACAAAGGCGTTTTTTTAGACGCCTTTTTTGTTTTAAATAAAATTAACTTTTTACTAAAATAGATTTGTAAATATTATCAAGTCGCTCTCTATATTCTTTAATATTTTGTCTTCGTTCTTTTTGAATATCTTCATAAGCAGAATCGTATTCCCAAAACAATGATTTTCTATAAACACTCCAAAATAATTTGCGCAAAGAACTTTTGTCATTTTTATCATATATCAGAATGTTTAAAAGTTCATTCTTCACTAATGGAGGAATAATTTATGTATTGCTCACTCTATCATAAAAAAATTGAGCTTCCTTTTTTAAATCCTTATATAAATTTTCTGTTAAATTATTTTGAGAATAGATTAAATCAGAATAGTCTAAAAGATATTCCAAATATTTTATTAAAGTTTTGATATCGGTTATTTTGTTTACCATTTGATAAAATCTGTACAATGATTGATGAGTTATTTTTTCCCCTAATAAAAATTAACTTTGAATAACCTTAGTGCTTAAATAAATCATAAACCAATTAAAGAACACAAGAGCAATTCCTCCATAACCAATCCAAACTGTTTGATTTATTTTCTTTCCTATCTTTCTAACATAATCGTATCCTCTATCTAATTGATTTGAAATCTTTATTCCAATTATAATGGAAGGCAAATAAAAAGCAGCTAACAAAGGAATAGTATAAATTCGATACGCTAAAGGAAATATAAAAGCTAAAAGCGGCGGGACAAAGTATAACCATAAACCTATTAAGTAAATATCAAAAAGTTCTTCATCAACTCCTTTTTCAATTATTTGTTCTTTATGCGGTTTGATATCAGAAGTATATTTAGCAGTCGCAACTATTAATGCAATTAAAAAAATTAGAGATAACATTTCTCCCTTTCATTGATGAGTTGAAGTTTTTTCCCTTTTAAAATAACAGAATTAAATTTTCAGTATTGCTATCCCCACCCATTCATGCTAAAAGATGAGTTACGATCACATATAGAAATTAATTTATTGACTGCTAATGTGCAATAAGAAAATATTTATTAAAATTATGAGTCATTGGACTTACAACATATTAAAACATAAGCAAAATGAAAAATCATGTTTTAAGATTAAATTATAAATGTGCGGATAGTTCGTACTGTTATTGAAGTAATAATCTTGGAGAATTTAATGGTAAGTTTTTTCTTTCTTTTTTTCAATAAGTTTTTCCATCTCATCTGAACTTTCAGCTTCATTTAATTCACTTTCAATATCTTTATTTAATCTAATGCTATTTTCAAAAAGCTCTTCAGATAATTCAAAATTATCCATATTGTTTTGTATCATTCCTTTGATTTTATAGATATCAGCAATTGATAAAGTGTCATTAATTTTACAAGCTATTTCCATGGCTTTATTAGCATAAGCATCGGCAAGAGCAGAATTATTTAATTTAGTATAGATAAATGCTTTACCAATATATGCAATTGCACAATTTGAAAGATAATTGTTTGCAAGTGAGTGGGTTATGCATTTATTAAATTCTTCCAGGCCTGCATCATAATTTTCCATTCTAGTTAACAGCATTCCAACATTATGATATGTCCTAGATAAACGGCGGCTATCTTTTACTTCATCGAATCTTTTAATTGCATTTTTGTAATTCCAAATAGCTTTTTCAAAGTCACCCTGCATAGTATTGATAATTCCTAGGTTGGTTGAAATCATTGCAGAAGTATGAACATCTTCTTCATCTCTTAAGAAAACCAGGGCATTTTCAAAATGTATTTTTGCTTTTTCAAACTTCCCTTTTTCACCGTATAACGTTCCAAGCATATTCTCACATTTTGCTAATCCCTGCTTACTGGATATATTCAAGTAAAACTGCATGGCTTCAGAAATGAAATAATTGGATTCGTCCCATTGTGCTTGAGCCCAATATATTTTAGATATCATTAATGCAGATTCTGCTGTTATTTCTT
The DNA here is from genome assembly GCA_963775245.1 of uncultured Bacteroidota bacterium. Lineage (GTDB taxonomy): Bacteria > Bacteroidota > Ignavibacteria > Ignavibacteriales > Ignavibacteriaceae > CAVSWT01. Next base: position 52,883 of record CAVZID010000044.1, read on the forward strand.
GGAACTTGTCATTAGAATTTAATTTGAAATATATATTTTCTGAAATTTCCAGTGCAAATGAATTTTCTCCTGCATATAACATAAGCTGAGATAATTCAAGAATCAATTTATAGTATAGTTCTTCTGATAAGATTTTCTCACTTTCTGTTATAATCACATCAATCAATAACCGGTAATCAACGCTTTCCGGAAGCTTATATTCAAAGTGTGATTTTTCTAATTCAGGTATTTCTATTGCTTCAATTATTGAGTTGTCATCTTCAAGTTTTTTAAAAAACTTATCCGCTGTTTCAGAAGATAAATATTTTTTAATTAGATTTTTAAGATCGATTATAATATTGTCGTTATTATTTGTCATATAATATTTTGTCTTAAGCTACCCGGTTATCTAACAATTCTTCAATCTGATTAACTTTTATTGAAGCACTAATCTGTTTATAATAATTGAGTGAATTATTTAGGTAAAAATTTTTTGATTCACGATTATTTATTTCATTATAAAGTTGTGCTAACTCAAATGAAGTTTCGGCAATATTCATTTCATTTTTTAGTGAAGTATTTATTCTTAAGCTTGTTTTTAGTAAAACTTCGGAGGAGTTATATTTTTGAAGTTTTTTTTCTATAATTCCTTTAGTTTTATAAATATCAGCTATGGTTAGTTTATCATCAATCGAATGGCTAATCTCTAAGGCTTTATCTGCAAACTCAAGAGCTTCTGCTACAGAATCAATGGCAAACAAGGCTTGAGATTTTGCATGATAAATTAAACACAATGTTGGCAAATAATTTCCTTGCTTAGCGAATTTTATACCCTCGTCAAATTCTTCAATTGCAGAAACATAGTCTGTGGATTCGAGGTAGATTATCCCAATATTTAGCTTCGCCTCTGCCATGCCTTTCGTGTTTTTTAATGCGGAATGAATATTATTTGCACTCATTAAATGTGTTAAAGCTCTTGCACGATTTCCATTTATATTTTCAATTAAGCCAAGGTTGGTTTCAAGTTTTGCTACCAATTCCGGATCGATTTCGCTAGTTAGAAAAGAAAGACTGTTCAAAAAATGTTTTTTTGCATTTTCAAAATCTCCGAAATCTGCGAAAATAGTCCCAAGAAGATTTTCACATTTAGCTACCCCTAAAATTTTACCTGAAGTTTTGTATTCCAGTGCAGCTTCACTAAGTGATGTTATGCATTTGGACCAATTTGCTCGTTTGCTATAAATAATTGCAAACCCATACAGCACTTCTGCTTTTTGACCATTGCTTAAATTATACTTATCGGCTTTTCTATAAATTTCAGATGCCAGGTCCAGTTTACCATTTGATTCACAAATTTTACCAAGCTCTATTAGTATTTCCAGGAATTGATTGAACTCTAATTTCTTTTCTGAAAATGTTATGATTCTATCGATTTTAATTCTATCAGAGCTATTATCGATATTGATCTGTAATTGTTCTCTATAAAAATCATTTATCTTTTCAGAAATTCCTTCTTCATCTTTTTCTTGAATTAAGTTAAAGCTTCTTTTGTCAAAACTTTCAAGCTCAAAATATGAGCTTAAAAGTTTTTCCAATTCAGAATCAAATATTTTGTTGTTGCTTTGCATTTTTTAGTTTCTTTTCAGAATGCTAATTAACAAAACCATATCTTGAAAAATGAGGAAGTCTTGCATTAACTATTTGCATTTTACCGGATTGCTTTTCAACGTAGATATAATCATAGGCTGCCTTATAATACTTACCATCTTCAGCCATATAAACAAATGTAACTTTTGATGGATCTACATTGCTTAAATCAACACCCATTATAGTTAGATTATAAATAACCGGTTTTGAAAAGCTGCCCGAAGGTGAAAATGTTGCAGTTCCGTTTTGATCATTTATAGACATTGTTGTATATCTACTACCCTGGAAAGAATAGCGTTGAAATCTTGCATTAGCAGTTATTGATATCCATCCAAATGGGCCTCCAGCATAACCTGTGTTGATTTCTAACAAAGATTCGTCATTACCATAAAGCATTTTACCAACAGAAACATCTTTCTTTAATGACTGACTAGCTGGCAATGAAATCCAATTAGGCTCATTAACCACTTGATTATTACTAACAGAATCTTGCGGCGAAAGTATATTAGATTCCTGATTACAACCAATAACCAGCAATGATAGTAACAATATTGATAAGAAATATTTGATCATTTTATTTTTCCCTCTACTATTATTTATTGTATTTTGAATTTCCATTTTCTATCCCTTAAGTAAGTAATTTTATTCTCCCCTAAGGGATTCTATTTTCAACTATCGTCATTATACAATCAGAATACCAAAGTTCGATAAGTAAATTGTACCTAAGGATTTTTTAACAAATACATTAGCGGTAATTTTTTCCTTTTAACACTAGCAAGAATTACTGCATTAATTCAATACCTTGTTCCAATGAGGTACAAGCATTAATAAAGAAAATTGTAGATTATTTTGTATTTTAGGACTAAACTATGGTTAATCATAAAACTTGTCTTGCAAAGATATTTCATATTTTTAGATTATAAATGGAGGAGCTTATTTTGAAAATAAAACAAAAAAAGAGCATTTCACATTCAATTTTTTTAATTTGAGCTTGTCAACATTTGATTTAAAATATGTTTGTTTTACAGTATTTATAATCTTACAATATTGAATTATTAATTTTTTACTAAATCTCCAATTAGTGAGCATGAATTAATGGAAAGCCCAAGTAATTTAAATCACTTTCTTTTTGATAAAGGCAAGGGCAATAAAACATCTTTTCAATTCGATAATTTCCCCTTGGCTCATTTAATACTTGACCGGGATTCAATTGTATTAAATCTTAATGCCCAATGTTCGGAATTACTTGGCCGCGAAACAAAAGAAATAATAGGAAAAAAATTTGAAGATTTTATTCATCCGGATGACAGTGCAAAATATTATGATGCTATTAAAAAGTTAAATGATTTTTATAATCAAATGTTAGTTGAGTTGAGGATAAAAGAAGATGAAAATAATTATTTCCACGCGTTATTAATGATTAATTTTGAAACCTCAAATGCCCTTAACACAAAATACTATCTGCTAGCATTGGTGGATTTTACTTCTTCTAAAATGAAGGAAGAATTCGCAAAAGATAATGAAGCAAGATTTGAAAACATGGCTAATTCAGCTCCGGTTATGATATGGATGGCTGATGTGGACGGCCTTTTTAGCTTTGTAAATAAAACATGGTTGAACTATACAGGAACTGATATAGGTTTGCAATTGGGGATGAATTGGTTAAAAAATGTTTATCCTGATGATCTTGAAAAAATGATCGAAATATATAAACAAGCAATTCGGACAAGAAAATCTTTTACAAATGAATTCCGATTTAAAAACAAAAATGGAAATTTTGAATGGATGATTATTAATGGAACTCCTAGAATGAACCAGGAAAATATTTTTATGGGATTTATAGGCTCATGTACAAATATTAATTCGCAAAAAGAATATGAAGATAAGATAAAAAAAGTTAATGAAGAGCTTATTGAAGTTAATAAATCAAAAGACAAATTTTTTTCAATTATTTCACACGACTTGCGAAATCCATTAGGAGCACAAATGAATCTATTGGATTTAATTGTTGAAGATAATTTGGTAAAAGAAGGAGGTGAAGAATTAATTAATGAAGCCTTAAATACTTCTAAGCAAGCCTTTGGTTTAATGGAAAATCTTCTAGAATGGTCAAGAATGCAGCTAGGAAAAATTTCCATTAACCCTGAAAATATTAATGTGTTACAATTAGTCGAACAAAGCAAATCACTTTATGGACAAAGCTTAAAAAATAAAAATATAGAACTTAAAATTGATGTTCCTCAGCATATGAATATTACTGCTGATAGTAAAATGACAGAAACAGTTCTCAGGAATTTAATTGCTAATGCTATAAAATTCACAAATCTAAATGGAACAATTATAGTTTCTTCAGAAAGAAAAAATAATTGGGTTACTGTTAAAGTAACAGATAACGGTGTCGGAATACCAGAGGAAGATATTCAAAAATTATTTAGAATAGACAGCAATTACTCAACAAAAGGAACTGCCGAGGAGACTGGCACTGGCTTAGGTTTAATTCTTTGTAAAGAATTAGTTGAAAAACAAGGCGGAAAAATTAATGTACTCAGCCAAAAGGGTTCCGGGTCCACCTTCTATTTTACGTTACCTGCTGCAGATTAAAAATATATTTTTTATTATTCTATTTTCCATTCCCATGCATTTTTAACCAAACCAAGTATTGAAAATTTAACCTTATCTAATTTTTTGTTGCAAGCAAGAATATTATCAAACCAATATAAAAAAGTAACAGGCTCATCATTATGAAAAATAACCTGAAGTTTTTTATATACATTAATCTTTTCGATTTCTGGGATTCTCTCTTTTAGTTTATTAAGTAATGAATCTACTTTTGTATTATGATAAGATGGGAAATTAAGATATCCTTTTTCCTTGTCGGAATTCCAATAAGGATTTAATTCTATTGGTACCGGAATTGTCCATCCTGCAATCCAGGCATTAAATTTCCTATTCATTAATCCGTTAACAAATGTTCCCATTTCATATTTTTGAATATGAACATTAATCCCCACTGCTTTTAAATTGTTTTTAATTATTGTTGCTGCATATTCCCGGCGGGGGTTGCCTGAATTTATATATAAATCAAAATCGAATTTCACATTATTTTTTTCTAGTACGCCGTCTTTATTTTTATCAACCCATCCATTCTTTGCAAGTAATCCTTTTGCTTTATCGGGATCGTATTTATAAGCATTTATGCTTTTGTCAAAATAACTTTTAAACATTGGAGAGACGGGAGTTTTACAAATCTCACCATAACCTTCCAGAAAAGTATGAAGAATTTCTTCCCGGTTAATAGCATAAGTTAATGCTCTACGAACTTCAGGTGATGAGAAAAATTTATTAGGTTTTCTCGATTTACCCGGCTCATTATTATTCCAGCCTACATAATCATAATCCCGCCCTCTTAAAGAAATTATTTTTAAATCATTATTTGATTGCAAGCCGGAAACATCTTCACTTTTTACATTATCCATAAGATCAATTTCGCCGGTTTTAAGCTGCGTAATTCTTGAAGTATAGTCAGGAATTATTTTAAAAATTATTTCTTGAACATTATCAGGGTTAAATAAAAAGGAAGAACTGTCCGCATCTAAAATTATTGAAGATTCTTTTTGCCACTTTTTCAATTTAAAAGCACCACTTGTAACCGGCTCAAAATTTTCTTTAGCGGTTTCCATTTCTTTTGCAGAATACTTTTCCCAAATATGTTTTGGAAGAACTTCTAAATTTATGTCAAGTAAAGAAGGCAGTGCCTCTTTCTTAAAATTAATAGTTAGAATTCGCGGAGAAATAATTTTAAATGTTTTTGCTGAGTCTATTTTCTCTCCATCAATTGTGTTGAAATTTCCAAACTGCCCTGAAAATCTTGTATCTGCTTTTGGATCAGAATAGGTTTCTAATGAAAAAATCACATCGTCAACAGTAATAGGCTTGCCATCCGACCAGCGGGAATCATCTTTTAAGTATAAGGTAATAGACGATGAGTCGTTACTCCATTCCCATTTTTTAGCAAGCATCGGGGCAAAATCTATTCTTCCTAAAGAATCATTCCATATTTCTTCGGCAGGCTTTAAGAAAAGTAGATCAATCAAATTCCCTTCCATCACATTAAATTCATACATTGGGTTAATTGTCTGAACATCATTTTGAACACCAATCACAATTTTATTATCTTCTTTGTTTTTATTTTGTGAGCAGCCTTGAAAGCAAATTAAAAAAGCTGCAATTATTGTAATTAGTTTTAACGGTTTAGATTCTTGAAAAGTATTGATTATTTTTTTTGAAAGACTCATTTTTTGCTGCTATTTTTTAATATTTAATTATATTGATCAGTTAATTAAAAGTTAACTTTTTTAATTATCGCAAACAAGAATCAATAACTTTAAATATATTTTTAGCATTTCAATCGATAAATTAGATTATGTAATTTTAATATTAATCTTCATAAGCATAGAAAAGACTAGAATGAAAATTAAATTTATAATACCGATCGCAATATATTTTGCTTTTACAACAAACTTATTCTCCCAAACAGCTGCGGTAAAAACAGTTGATCATGTTGATCTAAAAAAATATTCTGGTTTGTGGTACGAGATTGCACGGATACCTAATAAATTTCAAAAGCAATGTGTAAAAGGAACTACAGCGAAATATACCATTGATGAAGATGGTGATATTAAAGTTGTTAATTCATGTATTGATGAAGAAGGTGAAGTTGATGATGCTGAAGGAGTAGCCAAAGTTGTGGACAAAAAAACAAATGCGAAATTGGAAGTAAGTTTTGTAAGCTTTCTGGGTATACGTCCTTTCTGGGGCGACTACTGGATTATCGGCCTTGATGAAAATTATAAATGGGCGGTTGTTGGAACACCAAATAGAAAATACGGCTGGATTTTAAGCCGGACAAAAAAACTTGATGAAGATACGATAAATGAAATAAATAATATTTTAAAGGATAATGGATACAACACAGACGATTTTATTGAAAGTAAACAAGATTAAATATAGCAACATAAATAAACCCAATTTCTTAAAGAAATTGGGTTTATATCATTTATTGAAACGCACGAATTAGTTTTGCATCCTATTGTTAAAAAAAATAGAGATTAAAATGAATTACGAAATAAAAGAATTTCAAACAGATGTAATTGAAAAAAGTTTTGAAATGCCAGTGCTTGTAGATTTCTGGGCTGAATGGTGCGGGCCATGCAAAATGATAAGTCCCATACTTGAAAAGTTAGCTGAAGAAAATAAAGAAAGCTGGCAGCTTGCTAAAGTTGATACTGATAAAAATGCTGAGATAGCTGGCGCTTATGGTGTGCGCGGTATTCCTAATGTAAAGCTTTTTAGAAAAGGTGAAGTTATTAATGAATTTACCGGCGCTTTACCTGAACCCCAGATAAAAGATTGGCTGAGGAAATCAATCCCCAGTAAATTTGCAGATCAAATTGAAAAAGCAAAATTACTTTTAAAGAACGGCAGCATTGAAGACGCAAAAGTTATACTTGAAGAAGTTTATCGTGGAGATGTTAATAACAATGATGTTAAAATATTGTTAGCAAAGATTTTACTTTTTGATGATGTTAAAGAGGCATTAAAACTAATTCAAATTTCAGACAGGAGCATTGAAAATCATGAATTGGTTGAATCAATTAATACAATTGCTGAATTATTGAGTCGTGACGAAAATACATTCGCTGATTCTGAAGTTAAAAATATTTATTTATCAGCCGTTATTGATTTAAGAAATCAAAATTTTGATTCTGCTCTTGAAAAGTTTATTGACATAATAAGAAAAGACAGAAACTATGATAATGACGGTGCAAGAAAAGCTTGTATTGCAATATTTAAATATTTAGGAGAAGATCACGAAATAACATTAAAGCACAGAAGGGATTTTGGAAGTGCGCTTTATGTTTAAAGTTATTTAAGCCAATAAAGATTCTGCGGGAATATTAAATTGTTTGTGAAGTTTTCTCATCATTTCGGCAGTAAGTTTTCGTCTTCTGTTTAATATTTCCGAGACTCTATTTTTTCCACCCATTGCATCTGTTAAATCAGATTGTTTTAACCCGAGTTGTTCCATTCTAAATTTAATTGCTTCTATTGGGTCTGGGGGAGCAATGTTAAAATATTTGTTTTCATAAGCTTCAATCAAAGTTACCAGCACTTCTAGCAAATCACCTTGAGACGTATTGGGTTTTGCGTCGAAAAGTTCTTCAATTTTTTTTAAAGTTGAATAATAATCTTTTCTAGTTTTAATAGGTTTGATTGTCATATTAAATTTCCTCGACATTTATTTTATCATATTCTTTGTGTGTGCCTATGAACCTGATATAGACTATTTTAAAGTCATAATTTATTGCTGTTACTAGCCTGTAATCGCTTCCTTTTATATTAAAAACCATGCGATTGTTTTTGATAATACTGGCAGTCCTATATTGTTTTGTAATATCTGCCGGTTTGTTCCAATTGGCCTCTTTAGTTTCCGAATACCACGACTTTAAGGGCTGTTCGGCATCATTGTGTTTGCCCCAAAAATCTTTAAGAACCTTGATTGCAATTATTCGCATACACAAATATATTAAGTTCCCATATTGGGAACAAGAGAAAACTTATTATAATCAACAAGTAAAAAAAGAAAATTTTATTAATATATTCGGAAAGTTAATGTAAGTAGTGAAGCCTCAAGGAATTACAATAGTGAAGAAACAAGAAGGGTATGCATTGCAATAATTAAATATTTAGGAGAAGATCACGAAATCACCTTAAAGCACAGAAGAGATTTTGGAAGTGCGCTTTATGTCTAGCAGATTATTCAATAAGATTAACGAAATCTTCTCCATATAGTTAATTACATTTTTACAAATTCAACTCTTCTATTATTAGCTCTTCCTTCCGGGGTATCATTTGAATCAATTGGTTTTGTATCACCAAATCCTTTTGTTGTAAGTCTTGAACTATCAATTCCAAGGCTCACAAGCTCTGCTTTTACTGCATCTGCTCGTTCTTGCGATAATTGTAAATTATGTTTTGCCTCTCCTGTATTATCTGTGTGGCCGTCAACTTCAAATTTTAAAGAACCATCGCTTTTCATTAGTTCAAAAATTTTATTTATAGTTCCCATCGATTGCGGTTTTATAACGGACTTGTCAACATCGAAAGTTATACCATGCGTAACTATCTTAGAGCCCGTAAATTTTTTGCCAATCATATTCATGCTGCCGCCCGCAGCTGCTCTAACATTGGTGATTACAATTGGGTTTGTGTTATCACCAATTCCTCCAAATCCAAAAGAAACAGGTACAGCTTTTAAATTAGGTATGACTAAAATTCGATATTGATCTACATAACATTTCAACTGTTTGTTTTTATATATGAGGGCGCAATGATGCCAATTGTTAAAAAAAGTGTTGTCATCTTCATTAGGATAATCCGCGCTAAAATCTTTAGGGAAATAAGCAGTTTCAACTCCACCTCTTTCATTAAACTGAACATTACCCTCTGCATCATCTCCATCTTTATTTACGTATTTTAAAAATATTATTGGACCATCAGCATTGCCGTTAGGAAAATAGTCAAATTCTATTGTAAAAGGATCGGTTAAATAAGATTTGGTTTTCATTAAAGGATATACCCTGCAATAATTTCCCTCCGTAAGTAGGAATGAAGGTTTGCCATCTATATTATTTACAACTGCCTGCCCTGCATCCAGATCCCAGTGAGAAGGGAATTCTCCATTTTCATCTTCTGTAAAATCATCTTCAAAAATAATTTTATCACCTGGAACGAAATCATAATTTTGGTAAGCTTTGATACCGGCTTGCTGTTCAGTTCCGGCCGTTGCAGTTTCTTCAGAATTATTTGTTTCTTGATTGTTGTTGGTATTTGTCTTATTTGATGTTGATGGATTCGTGGCCTTATTTACAAGGCTGTCTTCAGCATTATTTACTTTGTCTTCTGTTTTGTCCTTTACTTTATCAATTAGGTTATCAAACTGCGCATGTAAAGCAAA